>NZ_JAUSOO010000104.1 GCF_030656115.1 Hydrogenophaga sp.
GGCAACGACCCGGCCATCGTGCTGCCCGACGTGGACGCCAAGGCCATTGCCAAGGACCTGTTCTGGGCCTCGTTCGCCAACAGCTCGCAGTTCTGCGTGGCCTGCAAGCGCATGTACGTGCACGAGGACGTGTACGACGACGTGGCGCGCGAGCTGGTCGCCTATGCGAAGACCGTTAAGGTGGGCAACGGCATGGAGGCCGGCACCGAACTGGGCCCGCTGCAGAACAAGATGCAGTACGACAAGGTCTCCAAGCTGCTGGCCGACAGCCGCGACGCCGGCCTGAAGTTCCTGCTGGGCGGCACGCCCGAGCAAAAGCCCGGCTACTTCATCCCGGTCACGCTGGTGGACAACCCGCCGGAGGACTCGCGCGTGGTGGTCGAAGAGGCCTTTGGCCCGGTGCTACCGCTGCTCAAGTACAAAGACGTCGAAGACGTGATCGCCCGCGCCAACAACACCCAATATGGCCTGGCCGCCACCGTCTGGGGCAAGGACCTGGAGAAGGCCTCGGCGATTGCCCGGCGCATCGAGGCCGGCACCGTGTGGGTCAACCACGTGCACGTGTTCGCCCCCAACATCGCCTTCGGCGGCCACAAGCAGTCGGGCGTGGGCATCGAGAACTCGCTGCACGGCCTGGCCGAGTACTGCAACATGCAGACCGTCATGCGCAAGGCACTGGCATGAGCGCAGCTGCCCTGCCGACCTCGGTCGGCGCGCTGCTGAGCGACGCGGCGCGCCGCTTTGGCGACAAGACGGCGCTGGTGTTCGAAGACCAGCGCTGGTCCTTCCGCCAGCTCGACGAGGCGTCCTCCCGGGTCGCTGCGCAGCTGCAGCAGCGCGGCATCGCTGCGGGCGAGAAGGTCACGCTGTTCTCGCCCAACTGCCCCGAGTGGATCGTCGCCTACTACGCGGTGATGAAGATCGGTGCGGTGGTGAATCCGCTGAACCTGATGCTCACGCCCGAGGAGGCCGCCTACGCCATGAACGACTGCGGCGCGGTGGCCGTGTTCGGGTCTGATGACCGCATCGCCAGCCTGGCGGGGGTGCGCGCGCAGACCGGGCTCAAGCATTGCTTTGCCTTTGGCGGGCAGACGCCTGCCGGTGCCGAAGACTTCGCCTCGCTGCTCGAAGGAGCCGCGGCGGAGGCGAGCACCTACCCGGTGCCCGGCATCGCCCTGGACCAGCCCTGCACCGTGGGCTACACCTCGGGCACCACCGGGCATCCGAAAGGTGCGGTGCTCACGCACCAGGCGATCCTGATGAACACCGCCATGACGGCGACCATGCACGTGCGCACGGCGGCCGACACGGTGGTCAGCGCCCTGCCGTGCTCGCACGTCTACGGCAACATCGTGATGAACGCCGCCATCGCCTACGGCATGACGCTGGTGCTGCACAAGACCTTCGACGTCGAGCGGGTGCTGGCCAGCATCCAGGCCGAGCGGGCGACCATGCTCGAAGGTGTGCCGACGATGTACATGTACATCCTCAACCATCCGAAGCGAAGCGAATACGACCTGTCGTCGCTGACACGCTGCACGGTGGGCGGGCAGACCATGCCCGAGGCCAAGATGCGCGAGGTGGAGGCCGCCTTCGGCTGCCCGCTGATCGAGCTGTGGGGCATGACCGAGCTGGGTGGCCTGGGCACCACGCACAGCGCCTACGGCCCCACGCGCCACGGCTCCATCGGCGTGGCCTTGCCGCACCTGCAGGCGCGGGTGGTGGCCACCGACGGTACGGGCCAGGTGCTGGGCGCCAATGAGGTGGGCGAGCTGCAGATCCGTGGGCCGGTGACCATGGTCGAGTACCTGGGCAAGCCCGAGGCCACGGCGCAGACGCTGGAGGCCGATGGCTGGCTGCACACGGGTGATCTGGTGCGCCAGGACGAGCAGGGTTACCTGTACGTGGTGGACCGCCTGAAGGACATGATCATCACCGGCGGCTTCAACATCTACCCGGCCGAGCTCGAGCGCGTGATCGCCGAGCACCCGGACGTGGCCATGGTGGCCGTGGGCAGCGTGCCCGATGACAACAAGGGCGAGCTGGCCAAGGCTTACATCGTGCCCAAACAGGGCGCCACGCTCGATATCGCAGCGCTGGACGCGCACTGCCGCAACCGCATGGCCGCCTACAAGGTCCCGCGCGCCTACCAGGTCGTCGCCGACCTGCCCAA
>NZ_JAUSOO010000110.1 GCF_030656115.1 Hydrogenophaga sp.
GCACGCCCAACGAGATCGACCTGTACCAGGCCCAGCTCGACCTGTTCCTGGACCCGAACGACCCGAAGGTGATCGAGCAGGCCCGCATCGACGGCATTCCCGACGCCTGGATGGCCGCGGCCCGCCAGAGCCCGGTCTACAAGATGGCGGTGGAGTGGAAGGTGGCCCTGCCACTGCACCCCGAGTACCGCACGCTGCCCATGGTCTGGTACGTGCCACCGCTTTCGCCCATCACAGCCTCGGCCAACGCCGGCATGCTGAGCCAGAACGGCGAGATTCCGGACGTGTCGCAACTGCGCATTCCGGTGAAGTACCTGGCCAACCTGCTGACCGCCGGCGACACCGGCCCGGTGGTGCGCGCCCTGGAACGCATGCTGGCCATGCGCTCCTACCAGCGCACCAAACACGTGGACGGCCTGGTCAACCAGGAGGTGCTCGACCAGGTGGGCCTGACCGCCCGCGAGGTGGAAGAGATGTACCGCTACATGGCGATCGCGAACTACGAAGACCGTTTCGTGATCCCGACCACGCACCGCGAGTACGCAGAAAACACCTTCAACGTGAAGGGCGGTTGCGGCTTCACGTTCGGCAACGGCTGCTCCGAGGGCGAGACCACCACCAGCCTGTTCGGCTCCGAGAAAAAGCGCACGATTCCCATCAAGGTGGAGAGCTGACATGGCCCTGTTTTCTTCATCCCCACCCCAGGCCCGCCTCACGCTGCGCGTGCTGGCGCACCTGCTGCGCTACCCCGACGCGGCGTTCCGCGCCCACACCGCCGACATGCGCGAAGCCCTGCAAGCCGAAAAGGCGCTGCCGGCCGCGCGGCTGGCCGAGCTGGACGCCTTGCTCAAGCACCTGGGCGCCAGCCCGGCGCTGGACGTGGAGTCCGAATACGTCGAACTGTTCGACCGGGGCCGCCGCACCGCACTGCACCTGTTTGAGCATGTGCACGGCGATTCACGCGACCGTGGCCCCGCCATGATCGACCTGATTCAGACCTATGAAAAAGCGGGTCTGTTTCTGGGCACCAGCGAGTTGCCCGATTATTTGCCGGTGGTGCTGGAATTTGCCTCCACCCAGCCACCGCCGCAGGCGCGTGAGTTCATGGGCGAGATTGCGCACATCGTGCGCGTGATCTTCAGCGCGCTCGCCGGTCGCCAAAGCCCTTACGCCAGCGTGCTGGCCGCCGTGCTGGAACTGGCGGGTGAAAAGGCCGAGGCCGTGGCCATTGCGCCCGAGCCCGAAATGGATCAGAGCTGGGCCGAACCCGAGGTGTTTGGTGGTTGCTCCACCGAAGGGCAGGCCAAACCCGGCCAGCCGCAGCCGATTCACATTGTCAGAAAGTCACCCCAACCTTCTCAAGGAGCGCAGGCATGAACACGCTGCACAACTTCCTCTTCAACGTCTTTCCCTATATCTGCCTGGCGGTGTTCTTCATGGGCAGCCTGGCGCGTTTTGACCGCGACCAATACACTTGGAAAAGCGATTCGTCGCAGCTGCTGCGCAAGCGCCAGCTGCGCTGGGGCAGCAACCTGTTCCACATCGGCATCCTGTTCCTGTTCTTTGGCCACACGGTCGGTTTGCTCACGCCCCACTTTGTTTACGAGCCTTTCATCACGGCGGGCCAGAAGCAAATGGTGGCGGTGGTGGCCGGCGGTGTGGCGGGTGTGATCTGCTTCATCGGCCTCACGCTGCTGCTGCACCGCCGTATTTTTGACGACCGCATCCGCCTCACCAGCCACCGCACCGATCTGTTCATCCTGGTCATCCTCTGGGTGCAACTGGTGCTGGGCATCGTCACGTTGCCGTTCTCCTATGGCCACTCCGATGGTCAGGCGATGCTGCAGCTGTCGGCCTGGGCGCAGGGCATCGTCACCTTCCGTCCGGACGCCAGCGTGCTGGCCGGTCTGGACTGGGTCTATCTGGTGCACCTGGTGCTGGGCATGACGATCTTCCTGCTCTTCCCCTTCTCGCGCCTGGTCCATGTGTGGAGCGGCTTCGGCACGCTGGCCTACGTGTTCCGCCCCTACCAGGTGGTGCGCAGCCGCAAGCTGGGCCTGAAGTCCAGCGTGCCGGCCGAACAGCGCCCTGTTTCACATTGACCCGAGGACACACAGCATGAACGCAGCAACAACCGTGGGCTGTGGCAGCGGCCACTGCGCCTGTGCCGGTGAAGCGCAGCCCGCCGTGGCCAGCATCAACGGCATGGCCCTGCACGAGGCAAGTGAGACACCCGACCCGGACACGCTGCGCGAGCGCGCCTACACCGAGCTGCTGCGCCAGCAGGCGGTGAAAGCGGGCCTGCTGCCGCGCCACACCGGGCTGGTGGCGCCCGAGCTGGACGGCGCGCAGCGCGCCGTCATTGAAGGCCTGCTGGATGCCGCCGTGGTCTCACCCGACCCGGGTGAATCCGAGTGCCGCCGTTACTTTGACGCCAACAAGGGCCGCTTCATCGTGGGCCAGGCCCTGCATGTGCGCCACATCCTGTTCGCCGTGACGCCTGGCGTGAATGTGCATGCACTGTCGCAGCGCGCCGAGGCGGCGCTGCTGGAGCTGATCCGCAAAGACGTGGCCCCGGGCCGCTTTGAGGCGCTGGCGGCCGAGCTGTCCAACTGCCCGTCCAGCGCACAAGGCGGCGACCTGGGCTGGGTGACACCCGAAGACTGCGCGCCGGAACTGGCCAACGAGCTCTTCTTCCAGACCGACAGCCGCTGGGGCATGGGCGTGCACCCGCGTCTGGTGCACACCCGCTTTGGCCTGCACATCATTGAAGTGCTGGGCCGGCGCAAGGGCAGGCTGCCCGAATTCGAGCAGGTGCAGGAGCGCATCCAGGCCCAGCTGGCGCTGCAATCGCGCAGCACGGCGCTGCGCCAGTACATGCAGCTGCTGGTCGGCCAGGCCCAGGTGGAAGGCCTGGCGCTGGAAGGCGCCGATTCCCCGCTGGTGCAGTGAGCGGCTGGCTGGGCTGTTTTTTCAGCGAAGCGGCTGTGTTTGACGCACCGCAAGGCGCCGACGGTGCAAGCTGGTTAGCCTCCCCTCGGCGGCATGGGCCGCAGCAACTGGATGTGGAACACCATGGAACGACTCTTCCCCCTTGAACAGATACCGGCTCAGCCGACCGCCGGTCAGACCGCCCCCACGGTGGCCCAGCGGGCGGCCGAGCTGCTGGCCCTGGCCCGCAGCGATGGCCTGCGCACCTGGCGCCTGGGCGGGCGCGAACTCATTCCGGTGGTGCAGGGCGGCATGGGTGTGGGTGTGTCGGCCGGTCAGCTGGCCGGTACCGTGGCCAGCTACGGCGGCGTGGGCACGGTCTCGTCGGTGGACCTGCGCCGCATGCACCCCGACCTGATGGCCCAGACCGGCCACCTGGACAAGGAACCCGATGCCAAGGCGCAGATCGACGCCGCCAACCTGGTGGCGCTGGACCGCGAAATACAGCGCGCCCGTGGCATCGCCCAGGGCCGCGGCCTGATCGCGGTGAACGTGATGAAGGCGCTCAGCGCGTATGAAATCTATGTGCGCCAGGCGCTGCACAGCGGTGCCGACGCCGTGGTGGTGGGCGCCGGCCTGCCGCTGGACCTGCCCGACATTGCCAAAGACCACCCGAAAACCGCGCTGATCCCCATTTTGTCGGACGCCCGGGGCGTGCAGCTGCTGGTGCGCAAATGGGAGAAAAAGGGCCGCCTGCCCGACGCGATCGTGATCGAGCACCCCCGCCTGGCCGGTGGGCACCTGGGCGCGGCCAAGGTGGCCGACCTGCAGGACGCGCGCTTCGATTTCGACACCGTGCTGCCCCAGGTGCTCGAATTCTTCAAAAAATCGGGCATTGAGGGCCAAATTCCGCTCATCGTCGCCGGCGGCATCGGCAGCCGGGCCGACATCTTGCGGTTGCAGGGCCTGGGCGCCAGCGCGGTACAGATGGGTACCGCCTTTGCGGTCACCACCGAATGCGACGCCGACCCGGCCTTCAAACACGTGCTGGCCGACGCGCGGCCCGAAGACATCGTGGAATTCGTCAGCGTGGCCGGCCTGCCGGCGCGCGCGGTGCGCACACCCTGGCTGGACAAGTACATCCGCATCGAACCCAAGCTGCAGGCGGCCGCACATGTGAAGAAAAAGTGCAACATGTCGTTCGATTGCCTGGCCCACTGCGGCTTGCGCGACGGCGTGGTGGGCATCGGCCAGTTTTGCATTGACCAGCAACTGGGCCACGCCATGGAAGGCGATACGGACAAAGGGTTGTTTTTCCGGGGTGCGGGAAGCCTGCCTTTCGGGCGCGAGATCCGGTCGGTGCACGACCTGTTGCAGTGGATGCTGGCAGGCATTCGGCCGCCCGTGGCCAACCATTGAAACGCGGGCGCCGGCCAGCGGGCACCTTATTCCATTTCCATATCAACCGTGCACTTTGTCGGCTTCGCTTGCCGTACGTTTGTACTGTCTGCGCTTCGCCTTCGCGTTCACGGTTGATATGGAAATGGAATTAGAAACCACGGGGCGGGGTGGCCCTCAACCGGGATGGATAGCGAAAACAGGTTTCAGCAGGGATAATCGCGTTCTTCCTTGCAGCCTTTTCGCCCGACCCAGGCTGCGCGCCCTGGTGGCCTCAAGCGGTTGCCAGCGCGGCCTTTCTGCGCTGTTTCGACGCCATGGGCCTTGTGGCACACAGGTCCATCCGAGCACCCCGCTGATCCCCACCATTCCGTCCGACAGGCTTTGCGCCTCTTCAAAAAACACCCGATATGAAACGCGACAACACCATGCGTCCGCAAGACCTGACCCAGACCCAGCCCATCAGCCTCGATGTGCTGAAAGAAAAATACCTCAAACCCGGCGAAGACGGCATTGAAGACCTGTACCGCCGCGTGGCGCGTGCCCTGGCTTCGGTGGAAAAAGAAGACGTGCGCGCCGAGTGGGAGCAGCGCTTCCTCGACAACCTGCACGCCGGTGCCATTGGCGCCGGGCGCATCATGAGCGCCGCCGGCACCGACATCCAGGCCACGCTGATCAACTGCTTCGTGCAGCCCGTGGGCGACGCCATCCAGGGCGTGGACCACGAAGGCTACCCCGGCATTTATGAAGCGCTTCGCGAAGCCGCCGAGACCATGCGCCGGGGCGGCGGGGTCGGCTACGACTTTTCGCGCATCCGCCCCAAAGGCGCCGAGGTCAAGGGCACGCACTCCATGGCGTCTGGCCCGTGCTGCTACATCAACGTGTTCGACCAGTCGTGCTCCACCGTGGAGAGCGCCGGTGCGCGCCGGGGTGCCCAGATGGGCGTGCTGCGCATTGACCACCCCGATGTGCTCGAATTCATCACCGCCAAACGCACCCCCGGCCGCTGGAACAACTTCAACGTGTCGGTCGGCGTGTCCGACGCCTTCATGGAAGCCCTGGGCAACGACCAGCCCTGGGAACTGGTGCACAAGGCCCGCCCCGGCGCCCCGCTGATCGCCAAAGGCGCCTACCAGCGCGCCGACGGCCTGTGGGTCTACCAGACCATCGCCGCCCGCGAGCTGTGGGACACGGTCATGAAGTCGGCCTACGACTTCGCCGAGCCCGGCATTTTGTTTCTGGACCAGATCCGCACCGACAACAACCTGCGCTACTGCGAAAGCATTGAGGCGACCAACCCATGTGTGACAGCCGACACCCGGCTGGCCACACAGTTCGGGCTGGTGAAAATCGGCGACCTGTACCACAGCGGCAAGGCCTTGGAGGTCACGGTGGACGGGCGTGCGCTCGCCAACCCCGAGACCGGCATGGCCACGCGCCCGGCCAAGCCGGCCTTCATGACCTCACGCGATGCCGATGTGTACCGGGTCACGACCGACGATGGTTTCGAGATCGAAGCCACGGCGTGGCACGACTTCTACACCACGCGCGGCAAGATCAAGCTGTCTGAGCTGGCGGTAGGGGATGAACTGTGGGTGCAGTCGGGTAAAGGTCAGTTCGGGCAGGAGGGCAGCGAAGAACTGGGGATGCTGCTGGGCCTGATCACCGGCGATGGCCATTTCACCAACCGAGGCAAGGGATTGGATGCGGCCTGCGTCAACCTGTGGAACGAAGAACGGGTGCTGGCCGAGCGCGTGACGGGCATCGTCAACGCCTTGACCGCGGGGCTCTCAGCCACCGCCCGGCAGTACCAGGTAGCGCCGGTGGCCGTGGCTGAGCGCAACCATGTGGTCATTCGGTCGGTTTTGCTGGCGCGCGCCCTGGCTGCGCTGGGCTTCAACCGCGACACCAAGCTGCGCGTGCCCGAGATCGTCTGGCGCGGCAGCGAGGCTTGCGTGAAGGGCTATCTGCGCGCACTGTTCCAAACCGACGGCACGGTCAACGTGTCCAGCAACAGCCAAAGCTGTTCCATCCGACTGAGTTCGAGCTACCCCGCCTTGCTCAAGGATGTGCAGGTAGTGCTGGCCAACCTGGGCATCCTGGCCCGCCTGCGCTTGCGCCGCGACGCCCAGACCAAGGACATGCCCAACGGCAAGGGCGGCCTCAGCCCCTACGAATGCCAGGCCCAGTACGAGCTGATCATTGACGGCCAGTCGCGCGAGCGCTTCATGGACGAGGTCGGTTTTCTGCTGGACTACAAGACCGAAAAATACCGCGCCTGGGTGGCCGACAAGGTGCTGCGCAAAACCCAGCCCGCCACCAGCCGGATCGCCGAGATTGTTCACATCGGCCGCGCTGCGGTGTTCGACACCACCCAAGCCGATGGCAACACGGTCATATTCAACGGTCTGGTCACTGGGCAATGCGGTGAGCAACCCCTTCCGCCCTACGGCTGCTGCGACCTCGGCCCGGTCATTCTCACGCGCTTCGTGCGCAACCCGTTTGGCTTTGGTGGCCTGCCGTCGTTCGACTTTGAAGCCTTCGAACAAGCCGTGACCACCCAGGTACGTGCGCTCGACAATGTGCTGGATGTGACCTTCTGGCCGCTGCCCCAGCAGCGCGAAGAGTCGGCCGCCAAGCGCCGCATTGGCGTGGGCTTTACCGGCATGGGCAACACCCTGGCCATGCTGTGCGTGCGCTACGACCGCGACGAGGGCCGCGCCATGGCCGCACAAATTGCCGAGCGCATGCGCGACGCCGCCTACGCCGCCTCGGTGGGTCTGGCGCAAGAAAAAGGCGCCTTCCCCAAGCTGGTGGTGGACGACTACCTGGCCGCCGGCACTTTTGCCAGCCGCCTGCCGGCCGCGCTGCAAAAGCAGATTCGCAAACACGGCATCCGCAACAGCCACCTGCTGTCCATCGCGCCCACCGGCACGGTCAGCCTGGCCTTTGCCGACAACGCCTCCAACGGCATCGAGCCGCCGTTCTCGTGGATGTACCGCCGCAAAAAGCGCGAGTCCGACGGCAGCACCAGCGAGTACGCGGTGGAAGACCACGCCTGGCGCCTGTACCGCGAACTCGGCGGCAACGTGGACCAGTTGCCCGAGTATTTCGTGAATGCGCTGGCCATGAGCGCGGGCGACCACATTGCCATGATGGAAGCGGTGCAGCCGTTTGTGGACACCGCCATTTCCAAGACGGTGAACGTCGAAGCCGACTACCCCTACGAAGACTTCAAGGGCCTGTACCAGCAGGCCTGGCGCGCCCACCTCAAGGGCCTGGCCACCTACCGGCCCAACAGCATTCTGGGCTCGGTGCTCGACACCGGCAGTGCGGCCAGTGACGCGGCCGCCGCCGCTGCGGCGTCTGCCCCCGCACCGGTGGACCCCATGCGCACCGTGATCGAGAGCCGCCCCAAAGGCGCGCTCTCGGCGGTGGCCGACAAGGTGGAGTACTGGACGCAAGAGGGCCACAAGACGCTGTACATCGTGGTCTCGTTCCTGCCGGTGCCTGCGGCCGACGGCGT
>NZ_JAUSOO010000111.1 GCF_030656115.1 Hydrogenophaga sp.
AGCTTCCAGAACGGCAGAAACGCCTCGCGCCGGGCCTGCTCGCGGCCAAGGCCAACATCCTTGAGCTGTTCGTCGGTCAATCTCAGCAGCGCCCGGCGTGTGGTCAGGCGCAACCAGAATGCGTTCCTGCAGCGCTTTGGCCGAGAAGCCACCAAACACCACGCTGTGGGTGGCGCCGATGCGGGCGCAGGCCTGCATGGCCACCACGCCTTCAATGGTCATGGGCATGTAGATGACGACGCGGTCGCCCTTTTTGACGCCTTTGGCCTTAAGTGCATTGGCAAACTGCGACACCTTGGCCAACAGTTCTTTGTAGGTCACCTTGGTCACTTCGCCGCCGTCGGCTTCAAAGATGATGGCGGTCTTGTTCTCCACCGGGGTACCCATGTGGCGGTCCAGGCAGTTGTACGAGGCGTTCAGCTCGCCATCTTCAAACCACGTGTAGAACGGGGCGTTCGACTCGTCAAGCGTCTTGGTGAAGGGCTTGTGCCAGGTCAACGTTTCGCGGGCGCGCTTGGCCCAGAAACCCTCAAAGTCGTTTTCAGCCTCGGCACACAGTGCGTTGTAGGCATCCATGCCCGAAATACGGGCGGCCTTGACCGTCGCCTCGGTGGGTTCAAAAACGCGGTTTTCGACCAGGGTGGATTGAATGGACGTCGACGGTGCGGACATAGGCAGTCTCCTCGGGTGTATGGGTAACAGATCAGCTATCGAATGTGCGCAAAGGCTCTTACGAGCCACTTACATGGCCTGCAGGTTCCCAGGCCCGTCGAACCACGGAGCACTGGCCGGCACCCCTAAAATGAGGACCCTACTTTATCCTTTACCTTGGCTCCTTCGGCAACCATGCCCGATTCACACCCCGACTCCAACCCAGCCCTGCGCATGCGCCTGGGCGCGCTCCTGGCCAATGCCCGATTTCAACAGTTCATCATCGTGCTGATCGTGATCAATGCGGTGTTGTTGGGGATGGAAACCTCGGGCACCCTGATGGCCCAATACGGATCCACCCTGCTGGCACTCGACCGCGCCATTCTGGCGGTGTTCGTGCTGGAAATTGCCATGCGCCTCTATGTGTACCGCGCGGCATTTTTCCGCGACCCCTGGAGCCTGTTCGATTTTGCGGTGGTGGGCATCGCGCTGGTGCCAGCCAGCGGCCCCTTCGCGGTGTTGCGCGCCTTGCGCGTGCTTCGGGTACTGCGCATGCTCACCATGGTGCCTTCCATGCGCCGGGTGGTAGGCGCCCTGCTGTCGGCAATCCCTGGACTGTCGTCCATTGCTCTGGTGCTGTTGCTCGTCTTCTACGTGTTTGCCGTGATCGCCACGCACCTGTTCGGCGCAGACTTTCCGGAGTGGTTTGGCCACCTGGGACGGTCGCTGTACACCCTGTTCCAGGTCATGACGCTGGAGAGTTGGTCCATGGGCATCGCCCGGCCGGTGATGGAGATCGCGCCCTTTTCCTGGATCTTCTTCATCATCTTCATCCTCTTCGCCACCTTCACGATGCTGAACCTGTTCATCGCGATCATCGTCAACGCGATGCAGACTTTTAACGAGGGCGAACACCAGTCCACGGTAGAGGCGGTGGAGCAGGTTGGCCAGACCATTGAACACCAGCTGCATGCAGAGGTGCAACTGCTGCGCCAGGAAATCAGCGAACTCAAGGGCCTGCTGCGTGGAGCGGGCGGTACAGTTGACGCCAACGGCTCACCGGTCGCGGCAACGAAGCTCAGCTGAACGCCCCAAAGGCCCTGTTGCAAGCCCGCCTCAGCGCCCCACCATGGCAGCGGGATCCACCCACCGATCAAACTGCTCACCGGTCACATGGCCCAAGGCCAGGGCAGCAGCCCGCAAAGTGGAGCCGTCCCGGCTCGCCTTTTTGGCGATCTCTGCCGCCTTGTCGTAGCCGATGTGTGCATTCAGGGCGGTCACCAGCATCAAGGAGCGCTCCACCATCTCGGCCATGCGGCCCGTGTCCGGCTCGATGCCTTCCGCGCAATGCACACGAAAGCTGTGCATGCCATCGGTCAGCAGACGCACGCTTTGCAGAAAATTGTGCGCAACCATGGGCCGAAACACATTGAGTTCAAAGTTGCCCGACGCCCCCCCCAGGTTGATGGCCACGTCGTTGCCCATCACCTGACAACACAGCATTGTCAGCGCTTCGCACTGCGTCGTGTTGACCTTGCCCGGCATGATGGACGACCCGGGCTCGTTTTCGGGAATGCGGATTTCGCCCAGGCCACAACGCGGCCCGCTCGCCAGCCAACGCACATCGTTGGCGATTTTCATCAGGCTTGCGGCCAGCGTCTTCAATGCGCCGTGTGCATGCACCAGTGCATCGCAGCTGGCCAGCGCTTCAAATTTGTTGGGCGCCGTAACCAGAGGAAGGCCTGCACTGCGGGCCAGCTCGGCGGCCACGGCCACATCAAAACCCGCCGGTGCGTTGAGCCCGGTGCCCACGGCTGTGCCACCCAGCGCCAGCTCGCACAGGTGGGGAAGCGCTGCGCGCACATGGCGATCCGCGTGCGACAGCTGAGCGGCCCAACCCGATATTTCCTGCCCCAGCGTCAGCGGGGTCGCATCCTGCAAATGGGTGCGGCCCATTTTTACAATGCCGTCAAACGCCACCGCCTTCGCGGCCAGCGCATCGTGCAGGCCCGCCAGCGCTGGCAGCAAGCCATGCACCAGGCCCTGTACCGCGGCCAGGTGCATGGCGGTGGGAAACACATCGTTGGACGACTGGCTGCGGTTCACATCGTCATTCGGGTGCACCAGACGGCCGACGCCGCGGGGGCCACCCAGCAGCTCGCTGGCCCGGTTGGCCAGCACCTCGTTCACGTTCATGTGGGTCTGGGTGCCCGAGCCGGTCTGCCAGACCATCAGCGGGAATTCGTCAGTGTGCTGGCCGCCCATCACCTCGTCGGCTGCGGCCACAATGGCTTGCGCCTTGTCGGCGTCCAGCCCGGCCAGTCGGTTGTTCACCAAGGCGCAGGCCCGTTTGACCTGGGCCAGCGCGTGAATCAGCTCGCTCGGCATGCGCTCGCCCGAAATATGGAAATATTGCAGCGAGCGCTGCGTCTGCGCGCCCCACAAACGGTGGGAGGGCACCGCGATGGGGCCCATGCTGTCCGACTCGGTGCGGGTGTCTGATTCAGCGGTCATGGCGAAGCCTCCGGTCGTCAGCCAGCCCAAGGACTGACCTGTCAAAATAACGTGTTGCGCACACCGTAGCAGAGTCGGCGCCGCGCATCCACCGCAGCAGCCGCTATCCAAGCCAACCCACTTGCCCATAACACCCACGCCATGACCACGAGCATCCGCCAGAACGACCTGATCGAATCCGTTGCCGCCGCCCTGCAGTACATCAGCTACTACCACCCGGCCGACTACATCGCCCATCTGGCGCGTGCCTACGAGCGCGAGCAAAGCCCGGCCGCGAAAGACGCGATTGCGCAGATTCTGACCAACAGCAAGATGAGCGCCACGGGCCACCGCCCGATCTGCCAGGACACCGGCATCGTGAACGTGTTCCTGAAGGTGGGCATGGACGTGCGCTGGGACGGCTTTACCGGTAGCCTGGACGATGCCATCAACGAAGGCGTGCGCCAGGGCTACAACCACCCCGACAACACGCTGCGCGCCAGCGTGGTGGCCGACCCGCAGTTCGACCGCAAAAACACCAAGGACAACACCCCTGCCGTGATCTTTACCGAGATCGTGCCGGGCAACACGGTCGAAGTGACCGTGGCCGCCAAGGGCGGTGGTTCGGAAAACAAGTCCAAGATGGTCATGCTCAACCCTGGCGACAACGTGGTCGACTGGGTGCTGAAAACCGTGCCGACCATGGGTGCCGGCTGGTGCCCGCCGGGCATGCTCGGCATTGGCATTGGCGGCACCGCTGAAAAGGCCGTGCTGATGGCGAAAGAGAGCCTGATGGACGACCTGGACATGTACGAGCTGCAGACCAAAGCATCCAAAGGCGAGACGCTCAGCAAAGTGGAAGAGATGCGCCTGGAGCTGTTTGAAAAGGTCAACGCCCTGGGCATCGGCGCGCAAGGCCTGGGTGGCCTGACCACCGTGCTCGACGTGAAGATCAAGATGTACCCGACCCACGCGGCCAGCAAGCCCGTGGCCATGATCCCCAACTGCGCCGCCACCCGCCACGCGCACTTCGTGCTGGATGGCTCCGGTCCCGTGTACATCACCCCTCCCAGCCTGGACCTGTGGCCCAACGTCAACTGGACGCCCGACACCGAGAAGAGCCAGCGCGTCAACCTCGACACGCTCACCGCGGCCGAAGTGGCCAGCTGGAAGCCCGGCCAGACGCTGTTGCTCAACGGCAAGATGCTGACCGGCCGGGATGCCGCGCACAAACGCATCCAGGACATGCTGGCCAAAGGCGAGAAGCTGCCGGTGGACTTCACCAACCGCATCATTTATTACGTGGGTCCGGTCGATCCGGTCAAAGGCGAAGCGGTGGGCCCCGCAGGCCCGACCACCGCCACCCGCATGGACGGCTTCACCGAAATGATGCTGGCCCAGACCGGCCTGATTGCCATGGTGGGCAAGGCCGAGCGTGGCCCGGTCGCCATTGAGGCGATCAAAAAACACAAGAGCGCCTACCTCATGGCCGTGGGCGGCGCCGCCTACCTCGTGTCCAAAGCCATCAAGACCGCCCAGGTGGTGGGCTTTGCCGACCTTGGCATGGAAGCCATCTACGAGTTTGACGTGGTCGACATGCCCGTGACCGTGGCGGTGGACGCGGGCGGCACCAGCGCCCACATCACGGGCCCGGCCGAGTGGAGCAAACGCATCGCCACCGGTGAATTCAAGGGCATCACGGTCGCTGGCGCTTGAAGACCATCGGGGTTTTTGACAGCGGGGTGGGCGGCCTGAGTGTGCTGCGCGCCCTGCTGACTGAAATACCCGAGGCCCAATTTGTCTATGTGGCCGACAGTGCCTTTGCGCCTTATGGCGAGCGCAGCGCGCAGGCCGTTGTCAATCGCTCCCGCCGCATCGCTGCCCACCTTCGGCAACACCACGCTGTTGACGCGCTGGTGGTGGCCTGCAACACCGCCACAGCGATGGCGGTTGACGAACTGCGGCGCATCTATCCCCATCTGCCAATTGTGGGCGTGGAGCCTGCACTGAAAACGGCCGCGGCCTTGAGCCGCACCGGGCACATTGGCGTGCTCGCCACACGCGGCACGCTGGACAGCGTGCGCTTTGCCCAATTGCGAAGTCGCGTGGAGGACTCAGCACCCCGCATTCACTTCAGCTGCCAGCCCTGCGACGGTCTGGCCGATGCCATTGAGCGCGCCGACCCGACCACCACGCAGCGCCTCTGCGAGCGCTATCTGCAAGCCGTGCAAGCACTGAAAGATCCAACACACCGCATTGACACACTGGTACTGGGATGTACGCACTACCCTTTCGCGGCCCCTGTGCTGCGCCAACTCTGCGGCTCTGGCGTGGCGCTGGTGGAAACGGGCTTGCCGGTGGCACGCCGCACCCGAGCGGTTCTGGGAATCGATGCAGCAGCAGTGCATCGCGGCCCTGTCGCGCCGTTCAGGCTGCAACTGCTTTCCACAGGCGATCCGGCAGCGCTCACCTTGGCCGCACAGCGCTGGCTTTGCACGTCAGCCACCGCAGTCCGCCTAGTCTGCTGAGCTTTTTGAGGACCTTGAACGCCACACCGCCACCCGTCCGTGCACTAGCCCATATACCTTGTTGACACCCTCAGGCCTGAGCGACGCTACTGCAGCAAGTACACAACGGGCGATCAAAAAAGTGCTGAAGTTGCGTCCTTTGAAAGGCTGGAGGCCCAAGGCTGTCATGACCTCAAGCGCTCAAACTGCCCGGTGCAGACCCGCATGCCGGGTGGTATGGCAAAAGCACCTCTTGAACGGGGGCTCGCCAAGTTCACTGTGCTCCTGGCCCTACAGCGGCCTCAGTTTGCTCAACTCAGCCCGCAAACGGGGTAGAGCGGCCTGCATGGCAGCGCGGCCGGCTTCAATGGAGCGCTGGCGCGCCGTGAAATCCGCACCGCCCACGCCCGACAAGGCAGGCCGCAACACCACTTCGGCGCTGGCCAGTTCGTGCCGGTTGATCGTCTGCCCCATGATGGCCGTGGTTTGCAGCAGCAATTTCAGCAGCCCGTTGGCGTCGTTACCTTGCGGGTCGCTGGAAATGTCTACAGCCAACACCACCTCAGCCCCCATGGCACGCGCGTGGCTCACGGGCACAGGCGCCACCAAACCGCCGTCCACATAGTCTCGGCCCGAAATATTGACCGGCGTAAACACGCCGGGTACAGCGCTGGAAGCCCGCACGGCCTGCGCTGCATCACCACGCCGAAACAAAACGCCTTGCCCTGTGCTGAGATCGGTCGCCAGGATACCCAGGGGCAGCCTCATGTTCTCGATCAAACGACCGTCCACAGCCTGCCGCACATAGCGCGCCAGAGCCTCACCGCGGAGCATGCCGCGCCCCATGATGGGCAGCGACCAATCGGTCAAAGTGGCCTCTTCCATCGTCATGGCCACACGCTCAAGCTCTGCCGCGTTTTTACCGCTGGCATACAACGCGGCAACCAGGCTACCCGCTGATGTACCCACCACCACGTGGGGGCGAATGCCGTGCTGCTCCAACACCTGAATGACACCTACGTGCGCAAAGCCCCGCGCTGCGCCGCCGCCCAACGCCAAACCCAGTCTGGGCGGTCTCAGCGCTGGCGCCACAACCACTGGCGGTGGACTCACTGCGCCCGTGGTGCCAGTTGGTGCATCTGGCGTCGCTCCCGGCAAGCCGGCACAGCCGGCCAGCGCCAGCACAAGCCAAGCATTGATCCAGATCAACGTCTTCTTACTGAGAACAATTCGTGTTTGTGTTAGCATCATATTCAGTTTAATCGGATCCGCTGTGCTGATCAGTTCGTGTGTTCAGCGGGTATTTGCTCATCCATAGAAGATCTCCACATGCATACCCTCATCAAGCTTCCTATTGTCATCGCCACCGCCGTTGCCGCACTCACCGTCCAGTCCCAGGCTGTGGCCCAAGAGAAGGTGCTGAATCTCTATTCGGCCCGCCACTACCAGACCGACGAGGTGATGTACGACACCTTCACCAAAACCACCGGCATCAAGATCAACCGGGTGGACGCCGACGACGCCGGCATTGTGGCCCGCCTGCGCGCCGAAGGCGCTGCCTCGCCCGCCGACGTGATCTTGCTGGTGGACGCTGCCCGCATGGCCTCGGCCGACAGCCAGGGCTTGTTCCAGCCCATCAAGTCGGCCAAGCTGGACGCGGCCATTCCTGCGAACCTGCGTGCAACCCCCACCGCCGAAGGTGTGACCTGGACCGGCTTCTCGACCCGCGCCCGCGTGATCATTTACGACCCGCTGCGCGTGAAGGCCGCGGACGTGGCCACCTACGACCAACTGGCCGACCCCAAGCTCAAGGGCATGGTGTGCACCCGCTCGGGCTCGCATCCGTACAACCTCTCGCTGTTTGCCACCGTGGTTGAGCGCCTGGGCGATGCCGAAGGTGAAAAATGGCTCAAGGGCGTGGTGGACAACATGGCCCGCGCACCCAAGGGCGGCGACACGGACCAGATCAAAGCGGTTGCTTCTGGCGAGTGCGGTGTTGCGCTGAGCAACACCTATTACGTGGCCCGCCTGATGAAGTCCAGCAAACCTGAAGACCGCGCAGTGATGGAAAAAGTTCGGGTTGTATTCCCCAACCAAGGCACCAGCGGTACCCACGTCAACATTGCAGGTGCTGCTGTGGCCAAGCACGCCAAGAACCGCGACAACGCCATCCAGTTCATGGAGTTCTTGTCGAGCCCGTTTGCGCAAGACTACTTTGCCAACGGCAACAACGAGTTTCCAGCCGTCAAAGGCCTGAAAATCGCCAACCCCGCCATCAAAGCCATGGGCGGCGACAACTTCAAGGCAGAAACCATTCCGCTGGGTGTGGTGGCGAAAAATATGACCAAGGTGCAGCAGATGCTGGACCGCGTGGGGTATCGGTAAGCACACCCCGCTGGTAAATAATTGACCGAAGTGCCCGCTGAAGCGGGCATTTTTGTGCGCCATAATTGACGTTTACGTCAACGTCAATCAACCAACGAGGAGCAACACATGGACATCGCAGGCAAGGTATTCATCGTCACCGGCGGCGCATCAGGACTGGGCGAAGGCACGGCGCGCATGCTGGCGGCCAACGGCGGCACGGTCGTCATCGCCGACATGCAGGTCGAAAAAGGCGAGGCTGTGGCCCAAGAAATTGGCGGCGCATTTGTGAAGTGCGACGTCAGCAACGAGGTCGATGGGCAGGCTGTGGTGGCCCAGGCCACGTCCATGGGCAAGCTCATGGGCCTGATCAACTGCGCTGGTATCGCCCCCGCTGAAAAAACCGTGGGCAAGAACGGTCCCCACAACCTGGGTGTCTACACCAAGACCATCATGGTCAACCTGGTGGGCAGCTTCAACATGATCCGCCTGGCGGCCGACGCCATGTGCAAGAACGAGCCCGAGGCCACCGGCGAGCGCGGTGTGATGATTTCCACCGCCAGCGTGGCGGCTTACGACGGTCAAATTGGCCAAGCGGCCTATGCCGCATCCAAGGGTGGCGTGGTGGGCATGACGCTGCCCATCGCCCGTGACTTGGCGCGCAACGGCATCCGCAACATGACCATCGCCCCCGGCATCTTCGGCACGCCCATGCTGTTTGGAATGCCGCAAGAAGTGCAAGACGCCCTGGCCGCCAGCGTGCCCTTCCCCAGCCGCCTGGGCACCCCCGCCGACTACGCCAAGCTGGCCAAACACATCATTGAAAACGACATGCTCAACGGCGAAGTGATTCGCCTGGATGGCGCCATCCGCTTGGCTCCACGCTGAAAATGGGCGACCAGCACGACTATCATCACGGCATGGACACCAAACTGCTCGAACTGCTGGTCTGCCCGGTCACCAAAGGCCCACTGATCTACAACCGCGACAAACAGGAACTGCTGTCGCGAAGTGCCCGTCTGGCCTACCCGGTGCGCGACGGCATTCCGATCTTGCTGGAACACATGGCCCGCCCACTCACGGACGAAGAGGCGGCACGCCCCCCGGCACCTGCGCCGCACCCATGAACACCACACACCAGCCAGCAGGAAGCTTCACTGTTCTGATTCCGGCACGGCTGTCGTCCAGCCGACTGCCCAACAAGCCTCTGGCCGATCTGGCCGGCTTGCCCATGGTCGTGCGGGTGGCCCAGCGTGCGCGGCTGAGTCAAGCCAGCCGCTGCGTGGTAGCGGCTGACGATAAAAGCATCGTCCAAGCCTGCGAAGCCCACGGCATCCCTGCGCTGCTCACGCGCACAGACCACGTATCAGGCAGTGACCGCCTCGCTGAAGCATGCGCCTTGCTCGGTTTGTCGGACGATGCTTTGGTGGTCAATGTGCAGGGCGATGAGCCTTTGATTGAGCCCACCCTTGTCAATGCTGTGGCAGCAGAACTGCAGCGCCGACCCGACTGCGTCATGAGCACGGCAGCGTATGCCATCGAACACATGGCAGACTTTCTAAACCCCAATGTGGTCAAAGTGGTGGTGGACAAAGCAAGAACCGCGCTGTATTTCAGCCGAGCGCCCATTGCCTGGTGGCGTGACGGAATGGCCTCGATGGCAGGCGCATTGCTACCCTCACCGGCTCCTTTGCGCCACATAGGCATTTACGGTTATCGCGCTGGCTTTCTGCGGCAATTTCCACGACTCGAGTCAGCTCCCCTGGAAATCACCGAATCGCTGGAGCAGTTGCGCGTGCTGTGGCATGGTGAGCGCATTGCGGTACATCTGAGCACGCTTGCCCCTGGACCGGGTGTGGACACAGCGGAAGACTTGGAGCGTGTCCGCCACCTGCTCATGCGTGATGGTTAACCGACCTTGCGCAGCAGAAGTCGCCTGGAATTGGGTGAGCCGGTCGTAGGCACACCTCTACTTGCCACCGTTTTTGCAGTTCGTGGTACAGGTATCGCATTCGCAGGTGATGCCGCTGCAAACCAGGTGCAGGACGCCGGTGCTGCCGTCTTGGTTTGAAAAGACTTGGTGGACCAAGCGGACAGCCCGAGCAGACCCCGTGAAGCCCGCATAGACAGCGGCTTGCGTTGGAAATGCGGGCTTGTCTACGCGGACGAAACACATTGCATTCCATTCCTCCAGGCTCAACGCCACCAACCGATTGCCTTTGAGGGCTGCGATGAAGTCTTTGCCCTGGCTGGTGATGAACTCAACGTTCCGTGCTTTTCATCCGCCCAACTTATTCCAGCCAAATCCTGCGCAACCTGCGTAAGGTCCGCGACTGAAAGGCCCTTGTTACCCCATAAAACAAGGACGCCTGAAGCACCCGTCCTGTAAGCCAGCGTCGGGTAAGCCCATGCTATCCTTAAGCGGTTTACCCCTGGCCCCGGTCCAGGGGTTGCCGCAAAGACAAGCGGCCTCCCCATTGAAACTCTGAAAAAAGGAATGCAATGAGACTGATTTTGTTGGGCGCTCCGGGTGCAGGCAAGGGTACACAAGCCACCTTCATCTGCCAAAAATACGGCATCCCCCAAATCTCCACTGGTGACATGCTGCGCGCAGCGGTCAAGGCGGGTACGCCGCTCGGCCTGGAAGCCAAAAGCGTTATGGAATCAGGTGGACTGGTCAGCGACGACCTCATCATCAACCTCGTCAAAGAGCGCATCACCCAGGCTGACTGCGCCAACGGTTTCCTGTTTGATGGTTTCCCGCGCACCATCCCGCAAGCCGATGCCATGAAAGCCGCAGGCGTCAAGCTGGACTATGTACTGGAAATCGATGTGCCGTTCGACGCCATCATCGAACGCATGAGCGGCCGCCGCTCACACCCAGCGTCGGGGCGCACCTACCACGTGAAGTTCAACCCGCCCCAAGTTGAAGGTCAAGACGATGTGACCGGTGAACCCCTGATCCAGCGCGAAGACGATAAGGAAGAAACCGTCAAAAAGCGGCTTGAGGTCTACAGCGCTCAAACCCGCCCGCTGGTGGACTACTACAGCCAATGGGCACAAAACGACCCTGCCGCAGCGCCCAAATACCGTGCTATCAGTGGCATGGGTTCGGTAGATGACATCACAACACGCGCCTTCGAGGCTTTGACCGCATAAGTCCCGGATAGATTTGCGAATACGATCAAAAAACCCGGTTGCTCATCGGGTTTTTTTGTATCTGAGCACGCTCAAGCAACGGGCCCCAAGCACCCCGGAATCATGCGACCAACGGGATGTCGCCACGGCGTGAAACATATGCGGCGCTTGGCTCAGCCTGGGAGCAAATCAAGCGCCAATGCAATCCGGGATTTGACGGGGGACAAGCTGGACACCTCGGAAAAGCGCTGCCCCAGATGAGCCAAAACGCGGCCACGCACGCAGCGGCTGCTCAGCACCACCCGAATCCCCTGGGCCTGAGCCTCCAGCAAGGCTATTTCCAAGTTCTTGTGCAAGGTTCCGTTACCGGTACCTGCGACCACAATACCGCGCAGAGGTTGCACCATACCGCTGGCTGCCTGAGCCAACAAAGCCTGCACCATCAGCCCATCCGCATCGGCATGGCTGGTTAACAACACGACGCGAGGAAGTACCAGGCTAGCCTGCACCCGATCATGGGCTGACGCATCAAAGGAGCCGGCAAGACAAGCCTCTGGCCAAGGCCGGAACAACCGAACCATGCCCTCCTCGACACATCCCAAAGGCCCTGCATCACCCGAATCGAAAGCGTCCACGCGGTAAGTGTGCACCTTGGTGACATCGTCAGCACCGTGAATCTGACCGGCACAGACCACAACAACACCCTGCGCACCCACTTGGCGGGCCACGGCCACCGCATCACTTAAATTTTGAGGACCATCAGGCACCAGGGCTGTGGCAGGCCGCATGGCACAAGTCAACACCACCGGTTTGGCAGGTTTCAATACCGATTGAAGAAAAAAAGCAGTTTCCTCAATGGTGTCCGTCCCGTGGGTAATCACAACACCCATCACATCCGACCGACCTAGATGAAAAGCCACCTGCACCGCAAGCGCTTTCCAGACATCAAAGTTCATGTCCTTGCTGTCCAATTGGGCGACCTGCTCCACATCCAATGGCAGGGGTTTCAACATTGGAACAGCGGCGACCAGATCACCCACCGAAACTTGACCGGCCACATACCCCACGTTGTCTCCTGCCAGGGCAGCGCGCCCCGCAATTGTTCCACCGGTCCCCAGAATCACCAGCCGTTGGGCATCTTGTGCTGGTACGGCTTCAATGGCTTGCATGGTCACTTGTAAAACCTCCACAACGAATTAAAAAAGCTCTGTTCGAATGACGCGTTGATGACCCAGCCGTCAGGCATGCTGAAAAGGCTTCTGCCATGACCGGGTACGACAGGCTGGACCATGGCTGCATGAAGCGCACTCGCAGCATGGCTTGCAGCACAGACGGTGGGCGAGCATTGCGCCCCTCGCTGTAAAACCGTGCCATGAACTCCACCAAGGCAGCCCAGGTACCCACGGCTTCCATTTGTTGCAAGAACACCTGCTTGCGGGTCTTGCGCGTGCTTTGGTTGAGATCAAAGCTGCGTTGTTTCATGGTGTCGAAGTGTGCCGCGCTGGGCTTGTATCTGCCATAACCATGGGAAAGGATTTGCAGCGTTTCCGTAAGCCCGGCACCCAAAAGAAACCCCGCAAAAGGCGAAAACCAATGCGCATTCCGTCTCATCCGGCCGCGCCGAAGGCACTGAGCGCCCCCTTGGAGGGGCGCATGGGGCTCTGGGCAGGTTCGTCAGCCCACCGATCACAGGCGCCAATCATGGCATGCCCGCGCGCGGGTCAGGCACGCCGCGCAGCGTCCAGCGCGAGCGGGAGATACAGCGCCACATGCCGGGCAGCGATGTCGTCCACACGGGTGAGCTTGATATGGCGGCGCAGCTTGCCCGAGCCCTGCAAGACATGCTGCGGGTCGGGCATGGCAGCACCGTGCCCAAACTCCAGAGACACGTGAGCGGTATAGGCGAACACGCCGCAGAACGGCACGCCTTGCGCCGAGAACAGGAAACCACCGTACTTGACCTCGTCGGTCGCGCTCGGCACGGTGGTCTGGATCAGCTCGCGCAACTGCGAGACAAGCTGGAAGTGCACCTCGCTGGTGAGACGGATGTCGTTGAGCAGGGCCTGAATGCGGGACGGGTTCATGGTGGTCTGGTCTGAAGCGGACGGGATCAAAGCTTACGGCAGTCGGCTGACACGGCGTCTCAACAGGTGCACTCAGGCGGTGGCGAAGCGGGTTTTCAACTCACCGCGCATCACGCAGTGGTCGACATCCCTCGGTCCAGAGGCGGATGGCGATGGCGTTCTGGCCTCAACCGCGGCCGTTCACCATACGGCATTCCACAGCACTCCGGCAAACACTGCCCAGATCAACACCCGCTTGTGGCACCGACTTCAGCCCTGAAGCTTGCTCTCATATGGCAGAAGTGCCTTGGCCGCGTCGATGCGAAGGACCAACGCAACGCTGGTGTCGTTCAGCACATCGAGCAGGAAACGACTTGGGTTCTGATAGGGGCCGACCAAGGCCGTGTGGTGCGTGTCAGCAACCGCTGCAGGCGCAACCGCGAATGCAGGGGACACCGAGCCAACCGCATCAGCCACGGGCTGCAAATCAAGCAATGCGGCCCGCCAGTCTGCGGCGGCCACGCTGGACAGGCGGCTGAGCAGTTCGGCCTGGGCGTCTTCGCTGGGTGGGAAGTCAAGCGAGGGGTCGTCGCCGAAGACGGCGGGCAGGTCGGGAGCGACGAAGGCAGACCAGCGGCCGGTATCGGGGTGCAACGCGGGAATACGCCCGACCTGGGGGGTGGGCAATGCGGGGGAGGCTTCCAGGCCGGGCCAGCATGGCAGGCGCTCGGGCTTCACACCGGCCAGGTAGCGTTGGCACAGGCCGTGCAGCATGGCGATGGCCTCGGCGCGTGGCACGGGCTGGGCCAGAGAAAACCAGAGTTCGAAAGCGTCCACGCCGTCCACCGCAATGGCCGGGGCGGGCCAGGCCAGGTCGGCCTGCACGCCGCGCCACACCGGTGCCAGGGTGTCCCAGTCGGCGGGATTGCGCAGCGCCAGCACCAAAGCGCGCACAGAACCTTCGGAGGGCTGTTCGGGATTGGCCGGGTGCGCATTTGCTGCGCCGGGTGCCACGCCGGTGTGGGGCAGGTACAGGCGCTGGTACTGGGCTTGGAGTCGGTTCATGCGGGCATGTTACCCGCCAGCGCACTGGCTGGCGGGGTTGCGCTGGGGCGGCTTACTTGCCGCCGCGCGCCTGGGCCACAGCGCCCTGTACTTCTTTCCACAGGCCTTCGCCCACGTTGGCGGCGATGCTGGCGTTGATGGCACCCAGCTTGTCGCGCATGCGGCCGGCTTCGGCCGGTGAGAGCTCGTTGACCTGCATGCCCTTGCTGCGCAGGTCGGCCAGGGCCTTGTCGGCTTCGGCGCGCGTGTCCTGGCGCTCGAAATCGCGGCTCTTCTTGGCGGCGTCGAGCAGGACCTTCTGCTCGTCCTTGCTCAGGCCGTCCCACCATTTCTTGCTCACCAGCACGATCCACGGGCTGTAGACGTGGTTGGTCACGGTCAGGTACTTCTGCACCTCGTAGAACTTGCTGGACAGGATGGTGTTGTACGGGTTCTCCTGGCCGTCGACAGTCTTGGTCTCCAGCGCGGTGAACAGCTCCGAGAACGGCAGCGGCACGGCGTTGGCGCCCAGGGTCTTGAAGCTGTCGATGAACACGTTGTTCTGCATCACGCGCAGCTTGATGCCGTCCATGTCTTCGAGCTTGGTCACGGCGCGCTTGTTGTTGGTGAGGTTGCGGAAACCGTTCTCCCAATACACCAGGCCGACCAGGCCTTTTTCCTGC
>NZ_JAUSOO010000112.1 GCF_030656115.1 Hydrogenophaga sp.
CAGGGCCCAAAGAGGAACAACCCTCCAATAACCACGCTGATGATTGTACGTCTCATCGTCATTCTCCCTTTTCTTCCTCTATCACGATAAGCAGATCCATTGTTTCGAGCAGCTCCATCATTTCCAGCAGCTCGGGGTTGACGCCGACCTTGATCTTGCGACCCTCGACGTCTATGGAGGCATCGCCACTGGCTGGTGCCTCGGTCAGCCGCGTCTTGATCATGCCAAAAGCAACGGCGTTGACGTTCACCTTGTAGCGACCCCACTCCTTGGACAGCGCCTTGGTCAGACCAATGATGCCGGCCTTGCCCGCCGAGTAGTTGGCCTGACCGGCGTTGCCACCGGTGCCGGCGATGGACGAAATGTTGACCACCTTGCGAAACACCTCCTGCCCCGCTTCGGCTTCCTTGCGCGAGGCGACGCGGATGAACTCCGAAGCAGCGCGCAAAATCTTGAACGGCGCGGTCAGATGCACGTCGATGATCGCGTTCCATTGCTCGTCCGTCATCTTCTGAACCACGTTGTCCCAGGTGTAGCCGGCGTTGTTGATGATGATGTCCAGGCCGCCGAAGCCGTCGATCGCGGTCTTGACGAACTTTTCAGCGAAGCCGTCGGCAGTGACGCTGCCGGCACAAGCCAGCGCCATGCCGCCAGCGGCCTTGATGTCGGCCACGGTCTGCTCGGCCGGGCCGGCGTCCAGGTCATTGACGACCACCTTGGCGCCTTCGCTGGCGAGTTTCATGGCGATGGCGCGGCCGATGCCGCGACCCGATCCGGAGACGATGGCAACTTTGCCTTCAAGTGTTTTCATGGTGTGTCCTTGCTTGTGATTAAAAGGAAATAAATAAAAAGTCGGGCCGCCAAACGGAGGCCTCAGTTCAAGGCAACCAGTGCCTCGCCGGCCAGCGTGATTTCGCCTGTCGCCTTCGTCGCGCTGATTTGAACGCGCACGCAGGGCCGACCTGCATGCTCAATCTTTTCAAGCACCTTGCCCGTGCAGCGTATGCGGTCGCCGAGGTGGGTCATGGCCGCGAAGCGAACGCCATAGCTGAGGAGCTGGCGCTGCGGCACCCATTCGGTGAGCGCACGCCCGAGGTAGGCCATCGACAACATACCCTGCGCGAACACATCCTTCATACCCGCGCTGCGAGCGAAGTCGATGTCGATGTGGATCGGGTTGTGGTCACCCGACGCACCGGCGAACAGTGCCAGTGTGGTGCGGCTGATCGGTGGCAATTCCAGTACAGGCATGTCGTCACCAACATCCAGGATTTTTACTTGAGTGTTCATGAATAGTCCTTCAGGCGTGGCGCACGACGACCACCGAATGCAGGTCAGAGACATGCTCGCCGAGCTGATTGGTGACTTTCGTGTCGTTGACGACAAACTCGAGCGCGCCGCCCTTCTTGTCGTAGATGTCGGTGACGCGGGTCTGGAAGCGCAGCGTGTCGCCAGCGCACACCGGGGCGTGGTAGTCAAAGCGTTGCTCGCCGTGCAAGACCTTGCGCAAGTCGATCTTGAGCGTGTCGAGCAACGTCATCAACACCCCCGAATCGCTCTCGGCGCCAAAGATGAAGGTCGGTGGTGCCACGACGTTGCGGTAGCCAGCGGCCTGGGCGGCGCTCGCGTCGAAGTAGATCGGGTCGGTGGCACCGATCACCTCGGCGAAAAAGCGGATGCGCCCCTTCTCCACATCCCACAGCGTGGGCGGCACCTCGTAACCGATGAATTGCTTGTCAATCATGGGACTCCAGCTTCTGG
>NZ_JAUSOO010000114.1 GCF_030656115.1 Hydrogenophaga sp.
TGGACCCGGCGCTGCTGGTTGGCGACGCCCAGATCAGCGTGATAGCTGCGCCCGGTCCCGCCCGCGTCGGAGAACACCAACACGCGCTTCTTGCCGCTCATGAAGGCGTCGGTCTCGGCCTTGGCGGCCGAGGCGCTGCGCCGCTCGACCACGCGGCGGCCGTCGCGGTGGATCACCCGTCGGCTGCGCCCGGTGATCTCAGCGACCTGCTCAGGACCCAGCGCCTCGAGCACGGCGTCCAGCACGCCCGGCACTGCCGGCAGGCAGGCCAGATGGGTCACCAGTTCGTCGCGCAGTCGCAGAGCCGCCTGGCTGACGACAGGCGCGCCATCGACCATCACCGGGACCATGGTGACGTTACCGTCCTCGTCCTCGACCGCGTCCATCGCCATGATCGGGAAGGCCCCCATCAGATAGTCGAGCACTTGATCCTTTGGCGTCAGGTCGACGGCGAGGTTGTTCCACTCCTCCGGCGGGATCTCGGCCAGCCGCCGCTCCATGACCGCCTCGTTGGTCGAAACCACCTGGACGATGGCCGAGCGACCAGCCGCCAGGTCGTTGCGGATCGAAGCCACGAGGGACGGCGCCTTCAGGCCGGCCAGCAGATGGCCGAAGAAGCGCAGTTTGGAGCCCTCAAAGGCCGACATCACGGCCGACGCCGCCTGGCCGCTCTTGGGCTTGCCGTCCTCGGTGACCCCAACCGCCTCCAGCGCGGCGCGCAGATTGTGGTGGATCAGCTGGTAGGCGTCGGCCCAAGCGTCCCAGATGCCGGTGTCGTCGGCGCTCAGTGGATGACGCAGGGCGTCGTACTCCACGCCATCGAACGACAGCGAGCGAGCGATGTACAGACCCATCGCCTTCAGCTCCCGGGCGATCAACTCCATCACGGCCACGCCGCCGGTCTCGACAGCGTCCATGAACGCCTCCCGGGCCGGGAACGGCGCATCCGGGCCGCCCCACAGGCCCAGCCGCGCGGCATAGGCCAGGTTCTCCGGCGTCGTGGCGCCGGTCGCCGAGACATAGAGGATGCGGGCGTCGGGCAGCCGGTTCTGCAGGGCCAGGCCAGCCATGCCCTG
>NZ_JAUSOO010000117.1 GCF_030656115.1 Hydrogenophaga sp.
TGGCAGCTGGCGTCCAAACCCGGCGTGCTGCCGGCCTACGACGAGCCGCTGTTGCGCCGCGAGCTGCAACTGTTCCCCGACTGGTACCTGGCCCAGCACCGCCAGACCACGCTGCAAGGCAAGGATGCCGAGACACTGCGCAAGGCGTTCGACAGCATCGTCAAGCGTTGTCTGGCCGCACCCAGCGTGTACGTGCACCGCGACTTCATGCCCCGCAACCTGATGATCCCGGCCCAGCCCGGCAGCACGCCGGCGCAGCAGCTCGGCGTGCTCGATTTCCAGGACGCGGTGTATGGCCCCATCACCTACGACATCGCCAGCCTCATGCGCGATGCCTTCCTGACCTGGGACGAAGATTTCGTCATCGACATCACCATCCGTTATTGGGAAAAGGCGCGCAAGGCCGGGTTGATGGACTTTGAAGACTGGCACAGCGACTTCGGTGCCTTCTACCGCGCCGTGGAGTGGATGGGCCTGCAGCGCCATTTGAAAGTGGCCGGCATCTTCGCGCGCCTGACGCTGCGCGACGGCAAGCCCCAGTACCTGGCCGACACGCCCCGCTTCATCCACTACATACGGAACACCACGCACCGCTACCGCGAGCTGGGTCCATTTCTGAAAGTGATCGACCAGGTGGAAGGCTTTGAGGCCGCCTCGGGCTACGCCTTCGGCCGCGTCTGAGCTCACCGACATGCCACGCTTTCACTGCCCCGTCCCGCTGGCCATCGGTGCCGAGCTGGAACTGCCCGCTGCGGCGGCCCGCCATGTGCAGGTGCTGCGCCTGCAGCCCGGTGGCGTCATCACGCTGTTCAACGGCGACGGCGGCGAACACAGCGCCACCATTTTGCGCATGGGCCGCAGCGACGTGGCGGTGCGCGTGGACAGCCACCAGGCCCGCGAATGCGAACCCGCGCGCCGCGTGCACCTGGCCGTGGGCATGCCCGCCAACGACCGCATGGACTGGCTGGTGGAAAAAGCCACCGAGCTGGGTGTGGCGAGCGTGCAGCCGCTGCACACCGCCCACAGCGTGCTGCGCCTGAGCGGCGAGCGCGCCACGAAAAAGCAGGCCCATTGGCAAGCGGTGGCCACCGCCGCTTGCGAACAATGCGGCGGCAACCGGGTACCCAGCGTGTTGCCGGTGGCCGAGCTGGCCGCCTGGCTCAAGACCGCAACCACCGCAGCCGTCGCAGCGCCGGTGTTGCGTTGCGTGTTGTCGCTGACCGACGGCTCGCAGCCGCTGGCCACGGTGCTGGCGGGCCAGTCGGCCCACACCCCGGTGTGGTTTCTCAGCGGGCCCGAAGGGGGCTTGAGCCCCAGCGAAGACGCCGCGGCCCGGGCGGCAGGCTTCGTGCCGGTTACGCTGGGGCCGCGCGTGCTGCGCGCCGAGACCGCTGCGCTGGCGGCGTTGGTTCAGGCCGTCAATCAATAAATCCCTCAGTCTCCAAACAGTTGGAGAACGCGCACATGTGAGCTTGAAGAGCACCCATAGTCAGCACCTCGCTCACAGCAACCGTGTACACAAAGAAGTAGTCGTTCCGCCCCCTCACCGTCACTTCCAAGTTGTGTTTTCGGTCTTCCAATCTAGCAAGCACAGACATTGATCCCAGCAGGTTTTCAGCAAGTTCTGGAAGATCGTTTCTATTAAGAATTGCGAACATACAAGCCCCATGAAGTTGAATTCACAAATAGTGATCGACTTCTTCTCGGAGTCAACGCCTGGCTCCGTCGAAGCTAAAAGCGAATCTGGACCAGTCAGCTGTATAAACACCCGCTTATGAATAAAAACCTCTGGTTGCTGGCCGCCGCGCAAGGCCTGTTCCTCACCAACAACGTGGTGTTCATCGCCATCAACGGGTTGGTCGGCCTGTCGCTGGCGCCGCTGGGCTGGATGGCCACCCTGCCGGTGATGGGCTATGTGGTGGGCGGCGCCTTGTCCACGCCGCTGGTGGCGCGCACGCAGAGCGCGTTCGGGCGCAAGGGCTCGTTCCAGATCGGCCTGCTGGTGGCGTTTGCGTCGGCCCTGCTGTGTTTCTGGGCCGCGATCGACAAAAACTTCTGGTTGCTGGTGAGCGCCACCGTGATCGCGGGTTACTACAGCGCCAACGGCCAGCTCTACCGCTTTGCCGCTGCCGAGCTGAGCGCGCCCGATTTCCGCGAAAAGGCGGTGTCGCTGGTGCTGGCCGGTGGTTTGGTGGGTGCGGTGCTGGGGCCCAACCTGGCCAGCCGCACGCGCAGCCTGTTTGAGGTGCCGTTTGCCGGTGCCTACCTGGCGCTGGCCGTGGTGGCGCTGTTGTCGATGGCGATCATGTCGTTTCTGAAGTTCCCCCCCCTGCCGCCCAAGAAGGCCAACGCCGCCCCCGGGCGCCCGCTGTCGGTCATCATGCGCCAGCCGGTTTTCATCGTGGCCACCGCCGGGGCCGCGCTGGGCTACGGCGTCATGAACCTGCTGATGGCGGCCACGCCGCTGGCCATGCAGGTGTGCGGCTTTGCATTTGACGACGCCGCGCTGGTGCTCGAATGGCACGTCATCGGCATGTTTGCGCCGGGCTTCTTCACCGGCCATCTGATCAAGCGCTTTGGGGTGCTGACCATCATGGGCGTGGGTGTGGTGCTCAACATCGCCTGCATTACGATTGCGCTCTCGGGCGTGGACCTGCACCAGTTCCTGATTGCGTTGTTTTTGCTGGGCGTGGGCTGGAATTTCCTGTTCACCGGCAGCACCACGCTGTCGCTTCAATCCTACAGACCTGAGGAAAAAGACCGCGCACAGGCCGCCATCAACTTTTTTGTTTTTGCCACCATGGCGGTCACTTCTTTTGCCTCGGGCGCCCTCGTCACCACCCAGGGCTGGCAGTGGCTGAACGTGGGTTCGCTGGTGCCGGTGACCCTCACGGGCGTGGCCCTGGCCTGGCTTGCGTGGTTGCGGCGCCAAGCCCACAATGCGGCCTGAACCGGCAGGCATACCGCCACACCGGCCCCGGGCCCAGCCTGCCAGCACGGTGCGGCGCCCGCTTCACACAAGGAACACACGATGGGATGGATGGACTCTTTGATCGGCACGGCCACCCAAGCGGCCATGGGTTCGCTGCCAGGCAACCCAACACCCGCCAGCGGCGCATCTGGTGGGCTGGACCCCCAGATGCTCATGGGCGTGGTGGTGACGCTGATCAACAACGCCGGCGGCCTGCCAGGTATTTTGGCCAAACTGCAGGCCGCAGGTTTGGGTGAAGCCGTTCAGTCGTGGGTGGGTACCGGTGCCAACCAGCCCGTGTCGGCCGACCAACTCGGTGGCGCCCTGGGCTCCGACCTGATGGGCATGCTGGCCCAGCAACTCGGCGGCACGACGCAGCAAGCCGCTGGCACCTTGGCCAAGCTGCTGCCCGGCCTGATCGACCAACTCACGCCGCAAGGCCAGATGCCCGCCGACAACGGCATGGGTGCGCTCGGTGCGCTGCTGGGTGGCAGCGGTGGAGGCAACGCCAACGACCTGATGGGCATGCTCGGCGGTTTGCTGCAAAAGCGCTGAAAGGCCGAGAGGCTGAGCAGACGGCTGCGGTTGCGATCACCGCAAGGGCCCGTGCACAGGTGGTGTGGCGCGCGAACCAATGGCACCGCTCAAGCGGGCGCGCGCAAGCGCAGCCAAGCCTTGAGCGTGCCGTACACGACCGACGGGTCCTGCTCGTTGAAGATCTCGTGGTACAGCCCGTCAAAACAGCGGCTGGTGACGTGACCGGGCGGGGCCATGGCGGCAAATGCGCGGCTGCCGTTGGCACTCACCAACCGATCGGCACCGGCGTACAGGAGCAGGGTGGGCACATGCCAGCACGGCGCTGCAGCCACCACCTGCGGGCCATGGCTGTCAATGAAATGCGCCAGCCGCGCCGAAATGCGGTCGTGCACCAACCGGTCCTTTTTGTAGGCGGCCACCACCCTGGGGTTGTGTGAAATGTGGCTGACGTCGAGTCCATTGCTCAGCGTCAGGTTGGGTGCCCAGCGGTAGAGCCAGCGGATGAGTTTCTTCTGCCAAGGTCCGATGCCCGCGTCCAGCGCGGGCGACGACAGCACCAACCCGTCCACCGGCGCCCGGTGGCGCAGCACAAAGGCCGATGCCACCAGGCCACCCATGCTGTGGCCCAGAAGAATCAGCGGACATTCCCAGGGTTGGGCAATGTGGTGCCGGGTGTCGTCCACCACCTCGGCCAGGTCGTCCAGCAAGGCCGTGTCCGACGGGATCACGCCGCGGGCACCGCCGGACTCGCCATGGCCGCGTTGGTCATAAGCGCGCACGCAAAAGCCCCACGCATTGAGGCGCTGGGCCAGCGGGTTGTAGCGCCAGGCGTGCTCGCCCAAACCGTGAACCACCAGCACCACCGCACGCGGGCGCTGAGGCAAGGGCCAGTCGTACACCGCCAAGCCCAGACCATCGGCCAGCGTAAAGGGCGCCTGGGTGGTTTCGGACATGGCGAGGGCAGCAACGAGCGGGTGCCTGGGGCCAACGACGCTCAGCTGCTCAAGGCATGCGGGCGATCACCTGGGCCACCGAAGCGGTGAGGCGCTGCGCGTAGTCGAGGTGCAGAAACTCGTTGGGGCCGTGGGCGTTGCTCTTGGGGCCAAGCACGCCACACACCATCATCTGCGCGGCGGGGAAACCTTGGCTGAGCATGTTCATGAGCGGAATGGTGCCGCCCTGGCCAATGGTGCCGCAGCCTGCGCCAAAGTGGGCTTGCGAGGCGTCTTGCAGCGCGGCTTCAAACCACGGCGTGGTGGTGGGTGCGTTCCAGCCGCTGGCTGCGCCCTCGCCCTCAAACGTCACGCGGGCCTGGTAAGGCGCGTTGTCTTCCAGCAAGGCTTTGAGTTGCTGCACCGCTTGCGGGGCGTCCACCAGCGGCGGCAGGCGCAGGCTGAGCTTGAAGGCGGTGTAGGGCCGCAACACATTGCCCGCGTTGCGCAGCTCAGGGAAACCGTCGGCGCCGGTCACGCTGAGCGTCGGCCGCCAGGTGCGGGTGAGCAGGGCGTCCACCGGGTCGGTGTTGGTGGGCAAGGCAAATACGCTGGAACCACCGCAGTCGTGGTGTGCCCAGGGAAAGCGTTTGTAAATTTCGTCGCCCAGAATGGCCGCCGTGGCCTTGGCCTGCGCCACGCGCTCAGTGGGCACCTCGCAATGGAAGCTGGCCGGCAGCAAGCGGCCGGTGGCGCTGTCTTCCAGGCGGTCCAGTACCTGGCGCATGATGCGAAAGCTCGACGGCACCAGGCCCGACGCGTCGCCCGAATGGACGCCTTCGGTCAGCACCTCCACCTTCAGCACGCCACTGGCCATGCCGCGCAGGCTGGTGGTGAGCCACAGCTGGTCGTAGTTGCCGGCGCCGCTGTCCAGGCAGATCACCAGGCCCACGTCCCCCAGGCGGGTACGCAGCGCGTCCACATAGGGCAGCAAATCGCCCGAGCCGCTTTCTTCGCAGGTTTCCACCAGGCCCACGATGCGTGGGTGCGCCACGCCCTGGGCCTTGAGCGCCTGCACCGCCGCGATGCTGGCGTACACCGCGTAGCCATCGTCCGCGCCACCGCGGCCGTAGAGTTTGCCGTCCACGATCTTGGGCGTCCAGGGGCCCAGGTCGCTGCGCCAGCCGGTGAATTCGGGCTGCTTGTCGAGGTGGCCGTACATCAGCGCGGTCTGGCCCGAAGCGGGTGCGGGTGTGCCGTCTTGCCCCGCGCTCGCGGGCACTTCAAAAAACAGCACCGGCGTGCGCGGCACACCCTGGGCATCGTTGAGGCGGATCACTTCGAGCGTGAGGCCAGGCACCTGCTGGGCCTGCACCCAGTCGGCCGCGCTGTGCAACACACGGTCCAGCAGGCCGTGGGCGGCCCAGTCGGTATCGAACGCGGGCGACTTGGCCGGCACTTCGATGTAACGCTGCAGTTCGGGCACGATGGTGCCCGACCAGGCCGCGTTCACGTGGCTTTGCAGCGCCTGGGGTTCGAGTGGCAACGGTTGGGGCAGGCGGGCGTTCATGGCGGGGGTCTCCGAGGGGGGCGAGCCGCAGCGGCAACACGGGGCGCGCGTCGGGCACACAAGGGCCAGATGCGTCAAGATTCTGGCCGGGTTTCAAACGTGGGACCCAGTATAGGCACGATGTCGATCGGAGCGCCAGGGGGTACACCACTGGCAGGACTTGTGCAAAACCGCCCTGGCGTTGTTGCTTCGCCTGGCCGTACCTGCGTACTGTCTGCGGCTTCGCCCGCCACTCAGCGCGTGTTTTCGATCTGGCCTGGAGCGCGTCACGCAGGTGTCGGTACCGATCGCTCAACTCTGGTAGCTTGCGGCCATGAACCCATCAACGCCCCTGAATGCCTTGGCCTTTCTGGCCAGCACCGATGCCATCGACAGCGACCACCCCAGCGTGGTGGCGTTTGCCCAGACCCACGCCACCGGCACCACAGCGCGCGAGCAGGCGGTGTCGCTCTACCGCGCCGTGCGCGACCAGCTGCGCTACGACCCCTACCGCATCGACCTGTCGGCCCACGGCATGCGCGCCAGCACGGCACTGCAACAGGGCCACGGCTGGTGCGTGCCCAAGGCGGTGGTGCTGGCCGCGGTGGCGCGGGCGGCGGGCATACCGGCGCGGTTGGGCTTTGCCGATGTGCGCAACCACCTGTCCACCCAGCGGCTGCGCGACACCATGAAGACCGACGTGTTTGCCTGGCATGGCTACACCGAGCTGTGGCTGGACTGCGCCTGGCGCAAAGCCACGCCGGCGTTCAACGTGGAGCTGTGCGACAAGTTTGGGCTGCTGCCGCTGGAATTCGACGGCGTGAACGACTCGCTCTACCACCCATTTGACCGTGCAGGCCAGCGGCACATGGAATACGTGGCCGAACGCGGCCCTTTTGACGACCTGCCGCTGGCCCAGATTGCGGCCACGTTTGCCGAGATCTATCCCGGCCTGCTGGCAGGCCCGGCCGGGGCAGGCGACTTCGCGGCCGATGCCGCCCGCGAAACCGGCCGCGCGTCAGCTTGAGAAACGAAACACCGCCGTGCTGGCCAGCAGGTTGGGCAGACTGCGCACTTCGCGGCCTTCGTGCAGGCCAAAGCTGTCTTCAATGGTGAGGCCGTTGCGCCGGGCCAGCACCTCGAAGTCGCGGTAGGTGCCCACGCGGATGTTGGGCGTGTCGTACCACTGGTAGGGCAGGCGCTTGGTCACCGGCATGTGGCCCTGCAGCACGGCCAGGCGGTTGGGCCAGTGGGCAAAGTTGGGAAACGCCACGATGCCCAGGCGCCCCACGCGCGCGGTTTCCAGCAGCATGGTCTGGGCGTTGCGCAGGTGTTGCAGGGTGTCGATCTGCAGCACCACGTCGAAGGCGTCGTCACCAAACATGGTGAGCCCGCCTTCCAGGTTGAGCTGCAACACGTTGACGCCGCGCTTGATGCAGGCGAGCACCTTGGCGTCGTCAATCTCCACGCCGTAGCCGGTGCAGGCACGGGTGGTCTGCAGGTGGGCCAGCAAAGCGCCGTCGCCGCACCCGAGGTCGAGCACGCGGGAGCCGGGCGGCACCAGGCGGGCAATGGATTCCATCATGCTGGGTTCGGCCATGGTCATTTCCCTCCCACGCTGGCGCGCACGGTGTGCGCAAAGTAGGCGCGCACGGCCTGGTGGTAGCGCGGGTCGTCGAGCAAAAAGGCGTCGTGCCCATGGGGCGCGTCAATTTCGGCGTAGGTCACATCGCGGCCGTTTTCCAGCAGCGCCTTGACGATTTCGCGGCTGCGCGCGGGTGAAAAGCGCCAGTCGGTGGTGAAGCTGATCAGCAGGAATTTCGCACGGGCACGGGCCAGCGCGGTGCTGAGCGAGCCGCCGTGTTCGCGCGCGGGGTCGAAGTAGTCGAGCGCGCGGGTGATCAGCAGGTAGGTGTTGGCGTCGAAGTATTCGCTGAACTTGTCGCCCTGGTAGCGCAGGTAGCTTTCGATCTGGAATTCAACATCCTGGGTGCTGTAGCGGTAGGCCAGTTCGGCCACCGCGACAGGATCTTCGCCATCCACCGCCCGCAGCTTGCGGCCAAACTTCTCGTTCATCACGTCGTCGCTCAAATACGTGATGTGTCCGATCATGCGGGCGATGCGCAGGCCGCGCCGGGGCAGGGTGCCTTCGCGCAGGTAGTGGCCGCCGTGAAAGTCGGGGTCGGTCACGATGGCGCGGCGCGCCACCTCGTTGAACGCGATGTTTTCGGCCGTGAGGTTGGGCGCGCTGGCCACCACCACGGCGTGGCGCACGCGCTCGGGGTATTGCAGCGTCCAGCTCAGGGTCTGCATGCCGCCCAGGCTGCCACCCATCACGGCGGCCAGTGTCTGGATGCCCATCACATCGAGCAGACGGGCTTGCGCGTCCACCCAGTCTTCCACCGTGACCACCGGAAAGTCGGCACCCCAGGGCTGGCCCGTGGCCGGGTTGGTGTGGGTGGGGCCGGTGGAGCCAAAGCAGGAGCCGAGGTTGTTGACGCCGATGACGAAATACTGGTCGGTGTCCAGTGGCTTGCCGGGGCCGATCATGTTGTGCCACCAGCCTTCGCTGCGCGCCAGCGGCTGGCCCTGCGCGTCGGCATGCAGGCCGGCCACGTGGTGCGAGGCGTTGAGCGCGTGGCACACCAGCACCGCGTTGGAGCGCTCGGCGTTGAGCGTGCCGTAGGTTTCCACCACCAGCTCGTAAGCGGGCAGCACGGCGCCGCTGCGCAAAGGCAGCGGTTGGTCAAATCGGAACGTTTGGGGCGTGACGATCACTGGGCATTCCCCGCAGGGCAGGGTCCAAAAAACAAAACCCGGCGCCGCCCAACACAAGTGTTTCAAAGGCGAGGCCGGGAATCCCCCCTTTAGCGGCATTTCTAAAGCGCCCGCAATCTGGATCAAATCGGCGCTGCGGCAAGTATAAATTGAAGCGCTGCCGTGCGTCAGAACGCGTGGCGTTAGCGCCTGCGGACGCTGGTGATGGACCACCACTGCGGCGTGACCCACACCGTGTCCGCGTGCCGCTGGCGGGTGGGGTGTTGTTATTGCGCATCGCCTGCGCACACCCCAGCCAGCGCCACAAAAATAGTCACTGGCCATGCGGCATTGCGCGCATAATGCCTCCCGCGAGTGTCTGAAACGCTCGCTTGACAAGTGATCGGCTGGTTTCGCGTGCTACAGGTTTTGTTTGCTAACGGGGCTCCATCGCTATTTTTCTCAGTGTTATTAGGAGTCCCAACCATGGGCAACAAACTGTACGTGGGCAACCTGCCCTACACCGTCCGCGACGAAGACCTGCAGCAAGCTTTCAGCGCTTACGGCTCTGTCAACAGCGCCAAAGTCATGATGGAACGTGACACCGGCCGCTCCAAAGGTTTCGGCTTTGTCGAAATGGGCAACGATTCAGAAGCGCAAGCTGCTGTTGAAGGCATGAACGGTCAATCGCTGGGCGGTCGCAGCCTGGTGGTGAACGAAGCCCGTCCGATGGAAGCCCGTCCTCCCCGCACCGGCGGCTTCGGCGGCCCACGTGGCGGTGGCGGCGGTTTCGGTGGTGGCGGTGACCGCTCCGGTGGCGGCGGCTACGGTGGTGGTGGCAGCGACGGTGGTTTCCGCAGCCCCTACGGCGGCGGTGGTCGTCGTGACGGCGGTGGCGGTGGCCGCGGCGGTTACTGATCGCTCAGCCCGAATCCACTGAACCGGTTCCCGCAGCCGGTCAGTTCATGAAAAAAGCCCCTCGGCATGCCGAGGGGCTTTTTTCATGAACTGACCGGCTGCGGGAACCGGTTCAGTGGATTCGGGCTGAGCGATCAG
>NZ_JAUSOO010000142.1 GCF_030656115.1 Hydrogenophaga sp.
CACTTCAGCCCGGGCAACGCCCTGGCCCCAAGCGCATGTTGACCTTCCAGCAAATCATTCTGAAACTGCAGTCCTACTGGGACGCCCAGGGCTGCGCGCTGCTGCAGCCCTACGACATGGAAGTGGGCGCCGGCACCAGCCACACCGCCACCTTTCTGCGCGCCCTGGGCCCCGAGCCCTGGAAAGCCGCCTACGTGCAGCCCAGCCGCCGTCCCAAAGACGGCCGCTACGGCGAAAACCCCAACCGCCTGCAGCATTACTACCAATACCAGGTGGTCCTGAAGCCAGCGCCGTCGAACATTCTGGAGCTGTACCTGGGCTCGCTCGAAGCGCTGGGCTTTGACCTGAAGAAGAACGACATCCGCTTTGTGGAAGACGACTGGGAAAACCCCACGCTCGGCGCCTGGGGCCTGGGCTGGGAAGTCTGGCTCAATGGCATGGAAGTGACCCAGTTCACCTACTTTCAGCAGGTGGGCGGCATCGACTGCAAGCCCATCACCGGCGAGATCACCTACGGCCTGGAGCGCCTGGCCATGTATTTGCAAGGCGTGGACAACGTGTACGACCTGGTGTGGACGAAAGCCGCCGACGGCACGGTGTTGAGCTACGGCGACGTGTACCTGCAAAACGAAAAAGAGCAGTCGGCCTACAACTTTGAACACGCCGACGCCGGCTTTTTGTTCACCGCGTTCACCGCCCATGAAAAGCAGGCCAAGCACCTCATGGAGCAGCAGCTCGCGCTGCCCGCCTACGAGCAGGTGCTGAAATGCGCCCACAGCTTCAACCTGCTGGACGCGCGCGGAGCCATCAGCGTGACCGAGCGCGCCGCCTACATTGGCCGCATCCGCAACCTGGCCCGTGGTGTGGCGCAAAGCTATTACGAGAGCCGCGAGCGACTGGGTTTCCCCATGGCGCCGCGCGCCTGGGTGGAGCAAATGCCGAAGAAAGCCGCCTGAGCGCTGGAGAACAACAAGATGACCACCCAAAACTTGCTCGTTGAACTGTTTGTGGAAGAGCTGCCGCCCAAGGCGCTCAAGAAACTGGGCGACGCCTTCGCCAGCGTTTTGTTTGACCAACTCAAGGCCCAGGGCCTGGCAGGGGCCGATTCGGCCGTGACCGCGTTTGCCTCGCCGCGCCGCCTGGCCGCGCACGTGACCGCCGTGGCCGAGCGCGCCGCCGACAAGGCCGTGTCGCAAAAACTCATGCCGGTGAGCGTGGGCCTGGACGCCAGCGGCCAAGCCACCCCCGCGCTGCTCAAGCGCCTGGCCGGCCTGGGCGCCGACGCATCGGCCGTGGCTGGACTGAAGCGCGCGCCCGACGGCAAAGCCGAAGCGCTGTTTTACGACAGCGTGGTGCCCGGCGCGGAACTGGCCGTGGGCCTGCAAAAAGCCCTGGACGAAGCGCTGGCCAAGTTGCCCATTCCCAAGGTGATGACGTACCAGCTGGAAACCGATTGCGAGTTGCCCGGCTGGAGCAGCGTGCAGTTTGTGCGCCCCGCCCACGGCCTGGTGGCGCTGCACGGCGCCAACGTGGTGCCGGTGAAAGCCCTGGGGCTGACCGCCGGCAACAGCACGCACGGCCACCGCTTTGAAGCCGCCGTGGACCCGGTGGTGCTGGCCGACGCCGACGCCTACGCCGCCACGCTCTTGAGGGACGGCGCGGTGATCGCCTCGTTCGCCGAGCGCAAGGCCGAGATCGCGCGCCAGCTGGCTGCGGCGGCTGCCAAGGTGGGCGGCGGATGCCAGCCGATTGAAGACGACGCGCTGCTCGACGAAGTGACCGCGCTGGTGGAGCGTCCCAATGTGCTGGTGTGTGAATTCGAAAAGCAGTTTCTGGACGTGCCGCAGGAGTGCCTGATCCTGACCATGAAGGCCAACCAGAAATACTTCCCGCTGGTGGACACGCAGGGCAAACTGACCAACAAATTCCTCGTGGTCAGCAACATCAGCCCCGACGACGCCAGCGCCGTGATCGGCGGCAACGAGCGCGTGGTGCGCCCGCGTCTGGCCGACGCCAAGTTTTTCTTTGACCAGGACCGGAAGAAACCCCTGGTTGATCGCGTGGCTGGGCTGGACAAAGTGGTTTATCACAACAAGCTGGGCACGCAGGGCGAGCGCATGTTGCGGGTGCGCGAGATCGCTGCCGAAATTGCCCGAGAGCTGATGGCAGCTGGTGTCCATGGAGTCAGCGACGGTGCTGCGGCTCAGGCCGCAACGGTTGCAAAGGCCGATCTGCTGACGGACATGGTCGGCGAGTTCCCCGAGCTGCAAGGCATCATGGGTGGCTACTACGCCCGCCATGACGGTTTGACCGAAGAGGTGGCGTTTGCGGTTGAAGACCACTACAAACCCCGCTTTGCCGGCGACGAACTGCCGCGCAACATGACCGGCGTGGTGGTGGCGCTGGCCGACAAGCTGGAAACGCTGGTGGGCATGTTCGGCATTGGCAACCTGCCCACGGGCGACAAAGACCCGTTTGCGCTGCGGCGGCATGCGCTGGGTGTTGTTCGCATGCTGGTCGAGAAAGCGTTGCCGCTCCATCTCGATACATTGCTTCACTCTGCAGCGAAGGTCTTCGGGGACAGGATCACCGACCCGACGGTTCCGCTAGCAGACTTCATCTACGACCGCCTCGCTGGAGGTCTGCGCGAGCAGGGATTTAGTGCGCAAGAAGTTGACGCTGTTCTGGCCTTGCGTCCGGACCGTTTGGCCGATGTGGCCCAACGCTTGCAGGCCGTGCGCGCTTTTGCCGCCTTGCCCGAAGCCCCCGCGCTGGCCGCCGCCAACAAGCGTATCGGCAACATCCTCAAGAAGTCCGAAGCCGAAGTCGCCGTGGCGGTGAACGCATCCGCGCTGGTCGAACCCGCCGAACAAGCGCTGTTCGCCGCCATGCAAGCCACCGTGCCCGCCGCCAACGCCCAGTTCGACGCAGGCGATTACACCGCCAGCCTGCAGGCGCTGGCCGCCCTGCGCGCCCCGGTGGACGCGTTCTTTGACGGCGTCATGGTCAACGCCGACGACCCAGCCCTCAAGGCCAACCGGCTCGGCCTGCTCAAAACCCTGCACGAGGCCATGAACCGCGTGGCCGACTTGTCGCGTCTGGCGGCCTGACCGGCTGGCGTACCGTCACGGACCCCTGGAGCACCGCATGAAACTGCTCATCCTCGACCGCGACGGCACGCTCAACCGCAACCGCGACGACTACGTGGCCTCGCCCGACGAGTGGGAGGCGCTGCCCGGTGCGCTCGAAGCGGTGGCGCTGCTCAACCAGGGCGGCTGGCGCGTGGTGCTGGCCACCAACCAGAGCGGCATTGGCCGCGGCATGTTTGACATGGCTTCGCTCAACGCCATCCACGCCAAAATGCACCGCCAGCTGGCGGCGGCCGGCGCGCGGGTGGAGGCGGTGTTTTTCTGCCCGCACGCGCCCGAAGACGCGTGCGACTGCCGCAAACCGGCGCCGGGGCTGTTTGTGCAGATCGGTCAGCGTTTCGGCATGGACCTGGCCCGCGTGCCCGCCGCCGGCAATGCGGTGCGCCATGTGCAGGCCGCCGCCGCCGCCGGGTGCAACACCCACCTCTTGCTCACCGGCCAGTCTGCAGCCCTGCGCGGGCACAGTGGCCTGGGTGCCGAGCTCGCCAGCCCCGTTCCCACACTTCCGCCCGGCACCCAGGTCCACGACGACCTGTCTGCCTTTGCCGACTGGCTGCTCGCACAGCCAACGGATTGACCCTTTGCTCCAATGGCCGCCCCATGATCGTGATCAACTTCCTGCGTTCCGTTTTGCACCTGCTCTTCATGGCCGTCACGGTGGTGCCGTGGGCGCTGGCGGTGGTGGCGGCGGCCCCGTTCCTCAAACCCGACCAGGTTTACTGGATGTGCGCCCGCTGGCTCAAGCTGGCGGTCGATGGCGGTACGGTCATTCTGGGCATCCGCAACCAGGTGATTGGCTATGAAAACCTGCCGGTGGGAACCACCGCGCCCGCCGTGCTGCTGGTCAAACACCAGTCGCTCTGGGAAACCTTCAGCATGGCGGCGTTGATGCCGCACCCGCTGGCTTTTGTGTTCAAGAAAGAGCTGCTGCGCGTGCCCTTCTTTGGCTGGGCCATGGCCCGCATGGACATGATCCACATCGACCGCGCCGACGGCGCCCGCGCTTTCGTCAAGGTGGTTCAACAAGGCCAGCGCCTGCTGGACCGGGGCACCTGGGTCATCATGTTTCCCGAAGGCACCCGCATCGATCGGGGCCAGAAAGGCGTCTACAAAACCGGCGGCACGCGCCTGGCCATCCGCACCGGTGCCCCGGTGATTCCGGTGGCGGTCACGTCGGCCAAATGCTGGCCGCGCAAGGCCTTCATCAAGAAGCCGGGTGTGGTGGAGTTTTCCATTGGCAAACCCATTCCCAGTGCCGGTCGCCAGGCCGACGAGCTGATGGCCGAGGTGGAGGCCTGGATCGAGGCCGAGATGCGGCGCCTGGACCCGTCGGCCTATCCGCCCGAAGCCGCCGAAACCGCCAAGGTCTGAGCGTTCAAGAGCCATGCAGCGCCTGATGCAGCTCGCGCTGGATTTTCTGGGGGGCGCAGACCCCGAGCCCGTGTCGGCGCCCCGCGAACGCCCGACGCCCACACCCCCGCAGCGTCCCGAGGCCGAACCGGCTGCTGCAGCCCCTGCGCTGCCCCTGAGCCACGTGTTTCAGCCCGGCACCTGGCACCACCCCCGCGCCAACCGCCTGCTGGTGCTGCAGAGCTGCGAGGTGGCCTACGAGTTCAAACGCGGCAAGCGCCGCACCATTGGCCTGTCGGTCGGTCCCGAGGGGCTGCGCGTGAGCGCGCCGCGCTGGACGCCGGTGAGCGAGGTCGAAGCCCTGCTGCACACCAAAGCCGCCTGGGTGCTGGACAAGCTGCAGCGCGCGCGCGAACGTGCGGGCGAATTGGCGCAAGCGCGCACCGTGTGGGCCGACGGTGCCGAGTTGGACTTTCTGGGCCAGCGCGTGCGCCTGGTGCTCGACCCCGCGCACAGCTTCAACCAGGTGGGGGCTGCGCTGCAACCGCCCGAGCCCGGCGCCCGCCACGCACAGGCCACGCTGCGCCTGGGGCTGGCCCACAGCGCCAGCGAAGCCCAGATACGCGACGCCGCCCAGGCCTGGCTCATGCGCCAGGCCCAAACCCTGTTCACCGAGCGGCTCGACCACTTCGCGCCGCTGCTGGGTGTGCGCTACGAAAAACTGCGCCTGTCCCGCGCTGGCACCCGCTGGGGCAGCGCCAGCGCCAACGGCACCATCCGCCTGAACTGGCGGCTCATTCACCTCAAGCTGAGCATGGTGGACTATGTGGTGGTGCACGAACTCAGCCACCTGCGCCACATGGACCACAGCCCCCAGTTCTGGGACGTGGTGGCCAGCATCCTGCCCGACCACCAACAGCGGCGCCAGGCGCTCAAGCGCGCGGCCGTGCCTTTGGGGGAGTGAGCGAAAGCCGCTCCGCCTATCAGGCCGTACGAAAACGAAACACGCCATCCACACCCCGGCTGCGCACCAACTGCCCGCCGTGCCACAGCCGGTGCAAATGCGCCACCGCCTCGCCCATGGCAAAGGTGGTCTGGTGCAGGTCGAGCGGGCGTTTGAACATCACCGGCAGGATGTCGGCGGCGCTGCAGGGCTGGGCCTGGCAGGCCTGCAGCACCTCGGCCAGCCGGTCGGCGTGGTGGTCTTTCAGCTGCTGGATGCGTTCGTGCAGGCCGGTGAAGGGCTTGCCGTGCGACGGCAGCACCAGCGTGGCAGCCGGCAGGGGCAGAAATTTGTCCAGCGAGTCCAGAAACAGGGTCAGCGCGTCGGCCTCGGGCTCCTGGTCGTACACGCTCACGTTGGTGGAAATGCGGGGCAGCACCATGTCGCCGCTGATCAGCACGCCCAGCTCGGGGCAGTGCAGGGCGATGTGTTCGGGCGCGTGACCGTAGCCGCTGATGCATTGCCAGGCCCGCCCGCCGATGGTGAGTTGCCCGCCGTCCATGAGGCGGTGATACTGGCGCGGCACCGCGGGCACCAGGTTGGGGTAGTAGCTGGCGCGGCCCCGAATCTGGGCCAGCTGGTCGGCGTCGGTCAGGCCCTGTGAGGCAAAAAATGCGGCGGCGGTTTCGCCGCCAAAACCGGTGGTGCTCTGGCTGGCGGTGCACGCGATGGCGTGGTCGGTGGCGCTGATCCAGAGGTGGCAGTCGTGCTGTGCGGTGGTCCAGCGCTGGCACAGCCAATGCGCCAGGCCGATGTGGTCGGGGTGCATGTGCGTCACCACCACCCGCAGAATAGGCAGGCCCTCCAGCTCGTGTTCAAACACGCGGTCCCACTGGGCTTTGGCGGCGTCGTGCGCAATGCAACAGTCCACGGCGGTCCAGCCCTCGCGGCCGTCTTGGGTGTCGCGCAGCAGCCAGAGGTTGATGTGGTCGAGCGCAAACGGCAGCGCCATGCGCAGCCACTTCACACCGGGCGCCACCCCGAGCGTCCGGCCGGGCTCGGGCAGCGCCTGCCCCAGCGGGTAGTGCAGGCGCGCTTCAAGTTGCTCTTTGTCTGGCTGCATGGGTCGGGGATTCCGGTAAGATGGTTCGGAGTGACGTTAACGTAAACGTCACTATTCAGGCCATTCTAGGGAGTGCGTCCCGCGCGCACTGTCTGCAACCCGACACGATCCGATCCCCCACGGCCCCATGGCGACCCAGACGACCTTCACCATCAGCGACCTCGCCCGCGAGTTCGACCTGACCACGCGCGCCATCCGCTTTTACGAAGACATGGGCCTGCTGCAGCCGCAGCGTGAAGGTCCGGGCGGGCGCAACCGGGTCTACAGCGCGCGCGACCGCACCCGCCTGAAGCTCACGCTGCGCGCCAAGCGCCTGGGGTTGTCGCTGAGCGAGGCCAAGGAAATCATCGAGATGTACGACAGCCCGCGCGACACCGGGCCGCAGTTGCGCAAGTTCCTGTTGATTCTGGCCGACCACCGGCGCCAGCTGGAAGAGCAAATGGCCGACCTCGTGGCCAACCTGGACGAGGTGAAGGTGCACGAAAAAGAAGCGCGCGCCTTGCTGGCCAAGCTGGACAAGGCGGGCAAAGCCGGTTGAACCGGCCCTGCGTTTTCACACGGGTCACGCGTCGCCGTCAGCCCCATCCGGCTCACCGAGCCACACCACCTGGCCCTGCCCCGCGTCGTTGATGCGGCGCACCAGCGCGGCGGCTTGCGCCTCGGGCACGCGCAGGGTGGCGCTCACGCCCTCGCCGTGGGCCACGTCCAGCAGGCTGGCGCCGTGCGCGTCCAGCTCGCGGCGCAGCCAGCCTTCCAGCGCGTAGGGCAGCACGCAGCGCAGCGTTTGCTGGCGCACCACCGGCATTTTTTCGGCTTTCAGCAGCGCTTGCGCCACGCTGTCGGTGTAGGCGCGCACCAGGCCGCCCGCGCCCAGCGGCGTGCCGCCGTAGTAGCGCACCACCGTGGCCAGCACGCCGTCCAGGTCCTGGTGGCGCAGCACCTCCAGCATCGGCCGCCCGGCGGTGCCGCCCGGTTCGCCGTCGTCGTTGGCGGCCGAATGGCCCCCGGCCATGAGCGCCCAGCACACATGTGTGGCGCCGGGGTGTTGGGCGCGCAGCTGCGCCACCCGCGCCAGCGCGGCGCTGCGGTCGGGGACCGACTCCACGCAGCCCAGAAAGCGGCTCTTTTTGATGATCAGTTCGCTGTGAACGGGTGTGGGCAGGGTGTAGGGCATGGGGCTTGAAGCATATCCGGCGGGCCGCCCCAGGCCGGTGCTCACCGGGGATCAGGGTTGCCCCGACTTGCCGACCCAGTGGCGATTCGCGCATAATTGACGTTTACGTAAACGTCAATCAAACCATGACCTCAGCACCCACCGAACACGCCGCTCTGCGCCAGCGCGTGCAGTCCAGCCTGGACCGACAAGGCATGATGCAGCAGTTGGGCGTGCGCCTGCTGGCGGTGGCACCCGGCACGGTGACGCTGGCGCTGCCGTATTCCGACCGCGTGACGCAGCAGCAGGGCGGTTTCCATGGCGGTGCCATGGGCGCGCTGGCCGACATTGCGGGTGGTTACGCCGGTTTGACGGTGGCGCCCGAGGGCATGGAGGTGACCACGGTGGAATACAAAATCAACTTTCTCACCGCGTTTCAAGGCGGTGAGCTGCAGGCCACTGGCCGCGTGGTCAAGGGCGGCAAGCGCATCATCGTCACCACCGCCGACGTGGTGCATGTGGCACCCGACGGCCAGCGCACGGACTGCGCGGTGATGCAGCAGACGCTGGTGCCGGTGCCCAAGACGTATTGATTCTTCACACGCGTTCTTTCTCATCAGGCGCGCATACCCCAAACCCTTCAGGAGACACCCCATGAACAACCTGCCCGGCCTCAATTTCCAGCTCGGTGAAGACATTGACGCGCTGCGCGACGCGGTGCGCGATTTTGCGCAAGCCGAGATCGCGCCGCGCGCCGCCGAGATCGACCGCAATGACCAGTTCCCCATGGACCTGTGGCGCAAGATGGGCGACCTGGGCGTGCTGGGCATCACCGTGCCCGAGGCCGATGGCGGCGCGGGCATGGGCTACCTGGCGCACATGATCGCCATGGAAGAAATCAGCCGCGCCAGCGCCTCGGTGGGCCTGTCCTACGGCGCGCACAGCAACCTGTGCGTGAACCAGATCAACCGCAACGGCACGCCTGAGCAAAAGGCCAAATACCTGCCCAAACTCATCAGCGGCGAACACGTGGGCGCGCTCGCCATGAGCGAGCCGGGTGCGGGCTCGGACGTCATCAGCATGAAG
>NZ_JAUSOO010000126.1 GCF_030656115.1 Hydrogenophaga sp.
CCGAAGCTCACGATCAGGCCCCAGAACAGATCGGGTTGCTGGGACATGAGCATCGGGCCGGGCTGGATGCCGTGGATGATCAACGCGCCCAGCATCAGCGCCATCACGGCGTCGCCCGGAATGCCCAGCGACAGCGTGGGCACAAAGGCGGTTTGTGCGGCGGCGTTGTTGGCCGCTTCGGGCGCGGTCACGCCTTCAATGGCGCCGTTGCCAAAACGGCTGGGGTCCTTGGCAATTTTCTTTTCGACGGCGTAGGACATGAACGAGGCAATGGAAGCGCCGGTGCCAGGCAAGGCGCCGAAGAAACTGCCAATACCCGTGCCGCGCAGCATGGGCATGATCGAATCTTTCACATCCTTGCGCGTGGGTGTCATGGTGCGCAGGGTGATTTTTTCCTTGACGTCGCTGCCCCGCACCTGGTTGATGCCGGAGATCACTTCAGAAATGCCGAACACGCCCATGGCCAACGCCACCAGGTTGATGCCGCCCATCAGCTCCGGGATGCCGAAGTCAAAGCGCGCCTGGCCCGAGTTGACGTCGGTGCCCACCGTGCCCAGCAGCAAGCCCAGCACCACCATGGACAAGCCTTTGGCGGGCGAACCCGAGGCCAGCGCTGAAGCGGCAATGAGGCCCAGCAGCATCATGGCAAAGTACTCGGCGGCGCCGAATTTCAGGCCCAGCTCAGCAATCGCTGGCGAGAACAAGACCAGCGCCAGAATGCCCAGCATCGAGCCGACGAACGAGGCGATGGTGGTCATGAACAGCGCAACACCCGCCCGGCCCTGCTTGGCCATGGGGTAGCCGTCCAGGCAGGCCACCGCCGACGACGGTGTGCCCGGCAGGTTCAGCAGAATCGACGCGGTGGAGCCGCCGTATTGGGCACCGTAATACACGCCCGCCAGCATCACGATGGCTGCGGTGGGGGGGATGTGGTATGTGATGGGCAGCAGCAGCGAAATAGCGGCAAGAGCCCCGATGCCGGGCAACACGCCAATCAGCGTGCCCAGAAAAACGCCAATAAAGCAATACAGCAGCGTGACCGGATTCAATGCCGATTCAAGGCCCAGCATCAGACCGTTGAGAATGTCCATGGTGTTGTGTCTCTCAGTGTGTTGTGGGGTGAGCGGTCTGGGAGGTGTTTGCCATCAGGGGCTCCATGGCCATGTAGGCAACACCATGCCGAGGCCCAGTCCAAACACCAGGTAGGTGATCAGTGCGACGCCTGCTGCAATCATCAGGCGGCTTTTCCAGCGGGTTTCGTTGTCGGCCAGCGTGGCCACCACCACAGCCAGCACGGTCGCCAGAACCAGGCCCAGCACCTTCAGCGTGAGGGCAAAGGCGACCACGCTGGCCATGACCAGGGCGAATGTCTTCCATTTCAGCTCGATGGCTGGCCCACTGCGAAAAAAGGCCGGAACCGCGATCATGACCCCCAGAACTGCCAGCAAGATGCCCAGCGAGACCGGAAAGAAGCCCGCACCCATGCGGTTGAGATCGCCGAACTCGTAGCGCTGGGCGTAGACCGCCGCAAACACCCCGAGGGCAGCCAACCCCAAGCCGCCGAGAACATCCTGCATGTCCTTGTGTTTCATGTGTATCGTCTCCAGTTGAAAGTCG
>NZ_JAUSOO010000139.1 GCF_030656115.1 Hydrogenophaga sp.
GGACTCCATCAAGCGCGCCACCGACGTGATGATTGCCGGCAAAGTGGCCGTGGTGGCCGGTTATGGCGACGTGGGCAAGGGCTCGGCCCAGGCTCTGCGCGCTCTGAGCGCCCAGGTCTGGGTGACCGAGATCGACCCCATCAACGCCCTGCAAGCCGCGATGGAAGGCTTCAAAGTGGTGACCATGGAATACGCTGCCGACAAGTGCGACATTTTTGTGTCGGCCACCGGCAACAAAAACGTGATCCGCTACGAGCACATGGCGGCCATGAAAGACCAGGCCATCGTCTGCAACATCGGCCACTTCGACAACGAGATCGACGTGGCTTCGCTGGACAAGCTGACCTGGGACGAGATCAAGCCGCAGGTGGACCACGTGGTGTTCCCGGACGGCAAGAAAATCATCTTGCTGGCCAAGGGCCGTTTGGTGAACCTGGGCTGCGCCACCGGCCACCCCAGCTTCGTCATGTCGTCGAGCTTTGCCAACCAGACCATTGCGCAGATCGAGCTGTTCTGCCATGCCGACGGCTACGACGTGGGCAAGGTCTACACGCTGCCCAAGCACCTGGACGAAAAAGTGGCGCGTCTGCACCTGAAGAAAGTGGGCGCGATGCTGACCGAGTTGAGCGACGAGCAGGCGGCTTACATCGGCGTGCCCAAGCAGGGCCCGTACAAAGCCAACACCTACAGGTATTAAGTACCCCCGCGCCGCCTTGCGGCGTCACCCCCCCCAGGGGGCGACACTGGCCGTCCGGCAAAGCCGGCCCGGCGGTGCCCTGGGCCAAGGGCCCATCCCTCTCAATGCCTCACAGTTTTAAAAGTGTCTTGTCATGCGTGCTGACCAACTCTTAGTCGAACGCGGCCTGGCTGCTTCACGTTCGCAATCCCAGCGGCTCATTGCCTCGGGCGTGCGCTGGCGCGTGTCGGGTGGCGATTGGAAAACCGTCACCAAAAATGGCGATGAGCTGCGCGAAACGGTGGAGCTGCAGTTGCTGGATGGCGCCGAATCGCGCTTTGTCTCGCGCGGTGGCTTGAAACTGGACGGGGCGATCAGCCGCGTGGCTTTGTCTGTTGCCGGCATGCGTTGTTTGGACGTGGGCCAGAGCAGCGGTGGGTTCACCGACTGCCTGCTGCACCGCGGTGCTGCGCAGGTGGTGGGTGTGGACGTGGGCCAGGGCCAGTTGCATCCCAGGCTGCGCGCCGATGCCCGCGTGGTGGGTATTGAGCAATGCAATGCACGCGATCTGGATGCCGAGGCTGTGGCCGCAGCGGGTGGTGGCGAGGCGCCGTTTGACCTGATCGTGGGCGACCTGTCGTTCATCTCGCAGACGCTGGTGTGGCCGGCCATCGTGCCGCTGCTCAAGCCGGGTGGCCACTTGTTGATGCTGGTGAAGCCGCAGTTTGAACTGCAACCGGCCCAAATTGGCAAAGGTGGCCTGGTGAAAGACCCCGCCAGCTACGCCGTGGTGCGCGAGCGCATCGAGCAAGCCTGCCGCGAACACGCCCTGGCGCTGCTCGACTACTTTGAAAGCCCGATCACCGGCGGTGACGGCAACCGCGAATTTTTTGTGTCGGCCCGTGCAGCGGCTTGATGCGGCCAACCGCGCACAACAACGTTTTTTAGGAGGATCCCAAATGGGCCTGCCCCTGAGTTTTGAATTTTTCCCACCCAAGACACCCGAAGGCGCCGAGAAGCTGCGTCTGGTGCGCCAGCAGCTCTACGCCGCCAAGCCCGAATTTTGCTCGGTCACCTACGGCGCAGGCGGCTCCACCCAGCAGGGTACGTTTGACACCGTCAGCGCCATCCAGGCCGAAGGCGTGGCAGCGGCCTCACATTTTTCGTGCATCGGCGCCACCCAAGCCAGCGTGCGCGAACAGCTGGCCACGCTGAAAGCGATGGGCGTGAAGCGCCTGGTGGCCTTGCGCGGCGACCTGCCCAGCGGTTACGGCATGGGTGGTGAGTTCCACTACGCGAGCGATCTGGTGGCCTTCATCCGCGCCGAGACGGGCGACGACTTCCACATTGAAGTGGCCGCCTACCCCGAGGTGCACCCGCAAGCCAAGTCGCCCGACGCCGACCTGCAGGCCTACGCCACCAAAGTGCGGGCCGGTGCCAACAGCGCCATCACCCAATACTTCTACAACAGCGACGCCTACTTCCGCTTCGTGGACGATGCCCACAAGCTCGGCGCCGATGTGCCGGTGGTGCCCGGCATCATGCCCATCACCAGCTCCACCCAGCTGATGCGCTTTTCAGACGCCAGCGGCGCCGAGATTCCGCGCTGGATCCGTTTGCGCCTGCAGGCGTTTGGCGACGACACCGCCTCCATCAAGGCCTTTGGCCTGGACGTGGTGACCGACCTGTGCGACCAACTGCGCAACGGCGGCGTGCCTGCGCTGCATTTCTACACCATGAACCAGAGCGCAGCCACGCTGGCCGTGCTGGCCCGCTTGGGTTTGTGACCATTGGCCATGGCTGACCGGGTGCTGCGGGTGTGGCGGGCCGGGCGCTTGTTGTGGTGGTGTCTGTGTGCAGGACTGGCAGCCCCTGCGCTGCAGGCTTCCGAATTCTCTGTGCCCTTGTCTGAACCCGTTCCAGCCATGGATGAGGTCGCTCCAGCCGCGCTGCAGGTCCAGAACCCGGACCCGGACCCGGTCCCGGTCAGTCAGGCTGGCAGGCACTCCTTGGGGCCTGGATTGAGTCCCCCGTCCAAGCCGCCTGTTGTGCATTGGCCGGGTGATGTCGATCCTGCTGCGGACACCAGCGTCAGCCCGATGGGCTTGCGGGCCAACACGGCGGCTCTGCCGGGTCTGGTATCCGGCGTGGCTTCGTGGTACGGTCCCGGCTTCCATGGCCGACCGACCGCCAGTGGGGAGTTGTTCTCTCGCGACGACATGACGGCTGCCCACCGTACCCTGCCCATGGGCACACTGCTGCATGTCACCAACGCCAATACAGGTGTGGGCGTGGTGGTGCGCATCAACGACCGGGGGCCCTTTCACAGCAACCGCGTGATCGACTTGAGCCAAGCCGCCGCCAGTGCGCTGGGCATCATGGCCAAGGGGGTGGGACGGGTGGAATTGCGCTTGCCTTCAGACGATGAGGCCGTCACCTTTGCCCGCCGCCTGGCCGAGGTGGCCCGAGAGAAGGTCACGCCCAAGGCAGCACCGGGCCGTTCTGGTCAGGCCGTTGTGCCCAGGCGGTCACCACCCAAGCCGCACAGGCCGAACCCGTCTTTGCGCTAAGAGGTTGAGCGTCTCGCTCATGCCCGCTCACCACCCCCAAACGCACCCTCTGCGTTGCACATGCGCTTTACAGGCTCAAGCCATGGCTGTGCTTTGCGCCTTGATCGGGCACGTTTTGAGGCGTCGCTCGGACACGCCCGAAAAACGCTCAGCCTCTGAGGCGTGCGGTTACCCGGGGGGGCGTCGGCTGTTCAACGGGTGGCGTTGCTCAGTTGGATGATCGTGTCCAGCAAGATGTTGGCCTCCAGCGGTTTGAAGCAGACGGTGGCCCCAGAGTCGCGCAACCGCTGGATTTCGGCGGGGCCGGTATCGCCGGTGATGACGGCGAATGGCAGTGGTTTCCCCCTGGCTTCGGCCAGGCGGGGGGCGAGGTCGATGCCGGTTTCCTGGGCGCCCAGCCGGAAGTCGATGATGGCGATGTCCAGCTCGGGGTGGGCCTGCACGGCCTGCATGGCGCTGCCGGAACCGGATGCCGTCACCACGCGGGCCCCAAACGATGACAGCAGGGCCGACATGGCGGTGGTGATGGCCACTTCGTCATCGACCACCAGCACGTTCAAGCCCTCCAGTCTCACGCCGTGCGCGGGGTCCGTTGCCAGCGGCGGTGGTGCGGACGGGACCGAGGTGGCCCATTCTGTGGTGGGCGGCCTGGTTGCCGAGGGTGTCAGCAACAGAGAAAACGTGGAGCCACAGCCTGAAGCCGAACGCAGGCCCAGGTGCAGGCCATGCAGTTGCACCAGCCGTTTCACGATGGACAGCCCGATGCCGAGTCCCTGGGAGCGGTCCCGCCCGGGGTTGCCGAGCTGGAAGAACTCGTCGAACACCTTTGTGTGGTGCTCTTTCGGGATGCCCAGCCCGGAGTCGCGCACCTCCAGCCTCACCTGCGGGGTGCCATCGGGTCCGCGCTGTGGCCGGGCGCACACCAGCACACCGCCGGTTTCGGTGTACTTGATGGCGTTTTCCACCAGGTTGCCCACCAGACGCTCCAGCAGGTGGGGGTCGGCCAGCACCCACCGCCCGCCGCTGCGAAACCGCAGGGACAGTTGCCGGCTTTCGGCGCGGGCCAGGTAGGTCTGGCGCAGAGCCGCGAAGAGGGTGTTCAGGTCCACCGGCCGGAGGTTGACGGGCACCACCCCGGCATCGAGCCGTGAGATGTCGAGCATGGTGTTGAGCGATGCGTTCAGGGCCAGCACCGACTGCATCAGCCGGTCAAGGTCGGCCGCATCGGGGGCGTTGGCGTATTTGCGCCGCAGGGCTTCGCCGAACAGGGTCAGCGCGTGCAGGGGCTGGCGCAGGTCGTGGCTGGCTGCCGCCAGAAAACGGCTTTTTTCGGCGCTGGCTTCCCGGGCGATCTGCACCTGGCGTTCCAGGTCCTCGGCCAGGGCGTTTTTCTCCAGTCCCAGCCGCAGCGATGAGGCCTGCAGGCGGTGGGTCTGCAGGCCAAACCAGATGAACACCACGGTGGCCACCGCCGACCCGATGGCTTGGCCCAGGTACAGACCGGTGCCACCGCTGGCCATGCACAGTGCCAGGCTGAAGCCCGTGATGCTGCAAAACCAGACCATGGCCTTGCGCATGGAGGCCAGGGCAGGCGCGGCTCCGGCAATCATGCCCAGAAACCAGAGCATGAGCAGGGCATTGAATGTCTGGTTCTGGCTGTCGAACATGGTCCAGGGGCCCGCCGCATAGGTCAAACCACTGACAACGGCGGTCCACCAGGCCTGCTTTTCCCAGCGTTGTGGGTCGGCGTGGGTATGGGGCTGAGCCCGGTAGCGCAGGTTCAGGGTCAGCCGCAGAATTTGCGCGGCCATGGTGATGCCCACCCACCACAGGATGGCAGGCCGTCGGTACTCCATGTAGAACATGCTGCCCCACAGGGGTGTGATCACAAACACGGGCAAAAACTGTTGTTTGACCGTGGCGTAAAACTGGGCCACCAAGTGTGCCCGCACCTGGCGCTGCACCTCGGCTTCCATGGGCAAGGAGGACGGGGCGGTGGCGGGCGTCATCGACTTGGCAGGCATCAGCGGAACAGGCTGATCAACTTGGAGCGCGAGCTGACATTGAACACAACGAACAGGCCTGAGATGTAGTTCTTGACTGTGCCCAGGCGCAGATCCGTCCGCTCGACGATTTCCTGGTTGGTTTTGCCTTGCAGCACCAGTTCCAGAATCTCCAGTTCACGTTCGCTCAGCCGCATGCCCTCGCTGTGGTGGCGCAGGGGGGCATGCGGCCTTGCCGGCGTGGGGCTGGGGCGAACTGCGCGCAGCAGGGTGGAGGTGAGTTTGCCCAGGTCGCCCGATTTGGGGAAAAACCCTTCCGCGCCCAGTTCCTGCGCTTCTTGCGCAATGGCCGGGTCCACCGTGCCCGAGAGCACCACGATGCGTGCCGCCGGAAACTGTTGCTTGAAGGTTTGCAGGCCCGACAGGCCTTTGCTGTCGGGCAGGTTCAGATCCAGGATGACCAGACCGGTGTCGTGCTGGTGCTGCCGGTACAGGTTCAGCGCGTCTTTCAGGCTTTCGGCCTCCAGCATGGGGGTGCTGTCCAGGCCCAGGGCATTCAGGGTCGAGCGCATGCCCAAGCGCAGCAGTTGATGGTCGTCAACCACGAGGATCGAAGGTTGCAGCATCGTTGAGTCGTGTCCGGGCCAGCGGTGCCCGGTCGCTGTTGGCGTGGTTGGTCAGGGAATGGATGAATTATCTGGAGCTGCCGTGCGCGGTGAATTCGAAATTCGAAGGCAAAATTGCCTGTTCTTGACAAAATTTCAGGAGAAACGGCCATGTCTTTTGTTTCAGACGCCAGCTTCGTGCTGGACACGAAATCGTGGCTGCTGTTGCAGGCCTTGCAGGAGGATGGCCGTGCGCCGCTCAAGGTGCTGGCGGCCAAGGTGGGCCTGTCCATTCCATCCACCACCGAGCGCCTGCGCCGTTTGCAGGAGTCTGGTGTGGTGCGCAACATCGTGGCGCAGTTGGAGCCCGCACGTGCGGGCTACAGCGTGCAGGCGGTGGTGGGCATCACCGTGTTTCAGCCGGGCAAAAAGCAGTTGTTGGACAAGTTGCGAACCATGCCCCAAGTGATTGAATGCCACCATGTGGCCGGTGCCGATTCCTACCTCATGACCGTGGTGGCCCGCGACCTGGCCGATCTGGAGCAGTTTCTGGGCTCCATCAATATGTTCGGAGAAACCCGCACGTCCATCGTATTTTCAACACCCATTCCACGCCGGGGACTTCAACCCCCAGGTGCGCCCTGACGTTGCGTCTGGAATGGCGTCAGCCTATGAACCCCAGATCCTTGATGTTGAAATTTTTCAACTCGTTGGGGAACACCGCGGTGTCCAGCGTCGCGGCATCGACGCCAAACCATTTTCCAAGCGTGGCCCCGATCTGCTGGTTGCTGATGGTCGGAATCCAGGTGCCGCGCGTGGTGGCATCGTCAGGGCCACCCAGCGTGAAATCTGGAAATTGACCGTATACCCCGCCCTTGACGGCGCCGCCCATGACCACGGCATGGCTGCCCCAGCCGTGGTCGGTGCCACTGTTGTTGGGCGCGAACGTGCGGCCAAACTCCGAAGCGGTGAACAACGTGACCTGTTTTTCCAGACCCGCATTGGTGATGGCGGTCTGGAACGCAGACAGGGCCGCTCCCAGTTTGCTCAGCAGATCGGCATGCGCCCAGGATTGGCCGCTATGGGTGTCAAACCCCGGCAGCGACACATAAAACACCTGTCTGCCGGCCCCTTGTTTGGCGTTGTGGGCAATCAGCTGTGCGGCCACTTTGAGTTGGTTGCCCAGGCCGGTGCCGGGAAAGCTGGCGGCCAGTGGTGCAGCGGTTGCTGTTTTGAGCAGCGCTGACAAAGTCAAGCCATCGGTCAGGGCCTTGTTGGCCGCGTTGGACACCCGGTTGCCGCTGTCGCTGGCCAGTATTTTTTTCAGGGCATCCATCCGCTGGTCGGCCTCTTTCTGTGGCCAAAAGTTGAAGCCGCTGAGCGAAATGCCGCCGGTTTCAGGCACCAGGTTACCCCGGTGGATGTTGCCCTGGACAAACATGCCTGCCGATCCGATGGCGATGGCATCGAGAGGCCGATTCGATCCCACGGCATCCAGCAGGCGGCCCCCCCAGCCGGTGGCCGATGCGGCAGCCAAGCCCGCATGGGCCTGCACCTGTTGGTCGGGATGGGAAAACAGTTCACCCGGTACGGTGGCTCCGCTCTGGTAGTCGGCCTTGGTCAGGGGTTTGGCCAGGTTGCCCATATTGAGCAGGACGGCGACTTTTCCTTGGACGTACAGCCCGTCCAGCGCCGAGAGCTGGGCGTTGAATGCAAACGCTTGGTTGCCTGATGCGCGTGTGGGCATGAGTTGGCCACCGCTGAGGGCCAGGCCGCTGCCGCCACGGATGGCGTTGTAGGCACTGACGCGGGAGGCCTCACGGGCCACGATGGTGTTGTCGCCGTCGTTGCCGCCGGGCAGAAACACGCAAATCAGGGCCTTGTAGTCGGAGACGGCGGCACTGGCGGGGGCCGAGAGGCTGAGCAGTCCGGTGGACGCCAGTGAGGCCAGTCCCAGAGAGCGGGCCGACTGGCCCAGAAATGCACGGCGGTTGGTGTGGTGGTGGGTCATGCTGGGTTCTCCTTTGCGCAATGGCTGTGTGTCTCGGACGTTCAGTGCTGGACCGCAAATTCGGCGGTGATGGCCGTGAGGTAGAGCGCGGTGAGTGCCCGCTGCTTCATGTCGCTGATGTTGAACACGGCGGTACCGATGGCCTGGCGCGAGGTTTCGCTCATGCGGTTTTGCAGCAGGGTTTTGTTGACCAAGGCCATCAGTGCCTGCGGATCTTTGGCGGCCGTGACATAGGGCGTGATCTCTATGGCGAAAGAACCCGACATATTTCCGCTCAGCATGTTCAACAGGAAGTTGGCTCGGCGTATGGCATGGCCTCCGCTGAAAATCTGGAATTCAGGACCCACAAAGCCCGGGTTGTCAGGCAAGGACGTGAGTGGCGAATAGAAGCTGAACACGCTGGGGGCCTGTGCCAGGCGCTCACCCATCAGGAAGTAGTCCCACAAGACATTTTTCGGGTCAACCACCTGGCCGTTCAGCGCACGCACCAGACTCAGGGTGTGCAGCATGGGGTCTTTCAGCCGGCCGCTGTGGGTGTCTGGTTGATCCATGCGGGCTTCCGCGTCCAGCAGAATGGCCCGCACAACGGCCGCCAGGTCGCCGTCGGTGTTCTTGAATACGGTGGACACGCGCTGGATGTAGGCGCCCGAAGGGTTGCTTCTCACGAAATGGCGAATCAGTCGGACCGAGATGAAGGGCGCGAGGTTGGGGTGCTGGAGCAAGGCGTTCATCACCGCCGTCATGTCCTGCTGGGCGGTCTGACCCGCGGGCAGCTGGATGCCCCGCACAATGGTTTTGGCCCCCTTGTCGTGATGAGCTTCACGGGCCACCAGTGGGGTGCTCATGTCCTCGTAGCCGTTGGCAAAGCCCCAGCCGCTGAGTGCACGGGCCATTTCGGAGATGGTGGTCTGGTTGTAGGTGGGTATGCGTTTGCCCGCGCCATCCAGTTGGTAGCTGCCGTTCATGTTCATCTCGTGCAGGCCGATGGTGAACAGTTGCATCACTTCGCGGGCGAAGTCTTCGTTGGGTGACGGTGCCTTGCTGTGGCCCAGTGCCAGGTATTTGCCCATGGCCGGGTTCAGGGTCATTTCGCGCAGCAGGTCACCGAACTTGCCGAACGCATGTTTGTCCAGCGTCTGGAGCCAGGGGGTGATTTCGTTGGCATAGGGGTTTTTGTCGGACGACACCACCATGATCTGCGACAGCGCAAAGATCATGCGCTGTCGCAACTGGTCGGGTGCCGAGGCCATGGCCTGGAACCAGCGCTGGCGCACCGGGTCCACGCTGCCGGTATCGCCGGGAACGATGGGCGTGGCCTTCATGCCGATCTGCTGGTTGATCCAGGCGCTTGCCCCCATGGATTTGACCAAGGCCATGTCTGCGGGGGTGGGGCCGAAGGTGGCTTGTTCGAGCAACCGCGCGGCCGCAATGTCAGCGGGTATTTGTGCCGGTGCCGCAAAAACAGGCGCCACAGCAGGGGTGGCGGTGCTGGTACCGGTTCCCGACGATGAGCTGCTGGTCGATCCGCCGGATGATCCACCCGGGGCTGTACCACCCTTGCACTCGTAGCTGTTCGGCTTTTGCCATGTGCCATTGTTGCAGCGCAGACCTGCCCAGCCGGTTTCAGGCGCCGTGTTGTCGTAGATGTAGACCGTGACGCCGGAAGCCGCTTCGCCTGTCATGGCGCTGCAGGTGGAATACGTCCAGCTGGTTGTCCACTGAAGCGTCTGGTTGGGGCATTTGACGGACTGTGCCTGTGCGGGCTGCTGTGCCGACAGCAACAAAGAGGCTGCCAGAGCTGCCGCGGCATACCAGCCGTGCCTGCGTGTGTTTGTGTGTGTGGTCATGGGTTGAACTCCTTGCGATCTGAACGGAAACGAGCGTCGAAAGTACCGGCGCAGTTGGTTCATGGAGGGTAAGAAGTCAACCCCTGTTGGGCGCATGACCAAGGTCATGTTTGAGCCGTGTTTTTTTCCTTGATCGCAAGTCGAGAAGGCATGAAGATGCTGCACCTTTGACGACCCAGCAGGAGACAACACATGCACCTCGAAACCATTGCCGTGCACGGCGGCTACACCCCCGACCCCACCACCAAAGCGGTGGCCGTGCCCATTTACCAAACCGTGGCCTACGCGTTCGACGACACGCAGCACGGCGCCGACCTGTTCGACCTGAAGGTGGCCGGCAACATCTACAGCCGCATCATGAACCCCACCAACGGCGTGCTCGAAGCCCGCCTGGCCGCGCTCGAAGGCGGTGTGGGCGCGCTGGCCATGGCATCGGGCATGGCGGCCATCACCGCTGCCATCCAGACCATTGCCGAGAGCGGCGACAACATCGTCTCGGCCAGCACGCTCTACGGCGGCACCTACAACCTGTTCGCCCACACCTTCCCGCCGCAGGGCATCACGGTGCGCTTCGCCGACCCACGCGACCCGGCGGCGTTCGCCGCGCTGATCGACGAGCGCACCAAGGCGATCTATTGCGAGTCCATCGGCAACCCGCTGGGCAACGTGACCGACATCGGTTCTCACGCAGCCGTGGCCCACGCCGCCGGCGTGCCGCTGATCGTGGACAACACCGTGACCAGCCCCTACCTGTGCCGCCCGTTTGAACACGGCGCCGACATCGTGGTGCACTCGCTCACCAAATACCTCGGCGGCCACGGCACCACCATTGGCGGCGCCATCGTCGACAGCGGCAAGTTCCCCTGGGCCGAGCACAAGACCCGCTTCAAGCGCCTGAACGAGCCCGACGTGAGCTACCACGGCGTGGTCTACACCGAGGCGCTGGGCGCTGCCGCCTACATTGGCCGCGCCCGCGTGGTGCCGCTGCGCAACATGGGCGCGGCGCTCTCGCCCATGAACGCGTTCCAGATCCTGCAAGGCATCGAGACGCTGGCGCTGCGCATGGACCGCATTTGCGAGAACGCGGTGAAGATCGCCACACACTTGCAAAACCACCCCAAGGTGGCCTGGGTCAACTACGCCGGCTTGCCTGGCCACAAAGACCACGCGCTGGTGCAGCAGTACATGGGCGGCAAGGCTTCCGGCATCATCAGTTTCGGCCTCAAATCCGACGACGCCATCGCCGCTGGCACCCGTTTCCAGGACGCCCTGCAGCTTTTCACCCGCCTGGTGAACATTGGCGACGCCAAGTCACTCGCCTGCCACCCCGCCACCACCACCCACCGCCAGCTCAACGCCGACGAGATGAAAAAAGCTGGCGTGAGTCCCGACATGGTTCGCCTGTCCATTGGCATCGAGCACATCGACGATTTGATGGCCGATTTGGAGCAGGCGCTGGCGAAGGTGTGACCCTCCCCCTGCGCCGCTGCGCGGCTTCCCCCTGAGAGGGGCGGACGGCGCCTGTGGCCGTGCGCAACCCGTTCCACTGCGCCTGCTGCATGGGGCGCATGTGCCGGTGGGATTCGTGAACCCAGCATGCGACGCTTCCGTGCCTTGCGCTTGAGGCGGTTCTGGGTGGTTGGCGGGCTGGTTTTGCTGTACCTCGCGGGTTGAGTCCCTGTGTACGGCTTGCAGCGCTCCATGCTGTACCACCCGCCACCGGCCCGGCAGGTTGAACGGGCCGCCGGGCCGGGACGAGGCCATCGTGGCGGCGCACCGACAGTCGCACCTGAGCCTGTCGGACATGGCGCGGTAAGAGTCCGTGGAGAACGCGAAGGAGGAGCGGGGGGTGAGTGTCTTGTCGCACCTGGGATTGGTCACGTCGAGATGTTCTCCCCCTCAATCCCGACAAGTTCAGCGAGGAAGATCTGCTCAAAAAGACACATTGAGCCGGGGCTTTTGGGCGACAAATGATGAACCTGTACACGATGTTTCTGGCCCATGAATGAACGGTCGTCTCTAGAATCAACTGCCTCATGGATGCTCAGTCAACCGCCTACCTGTTTGCCTTCCTTGGCATGATGCTGAATGCGTCGGCGCTCGGGGTCAGTTGGCATCTGGCACGCCCCATGCCAGGCGGTGGCGCATGGTTTGCGGGGGCCTCGCTGGTGTTTTTGGGTTTCTTGCCGCTGATCATCAACCTGACCACGCCTTGGTTGCCGTTGGTGTCCATGCACAACTTGGCGGTGGCCGTCGGGCAGGCCATTGTTGTCGGCGGGATCTTTACCTACTTTGGCAAACCTCCGCCTTGGCGGGTGCTGGTGGGGCTGGTCGGTGGCTTCATGCTGCTGCACAGTTGGTTCCTGTATGTCGATTACGATGTGGCTCGGCGCACGGTGGTGGCCTCCATGTCGCTGGCCCTGGTCAACGGGATCGGTGCCTGGCAACTGTCGGTCGCTCCTTGGGTGGGCATCCGCACCGGGCGGCTGTATGCCGTGATCGCGTGGTGGGCACTGTTTCTTGTTCTTGTGCTCAGGGGTGTGATGTCCGGGCTGGCCATCGGCACCCAAACGGCGACGGTTCCCGACTTCGAGGCGAATTTCACGTATCTCTTGGTCTTCATTTTTTCGCCCATCACCCTGACAGCAGCGGCACTGGGGCTGATCATGATGACGGTGCGCCGCCTCGCCGATGAGCGTGAAAGCGCCCTGAACGAGGCACGGCGCATGGCGTTGCATTTCGAACAACTGGCCAGCTATGACGCGCTCACCGGGGCCTACAACCGACGCTTTTTCATGACGCGTGCCAGTGAAGAGCTCAGCAAGTGCCGACGCAATGGGCAGCCTTGCTGGTTGCTGATGATCGACCTGGACCATTTCAAGCGCGTCAACGATACCTACGGGCATGCCAGTGGTGACGAGGCGTTGCGCCAGCTGGCCCGCATCGCTCGTTCAACCTTGCGCGATTTCGACATTTTTGGGCGGATTGGTGGCGAAGAGTTTGCCATCATGCTCAGTGCTGTCGATGCGAAACAGGCGGCGGACATCGGCAACCGTTTGCGCGAAGCCATGTCGGCGCAAACCATCACGCATGAAGCCAAACAGTTCCAGGTAACCCTGAGCGGCGGTGTCGTCAGGGCAACCGACAAAGATTCCGTCGAATCCCTGCTGGAAGCGGCAGATGCCGCGCTCTACCGGGCAAAAAACACCGGACGCAACCGGATCGAAGTGGCTCCCGACGACTGTGAGCCCTCACCCATGCCTGACTTGGCGACATCAACGGGGGCATGAAGAAAAAGGGGGCGTTTCCCTTTTATTGATCTTGTCGTTTTTTCTAGGTGTCAAGTTCCACTTGAATATGGACTGCCGAGTTTCCCGGGCCTTTTGCCCGTCAATACCGCGCCCATCTGCACCCTCTACAAACTCTTGTATCCGGCCTCGCGCTGATGACGCAGCGCCAAAACAAGTATGCGGTCGGTATGGGGCAAATACCGGTAAAGCGCCAGATAGCCCGTCCGTCCCCTTGAGATCACCAGCTCCCGCTGCCCGAAGTGCACCTTTCGGCCCACCTCGGGGTGCTGGAGCAACATCTCCAACGCTTCAAAAATCAGTGCGACGGTTTCTCGCGCGGCTGCCTGGTCAGACTCGATCAGAAAGTCGCTCAGCCGCTCCAGGTCAAGCAGGGACTGCTCGGTATAGACCAGCTCAGTCATGCGCGGGGGGCATGGGATGGGTCGCGTCCAATGGCTGCGGTTGAGGTCGGGCGCGTTGGGTATCGGACTTGCCACCCGTTTTGTCGCCACTGAGCCGTGCCAGCACATACGCTTTGACGTCTGCGCTGCCATAGACAGCGTTGGTTCGCAGGGTGTGCTGATAGGAAGATTCGCCGTCGCTATAAAACTGCTGACGTGCCAAAGCGTCCTCCATGGCGGACTGTAAGGTGTCAACCATGAGCGCATGGGCTGTTTTGCCCTCGAACGCTGCCACCCGGGCAATGTTGGCTTTCAAGGTGTCGGGCAGTTTGAGCGAAGTGGTGCTGGACATGGGCTGACTCCAATAAGTGTCACCATGGTAGCACCGTTTGAAAGCTCCCGGCTTTGCCGGAGGATGGTTGCTTGTCAGGTTTTCTGTGCGCATTGATGAGTCTTTGGTTGACGCGGCCCGTGTGGCTGCCAAGGCTGAATTTCGTACCGTGCAGGGGCAGATCGAGTTCTGGGCCAAAGTGGGCCGCGCCGCCTTAGACAATCCTGATTTGCCCGCCTCCTTCATTCCCGAAAGCCTCATGAGTTTGGCTGAGTCGCTAGAGGACAGCACGCCCTTTGTGCCCCGCAGCTTGCCCGCTGACCCCGCACGCACCTTGCAGACATGAGCAGAATTTCTACAGGGACTTGAAGCGCTGAGGACGTGCAGTGTTAGGTTTCGGTATGGGGTGATCAGTTCATTCCCCGTCTTTCGATTCAGTCTGCTGTTTGGGCGCTGCAAGGAAGGCGCGTCTGCAAAAGGGATTGGTACGCAGCGTTAAGGCTTGCTGAAGCATGCCCCCATCCCAACCTTCCCCCAGCGGGGGAAGGAGCCGTACCCCGCATCCTCACCGCTCGTCGTAACTCACCACCAGCGTGTCGGTGGTGGGCCGGGCCTGGCAGCTCAGCACAAAGCCTTTGTCGGTTTCCCAGGGTTCCAGGGTGAAGTTTTTGTCCATCTGCACGGCGCCTTGCATCACTTTGGCGCGGCAGGTGCAGCACACGCCGCCCCGGCAGGACCACGGCAGGTCCAGCCCAGCGTTCAGGGCCACGTCCAACACCCGTTCGTTTTTGCCCATGCGCAGCTGGTGCGGCTTGCCGTCGAGCACCACGGTCAGGGCCACCTCGCCGTCGGTGCGCAGCGCGGGGTGGCCCAGCACGGCGGTTTGGCGTTGCGCGGGTGCCAGGGCTTCCAGCGTGGGTGAGGTGAAGCGTTCGGTGTGAATGCGGTCGGGGCGCACCCCGGCACCCAGCAGCGCTTGTTCGGTGGCTTCAATCATGGCCTCGGGGCCGCAGATGAACACCTCGTCCATGCTGCCCACGGGCAGCAGCGCGCCGATGATCTGGCGCACCTTGTCGCCGTCGATGCGCCCTTCGAGCAGCGGCACTTCCTGGGCTTGGCGCGACAACACGTGGATGAGTGTGAGGCGGCCGGGGTAGCGGTCTTTCAGATCTTGCAGGGCTTCGTTGAACATCACACTGGCCATGCGGCGGTTGCCGTAGACCAGGGTGAACTGGCTCTCGGGCGATGCTTCGAGCGTGCTGGCCATGATGGACAAAATGGGCGTGATGCCCGAGCCCGCCGCAAAACCCACGCGGTGGATGGCGCGGGGTTTGTGCACCGTGAAGCGGCCGTCGGGCGGCATCACCCGCAGCGTGTCGCCGGCTTTCAGTTCGGCCGCCGCCCAGTTGGAGAACACGCCGCCTTCCACCGGGCGAATGCCCAGGGTGAGTTCGCCTTGTTGTGTGAGCAGGCTGTGGGGGCTGCAGATGGAGTAGCTGCGGCGCACGTCTTGCCCGTCGATGGTGGCGCGCACGGTGAGGAACTGGCCGGGCTGAAAGTCAAACGCGGCGCGTTGTTCGGGCGGCACGGCCAGGGTGATGGCCACCGCGCCAGCGGCTTCGGGGCTGATGCGCGCAATGGTGAGGTCGTGGAAGCGAGAGGATGCGTTCATGGCGGTTCCGGGACGGTGGTGTCGGGGGCGCTGCAATCGGACTGGGCCAGCGCTAAATGGGTTTGAAGTAGTCGAAGGGTTCCAGGCAGTCCAGGCAGCGGTACAGCGCTTTGCATGCGGTGGAGCCAAACGGTGAGGTTTCGGTGGTGTTGGTCGAGCCGCATTGCGGGCAGGGCACGCTTTCGCGGGCCATGGCTTGGCGTGAAAACTTCAGCACCCCAGCGCCTTGGGCGGGCTGGCTGCCGCACTGCGGTGGCGCAATGCCGTAGGTGCGCATTTTTTCGCGTGCAGCGTCGGTCATCCAGTCGGTGGTCCAGGCGGGGGCCAGTTGCGTGACCACTCGGGCCTGCAAGCCTGCCGCGCGCAGCGCGGCGCGCACATCGTCCTCAATCTGGCCCATGGCCGGGCAGCCGCTGTAGGTGGGGGTGATCACCACCTCGGTGCCGCCATCATCGGCCTCGCGCACCTCGCGCAGAATGCCCAGCTCGCGCAGGCTGATGACCGGAATTTCCGGGTCGGCCAGATCGGCCAGCGCGGCCCACACGGCAGCGTGGGTGGGCGGGGTTGCGGTGTCTGTGCTCATGGCCTTCAACCGGGTCACCAGACCGCTTCGGGGTGGTTGCGCGCCAGGCTCTGCATTTCCGCCACCAGAAAACCCATGTGCTCGGAATGCACGCCGAGCTGCCCCTGCGGCACAAAGCCCGCGCCGCTGGGGCGCTGCAGCGTGGCCTCGGTCAGGGTCTCGTCCACCAGCGCATTCCAGTTGGCTTGCAGCTCGGTCAGGCGCACGCCGGTCTGGTGGGTTGCGGCTTGCTGCTCAGTGGGGCTGCCGATCCAGAATTCCTGGCAGTAGGGCAGCAGGTGGGTGAGCGCGGCCTGGGCACGGCAGCGCGACTCGTCGGTGCCGTCGCCAAAGCGCACCAGCCAATCCGAGGCGTGGCGCAGGTGGTAGCGCACCTCTTTGAGCGACTTGGCCGCAATGGCCGCCAGCTGCGCGTCGCGGCTGGTTTGCAGACGCTCCCACACCAGCACCATGAGGGCGCTGTACAGAAAATTGCGGGTGATGGTGGTGGCGTAATCGCGGTCTCCGGCGGCGGTGCCGGCCAGTGGCCCGTGGTGCGGCAGTTCCAGCAGGGTGAAGTTGCGGAACTCGGGCACATCGCGGAAGTACGCCAGCGTGTCTTCGGTCAGCTCACCGCCTTGGCGTGCACCCAGCAGGTGGGCAAAGCGGGCAGCTTGGGTGGCGTCGGCGTTGATCAGCGTGGCCGCGTGCTGGTAGAGCATGCGGGCTTGGCCAATCAGGTCCAGGCTGTTGTTGGCCAGCGCCAGGTCTTCTTCCAAGATGGGGCCGTGGCCGCACCATTCGGCGTTGCGCTGGCCCAGCACCAGGGCGTTGTCGGCCAGGTGCAGCACATAGTCCACGGGGGCGGTCACGCTGGGTGATGCCGGGGTTTGTGGCGCGTTCATCACATGTGCCCCACTTTTTCAGGAATCTCGTAGAAGGTGGGGTGGCGGTAGACCTTGTCGGCCGCCGGGTCGAAGAAGCTGTCCTTGCTGTCGGGCTCGCTGGCCGTGATGGCGTTGGACGGCAGCACCCAGATGCTCACGCCTTCCTGGCGGCGGGTGTACACGTCGCGCGCCATTTGCAGCGCGTGCTGCGCGTCGCTGGCGTGCAGGCTGCCACAGTGCTTGTGCTCCAGACCCTGTTTGCTGCGAACAAACACTTCCCAGAGGGGCCATTCTTTGAGGGCGGGGGCGTTCATGCGGCTTCCTTCATGCTGCGTTGCTGTTGTTTGGCGGCGTGGGCCATGGCGGCGTCGCGCACCCATTGGCCATCGTTCCAGGCTTTCACCCGGGTGGCCAGGCGTTCCTTGTTGCAAGGCCCGTTGCCGTTCACCACGGCCCAGAACTCGTCCCAGTCGATCTGCCCATAGTCGTAATGACCACGGGTTTCGTTCCATTGCAGGTCCGGGTCGGGCAGCGTCACGCCCAACACCTCGGCCTGCGGCACGGTAGCGTCCACAAACTTCTGGCGCAGGTCGTCGTTGGAAATGCGCTTGATGCCCCAGCGCATGCCTTGTGCGCTGTTGGGGCTGTCGGCGTCGGGCGGGCCAAACATGGCCAGACACTTCCACCACCAGCGGTTCACCGCGTCTTGCACCATGGCTTTTTGCTCGGGCGTGCCGGTCATCATCACCAGCAGGGCCTCGTAGCCCTGGCGCTGGTGGAAGCTTTCTTCCTTGCAGACGCGGATCATGGCGCGGGCGTACGGGCCGTAAGAGCAGCGGCACAGTGGAATCTGGTTCATGATGGCCGCGCCGTCCACCAGCCAGCCGATCACGCCCACGTCGGCCCAGTTCAGCGTGGGGTAGTTGAAGTAGCTGTATTTGGCTTTGCCGCTGTGCAGGCCATCGAGCATCTGGTCGCGGCTGGTGCCCAGGGTTTCGGCGGCGCTGTACAGGTACAGGCCGTGGCCACCTTCGTCTTGCACCTTGGCAATCAGAATGGCTTTGCGCTTGAGACTGGGCGCGCGGCTGATCCAGTTGCCCTCGGGCAGCATGCCCACAATTTCGCTGTGGGCGTGCTGGCTGATCTGGCGCACCAGCGTTTTGCGGTAGCCCTCGGGCATCCAGTCGCGCGGCTCAATTTTGCCGTCGGCGTCCACCACCGCGTCAAAGTGCGCTTGCAAAGCCATCTCGGCTTCGCCCAGCGGGGCTGGCACGGCTTTTAGGCCTGCCGGTTTGGCGTCGCCGGCATCGTCCGGCACGTTGAAAGATTGGGTGTACATGGGCAGCTCCTGCGCCGTGACGGGGCGCGTGAAGCTGCAGTATATTCAATTAACCGACCGATCGGTCGGTTAATTGCGGGGCCTGGTATTGGGGTTTTACCGGGGGTGTCCAGGCGTTTCAGGCGCCCGAATCCACCGTTTGTCCCTGGCCGCGGCCGCGGCCCAGCACCGCGAGCATCTGCGGCAGCGCGGCCTGCAGCACGGCTTTAAGCGTGTGCGGCGGGTTGATGACAAACATGCCGCTGGCGGTGAGGCCGGGCCGGTCTTCGGGGCCGTGGGTCGGGTCCTGGCCGATCGCCAGTGTGGCGTTCAACCAGGGTCGCTTGCTCTGGTTGGCCAGTGTTTTGAGGCGGCGCGGCAGGTCGTGTGCTTCCGGGCGGGGAATGATCGGGTACCAGACCATGTAGGTGCCGGTGGGAAAACGTTTGAGCTGCTCTTGAATACAGGCGCTGACGCGGCCATAGTCGGTTTTTACCTCGTAGCTCGGGTCCATCAGCAGCGCGGCGCGCTTGGAGCCGGTGGCCGAAGGCGGCGGAGGCAGAAACGCCTTGATGCCTTCAAAACCGTCTTCGCGCGCCACGGCAATTTGCCGGCCCGCTTCCAGCTGGGCGATGTTGGCCGCCAGCACCTTGCTGTCGGTGGGGTGCAATTCAAACAGTTTCAGCCGGTCGCGCGACTCGGCGCGCAGCAGGTGGTGCATCACAAACGGCGAGCCGGGGTAGACCCGCAGCGCGCCAGATGGGTTGAAGCTGGCGATCAGGTCCATGTACTCCGCCAGCGCTGGCGCCACCGGTGCGACCGCAGGCTTGCCTGCTGGGCGCAATGCCGCGAACAGCTTCACCACACCGTCTTTGGCTTCGCCGCCGGTTTCGGTGTAGTCACCGTCCAGCCGGTACAAGCCGGCACCGGCATGGGTGTCGATCAGGGTGATGCCCGCCTCTTTCTGCATCAAATGGCGCAGGGTGGCAATCAGGGTGGTGTGCTTGAGCACATCGGCGTGGTTGCCTGCGTGGAAGGCGTGTCGGTAACTGAACATGCTCTGATGGTAGCGCTTTGGCCACGTTCGCCACAACCGCGCTGCACGAAACTTGCGGTGCAGGTACTTTTATTCGTACAATGGAAAGCTTCGCAGCGATACGCATGGCTCCGCGACGAAGTCTGGCACCTGGGCAACCGGTGGCCAGCAACCCCACCTAAGAGTTTTCCAACAGAGAAAAACCGACCGTGGAAAAGAGCCGCCAAACCACTTCTTGAATAGAGAAACTCATGACCAAAACGTTCAGCGCCAAACCCGCTGACGTGACGCACGAGTGGTTTGTGATTGACGCGACCGACAAGGTCCTCGGACGAGTAGCC
>NZ_JAUSOO010000155.1 GCF_030656115.1 Hydrogenophaga sp.
CACCCAGGAATTCATGTCCCGCAAACCCACCAAAGGCTATTTCGTCCGTGGCCAGTTCGTCGCCATCGGCAGCGAATTGGACCTTGAGCTCAAGCGCGAGCTCAAGGGCTCGGTCGACATGAGCAAGACCGACCTGAAAAAGTACAGCGACCGGCTACAGGAACTGGGCGAAAGCCTGCTGACCCTGCGCGCCGACCTGATGAAGCGGCTCGACCTGTCGGAAAAGCTGGTGGACGCAGTGGCCGAGGCCAAGCGCATCACCAACTTTGAAGGCCGCCGCCGCCAGATGCAGTTCATCGGCAAGCTCATGCGCGGCCTGCCCGAGGACACCATTGCCGCCGTGGAAGCCGCGCTGGACGAGCAAAACAAGGGCTCGGCCAAAGGCACGCTGTCGCTGCACCAGGCAGAGCAGTGGCGCGACCAGCTGATTGCCGACGACGATGCGCTGACCCGCTGGCTGCAACTGGACACCGACGCCGATGTGCAGCAACTGCGTGCTCTCATTCGCCAGGCACGCAAAGATGCACAGGCACCACAGGCCCAGGAACAGCCTGGCGAAGCGGTGCGCCACGGCAAGGCTTACCGCGAAGTCTTCCAGCTGGTCAAAGCCGTGCTGACGCGCCAGAACGCCAATGACAGCGCCGACGCCGCCGACGATGGCGCCCTTGAAGAAAACGAACAACCATGAACGACGCTCTGCAACCCGAGCCGGTGCGCATTGGCATTGTGTCCATCAGCGACCGCGCCAGCACGGGCGTGTACGAAGACAAGGGCCTGCCCGCGCTGCAAGACTGGCTCACGCGCGCGCTGAAAAACCCCATCAGCTTCGAGCCGCGCCTGATACCCGACGAGGTGGACCGCATCAGCGCCACGCTGATAGAGCTGGTCGACGCGGGCTGCTCGCTGGTGCTCACCACCGGCGGCACCGGCCCCGCGCTGCGCGACGTGACGCCCGAAGCCACGCTGGCAGTGGCCCACAAGGAAATGCCCGGTTTTGGCGAGCAGATGCGCCAGATCAGCCTCACGTTTGTGCCCACCGCCATCCTGTCGCGCCAGGTCGCGGTGGTCCGTGACCGCAGCCTCATCATCAACCTGCCCGGCCAGCCCAAGGCGATTGCCGAAACGCTGGAAGGCCTGAAAAACGCCGATGGCACGCAGAAGGTGAACGGCATCTTTGCCGCCGTGCCGTATTGCATCGACCTGATTGGCGGCCCGTACCTGGAAACGAACGACGACGTTTGCAAAGGCTTTCGCCCCAAATCGGCCGTGCGCCCGGCCCGCTGAGCCCGCGATGCGCCGGGGTCGTGCCCACGACCCACGGCCAGCTTTAAGACACCCTCGGGGAAATCCACATGCCTGTCTACCGCTGCAACCAGTGCGGTCATATCAGTGAATCGTCCGTGGCAGGCACCCAGGTGCCCTGCGCCGCCTGCCAAACACCCTGTTCCGTGTTCGACACCGCGTTCTACGTCCGCAAGGTGATCGAACGCTACGCCGCGGCGGTGCGAGAAATCAAGGCACTGAAGGCGGAGGATCAGCGCAACGCCGACAACGAGCCTGCGCCCACCGCTGACGAGCCATCCGCTGCCGATGAGGCCGGCAGCGTAGGCAGCAACGAAAATCTCGCCACCGCCGCGCAGCACGCGCCGATCGAAAAGTGGCTCAAGGCCCGCCAGATCGAGGCCCAGTTCGACCACAGCACCGTGGACACCAGTGGCTACTTCGACGAGGCCGCGCAGCAACTCGGACGGCGTTACGACCTGTTCGGCGAACTCGTCCAGCGCGTGGCCTTTGCTTACCGTAAGAGCCACACCGGTCTGAACATCGACCTCACCGGTCTGGCCCAGAAGGACGTCCAGGAGCTCACCACCCTGTGCCGGCAGCTGTACAGCCACACACTGTTCGCCCGCTACCACTACCAGAAGGTGGAAAAAGTGGTGCGCCTTACGCTGCAGTCCGCGCCCAAGGTGCGCCAGTTCTTTGAAGGCGCCTGGCTGGAGTGGTATGCCTTGCTGGAATTGCTGGAAGTCCTTCAGCAGCGCAAGCTGGGTTTTTCGTGTGCGCGAAGCGTGAAAGTGCTGTTTCCGAACGAGGACGTGCATGAACTGGATGTGGTGGCCCTGCCGGCCGGCCAATCCCCGATCTGCATCGAATGCAAGTCGGGCGAGTTCCGCCGCGACATCGACAAATACCAGCGCCTGCGCAAACGGCTGGGTATCGAGCGCAGCCGCTTCGTGATCTGCTCGACCGACATCACCGACGACCAAGCCAGCAGCCTCACCGCCATGTACGACCTCACCTTCGTGAGCCTTCAGTCTCTGCCCCGCTATCTCGCCAGCATCGTCTGACCACCACCCTGAATGAACCCCATGAAAATCACCAAAGACACCGTTGTCACCATCACCTTCCGCGCCACCGACGCCCAGGGCAAATTGCTAGAAGACGGCAAGGAACCCCGCGCCTACCTGCACGGCGGTTACAACAACACCCTGCCGGGCATTGAAAAGGCGCTGGAAGGCCAGGAAAAAGGCTTTGCGGCCACGCTGGTGTTGCCACCTGAAGACGCCTTTGGCGTGCGCGATGAAAGTCTGGTCACGAGCATCGCCAAAAAGGACTTTCCACCCGGCGTGAAGGTGGGCGGCCAGTTGCAAGGCGTGGACGACCAGGGTCGCGAACAGGTGTTCACCGTGATGAAGATCAAGGGCGACACGGTGCTGCTGGACGGCAACCACCCACTGGCTGGCGAGGTGCTGCACTTCGCGGTGAAAGTGGTGGATGTGCAGCCGGCCAGTGCCGAAGAGGTGGCGCATGGCCACGCGCACGGCGCCCACGGCCACCATCACTGATCCTGCCTGCGGCGCAGGGGTGGTTTTACTTCCCCACCAGTTGGTTCAGCTTGTCCGCCTCAAAGCACTCGCTGCGCGCCGCGTCTGCCGGTACGCAGTCGCCCTTTTGCTGCTGGGAGAGCGTTTCAATCGCCTTCCACAGCAGGGCAATCTGGTGCTCTTGGCCGGCAGCGCTGTCGATCAAGCCGCGCATGGCTTGTGAGAGCGGATCGTCTTCCTGCGTGATGCCGTAGGCCTGAAATTTGGGCTTGGCGTCTTCCATCACATCGGCGCTTTCACCGGCTTTGCTCTGGATGATGCGCGCCGGAATGCCCACCGCCGTGGCGCCCGGCGGCACCGGTTTGATGACCACGGCGTTGCTGCCGATCTTGGCGCCGTCGCCCACCACAAAGCCGCCCAGCACCTTGGCGCCTGCGCTCACCACCACGTTTTTGCCCAGCGTGGGGTGGCGTTTGGTGCCTTTGTAGAGCGAGGTGCCGCCCAGTGTGACACCCTGGTAAATGGTGCAGCCGTCGCCAATTTCGGCGGTTTCGCCAACCACCACACCCATGGCGTGGTCAAAAAACACCCGCTCGCCGACCTTGGCGCCGGGGTGAATCTCAATGCCGGTGAGCCAGCGTGCCAGGTGGGAAATAAACCGACCCGGCCACTTCAGGCCATGCGTCCAGCACCAGTGCGCTGGGCGGTGCAGCCACACAGCGTGCAGCCCGGGGTAGCAGGTGATGACTTCCCAGGTGCTGCGGGCGGCGGGGTCGCGTTCAAGAACGCACTGGATGTCGGAGCGGATGCGTGAAAACATGCGGTCAGTCTATCGCTTTGCCTTGGCGGCCATTTGCAGCATGGCTTTGGCAACACCGCGCAGGATGTGGATTTCTTCGTCGGTGGGTGCCGCGCGGTTGAACAGCTGGTTCAGGCGTGGCATGAGCTTTTTGGGCGCGGCAGGGTCTAAAAAATCCACCGCCACCAAGGCCTGTTCCAGGTGTGTGAGCATGCCTGCCAGCGCATGGGCGTCGGCGGCGGGGCGTGCGGGCTCGGCGGGTGGCAAGGCAAAGCCGCCGAGGGCCTGGCGCCAGTCATAGGCAATCAGCTGCACCGCAGCGGCCAGGTTGAGGGAGCCAAAGTGCGGGTCGGTCGGAATGCTCAGGCAGGCGTGGCAGCGGTACACGTCTTCGTTGCGCATGCCAAAGCGCTCGGAGCCAAACAAGAAGGCCACACCACCGGGCCGGTTGGATGGTGCTGCGTCGAGTGCCCCTGGAGCCTGGGCCAGCAAGGCTGCAAAGTGTTCGCGCGGCGCGCGGGTGGGCGGGCCAAAGTCGCGTGGGGTCATGGCGGTGGCGCACAGGTGGTCCATGCCGTCGAGCGCTTCGTCCAGCGTGTCCACGATGCGGGCTTTGGCCAGCACGTCGTTGGCCCCGCTGGCGCGTTGGATGGTTTCTTCGCGCCGCAGCACATTGGCCCAACGCGGGGCCACCAGCACCAGGTCGTCAAAGCCCATGACCTTCATGGCGCGGGCCACCGCGCCCACGTTGCCGGCGTGGCTGGTTTGGATCAGAACAAAACGGGAATGCATAAGGGTTCCCCCTGCGCCACTTCGCGCCGCCCCCCAAGGGGGGCCACACCAGCAAGCCCGGCAAAGACGGTTCTGCGGTGTGCTGGCGCGGTGCGTGGTCGGCAAAGATGGGGGTGTTGTGTTGAAACGGTAAAATCCGGTATTGTCGCCGCCCCGTATCGCCTGGGGCCCAGCCTTCCCGCTCTTCCACTGTCACGCGAGCCGCCCTGCGGCCGCGCAAAGGTTTACAACGTATGTCGTCCACACTCCACCCCATGCTCAACGTGGCCATCAAGGCCGCACGTACCGCCGGTACCATCATCAACCGCGCCGCGCTGGACGTGGAGTCCGTCCGGGTGTCTGCCAAGCAGACCAACGACTTTGTGACCGAGGTGGACCATGCGGCCGAAGCCGCCATCATCGACACCCTGCTCACCGCTTATCCCGACCACGCCATCTGGGCCGAAGAGTCGGGCCAACGCCCGGGCAAACACGGCGGTGCCGACCATGTCTGGATCATCGACCCGCTGGACGGCACCACCAACTTCATCCACGGTTTTCCGGTGTACTGCGTGAGCATTGCGCTCATGGTGGGCAACAAGCTGGAACAGGCCGTGGTGTACGACCCGAGCCGCAACGACCTGTTTTGTGCCACCAAAGGGCGTGGCGCCTACATGAACGACCGCCGCATCCGCGTGGCCAAACGCATCGCCCTGCGCGACTGCCTGCTCTCCACCGGCTTCCCGTTCCGTCCGGGCGACGCTTTTCAAACCTATATGCAAATGTTGGGCGATGTGATGCCCAAGTGCGCCGGTGTGCGCCGCCCCGGCTCCGCCGCACTGGACCTGGCCTATGTGGCCGCAGGTTTTACCGACGGCTTTTTTGAAATGGGCCTGTCGCCCTGGGACGTGGCCGCTGGCGCGCTGCTGGTGACCGAGGCCGGCGGCCTGGTCGGCAACTTCACCGGCGAGTCCAACTTCCTGGAGCAAAAGGAATGCATGGCCGCCAACCCGAAGATTTACGGCCAGCTGGTCGGCATCACATCCAGGTACAGCAAGTTCGCCAGCGCGGGCGACAAAGCCGCGCTGCGCCAGTCTCTGAAAAAATCGGGTGCTGAACCGGTTGCTGAAGCCGACGCCGAGACCCCAGAAGCCAGCGCACCCACCGCCACGCCTGCGGCAGGCCATGCGTCGGACGCTGCGCCGTTTTAACCATTTGACAGACCACGGGAAGTGAGCACGGGCCGGATGCGCCTCGGTCACGCCAGCCCCCATCCCAACCTTCCCCCAGAGGGGGAAGGGGCAAGACACGCCTTGGGCACAGCGCTTGAGCGTGGGCATGTCTGGCTCCCTCCCCCGCTGAGGGAGGGTTGGGGTGGGGGCTCTCCCGCGTTGTTTAACTTGAGACACATGCTTTGACCGCCCCGCTGGACAAACACACCCCCATGATGCAGCAGTACCTGGCCATCAAGGCCGGGTACCCGAACACGCTGGTGTTCTACCGCATGGGCGATTTTTACGAGCTGTTTTTTGGCGATGCCGAAAAAGCCTCGCGCTTGCTCGACATCACACTGACGCAGCGCGGCCAGTCGGCGGGCGAGCCGGTGGTCATGGCGGGCGTGCCGTTCCATTCGGTGGACAGCTACCTGGCCCGGCTGATCAAGCTGGGCGAGTCGGTGGCGCTGTGCGAGCAGGTGGGCGATGTGGCCACGGCCAAAGGCCCGGTGGAGCGCAAGGTGGTGCGGGTGGTGACACCCGGCACGCTGACCGACACCGAGCTGCTGTCGGACAAAAGCGAAGCCTTGCTGATGGCGGTGCACCCCGGCGCGCGCACCGGCTGTGGCCTGGCCTGGATGTCGGTCACGCAGGGCATTGTGTTTCTGGCGCAGTGTGCCAGCAGCGAACTGGCCGACTGGGTGGCGCGCATCGGCCCCGGCGAGCTGCTGTACAGCGCCGAGGTATCGCCCGCGTTTGAGAAACACCTGCAAACCCTGGCCAGCCAGCCCACTGCGGCGGGCGCGCGGCTGGTGGCGGTGTTGCGCCCGGCCTGGGCGTTTGACGCGGCCCTGGGCGAACGCAAGCTGCTGGAACAGCTGCAAGCCGCCAGCCTGGCCGCCTGGGACGCGCAAGACCTGCCCGACGCCCACGCCGCCGCCGCCGCGCTGCTGGATTACGCCGAACACACGCAGGGCCGCGCACTCACCCATGTGAAGAGCCTGAAGGTGGCGCGCACCGACGAGCTGATCGACCTGCCGCAGAACACCCGGCGCAACCTGGAACTGACCCACACCCTGCGCGGCGAAACCAGCCCCACGCTGTTTTCATTGCTCGACGTGTGCTGCACCGGCATGGGCAGCCGCATGCTGCGCAGCTGGCTGCTGGAACCCCCGCGCCAGCGCGCCACCGCCCGCGCCCGCCTGGGCGCCGTGGGCACGCTGCGCGCGGGCCTGTGGCACAGCCTGCGCCAGGCGCTCAAAGGCGCCAGCGATGTGGAACGCATCACCGCGCGCACGGCACTGCGCCAGGTGCGCCCGCGCGAACTGGTGGGCCTGGGTTTGACGCTGGCACGGGCACAACAACTGGCGCAACTGCTGGGCACACCCAGCGGTTTGCTGGGTCAACTGGCTGCCGATTTGCAACCGCCCACCGGCTGCGCTGAACTGCTGCACGCCGCCCTGTTGCCCGAGCCGGCCGCGCTGGTGCGCGACGGCGGCGTGATCAACGACGGTTTTGATGCCGACCTGGACGAGCTGCGCGGCATACAGAACAACTGCGACGGCTTCCTGATTGAGCTGGAAGCCCGCGAACGCGCCCGCACCGGCATTGCCAACTTGCGGGTGCAGTTCAACAAGGTGCACGGCTTATACATTGAAGTGACACAGGGCCAGGTGGACAAGGTGCCCGACGACTACCGCCGCCGCCAGACCCTGAAAAACGCCGAGCGCTTCATCACGCCCGAGCTGAAAGCCTTCGAAGACAAAGCGCTCAGCGCGCAAGACCGGGCGCTGGCCCGCGAAAAATGGCTGTACGACCAGCTGCTGGACCAGTTGCAAAGCTTTGTGCAACCGCTCACGCAGCTGGCCCGCGCCATGGCCGCGCTGGACGCGCTGTGCGCGCTGGCCGAGCGCTCGCTCACGCTGGAGTGGACCGAGCCGCAGTTTGTGCCCGAACCCTGCATCGACATCCGCGGCGGGCGCCACCCGGTGGTGCAAGCGCGGCTGAACGAAACCAGCGGCGCCAGCTTCATGGCCAACGACACGGTGTTGGGGCCGAAACAGCGCATGCAGGTCATCACCGGCCCCAACATGGGCGGCAAAAGCACCTACATGCGCCAGGTGGCGGTGATCGTGTTGCTGGCCAGCATGGGCAGCTACGTGCCCGCGCAGAGCTGCCGCCTGGGGCCGATCGACGCCATCCACACCCGCATTGGCGCGGCCGACGACCTGGCCAACGCGCAGTCCACCTTCATGGTCGAAATGACCGAAGCGGCGCAGATATTGCACGCCGCCACGCCCAACAGCCTGGTGCTGATGGACGAGATTGGCCGCGGCACCTCCACCTTTGACGGCCTGGCCCTGGCCGGTGGCATTGCCACCCATCTGCACGACAAGGCGCGCGCCTTCACCCTGTTTGCCACCCACTACTTCGAACTCACCGAATTCCCGGCCCACCACCACGCTGCGGTGAACGTGCACGTGAGCGCGGTCGAAAGCGGCAAGGGCGGCATTGTGTTTTTGCACCAGATCGAGCCCGGCCCGGCCAGCCGCAGCTACGGCATTCAGGTGGCCCGCCTGGCCGGTGTGCCCGCCAGCGTGGTGCAACACGCCCGCCACGCCCTCGCCGCGCTGGAAGCCCAGAGCGAAGAAAACCGCAGCCAGGTGGACCTGTTTGCCCCACCGCCGCTGAGCGCCGAACCCGAAACACACCCCCTGCAAGCCACCTTGCAGGGTATCAACCCCGACGCACTGAGCCCGCGCGAAGCGCTGGAACAGCTCTACCAACTCAAGCAACTCGCCGACAAAACATGACCTACTGCGTCGCCGTCAAACTCAACGCCGGACTGGTGTTCCTCTCCGACTCCCGCACCAACGCGGGCCTGGATCAGATCAGCACCTTCCGCAAAATGATCGTCTACGAGAAGCCGGGCGACCGCTTCATGTGCCTGCTGTCCGCTGGCAACCTGAGCATCTCGCAGTCGATCCGCGAAATTCTCCAGGTCGAACAAATCGACGACAACGCGGGCGGCGAGCCCATCACCATCTGGAACGCCAAAAGCATGTTCGACGCCGCCCGCGTGCTGGGTGCGGCGGTGCGCCATGTGTACGAGCGCGACGGCGAGTCGCTGCAACGCGCCGGGGTGGACTTCAACGTCTCCATCATTTTCGGCGGGCAAATTGCGGGCGAAGGCATGCGTCTGTTTCAGGTGTATTCGGCAGGCAACTTCATTGAAGCCACGTCGGAAACCCCGTTTTTCCAGATTGGCGAGTCCAAATACGGCAAGCCGGTGCTGGACCGCGTGATCACGCCCGACACACCGCTGAACGAAGCCGCCAAGTGCGCACTGGTCTCGATGGACTCCACACTCAAGTCCAACCTGTCGGTGGGCCTGCCGCTGGACCTGGCGGTGTACGAGGTGGACCGCCTGGCCTCGGACAAGATCACCTGCATCGATGAGAACAACCCCTACTTCCGGATGGTGCACAACACCTGGGGCCAAAAGCTGCGCGAGGTATTCGACAGCATTGAGCACCCCACCTGGGACGGCGCCCACACCGAGGTGCCTCTGTTGTGCGGCAGTGCGCGCAGCCAGCCGCTCAAAAAGATATCGAACGCCAAAGAACGGCTGATCTGACGCCGCGATGTCTCTCATCGTCTTTTCCCACGCCAACAGCTTTGGTGCCAGCACCTACCGCGTGCTGTTCAAGTCGCTGCGCGCGCGCGGGTTCTCGGTGCGCGCCGTGGACCAGTTCGGCCACGACCCGCGCTACCCCGTCACCAGCAACTGGCCGCACCTGGTGCAGCAGTTGGCCGACTTTGCCGGCCCCGAGGTGCAGCAGCACGGCCAGGGCGCCTGGCTGGTGGGCCATTCGCTGGGCGGGTTTCTGAGCCTCATGTGCGCGGCGCGGCATCCGCAGTTGGGCGGACACCCTGTCAAGGGCGTGCTGCTGCTGGACTCGCCCGTGCTCGGCGGCTGGCGGGCACGCACGCTGGAACTCGTCAAACGCACCCAGCTGGTGGGCTCGGTGTCGCCCGGCAAAGTGAGCCAGCGCCGGCGCAACAGCTGGCCCAGCGAAGCGGCCGCCCTGGAGCACTTCGCCAGCAAGAAAGCCTTTGCCCGCTGGGAACCTCAGGTGCTGCGCGACTACATTGCCCACGGCACACACGACACCCCCCACGGCACGGGCCTCCAACGGGTGCTCAGCTTTGACCGCGATGTGGAAACCGCGATCTACAACACCCTGCCCCACAACCTGGACCGCCTGCTGCGCCGCCACCCGCTGCAATGCCCCGTCGCCTTCATGGGCGGCACCGCATCGCAAGAAATGAAGCAGGTCGGCATGGCCATGACACACCGGCTGGTGGGCAAAGACCACCCCGAGCGCCTGCTCATGCTCGAAGGCAGCCACCTGTTCCCCATGGAAAAACCCCAGGAAACCGCCGCCGGTATTGAAAAACTGCTGCGAGCCATGTAACCGGCCAGCCTGGCCCTGGGCCGGGCGTTTTTGCGCGGTGCATCGCTTGGCCTGCAGGGTTTCGTTGGTATAAAACCATGGGCGACACGCCCAACCGCACACCGCCGCATTCATGACCAACAACACCATGCGCCCGGGCTCGCGCCTGCACCAAGCGGTGTGGCAACGCCTGACCACCTGGCAACCCGATACCCAGAGCATGTGGAAGCGCTACGCCGTGGCCGTGGTCCTCACCCTGCTGGCGACTTGGTTGCGTGTGGCGTTGGCGCCCGCCGAATCGGGAGGGCGCTTCGTCACCTTGTCACTGGCGGCGGCCCTCGCAGCCCTGTACGGCGGCTTTGGCGCCGGCATGGTCAGCACCCTGCTGGGCATGGTGCTGGTCAATTTTTTCCTGGTTGAACCGTATTTTTCCCTCGCGTTCAGCAACCTCAGGGAAGCCCTGTGGCTCAACCTTTGGCACCTGTTGGCCCAGTTGGTGGTGGTCGGGTCCATTGCCTTGATGCAACAGCAAAACCACGCGCTGCGCTTGGTCACCCAGCGCAGCGAGTTGAGCAACCAGCAACTCAAGGACACCTTTGAACACAGCGCCACCGGTATGGCGCACAGCCACCTGGACGGCCGCTGGATCCGCGTCAACCAAACCTATTGCGACCTGGTCGGTTACACGCACGGCGAGTTGCTGCGCATGCATTTTCGCGACTTCACGCACCCGCAAGATTTGGGGCTTGACCTGGATCTGCTGGCCCGCACCCTGGCTGGTGAACTCAACCACTACAGCTTCGAGAAGCGGTACATCCACAAACAAGGCCACACGGTGTGGGTTCACCTCACGCTGTCGCTGATCCGCACCACCGAAGGCGCCCCCGACTACCTGATTGCCGTGGTGCAAGACATCAGCACCCGCAAGTTCACAGAAACGGCACTGCGCACCAGTGAAATGCTGCTGCGCCAGGCACAGACCATGGCGGGCATGGCCACCTGGCAGGCCGACGTGGCACGGAACCACTTCACCACGCTGTCGGGTTCACACACCTTGCTGGGCCTGCCTTTCGCCGAATTTTCGAACGGCGACCTCATGGCCCTGACCCACCCCGACGACCAGGCCCGCATGCTGGAGAACTGGACTTCGGCCGTGCAGGGCCAGAGCGCCTACGACCACGAATACCGCGTGGTGCTCAACGGCAGCGTGCGCTGGTTTTCGGTGCAGGCCGAGTTTGAGCGCGATGCCCAGGGCCGTGCCGTGCGGGCGTTGGGCGTGACGCACGACGTGACCGAGCACAAGCGCGCACAACGGGAAATTCAGCAGCTCAACGCTTCGTTGGAGCAGCGCATCCAGGCCCGCACGCAAGCGCTCAAAAGCGCTTACGACGAACTGGAAATTTATTCTTATGCGGTCGCTCACGACCTGCGTTCACCGCTGCGCATCATCAACGGCTATGCCCAGGCTTTGCAAGAAGACGCGCCCACCCTGGACGCCAGCAGTCGCCAGCACCTGCAGCGCATCATGGCCGCCAGCACAAAAATGGGCGCGCTGATTGACGGCCTGCTGCGCCTGTCCAAATACGCCCGCAGCGCCATGCAGCGCCAGCCCGTCGACCTGAGCACCATGGCCACGCGCCTGCTGGACGAGCTGGCACACGAACAACCCGAGCGCCAGGTGCAATGGTCGGTAGAGCCCCACTTGCAAGCCCAGGCCGACCCGGTGCTGATGGAAGCGCTGTTGCAAAACCTGCTGCACAACGCCTGGAAGTACACCGGCCACACCGCTCAGCCGCAGATCCGCGTGTTGGCCCGCGAACGCGATGGTCAGCACCACTTTTGCGTGAGCGACAACGGTGCGGGCTTTGACATGGCGCGCGCCGACAAGTTGTTTCAACCCTTTCAGCGCCTGCACATGCCCCACGAATTCGGTGGCCTGGGCATTGGCCTGGCCACAGCCCTGCGCATCGTGAAGCGCCATGGTGGCGAACTGCAGGGCCATTCAGCACCCGGTGAGGGCGCCACATTTTGCTTCACCTTGCCGCCGGAAGCCTCGCCCCCGGCAACGGTCTAGGCGCCTGCCCGACTTGGGTGTCGTCGGCGGCAACGCCCACCCAACCAGAACGGCGTTGCGCAACTCAGCGCCTGGGCAAATTGCTGCTTGGCGCATCGGCCGCGGTGCCGGGCTCGCTCAGGCTGCGTGGGTCCATCTGCAACACCGCCTGCGAGCCGCCCCCCATCACCACGAAACTGGCCTTGTCTTCGGTGGGCACCGCCGCCGCCGCACGCAGGCGGTGCAGCGTGTAAAGCGCCAGCACACCCAGCACGGCGGCAAAGTACAGCATCAGGCTGGCTGGCCCCAATTGGTCCATGACCCCACCCGCCAGCGTGGGGCCAATGGCCGCGCCCACGCCATGAATCAGCAGCAGGCCGCCGGCAAATTCCACCAGCCGCGTGGAGTCGATCACGTCGTTGACGTGGGCCACCGCCAAGCCATAAATGGCAAACATCAGCCCACCCAGCAACAGCCCCAGCGGAATCAGCGCCATGCCCGACAGCGGTGTCAGCAGGTAAGCCGCGCCCGACACACCCGAACCCAGCGCGCAGACCCAGGCCAGCACCCAGCGGCGGTCGTGGCTGTCGGAATAGTGGCCCACGGGCCACTGAAACAGGGCACCGCCCAAAATGGTCGCCGCCAGAAACGAGGCCACGCCCGTGTCAGAAAACCCCACCCCTTGGGCAAACAGCGCGCCCATGCCGTAAAACGCCCCGGTGATCAGGCCCGAAGCCAGCGCCGCCGCCATGCCCATGGGCGAGGCTTCGTACAGTTTGCGCAGGCTCAGGCGCGGTGCCTGCACCGGCTCGGGCTCGTCCACCGGCGTCATGGTGATGGGCAGCAAGGCAAACGAAAACATCACCGACACCAGCGCAAACGGCACAAATCCCAGGCGATCGCCCACCAGAATCAGCCACTGCCCCACCGCCAGCGCCACGAAGTTGACCGACATGTACACCGCAAACAGTTTGCCCCGGTGCTCGCTCGGCGCCAGCGCGTTGAGCCAGCTTTCGACCACGATGTACAGGCCCACCAGGCACATGCCGGTGATCAGCCGCAACACACCCCAGAACCACGGGTCAACCCACAGCGCGTGAAGAATGGGCATGGTGGACGCCAGCGAGGCCATGGCGGCAAAAGCGCGGATATGGCCGACGCGGCGGATCACCGCCGGGCACAAATAGGTGCCCACCACAAAACCCATGAAATAAGCCGACGTGACCAGCCCCAGCGTGATGCTGGAAAACTCGGCCACCCCTGCGCGCAGGCCCAGCACCGAAAACAGCAGGCCCACACCCACCACCAACAGCCCGACGCCACTGAGCAAGGTGGACAGCCGCCACAGCAGCGGCCCCATGCCGGTGGCCGCGCTCATGGCGGTGCCTTGTGCAGGCTCATCCGACCCAGTCCACCCAGCCCATGGAGGCGGTCACCAAAATGAGCCCGCCAAAGGCAATGCGGTACCAGGCAAACGGCACAAAGGTGTGGTTGCCCACAAAGCGCAGCAGCCATTTCACACACACCCAGGCCGACAGCCACGACACCACCAAGCCCACGGCAAACAGCGGAATGTCTGCCGCGCTCAGCAGGTCGCTGTTTTTGTAGATGTCGTAAGCCGCCGCGCCAAACAGCATGGGAATGGCCAGAAAAAAGCTGAACTCGGTGGCCGCCTTGCGGTTGAAACCCAGCAGCATGGCGCCAATGATGGTGGCGCCCGAGCGGCTCACGCCCGGCACCAGCGCGGTGCACTGCACCAGCCCCACCTTCAAAGCGTCTGGCCAACGCACGCTGTCCACATCGTCAATGTGCACCTGAGTGCCCTTTTTTTGCAGGTATTCCGCCCACAAAATGACCAGGCCACCCACGATGAAACCCATCGCCACCACCACCGGGTTGAACAGCACGCCCTTGATGAAATCGATGAACAGCACGCCCGCCAGCGCAGCGGGGAAAAAACCGACCAAGATGTTCAGGGTGAAGCGCTGCGCCTGGCGTTCGGTGGGCAAGCCCACCAGCGTTTCCCACAGCTTGGCGGCGTAGAGCGAGACGATGGCCATGATCGCGCCGGTCTGAATCACCACCTCGAACAGCTTGATTTTTTCACCCGGCATGTCCAGCAGCGCGGCCGCGAGGATGAGGTGGCCGGTGGAAGAGATGGGTAAAAACTCGGTCAGGCCCTCCACCACGCCCATGATGGCGGCCTTGATCAACAACGCAAAATCCATGTTTCAGCCGCCGCGAAGGCGGTTCGCAATGAAAAGGCCAGCCAACCACTGGCCAGACACAGCCCGTGATGTTACCTGCCCAACAACCCATCACAGCGGGAATGGCCCGCTGAAAACCGGCCACGAAGACAGGATTCAGCGCCGCTGCACCGGGTCCAGCTGCAAGCGCAGACCGCCGGGCACCACCTCCAGCGCGCCCGGCTGGTAGCCCCAGCCTTGGGCGGTCCGCAAGTCTTCGGGCTTCAGGCGGTGGATCACAAAGTCTTTCAACAAGGCTTCGGCCAGAAAACCACCCAGCCGGTTGACGCGGGGGGCGATGCTGGGCGCCACGCCCGGCACATCGAAACGCTCGACCCGCACCTGGGTCAGGCGCACCGTCTGGTCGGCGGGCTCAAAGCGCAGGCTGTAGCTCAGGTCCAGCCGGCCCTGCGTGGGCCGCATGCCCAGCAACGAAGCGTCAATGCGGTAAGCCATGGCCGTGCCAATGCGGTTTTCAGCCGGCATCAGGCGCACCTGCGGCCGCTCCAGCACCACGTCAAACAGCTCCAGGTAACGGCTGTTGAACGGAAACTGATCGCCAATCATGGCGGCCAGCTTCGCTTCGGACACATGGATGCTGCGCGGGCCCAGGGGCAGCATGGAACAGCCGACCAGCCCCCCGGTCAGCAGCAGCGAGGCCAACCCGCTTATCACCGTGCGTTTGTATGTGTTCATGGGGTCATTGTAGAAATGCAAAGTCCCGCCTGGGGTTGCTGCGCCCGCGCAGCCGGTAACCGGCCGGTAAAGACAAGGCCTGGTTGCAACAGAGCGGCAACAACACGGCGCGGCTGCCGCCTGCACCGCCTGCACCGTCTACCCGCCATTTCGCGCCGGTCTGGCGTCGATCCGTCGCAAACCCCTGTGAACGCCGCTGCTGGCGCGGCACAGTGCGTGCAAAGCCCTCCTCCAAGAAGACCCATGCCACCCACGCCCGCCATCGCCATCCACCTCAGCGCCGCGCTCGGCGCACTCGCTCTCGGGCCCGTGGCCTTGTGGGCGCGCCGGGGCCACGCCGCTGGGACCAGCGGCCAGCGCCCGCGCCTGCACCGCGCGGCCGGTTATGCGTGGGTCACGCTCATGCTGGCCACCGCTGTGTCGGCCCTGTTCATCCGCGACCACAACCTGCCCAACATCGCCGGCTACACCCTGATCCACCTGTTTGTGCCCTACACGCTGGGCGGCCTGTTTCTGGCTTTTCGGCACCTGCTGCGCGGCAACATCCAGGGCCACCGCAACAACATGCTCGGCCTCTACCTTGGCGCCTGCATCGGCGCTGGCGTCTTCACCCTGCTGCCCAGCCGCATCCTGGGCCAACTGGTCTGGGGCCAGTGGCTGGGCCTGCTTTGAACCTGATTGAACCTGACATCCCTGAACAGAAAGAACCCACGATGAACACGAACGCAAACACCCACACCCTGTCGCCCGAACTCGAAGCCCTGGCTCGCAAGCGCGTCAACGCCCGCATAGGCTTCTTCACCCACGCCTGCGTGTACGCCGTGGTGGTCACAGGCCTGAACCTGCTGGCCTTCAGTCAGGGCAAAGTCTGGTCGCTCTGGCCCACGGCTGGCTGGGGCTTTGGCCTGCTGATGCACGGCCTGGGCGTGTTTGGCCTGGGCCCTGGCAGCGCCCTGCGCGAACGCCTGCTGCAGCGTGAACGCGAGCGCCTGAGCGGCCACTGAACCGCTGCGCCACCGGCCGCTGACCACGCCCTGCTCGGGCCCACCGGCGCGCGGCAGCCCATGCCAGAATGCCCCACGCTCACCCACACCACCCGCTGCCATGACCGCTCCCCCAGCCCCGACCCTGCTGCGTTGGCTGCCACCACATTGCCTGCCCGGCGTGCGCCAGCGGGGTCTCATCGTGTGGGCTGTCGCGCTCGTCATCGCCGTCTTCCAGTGGCTCACAGCCCCGCAAAACCACCCCCTGGTGGCCACGCTGGTTTACAGCTACGCCATCAGCACCAGCATCTGGTTTTTCTGCGACCCGCTGCGCATTGCGCTGCACCGCTGGCTGCACACCCCGCCGCCGCACTACTGGGCGCTGTCGCCCCGCACCGGCGCCTACATGCTGGCCAGCACCGTGCTGGGCTATGCCCTGGGTACCGCAGTGGGCGACGCCTACACCGGCCGCTCCACCTGGGAACTGCTCAGCCTGTCCCCACAGCGCTTCTGGGGCTTCTGGCTTTCTTCGCTCGGCATCAGTTGCGGTTTTCTGTTTTATTTTTACCACCGGGAAAAAGGCCTGGACCTGGAGCGCCAGGCCACCGAAGCGCGCCTCAAACTGCTGGAAACGCAGCTGGAACCGCACATGCTGTTCAACACGCTGGCCAACCTGCGCGCCCTGATTGCCACCGACCCGCCGCGCGCCATCCACATGCTCGACCGGCTCAACGACTACCTGCGCGCCACCCTCAAAGCCTCGCGCACCGACGCCCTCAGCGGCGCGCACACCCTGGCCGACGAATTCGCCCGCCTGCGCGATTACCTGGAACTCATGGCCGTGCGCATGGGCCCGCGCCTGGCCTACACCCTGAACCTGCCCGACGCGCTGCAAAACCACCCGGTGCCGCCCCTGCTGCTGCAACCGCTGGTGGAAAACGCCATTCGCCACGGGCTTGAACCCCACGTGGTGGGCGGCGCCATTTCGGTCAGCGCACACCAGGACGGCGCCCACGGCCTGCGGATTGAGGTCGCCGACACCGGTGTGGGCATGAACACCCACCCGCACACCGCAGCCCACAACACCCAAGCCAACGGCGGCGGCTTTGGTCTGGCGCAGGTGCGCGAGCGCGTGGCCAGTCTGCCCGGCGCAGGCCGGGTGGAGGTGCTCAGCCCACCCGGCGGCGGCACCACCATCCGCCTTCACCTGCCATTGAACCTGGCCCCCACGCCCGCACAACCCGCCAACCCATGAGCCCCACCGCCCTCATTGCCGAAGACGAGCCCCTGCTGGCCGCAGCCCTGCAAGCCGAACTGGCCCGCGCCTGGCCCCATCTGCAGGTCTGCGCCGTGGTGGGCGACGGCGCCAGCGCCGTGCGCCAAGCCCTGCTGCACCGGCCCGACGTGCTGTTTCTCGACATCCGCATGCCCGGCCTGAGCGGCCTGGAAGCCGCCGCCGAACTGGCCGACGCCTGGCCACAAGGCGCTGGCGCCCCGCCGTTCCCCGCCACCGTGTTTGTGACCGCCTACGACCAATACGCCGTGCAAGCCTTTGAAGCACAAGCGGTGGACTACCTGCTGAAGCCCGTGATGCCCGAGCGCCTGGCGCGCACCGTGCAGCGCTTGCAGCAACTGCTGGCCCAGCCCAGCCCAGCCCACCCCGGTGAGCCGCTGGAACACACCCTGGCCCAGCTGCGTGCCCTGCTCGCACCCGCAGCGCCGGCCCAGCCCCGGGAGCCGCTGCGGGTGATCCAGGCCAGCGTGGGCAACACCCTGCGCCTGGTGCCGGTGGACGACGTGCTGGTGTTCGAAGCCGCCGACAAATACGTGCGCGTGCTCACCGCCAGCGAAGAGCTGCTCATCCGTACCCCGCTCAAAGACCTGCTGCCGCAGCTCAGCAACACCGTGTTCTGGCAAATCCACCGCGGCACCGTGGTGCGCGCCAGCGCCATCCACACCGTCACACGCAACGAAGCCGGCCAGTTGCACCTGAGCCTGCGCGGGCGGCCCGAGGGGCACGCGGTCAGCCGGCTTTACGCACAACGCTTCAAAGCCATGTGATCGATCAATTTTTTCCATTCAAAAAATGGCAAAAATTCGCCATATTCAAGAATGAAATATGATGAACAAATATCTATTCATATTTCAATTCAATGAACCACCCCGCAACCGCTGAAACACCGGCCCTGAATGCCCTGCGCCAACTCGGCGGTGTGGCCACCAGCGCCGAGCTGCAAACCCGCCTGGGCGTGAGCCAGCCCACCGTGTCGCGGCTGCTCGCGCCACTGGTGCGCAGCGGGCAGGTGCTCAAAGTGGGGGCGGCGCGTTCGCAGCGCTACCTGCTGCCCCGCCACATCGACGGCGTGGGCGCCGAAGTGCCCATGATGCGGGTCGACGCGCAAGGCCGGGTGAGCCCGTTTGGGCGCATGGTGCCGCTGCCCGGTGGGCGCTTCTGGGTGGACGAAGCCGACGGCCTGAGCCAACTGCACGCCGGCCTGCCCTGGTTTCTGAACGACATGCGCCCCCAAGGCTTCATGGGCCGCACCTTTGCCCATGCCCACCCCGAACTGCGCCTGCCGCCCGACCTGCGCTACTGGAGCGACGACGACGTGCTCAAAGCCCTGGTGCAAGCCGGTGACGACCTGCCCGGCAACCTGGTGGTGGGCCAGCCCGCGCTGGAACGCCTGCACACGCTGGCGCAGCGCGCGGTGCGCGTGAGCGAGCCCGAACGCGACTACCCTGCCCTGGCCAACCAGGCCATGCAAGGCACCCTGCCCGGTTCGTCGGCCGGCGGCGAGCAGCCCAAGTTTTGCACCGTGCTGGGCGAGCAACCGGTGATCGTGAAGTTTTCGCCCGCGGGCAGCGCCCCGGCCGACCAGCGCCTGCGCGACCTGCTCGTGTGCGAACACCTGGCCCTGCACACGCTGGCGCAAGCCGGCTTGCCGGCGGCGCAAACGCGCATCGTCAGGGCCGGTGGCCGCGTGTTTCTGGAAGCCCAACGCTTTGACCGCACGGCAACGGGCCGCATCGGCATGGTGTCGCTGCTGGTGTACGACTCGGAATACGTGGGGCAGATGGACGACTGGGCCGCCACCGCGCGGCGCATGGCGCAGCGCCGCCTGCTCACCGAGCAAGACGCCAGCCACCTGCGCCTGCTGGAAGCCTACGGCGTGCTCATTGCCAACACCGACCGCCACTACGGCAACATTTCGCTGCTGCTGGACAACGACGACTGGCGCCTGTCACCCACCTACGACATGCTGCCCATGCTGTACGCGCCCATCAACGGCGAGCTGGTGCCGCGCGAGTTTGGCGAACGCGCCTTGCGCCCCACCGCCAACACCCTGGCCGAATGGCCGCAGGCGCGCACCCTGGCGCTGCGCTTCTGGCAGGCTGCGGCGGCCGACGAACGCATTTCCAGCGACTTTCGGGCCGTGGCGCAAGCCAACCAAAACACCGTGCAAGGGCTCGGCTGACGCGGCCAGAAGATGGCCCCGAAACCACCCACCGCGCCCACCCGTCAGCGCCGACCGTGGCCGCGCCGGTCGTCGTCGCGGTCATGGCGGTCATGGCGGTCATGCCGCTTGTGGCGGCGGTCACGGCGATCGTCCCAGCGCGAACCATAGCCTGGGCTGTACACGTACACCGGCTGGGGCACCACCACCACCGGGCGCACGTACGGGTAAGGCTGCTGGTGCACCACCACCGGGCGCACAGAGAGGTGAGGCGGGTGAATCACCACCGGACGGTGCTGCACCACGGGGTACGGGTGTACCACCACCGGCGGCGCATTGGACACCCCCACCGACACGCCCGGCTGGTGAATGCCGACCGACCAATACACGCCGTTGGCGTGTGCCTGCGTCAAGCCAGCCGACAGCGCCCAAGCGCTCGCCGCCAGGGCAGACAGCGCCCAGCCACGGGTCAAGGCCGAGGTGCGGCTCCAATGGGTGTTCAAAGACAGCGTTTTCATGGTGTGCTCCTGGTTGCAAGGCAGTTGGTGCCCTGTCAGTGCATTACAGAAAAAAACGCTGTAACCTGTACCGCACGCACCGTCAAAGTGGTTGCCAGACGTAACCGGCGCCACAAACACCCGAGCCGACCATGAACCACCCCACCCCCCACACCGCCACCGCACAAGACGTGCTCAGCTTCTGGTTCGGCGACGGTCTGCAACACGACTGGCCCAGCACCGACCACAACGCCCTCTGGTTTGGCGGCGGCACCGTGCAAGACGAACACATTCGCCAACGCTTTGGCCCCTTGGTGGACGAAGCGCTCAGCGGCGGCCTGAGCAACTGGGAAGCCGAGCTCGACACCCGGCTCGCGCTCACCATCGTGCTCGACCAATTCACCCGCAACGTGCACCGCGGTCAGGCGCGCGCCTTTGCCGGCGACCCGCGCGCCCAGCAACTGGTGATGCAAACGCTCGCCACGCAGGAAGACACCCAGCTCCCCCGCGTGGGCCGCGTGTTTCTCTACATGCCCCTCATGCACGCCGAAAACCTCGCCCTGCAAGACGTGTGCGTGGCGCGCTTCACCCACCTGCTCAACACCGCACCGCCCGAACGCCGCGACACCCTGGCCGGCAACCTGCGCTTTGCCCAGCAACACCGCGACATCGTGGCCCAATACGGCCGCTTCCCGTACCGCAACGCCGCGCTGGGCCGAACAAACACACCCGAAGAAACCGAATTTCTGAAAAACGGCCCCCGCTTCGGGCAATAACACAACCGCCGCACACAGGCGCCCCAACATCGGCGTCATGCAGACGTCACCACACCGTCACACGGCGGACATGGGCGCTGCTTACAAACGTGTTTTTAACCAAAAAAACACGCCATGAAGACCATCCCCACCGCAGCCCAAGCCCCAATCCGCCAGCGTTTGCCCGTGCACCGCTTCGCCGCCACGCTGGTCATGGCAGCCGTGCTCACCGCCTGCGGCGGCAGCGACGACCCCATCACCCCGGTCGAAGCCACGCCCGCCCAACTCACGCTGCAGAAAATCGGCTCGTACCAAACCGGCCAATACGAAGTGAGCGCCGCCGAGATTCCCGCCTATGACGCCGCCAGCAAACGCCTGTTTGTGGTGAACGCCCTGGTCGGCGCCGTGGACGTGATCGACCTCAGCGACCCCACCAAACCCGTCAAACTCGGCCAGCTCGACGCCACCGCCGTGCTGGCAGGCTCGTCCATCAACAGCGTGGCCGTGTTCAACGGCACCGTGGCCGTGGCCATTCAAGCCCCCGTCAAAACCGACGCCGGCCGCATGGCCCTCTACCGAGCCAGCGACCTGAGCCTGCTCGGCTCGGCCACCGTCGGCGCGCTGCCCGACATGATCACCTTCACCCCCGACGGCAAAACCGTACTGACCGCCAACGAAGGCGAGCCCAGCGACGACTACCAGATCGACCCCGAAGGTAGCATCAGCATCATCGACGTGAGCAACCCGGCCAAACCCGTGGTGCGCACCGCCGGCTTTGGCGCCTTCACCGGCCAGGAAGCCGCCCTGCGCGCCAAAGGCATCCGCATCTACGGCCCCGGCGCCTCGGCCTCGCAAGACTTCGAACCCGAATACATCGCCATCTCGGCCGACGGCAAAACCGCCTGGGTCACGCTGCAAGAAAACAACGCCCTGGCCAAGGTGGACATCGCCACCGCCACCGTGACCGACATCTTCCCGCTGGGCTTCAAAGACTACGGCGCCACCGGCAACGAACTCGACGTCTCGGACAACGACGGCAAGACCATCAACATCAAGACCTGGCCCGGCGTGTTCGGCATGTATCAGCCCGACAGCATGGCCTCGTACGCCGTGGACGGAAAAACCTACCTGGTCACCGCCAACGAGGGCGACGCCCGCGCCTGGGGCGAAACCAACCCGCTCTACTGGGGCGACAAAACCAGCAAAACCCCCGGTGACGCCAACAAAGGCTTCGTTGAAGAATTCCGCGTCAAGCACCTGATCAACAAAAGCGGCTGGGCCGGGCGAGAGTACGACGACCTGCCACCCCAACTGAAATCACTGGCCGCCGGTGGCCTGCTCAACCCCGCCACCTTCGGCTACTGCGGCGCCATTGACGGCGACCCCAAAGGCTGCCGCGACGACGCCCAACTCGGCCGCCTGAACATCAGCTGGACCATGGGCTACCAGACCAACGCCGACGGCTCGCCCAAAAAGTTCACCGCCGCTGGCGTGGCCGACCCCACCGGCGACCGCCTCATGTACGACCAGCTCTACAGCTACGGCGCCCGCTCGTTCACCATCTGGGACGAAGACGGCGCAAAGGTATGGGACTCGGGCGCAGAAATTGAAAAATTCCTGGCCAGCGCCGACTGCAAACTCGGCAGCACACGCAACATACCCTGCGCCGACTTCTTCAACAGCGGCCACAACGAAGGCAACGCCAAAGACAGCCGCAGCGACGCCAAAGGCCCCGAGCCCGAAGGCCTGGCGTTGGGCAAAATCGGCAACAAAACCTTTGCCTTCATCGGCCTGGAGCGCATGGGTGGCGTGTTGGTGTACGACATCACCAACCCCAAAGCACCCACCCGCGTGGACTACCTGAACACCCGCGACGAGTGGCTGACCGACCCCAAAACCGAAGCCGCTGCCACCCCCAGCCGCCTGGCCGCCATTGGCGACCTCGGCCCTGAAGGCCTCACGTTCATCCCAGCCGCCCAATCGCCCAACGGCAAACCGCTGCTGATTGTGGGCAACGAAGTCAGCGGCACCACGGCGGTTCTGCAGCTCAACCTGACGTACTGAAGACGCCCTGAAGCGGCCCCTGGCAGCCGCTCACCGGAAAGCAAAAAGCCGCTCCCATGGAGCGGCTTTTTTGTACGGCATTTGCACAACGCCCATTCAAAAGCAAACGCGGTTCAGCCGCCCAACAACAGCCAAGCGCCGCCCGCCCCCAACAACACACCCGCCACCAGCCACAACCCGCTGCGCTGCACAGCCCCTGGGTTTTGGATCGCAGGCATCGGTTCATCCGTCGACGCTGTCTTTGTCGGCACCACGTCTGGCGCGGGAACGTGGGCGCCCACCCGCAAACCACTCCACGGCGAAGCCCAGTCGGCCCACAGCTGGTGGGCTTGCTGCGGCACCACCGCACCCCGCTCAACGGCGGACATCACATCCTTCCAACCCAACTGCACACGCACGCTGGGCACGAACACATCGTCCAGCTCGGTGTGCTGCCACTGGGTTTCTTCAATAGCAATGGTGTCGGGGCCGTTTCTTTGCATGATCCTCACCGGTTGAACAGGAATCTTCACCTGCGAAGAAATGTAACCAAAAACAATGGGCACACCAGCACCGCTGGTCGCATTCAGTCATCCCCTTGTAGGACAGCCTTGTGCCCTGCAGGCCCGCTCCGGCGCGCCCTGCGGCCGATCAGGCGCTGCGCTTGCCGCTGCCGTCGGAGTCGTCGCGGTTGTCGGCCAAATCGTCGGCCGCTTGCTGAGCGGCATCGCCCACCGGGTCATCGGCTTCGGCGTCTGCAGCCGCAGCGCTGCCACCGCCCACCCACTGCTCCACGGCAGAAATGACCGCGTCTTTGGCACTGGAAATCCGATCCATCACCGTGTCCAAAATACCTGAACCTGTTTCTGCAACCGCTTCAGCAGCGTTGCCGATCGCGTCGGTCACCCCCTCAACAGCGGTGTGAGCGGTATCGCCCGGGGTGTTTTCGGTGTTTTCGGTGTTTTCGATGCTCATATGGACTCCATCAGAAGTGAATACACACAAAAATATGTGCAACCCAGTGTATGAAGCCCATTGCGTCACGTTTATGACGCATTCAACGTGTTTTGGTCCATTTTAGAAGCGGATAAACCCCATTCGCAGCCATACCCACCCAGCAAGCCACCAACAGACGGCAACACGGCCAACCGCCCACCGCCACCGCAAGGGCCACGCCCTAGAATGCTTGAATGAGCCAGAACACCACCCCAAAAGCCCCCAAAAACAACCCCGCAACCCCCGCCAGCGAAGCGGCCGGCGAGCACAAAGTCAGCAACTTCCTGCGCCAGATCATTGAAAAAGACCTGGAACAAGGCACCTACGCCAGCCGCCGCTGGGCCGGCACCCCCGGCGACGCCGCCCACCACGCCGCCGGCCAGCCCGACCCCGCCAAAATCCGCACCCGCTTCCCGCCTGAGCCCAACGGCTACCTGCACGTCGGCCACGCCAAAAGCATCTGCCTCAACTTTGGCCTGGCGCGCGACTACGGCGGCGTCTGTCACATGCGCTTTGACGACACCAACCCCGAAAAAGAAGACACCGAATACGTCAACTCCATCCTGGACGCGGTGCAGTGGCTCGGCTTTGGCTGGGAAGCCAACGGCCAGAGCCACCTGTTTCAGGCCAGCGACTACTTCGGCTTCATGTACCGCGCCGCCGAACACCTGGTGCAAGCCGGCCACGCCTACGTGGACGAACAAACCGCCGAACAAATGCGCGCCGCCCGGGGCGACTTCGGCAAACCCGGCGTAGACAGCCCCTACCGCAGCCGCAGCGCGGAAGAAAACCTGGCGCGCTTTCGCGAAATGCGCGACGGCAAACACGAAGACGGCAGCATGGTGCTGCGCGCCAAGATCGACATGGCCTCGCCCAACATCAACCTGCGCGACCCCGCCATCTACCGCATCCGCCGCGCCACGCACCACAACACGGGCGACACATGGTGCATCTACCCCATGTACACCTTTGCGCACCCCATTGAGGACGCGCTGGAGCAGATCACCCACAGCATCTGCACGCTGGAATTTGAAGACCAGCGCCCGTTTTACGACTGGCTGATGGAGCGCTTGACCGAAGGCGGCCTGCTGGCAGCCCCCAATCCCAAGCAGTACGAATTTGCCCGCCTGAACCTCACCTACGTCATCACCAGCAAGCGCAAGCTGGCCCAACTGGTGTACGACCACAAAGTCAGCGGCTGGGACGACCCGCGCATGCCCACCATCGTCGGCCTGCGCCGCCGGGGCTACACGCCCGAAAGCATCCAGCTCTTTGCCGAACGCATCGGCGTGACCAAGAGCGACAGTTGGATCGACTACAGCACACTCGAAGGCTGCCTGCGCGAAGACCTGGAAAACAAAGCCCACCGTGGCATGGCCGTGCTCGACCCCGTCAAGTTGGTGCTCACCAACTGGGCAGAGGCCTTCGGCGCTGACGATTACACCGAAGACTGCACCCAGCCCGCCCTGCCCCACAGCGCCATTGCGGAGGGCCAAACCCCGCCGCCCGACCGCGTGTTCAAGATCGGCAAAGAGGTGTGGATTGAGCGCGAAGACTTTGAAGAAGCGCCGCCCAAGGGCTACAAGCGCCTGTTCCCAGGCAACGTCGTGCGCCTCAAAGGCGGCTACGTCATCGAATGCACCGGCTGCGCACGCGATGCCACCGGCACCGTGCTTGAGGTGCACGCCAAAGTCATCCCCGGCACCAAGAGCGGCACCCCCGGCGCCGACAGCGTGAAAGCCAAAGCCGCCATCACCTGGGTGAGCGTGGCCAGCGGCGTGAGCGCCGAAGTGCGCCTGTACGACCGCCTGTTCAGCGACCCGAACCCGGACGCGGGCGGGAAAGACTTTATTGAAGCACTGAACCCGAACAGCTTGAAGGTGGTGACGGCTTATGTGGAGCCTTCATTGGCTGCTGCGAAACCGGATGAGAAGTTTCAGTTTGAGCGGTTTGGATACTTTGTGGCGGATCGGGTGGATCACGTGGCTGGGGGGATGCCGGTGTTCAATAGGGTGACGGGGTTGAAAGATTCTTGGGGGAAATAGACACATTAATTTAGAGAAATGACGAACGCATAAAAACAAACATTTCCGAGATATTCAGAATTCAGGCGAGGCAACACAAATGGGCAGATCACTGAACACGTTTAAAAAAAACAAACAACCCCTCAAGTTACTACGAACACTGCAAGCACAAATACGAACATCAGGATTAGATCGATACAAGGGAATTCATAGATTTAGAACATTAACGGATTCCAAGGAATTCTTTAACCACTTCCAGATTCTTTTTCCATATAAAAACTCCCTACTCGACTACTTCGGATCGCCATTCCCAATATCTTTTTCTGGCATTTTTGCAAATAAGTCCCCAAAATCTCCAAGCAACGGCCATCGAGAAATTCTCTGGTCTGCAGCAAGATTTTTACCTTTCAAAAACGAGCTTGCTAATTTTGTTAGCCTAAGGCTGAAATACGAAGAATCAACAGCTGATGGAAACTGGACGTCGAGCAAAAGCATTCTAGACCATATCGAAGACAAGTATGGGAAATCATTGTGGTTATTGCAAAATCAACTATCAATAACGTATCTGAAAAATGCACCCCATGCATTCTCAGAAGTAGCTGACCAACTAATTGAAGATCTCAAACCGTACCCCCTATCTCAGTTTGTTCTAGCCTTTGCCAGAAAGAGAATAGAAGGAGCAGCTCTAAAAAACCAATTAATAGAGGAACTCGAACAAACCAAAGTCGCTCCATCGCTAAAAGACTATGTTCGAGCCAAGTGTCTTGACAATACTGACTCCCGTGCGAACGTCGTCACAAACTTGCTATTTTTTGACTCACAAGCTTCTTTGATTGATCATTATGAGAGCCTTATCCAGGTACTGATAGTTGCAGCCTCAGATAGAATACTGACCGACGAAAACCTCGGAAGCTCACTGCGCGCTCCACTTCAAAAGCTTTTTGATGCAACCAAAGACAGCAGACTAATTGGGCCTCTAACCACTATAGGGAAGTTGCCACAGCCCGAAACTTCACTAGATGCGACACAACGTGCGAAGATCATTGAAAGCTATACCAAAGAAGAAATCGATGAATGCATTAAGCTTTCATCTGCGTGGCTCTCAGAAAAACCGTTTGACTCAGCTGTAAGGCTCTTACGAGCGAAGGCGCAGTCCACAGTAAATATAAGATCAGATCAAAATAGCACATATCTTTCGAATATCGATCAGTATCTATTCGACATATTTACTGCTAACGAAAACTTTTTCGTTGCGCTTCATGAAATTCTACTAATCTCCGACCGGTTCTTCACCCTGCAATGGGCAAGCATACTAAAGACCAATGTTCTATATGAGGCTGGTCATGAGGAAGCAAAAAGATCTCAGATGTGGCAACGAGATGCATATGTGCGAGAAATGAACGTGTCACCGTTCACCGCAATGCTCCTTGACCATCCCCTTGATGAAGAATTTTTAGATATATCGACAATTGAGGACCTATTTCCCAACACAAAAAAAGTAGCACTAATTGCAAAGGGACTCAATTCAAGCTCAAGCTTCAATATTCCCCGAAACCTACGATACGGTGCTAGACGCGATTTGTCTGAAGAACGATACATTGACGCAGCAGAAAAATATCGAAGTGCAGCCAAAGAAGAAAAAGGTCTATTTAGAATTAAGTCGTTAGGTGGCGCTGCGCTTGCCTACGCTCTCGATGGACAATCGAAACTTTCGGTTGAAATAGTAGTTGACGCATACCTTGAAAATCCAAATGCGCCCACCGCGCTACCATTCGAGGCATTAATCAAACGTCTCGATCACCCAGAAGAATGGCCAAACAGCATAAAGCTCGGAATCTTGCAGGAACTACATGCACAAAATGCCGGAGAATCTGACCTTAGTCACCAGAGACTTGCCTTTGAAACGTTTTGTGTGAATAACAATGTAACCAGTCCTCGCGACCTCAGCAATAGGATTGAGGAGCTAGGAGAAAAGAGTGTTGTATTTTACTTGGAGAAAGTTTGGCGTCCAGAAATTATGCGGCAAACTCTTCTCTATGATAACGACAATGCTATTGAAGAAGCGCGTATTGAAGTTTGCAAGGTCCTAGCGCAAATAAATCCAGCAAATGCGCGCTTGTATCAAGAAGAGCTAGCAGCAAGAATTAAGCAACAAGAAATCTCGAAAGCGACCGCCTTAGTTGAATCGAGCCGAGTCTACGTCGACATTGAGGCCATCAAGCGAAGTCTCAAGGGCAAGATTGGAAAAACATATGCACAATATAAAAGCTCCGCTTCTCAAGCGCAAAAATCCAACGATTTAATTCTTGAAAAACTTAGTGACATCTTGACCGAGTCAAATATTGCCTCGCTGCCAACAATGCTGTCACAGCTGCACGTTTTTGATCAAAAAGCCTCATCGGAACCAACCGATTTACAGTTTAACGTTATTTTCAACGAAATTACTCGGGAATTTCTTCAGGGCGACCACGGTTTGAATGCGTACCTTAGCACTAGAGTGCGGCATGGAAAGCTAGTAGATGCATTGAGGAAGCCGGTAATGGATGAGCATCTTGTCACTCAAAAAACTACTACCGGTCAATACGTTCCTAATACTTATTGGAATTCGTCATCCGATAAACTGACTCTCGAAAAGATCCTTCTAGCGCTAGAAAAATTCTCGCTTGCATTTGATGAAATCCTTAGCCTCACTAGAGATAACCTAATTCAGATACAGATACTCGATACGGCACTACAAAAAGCAAACAGAGCTGCCGGTCTATTTATATATCGCTCGTCACAGCTCGAAAGATCATTGCTTCAAAAATACGATAGCGGATTCAAAGACCTTGAAGAACTTATAAATAAGTGTGTTGATTCGCTTTGGGAAAAGACAGATATCAACCTCAAAGAGGTTCAAATAGAATTAGATTCAGCTGTACGTTCGCGTGTAATCACCCAATTTGATACTTTAGGAACGGAACTAGTCGCGATCTGTGGCGGATTTGTTCCAGCAGCACTTTCGTCGGCCACAGCAAGAGCGCGCACTGCAACACAGCAGGCCCTTGACGGTGTAATTGGTTGGTTTCGAAGAAACGAAGTCTATGATCGGCACGACTACGACGTGGATTTTCCGCCAAGAATTGCCGCGTCAATGGTTCTTCGAACAATGTCGCTTCCCGAAACTTGGGATGGTCCCGAAATAAACATAGCTGAACAGCTAGACAAGTTGCCAGGTCGTTCACTCGATGGAATGGTCGACATTTACTACGTTCTGTTTGAAAACGCTGTAAAGCATTCAGTTCAGGAAGGCCTAAGGCCAGATGTAAAAATCGATGTCAAGTATGCTCAAGGAAATTTTGCATGCACGGTGGTATCAGCAGCGAAAAAGCCCACTGAGAGTCAACTCGCTCACCTTCAAGAGGTACGCGAAACCTTGGTCAGCCCAGAATCACGTCGCCTAGCACAGGTAGAGGGAAGAAGCGGCTTTCGGAAGATTTGGATGACCTTGGACAACACTCTGTACAAAGCACCCGAACTGATATTTGAGCATCAAGAAGACGGATTCTTTAGAGTAAATATTTCATTTAGAACTTCCAGCAATGAACCTTCTATTTATTGAAGATGACGACGACAAGGCTGAACGCATCGCTGCAGTCGTAGGGTCTCGGGCGCCTGAAATTCACCTCCATAGAGCGAAATCTTTTGATAGTGCATTACGCAGGATTGTTCATGACCGTGTGAATTTGGATGGCATTCTATTGGACATGAGCATGCCAAATTATGATAAATCCGATAGCCGTCCAGAGGCATTCGCGGGTCGTGACCTATTGAAGCAATGCAAACTCCGAAGAATTTCCATACCGACTATTGTTATCACAATGTTTGATCTATTTGGAGCACCACCCGATCAATTAACATTCAACGAACTAGATGACCAGTTAAAGACAGAGTTTGCACCGGTCTACGTTGGTATGATTTATTACAGCTCAGCCCAAGAAGGCTGGAAGAACGAACTAATCAATCTGATTGAGAGGATGAAAGAATGCCCCTAAGAGTACTTATCGTAGATGATGATCATCTAAAGGTGCAGCAAATCAGAGAGGTGCTTGAGAGAGAGAAGATTGCATGCACATTCGAACACTGCTCATCTGGGGCCTCAGCCCGCACCAAACTTCGACAGGATACTTATGATCTTCTGTTAATTGACCTCTGCCTACCAGATACAGCAGGCGGCAAGCCGAAACTCGAAGGTGGAATTGATTTCTTTGATATATTGTGCGCCGATCCAGTCTCTCACATCCCGAGCACCACCTCTTTTATTACAGCAGTTCAGCCTGTAAGTGATGTTTGCAAAAATAGGCTCTTAGAACACGGGGTCTCGCTTTGCGAGTTCTCATCAGCAAGCAATTCATGGCAGAAAACAATTCTTGGCCTAGCCAAAAGATCCGCTCGAATAGCAAAAAGCAATGAGAGCATTCCTGTTGATTTTGCAATACTAACTGCATTGGATAACCCTGAATTGAATGCTGTTCTGGCACTACCGTACGATTGGGTGCCCCATCATTTTTCGGATGATCCAACGACGTATTATCGTGGGCAGATTAGTATCGCTGGAAAGAAGTCCACTTTCGTGGCTGCAAGCGCGCAGAAGAAGGGAATGGCATGGTCCTCGTCACTTGCTACAAAGATGATTTTGAGGTTTAAGCCTAAAATTATCGCCATGACAGGAATCTGCGCTGGTGTTAAAGGAAAGACTTCGCTGGGTGATGTAGTAATTGCCGACCCAACATGGGATTGGGGCAGTGGAAAACATGCCGAGAGTGAAATAGGATCGCCAGTCTTCCGCCTATCTCCTGTCCAACGTCCACTCAGCTCCGTGCTATCGAGCATATGCTATGAAATTAGTCGATCCGAAACCTTTAAACAAAAAATCAGAGCTAATTGGAGCTCATCAAGCCCTGCAGGTCAATTTTCTGCTCATGTTGGGCCAATGGCCTCTGGGGCAAGTGTAATAGCAAACAACTCTACGGCAGCGCTGATTTCTGAGCAAAATCGCGATCTAATTGCCATTGAGATGGAGGCATTCGCAGTCATGGCAGCGTCAGAATACGCGATCACTCCTTCCCCGATGAGTATTGCAATAAAGTCTGTATGCGATTTCGCAGATAATGAAAAGGGCGACGACTGGCAAGCCTATGCTGCCTATACGAGCGCTCAATTCGCAAATGCGTTTTTTGCAGCCTACGTAGGACGAATTAATAACTAATCCAGGGATTTAAATAAAATTTGCCTATTTTACTCAAGTTGAATTAAAAGTTATTCCCAGAATATTCGGGGTCAGATTCTAATTAATCCAAGTTAAAAACAGCAACAGCAAACCGCATGCTAGAAACCCAGCCCCGCGCCATCATCATTGCAGGCCCCAACGGGGCAGGCAAAACCACTTTTGCGCGCGAGTTTCTGCCGGTGGAGGAGCAATGCCCGGTGTTCGTCAATGCCGACCTGATTGCAGCGGGACTGTCGCCCTTTGCGCCCGAGGCTGCTGCCATCAAGGCGGGACGCATCATGCTGGCGGAAATCGATGACCATGTGGCCCACTGCCGCAGCTTTGCGCTGGAGACCACGTTGTCTGGCCGGGCGTATGCGGCCAAGGTGCAGCACTGGCGGGCGCTGGGCTATCAGGTCAGCTTGTATTTTTTGCAACTGCCCACCTCTGAAATGGCCATTGAGCGGGTGCGCTTGCGGGTGGCCCAAGGCGGGCACCATATTCCAGACGACGTGGTTCGGCGTCGGTTTGCTGCGGGGTTGCAGCAGTTCGAAAACACCTACAAGCCCATCGTCAACGCCTGGTTTTTGTACGGTCAACCCGCACCGCCATCCCACACTGCTGGCCAGAGGAACCCAGCGATGAACACCGTTCTGAACACATCCCCTCTTGCGCTTGACCCCGCCCAAGCGGCCTTGAATGCACTGGCCCGTGCCGGGTTGCGTGCCGCCGAAGAAGCCCAACGCGCCAACACCCACATGGTGTTGGCTGAAAACGGGCAGGTGGTGCATGTCAGCCCGCAGGCGTATTTGCATTTGACTATTCGTACTTAAAAACGTACGCCTCTCCCTCTTTCGGAGATTCCCATGACCGCCACCACCCTCACCGCCAGCGAAGCCCGCGCCAACCTTTACCACCTGATGGACCAGACGGCAGAGTCGCACCAGCCTGTGACCATCGTGGGCAAGCGCCACGACGCGGTGCTGGTGTCTGCCGAAGACTGGCAGGCCATTCAGGAAACGCTGGTCCTGCTCTCGGTGCCGGGCATGCGCGAGTCGATCAAGGCGGGCATGGCCGAGCCAGTGGACGGCTGCGCCACGGAGCCAGGCTGGTGAGCTGGAACCTCGTCTTTACCAAGCACGCGCAGAAAGATGCGCAAAAACTCGCCGCCAGTGGCTTGAAGTCGAAAGCGCAGGAACTGCTGGCCGCGATCCGGGGAAACCCGTTTCAAAACCCGCCGCCCTACGAGAAGCTGGTGGGCGATCTGGCGGGAGCGTATTTCCGCCGCATCAACATCCAGCACCGGCTGGTGTATCAGGTGCTGGAAGCGGAACACACGGTGAAGGTGCTGCGCATGTGGTCGCACTACGGGTAGAGAAATCTCAACAAGGTCAGGTCTTGTCTTGAGAATTCGGGGTCAGCACCTTGATGCTGTGGTGGCGGCAGAGGTGGCCATGTCGGCCCAGGCGTGGCCTTCGCTCTGGCAGCGTCCAAGTGCTTGACGGCTTGTGTGGGAAATTCAAAAAAAGTGTTTCTCAAACTTGACAACATCGTCATATTGAACAGAATGAGAAACACATGTCAGCAAAACCACCCCTTTCGACCCCCCAAAGCACCACCCAGCTGCAGGCCCTGGGCACGCAGCTTCGCGCGCGCCGCAAGGCGTTGCGGGTGAGCAGCACAGCGGCAGCGGAGGCCGCAGGCATTTCGCGGGTGACGCTGCATCGCATCGAGAAGGGGGAGCCTTCTGTGGCGGCGGGCGCCTGGGCCAACGCCATGGCGGCGCTGGGTATGTCGCTGGTGGCGCTCAACGCCGAAGACGCACACGGCACGCGCCCCGAAGGTGCCAACGGGCCGGATCTACCCAACTGGATACCCGTGCGTGTGCGCCTGGCGGACTATCCGCAGCTCAAGGCACTGGCCTGGCAGGTGCACGGAACCGACGCGCTCACGCCCATGGAGGCCCTGGGCATTTACGAGCGCAACGCGCGCCATCTGGATACGGCGGCCATGTCGCCCGCCGAGCAGGCGCTGCTGCAGGCCTTGCGCACGGGCGTGGGCCAGGGGGATGCGGCGGCAGTGGGTACGTCCGATGTTTGAACGCCCGCACCACCAGCGCATTGCGCATGTGCTGGCCGTGCTGGATGGCGAATTGCTGCGCCAGCATGGCTGCCTGTTCGGTGGGGGCACCTGCATCGCTCTGCGCCACGGTGAGTACCGGGAGTCCGTTGACATCGACTTTCTGGTGTCGGACGCAGCAGGTTACCGAGAACTGCGCCAGTCACTCACGGGGCCAGCAGGGCTCAACGCGCTTGTTCGGGCCGGAGCGCAGCCATTGACCATGCTGCGCGACGTGCGTGCCGATCAGTACGGCTTGCGCACGGTGGTGCAGATGGACGGTCAGGCGATCAAGTTTGAAATCGTCCGCGAGGCCCGGATCGCACTGGAGACGCCCGGCCCGGAAGATGTGGTGTGCGGCATCGGCACGCTGACGCGGCTCGACCTGGCAAGCTCCAAACTGCTGGCCAACTCAGACCGTCAGGCAGACGATGGCGTGTTCAGCCGCGATGTGATCGACCTGGCGATGATGGACCTGCGCCTGCCCTTGTTGCGCGCGGCGCTGACCAAGGCCACACAAGCCTATGGAACTGCCGTGGCGCGCGACCTGGGCAAGGCGATTGACCGCCTGCAAGAGCGCCAGGGCTGGCTGGAGCGGTGCATGCAGACCATGGCCATGACGATGCCACGGGCCGTGCTCTGGCAAAAAGTCCGTGCCTTGCGCAGGGTGTTGAAGGCCGACTGAGGCGATGCGGGTCGAACCGAGCAACATACGACAGCTGACTGAAAAATACCCAAAGTGGGTATGAAAGAACCCAATATGGGTATCAGATCCACCCCATCTTCGTCGACAGCCGAAGCCCTGTTCCCCAAGGTGCGCCCGCGCGTGCTGGCGGTTCTGATTGGTGGGCCAAACCGCAGCTTTTACACGAACGAGGTGATCGACTTGGCTGGTGCGGGCATGCTCACGGTGCGCAAATCCGCGAGATCGCGATGCGCCACCGCGTGGCCGGTGTGAGCGTGTTCGGCTCGGCCATTCATGGTGACGATGTCGAGGGCAGCGATCTGGATGTGCTGGTGGACCCGACGTCCGCGACCACGCTGCTGGACATTGGCGCGATCAGCTACGAGCTGAAAGCGTTGCTGGGTATGGAGGTGGACGTGTTGACGCCCAATGGTCTGCCAGACAGCTTTCGCGAGCAGGTGCTTCGCGAGGCGGTGCGGCTGTGAGGCGCCAGCATCCGCTGCGGCGGACTACCTGCAGCACATGGCGCAGGCGATTGACAACATCCAGAGCTACACGGCAGGCATGGATGGCACGAGCTTCAAGGCAGACCGCAAAACGCAAGACGCGGTGATCCGCCAGCTGGAGATCATGGGCAAGGAAAGCGCAGTTGTCGGTACCGACGCCGTCCGTCTTCAACACCCCTCTGCCGGTACACGCCGCAACGCCGCCTCAGGTCTGAAGTCACCGATACTTCCGCTTCCAGCCGTCGGATCACGCGGCGCCAGTCACTTTCACGCCATGCTCACCAACCTCACCCCCTTTTTGCTCCACTGGGCCATCACCGCCGTTTCGCTGTGGGTGGCCAGCCACCTGTTCAAAGGCATTCGTTTTGGCAGCACAGGCGCGCTGGTGGTGTCGGCCCTGCTGCTGGGCCTGGCCAACGCGGTGGTGCGGCCGCTGCTGGTGCTGCTGACGCTGCCGCTGACACTGATCACCTTTGGCCTGTTTTTGCTGGTGATCAACGCGCTGATGCTGTTGCTGGTGGCGAAGCTGGTGGACGGCTTCAAGGTGGATGGGTTCTGGACGGCGCTGTGGGCGAGCATGTTCATTGCGCTGCTGAGCCTGGTGCTGGGCGCTTTTGTGCTGGGCGGCTCGCCCGACTTCACCATAGAGACGGGTCCGGCGCCGGGGCAGGTGTGGCTTTGAACCGCAGGCGCCACCCGTGCCCCGCCACCACCACCACGTTTACGTGATTGAGTTGCACCCGGACGTGCTGCTGGAGCCCAGATTTCGCCGCTGCAACCCGGGTTATGTGGTGGGCATGCCCTGTGTGTATGTGGGCATGACGGGGCTGGACCCGGACGTGCGGTTTGACAAACACAAAGCGGGCATACAGGCCAACACCTACGCGATGAAATACGGCCTGCGCCTGCTGCCCGACCTGTACGAGGGCTTCAACCCCATGACGTACAAGGTGGCACAGGTGCGCGAGGTGGAGATGGGCATTGACCTGCGCTCAGCCGGGTTTGGGGTGTGGCAGGCCTGAGAGGCTTTCGCAAAGGTACCCGCTGGCCGCTCCCGCTGTGGCCGTCAGAGCCTGGTGCGGGCCTCGGCCATGGCTGCGCGCACGGCGTTGACCACGGCTTCAGGCTTTTCGAGGGGTATGGCGTGGCCACTCTCTACCCAAACCTGCTTGGCGTTGGGGTACATGTGGGCCATGTCTTGGCGCATGGCATTGGAAAATTGGGCCAGTTCGGAGGTTTCTTTCATGGGCTCGGCGGCACTGAGCACATACACCGGCATGTCGGTGACGGTGGGCAGCGACAGCACCTGCTGGCCGGTCTGGGTCAGGCCGTCCAACTCGTTTTTGGCGGTGCCGGTGATCAGTGCTTTGGCCATGCCACGGACCAGCAGTGACTGGCTCTCAATGGCCCCGGCACCTTCCAGTTGCCTGGGGTGGGTCGAATCGACCAGCACCAGGGCCGCCACCTCTTGCCGGTATTTGCGCGCAAACAACTGCATGTAGAGGCCGCCCAACGAGTGGCCAACCAGAACATAAGGCGGCTGCATGCCTTGCAGCAGCAAGGTTCTGCGCAGCTCTTGAACGATGTGTTCGCCATCGCGCGGGGTGTCGGCGGGTGCGCTTTTGCCCAAACCTGGCCGGTTGTAGGCAAAGTAGGCCGTGCCCGCAGGCAGGGCTGGCAAGACTTTGCCCCACCACGCCATATGGCCGCCCAGCCCGTTTTCAAACACGACGACGGGCCCAGCCCCTGGTTGGACCACCATTTCCAGCGGGCGGGCATCCACTTGCCTGATTTGGGCCCCGGGCATTCCGGCACAACCAGCAAGCAAGACGGCGGCAAAAAAGGCGGCTGCGCGGCGCAGGGTCTTCATGGGGTTCATGGGCGTTTTGAGAGGCTGGGTTTTCAGGGTGCTGGCCGCAGGCTTGCGAGCATTGCCCGATCGTAACCATGCACTTATTGCCAAACAACATCTATATTTTTAGATGATTCATACAAAAATGCATGAACAAACACGGCAACCGCGGGGTCTGGACGGCATGGCGGCCCGTCCGTTCTTTGCACAGGTTCCACGTTCAAAAGGACCTGCTCACCCGGGCTCAAAGGCCCTGCGGTCGGCTCGGTATGTTGGCGCTGTAGATCAGCTCGACGGTTTTGCCGTCGGCCATCAACAGTTGCACGGTCATGCGGCGGTAGGCCCACAGCAGATCCACGGTGCCCAACGCTGGCACCGGGCGCGAAGCGGCGCTCACGGGCAATCCGTAGCTTGCGCGCAGCGAGGTCTGCAAGGTTTTCAGCAGCGCCTGGGTGCGCTCGCGGGTGGCGGGCTGGGCGCGCAGGTGGATGCGCTGCAGGCGCTCGGCCTCGAAGTGGTAGGTGGCAGAGAAGGTTTCGTCGGCAATGGGCGTGGCCGGAATTTCAAGCAAGGCGCTGGGGTCCACCGCGCGCTGGGCGGGTGTGGTTTCGCGGGCTTGCGGCATGAGGGCGCGAATGTCGGCTGGGCTGGCCAGCATCGGTGCGTCTCGCCACAGCGTTTGCGCCGTGGCGCCCCATGCCATGCTGGCCAGCACGAGGCTGGTGAGAAGTTGTTTCATGGGGGCTAGTGTGACGCAAGCGCCCGCTGAGGGCGTGTTGGGGATCGGAATCCCGGCTGCGACACCCAGGCACCCCGGTTGGCCTGGTGCCCCACACGCTCCGCGTTGCTCGGGGCTGACCAGCTCAATCGCGCAGAAAACCCAGCAGCGCTGCGTTGAAGGCCTGCGGGTGCGACACGTTCAGCCCGTGCGGTGCCCCGCTCACCGCCACCCACTGGCTGTGGGGCACGGCGCGGTGGGTGCGCAGGCCCGAGCCTTCCATGGGCACAACCGCGTCGGCATCGCCGTGGATCACCAGCGTGGGCACGGTGATGCGCTTCAGGTCTTCGCGAAAGTCGGTGGTGGCGAACGCTTCCATGCAGGCCAATGCGGCGTGTTGTGCCGACTGTTCGCACAGCGCGATGGTGTCGGCGCGCTGCGACTCGGTGACCTGCAGCACGCCATGGGCCGAGAAGAAGTCTCGGGTGAACTGGTCAAAGTAGGCGCTTCGGTCGCGCTGGAAAGCGGCTTTCTTGTCTTGCGCAAGCTCGGGCGTCAGCGGCCCTTCGGGGTTGCTGGGCGACTGCAGGAGGCACGGGGGAACGGCCGCGGCAAACACCACGCTGTGCAAGCGCGATTCGCCGTGCCGCGCGATGTAGCGCGCCACTTCGCCGCCACCCATGGAAAAGCCCACCAGCGTCACCTGTTGCAGGGCGCATTGCTCCAACACGTGCTGCAGGTCGTCGGCCAGCGTGTCGTAGCTGTAGCCGGTGTCGGGCTTGTCGGACTGGCCGAAGCCGCGCCGGTCGTAGGCCACCACCCGGTAGCCGGCGGCTTGCAGCACCGGCACCTGCGCCGCCCAGGCCTGGGCCGACAGGGGCCAGCCGTGGATGAGCACCACCGGGCGGCCACTGCCACCGCTGTCTTCAATGTGCAGGCGCACGCTGGACGCAGGCGCTGCATCGGCTGCTGCGGGGTTGCCCAGGCTGGTGTTGGCGCCAGCGGCGGCGCCCCCCAGTGAGCCGGCCACGGCACCCAAAGCGCCTCCGACCACCAGCCCGGCGGGCCCAGCCACCCCGGCGCCGATGGCCGCGCCCGTGGCCATGCCGGCCACCAGGCCGCCCGCCAGAAACACCGAATCGGCTTCGCGCTCCGCTTCCTGGGGTTCCAGCGCCGTCTGGGCTGCGGGGTCCGGGTCTTGCGACGGAATGCCGTGGCCGGGGCGGGCTTGCTCGACGAGGTCTTCGTCTACAACGGGGGCGGGGGTGGTTGGGCTGGTGAGGGGGTTCATGCTGCGCTCCTGGGTGCGTTGACGGCGGAAGAACCGCAGCGCTGGTGCGGTTGCCGTTGGTGCCACGTTATGTCGGTGGGGGTTCCCATGTCCGTGCGGCAGCGAACGGTGGTGATGGCGGCAACCCTCTGACCAGTGCTGCTATCTTCGTGCCATAAAGAGCCCTTTTTTTCAGAGGGGTGGGTAGCCAACCATCAGGAGCAACAACATGAATGAACCACTCAGCCTGCACCGCTGGCGATTTTTTCGCACCGGCGGTTTCGACCAGGTGCGCATGGAAACGGCCGACGACTTGCGGCACCTGGCCGAGCTGGACCAGAAACTTTGGGCGGTTTTGGCGTGCCCCGCTGCGGGGCTGGAATTTGATGAACAGACGCTGCGCCTGATCGATGGCAACGCCGACGGCAACATTCGCGCGCTCGAGTTGCGCACTGCGGTGCAATGGGTGTGCGAGCGGCTGCGCGACCCGGGCGTGTTGTTCCAGCCTGGCAGCCAGGTGGCGCTGGCGAACCTGAACGACTCAGACGCTGACGGCGCGGGCCTGCTGGCGGCGGCCCAAGAGGTGTTGGAGCGTGTGGGGCGCGCCGGGGCGACCGAGGTGTCGCTGGCGGATCTGGCCGACACTGCCCTGCTCTTTCCCGCCAACCGGTTCAACGGCGACGGTGTGGTGCCGCCGGCGCTGGCCGACAATGAGGCGGTTCGTGCCTTGGTTGAGGCGGTGGTGGGCCACGCGGGTGGCCTGCCCGACCGCAGTGGCGAAGCGGGGGTTTCGCTGGACACGCTGAACGCCTTTCTGGCGGTGGCCGACGCGGTGCGCCAGTGGCGTGCCCGCGCCGCCGACGATGCGGCGCAGGTGCTGGCCTTTGGCGATGACACGGCGGCCGCTTTGGCGGCCTTCGATGCGGTCCAAGTCAAAGTGGAAGACCACTTCACGCGCTGCCGCCTGGCGGCGTTTGATGCGCGGGCGGTGGTGGCCTTGAACCCTGCTGATACCGACTACACCGGCATGGCGGCCCTGCCCTTGAGCGAAGCCCGCGCCGAGGTGGCGGCGTTGCCGTTGGCTGAGGTGGTGCCCGGTGACACGCTGCCTTTGGTGGAGGGCATCAACCCCGCCTGGCAACACGCCATGGCCGCTTTGCGCCAGCAGGTGGTGGTGCCGGTGTTGGGCGAGCGCACCACCCTGACCTGGGCCGAGTGGCAGCAACTGAGCGCCCGCCTGAGCGCTTACCGCGGCTGGCAGGCGGCCAAGCCTGCGTCGGCGCTGGCCGACTGCGCGGCGGCCGACCTGGACCGGCTGCTGGCGCCCGACACGGTGGCGGCGCTCACCGCGCTGATCGCACAAGATGCCGAATCGGCCACCGATGCCACCCGCGTGGATGCGCTGAACAAGCTGCTGCACCTGCGCCGCGATCTGGTGACGTTGCTGCGCAACTTTGTGAACCTGAGCGATTTTTACGATGATGGGCAAAGCGCCATCTTTCAGGCTGGCACGCTGTACATAGACCGGCGCAGCTGCACCCTGTGCCTGCGCGTTAACGACATGGCGCGGCACGCGGCGCTGGCGCCGTTGTCGGGTGCGTATTTGGTGTACTGCCAATGCGTCCGCCAGGGCGAAGCGCCCATGACCATCGTGGCGGCCATGACCGGCGGCGAAGCCGACGAGATGATGGTGCCGGGGCGCAACGGGGTGTTTTACGACCGGCAAGGCCGCGACTGGAGCGCCAGTGTGGTGAAGGTGGTGGAGGCGCCGATCAGCGTGCGGCAGGCGTTTTGGTCGCCCTACCAACGCGTGGCCCGCATGATCGGCAACCAGATCCAGAAGTTGGCGGCAGACCGCGACAAGGACGTGGAAGCCCAGTCGGCCGCGCGCGTGACCACCGTGGGCAGCCAGGCCGCAGCGCCGGCCGATGGCGCCAAACAGCAGGCTTTTGACATTGCCAAGTTCGCCGGTATTTTTGCGGCCATGGGTTTGGCGGTGGGCGCGCTGGGCACCGCCTTGGTGGCGGTGGTCACCGGCTTTTTCGGCTTGCCGGCCTGGCAAATGCCGCTGGTGGTGCTGGGGTTGGTGTTGTTGGTGTCGGGGCCGTCCATGCTGCTGGCGTGGTTGAAACTGCGCCAGCGCAACCTCGGGCCGTTGCTCGATGCCAACGGCTGGGCGGTGAACATCCGGGCGCGCATCAACGTCCCGTTTGGCACCTCACTCACCGGCGTGGCGCAATTGCCCGAAGGCTCTGAGCGCTCGCTGCAAGACCCCTACGCCGACGCCGCCAGCCCGTGGCCCTGGTGGCTGCTGCTGGCGGTGTTGATGGCGGGGCTGTATGTGGTCTGGAAGCAAGGCTGGCTCACGGGCTGAGCCAGCGGCCACGGCCGTTCAATGCCGCTCGGGCACCTGCTCGGATTCTTCACCCCACACGCGGTTGATGCAGCGCCCGCGTTGCACGGCCGGGCGCGCGGCGATGGACACGGCCCAGCGCTGCACGTGGGTGTATTCGTGCACCGATAGAAACTCACCCGCGTTGTAGGCCTTGCCCTCCACCATCAAGCCGTACCAGGGGTAGATGGCGATGTCGGCAATGCTGTAGTCGTCTCCGGCCATGTAGGTGTGCATGGCCAGGTGGCGGTTGAGCACGTCAAGCTGGCGCTTGACTTCCATGGCGAAGCGGTTGATGGGGTATTCGAACTTCTCGGGGGCGTAGGCGTAGAAGTGCCCGAAGCCGCCGCCGAGGTAAGGCGCGGAACCCATTTGCCAGAACAGCCAGTTGAGCGCTTCGGTGCGCGGGCCGTGGGCCTTGGGCAACAAGGCGCCAAACTTTTCGGCCAGATACAGCAGGATGGCGCCGGACTCGAACACGCGCGTGGGCGGCTCGGTGCTGCGGTCGAGCAGGGCCGGAATTTTGGAATTGGGGTTGACCTCGACAAAGCCGCTGGAGAACTGGTCGCCGTCGCTGATTTTGATGAGCCAGGCGTCGTATTCGGCGCCGGTGTGGCCCAGGGCGAGCAGCTCTTCGAGCATCACCGTGACCTTCACGCCGTTGGGCGTGGCCATGGAGTACAGCTGCAGCGGGTGCTGGCCCACGGGCAGGGCTTTGTCGTGCGTGGGGCCGGCGATGGGGCGGTTGATGTTGGCAAATTTGCCGCCGCTGGCCTGGTCCCAGGTCCAGACGGTGGGCGGTGTGTAGGGGGTTTTGTCGGTCATGGTGGAAGTGGGTTCGTTGAGGGCGGCACGGCGAAAGGGGTCTGACGGCGCACCGAACGGAAACCGGATCGTAAGCCGGGTGGCCCCTGTCTGCAGCGCAGCGGGCCGACAGCCACGCCAACCCAGGCTTGCCGTCGGTACCGGCAGCGCATCAACGGCTTTTTGCAGTAGCCACTTCGCCGTCCACCGCCTGTTGCACCGCCCGGTAAAACGCTTCCCGGTCGGCGCTGGCCGCCGGGTCGCTGGCGCTGGTGCCCCAGTTGGCGTTGGACGCGATCACGAGCTGGCGCGCGGGGTCGATGAAGATACCCTGGCCAAAGATGCCGCGTGCGGCAAAGGTGCCGTCGTCGTAGGTCCACCACTGGTAGCCGTAGCCGCGCCCGGGCGTGTTGATGCCGGTGCGGGTGGTGGTGGCCTCCGTCAACCAGCCTTCGGGCACGATGCTTTGGCCGTTCACCGCCGCGCCGTTCAAGATGAACTGCCCAAAGCGGGCGAAGTCGCGCGTGGCGGCCTGCAGGCAGCAGCCGCTGATTTCTTGCCCGGTTTTGCTCAGAATCCAGGTGGCGGGCTGCTCCATGCCCGCAGGCACCCAGATTTTTTCAGACAGGTAACTGGACAACGGTTTTTGGGTGGCCCGGCTGAGCAACACGCCCACCAGGTTGGTTTCGCCGGTGCTGTAGTGCCAGCGTGTGCCCGCTGGCACGGCGCGGGGCAGCTGGCGCATGTAGCTCACCAGGGCATCCACACCCGCTTCGGGCTTGTGGTTGTTGAACTGGGCCACGTCAGATTTTGGGTCGCCGTAGTCTTCGTTCCACGCCACGCCCGAGGTCATGGTGAGCAGCTGGCGGATGCTCACATCGTCGTAGGCCGAGCCTTTCATCTCCTGGATGTATTGGCTGACCTTGTCGTCCATGCTTTTGATATGGCCGTCGCGCACGGCCGCGCCCACCAGGGTGGACGTGAAGGACTTGGCCACGGAAAAACTGGTCCAGCGGCCCTGGCTGTCAAAGTCCAGCCCGTAGCGCTCCAGCCGCACCTGCCCGTGGTGCACCACCATGAGTGCGGCGCTGCGCTGGCGTTGCATGTAGGCGTCCACGTCCAGCGGCAAGGCCAGCGGCGGGCCCGGTGGCAAAGCCGACGGTGTGGCACCGGCGGGAACCACGCGGTGCTTGGCCAGAAATGGCAGCCGGTCCAGCGCCCGGAAAGCGGCGTCGCGTTGCGGCACTTTCCAGAACAGCACGTCGCGGTTGGTGGGAAACGCGGCCAGGAAGCCCCGGGTTTCTTTGTCCAGGCTCTGCCAGGCGAGCGCGCCGGCGCCGGCAATGGCGGCCAGGCTGACCAGGGCGATGGTTTTGAATTTCATGGCGGGGCTCCTGCGCAGGGATGGGTTGGCGTTCGTGCCGACGATCACACCGGGATCGCACGCACGTTCAAGGGGTTGGGCAAGTTCGTTCAGTATCCCTTGTCCCAACCCCTTGGATGAGCAGACACGGTGAGCACTTAAAGAAGCCATCGCTTATTGATGAGCATCAAATACCCTTTAGGGTATTGATCCCAGAATCGATTCATTTTCAAACGATCTGGGGCAACAACCATGGGTTTTAAACGGATTTCACCGCAGCGCAGGCGTCTGCAGGTGTGGGCAGCGGGCTTGTGGGTGGCAGGTTGGGCGGTATGCAGCGCGGCTTGGGCGGCAGGGCCGGTGCCGCCGGCGGCGGACGACATCGCCACCGGCGCCCAGTTGGCCGCCAAGCACTGCGCCAGCTGCCATGGAGCAACCGGCCAAGGCGCGTCCACAGATTTCCCCAACCTGGCCGGACAGAACGAGAAATACCTGGCCAAGCAGTTGCGCGACTTTGCCTCGGGCCAGCGCGACAGCACGGTGATGGACATGAAAGCGGCCGTGCTGAGCGAATGCTCTATCCGTGCGGTGTCGCGCTACTACCAAAGCCAAACGCCGAAGGTCGCCCCAGCCAAAGACCCGATGCTGGCCAACGCCGGTGCCTTTGTGTACGAGCGTGGCAACCCTTACACCGGCCTGCCGGCCTGCGTGTCGTGCCACGGCACAGGCGGACGGGGCAATGCGGAATTGCCGCGTCTGGCCGGTCAAAACCCGCTCTACATTGAGCGCCAGCTCAAGAAGTTTGTGGACCGCAGCCGGGTGGATGAAAGCGCGGTGATGAATGTGATCGCCTCGCGCATGAGCGAAATTGAGATGAAGTCGGTGGTGGAATACCTGGGGGCCATGAAATGAAGCCAACGCAACGCACCGCTTTCTTGCCGCATGTCCGGCAGCGTTTGCTGTCACCGCCAGCCACGTTTGTGGCGCTGCTGCTGGCGTTGGCCGTGAGCAGCGCCATGGCCATTGAGCCCGACCAGGTGCCCGACAGCAAGCGCTCGGCCTCTGGCCTGCACCTGACGGCGCTGGAAGCCGCCGCCATGAAGCAAGCCAACCCCTCGAGCGTGTTGCTGATCGACATACGCACCCGGGCAGAAGCCATGTACCTGGGCATGCCCACGCTGGCTGACCACCTGGTGCCGGTGCTGGATTTTCCCGAGACGTGGGAATGGAGCGAAGCGCAGGGTGAATACCTGCAACAAGGCAACCCGAATTTCGTCAAAGACATTGAAAAGCGCCTGCAACAAGCGGGGCTGACCAAAGACGACGCGGTGATTTTGATCTGCCGCTCGGGTGTGCGCAGCAACAGCGCTTCGGGCCTGTTGGCGCACTTCGGCTTTAAAAAGGCCTACACCGTGGTGGACGGCTTTGAAGGCGACAAGGCCGAAAGCGGGCCCGACAAGGGCCAGCGCACCGTCAACGGCTGGAAGAACGCCAAGCTGCCGTGGACCTACAAGCTGGAAACCCGAAAGATGTACATCGACCCGCTGTGAAGCTGCAGGCACGTGTTTGCGATTGCGCCGGGGCCACGTTGAGAGGCGGTTGAGGCCAACGCACCAACGGCGGCACCTGTTTCAGCCCGACGGCCCCCACGCGCGCAGTGCGCGCAGCAGGGGCGTTTTTTTGGTCTGGTGCCCGGCCATGCGGCGCAAGATGTTGTCCAACGTGCGGATGGCTTCGACGATGTAGGGGCCTTTGTTGAGCATGACGCATTCGGCCCGCACGCCCATGCTGGCGTCGGAAATCTCAGCCCGCGAGGGCACGCCCGTCCTGGCCTGGCTCTCCAGCACTTGGGTGGCCCAGATGACGGGCATGTGCGCGGCTTCGGAGCACCACAAAATTTCTTCCTGCACCTCGGCCATGCGCTCAAAGCCGCATTCCACCGCCAGATCGCCCCGTGCAATCATCACTCCGGCACTGGCACCCGCCATGGCGGCGAGCATCAGTTCGGGCAGGTTTTCAAAGCCGCGCAGGGTTTCAATTTTGAGCACCACGCCCACCGTTTTGCCGTTGGCAAATTGCAGGGCGTTGAGCAATTGGCGCACGTCTTGGGGTTGCTGCACAAAAGACAGGCCCACCATATCGGCCACCTTGGCCACGGTCTGCAGGTCTTGCAGGTCTTTGTCGGTGAGGGCCGGCAGATCGAGTGTGCTGTCGGGAAAGTTGATGCCCTTGTCGGCCGAGAGCTTTTCACCGCCATCGCGGGCTTGCACGATCTCCAGCTCCAACTGCAGGCGCGAGGCTTTGCGCACCACGGCACCGATGCGACCGTCATCCAGCCAGACGCGTTCGCCTGTGCGGATTTGGCCAATCACCTGCGGCAAGGTACAGGCAACGCGCGGGTGCTGCGGGTCCAGCGGCAGCGTCAGGTCCAACGGCTCGGCACTCAGGGTGAGCCGGTCGCCTCGGTGCAGGCGAACGGCGGCGGGCAGCGGTGCGATGCCACCTGGGTAAATGCTGTAGACGCGGCGCTCGTTCGGCCCCTTGAGCGAGAGCGGCGTCTCGGGTGTGATGTAACAGGTCTCCAACCCCTCCGCCACGGCGCCGTGGGCGTCCATTTTCACCACGAGCATGCGGCGTTTTTTGGAGCGTGCATCGCGCAAGTGGATTTGCTGGCCCACGCGCAACAGGGCCAACCAGTCGCCGTCCACGACAATGCACGGGTCGGTGCCGACCGGCGCTGGCGTGTCGGCGGGCAGCAGCCGCAGGCGCCAGGACTCGGTGGCAAAACCGTGTTCGTCGCGCATCGGTCGCAGCTTGAGCACCGCCGGGCCATCGGGCAGTGGGCCGGTGCGAATTTTGGGGCCGCCCAGGTCCATCAGCACCTTGACTTCGCGCTGCGCCGCCTTGGCGGCACGCCGCACCCGTTTGGCCATGGCCGTCCAGTCGGAGGCCTGGTCGTGGGCGCAGTTGATGCGCGCCACGTCCATGCCCGCTTCCACCAGACTGCGCACCAGCGCGGCGTCGGTCGCGGCTTCGCTGGGCAAGGTGACCATGATGCGTACGTTGCGATCGCGCGCCACCGAGCCGAGCAATGTCTGGGCGTGGCTGGCCAGCAGCGCCGGACCCGAGACGCTGCCCACCGGTTCTTCGGGCGAGCGGTCTTGCCAGGCCTGCCCGGTCAGGCGGTGCAAGATGCCCAGCACCTTGTCCACATTGGCCAACACATGCGATTCGGCGCGGCCCAACGACGACAAACCCAGCCACGCCAACCGGTTCTGCAACGCGCGCAAATCGGTGGCGCGCAGGGCCAGAAAATGCACCAGGTTGCGGGCGCTCTCACGCTGCTGGGGGTGAACGTGGGCGATGGCGTCTGCATAGCGCTGCTCGCTTTGCTGCATGGCGGCTCGCAGCGCCCAGAGTTGCTCGATCAGCGCCAGACAGACGCTGCGGTCCCACGGTGGAGAAACGGGCAATGCCTCAACGGGTGCTGCAACGGATGAACGGGTCGAACGGGTCGAACGGGTGGTAAGCATGACCCTTTTTAAGACAACAAGGTTTCACTTTCATGTCAAAGCCTGGGCTGCTGAGCGTTTTCGGGCGTGTCCAGGGAACGCCGCACAACGTGCCCGATCCTGGCACCCAGCACCACCACCGCTCGGGCCAGCGAAGCGCATTGGCAACGCAGAGCGGGTGCGTCTTGTGGGTACGAGGGTATACCCCGACACAAATAGGAGATCAAACCCGAAAAAACCAATCTTTGTTTGACTACCATCGGGGCAATCCAAAAAACGAACGCCCGTTCTTTTATCAACCCCTCGCCGGAACCTCTCATGACCGAATCACCTGCGCGTCTTTGGCACGCGTCGTACCAACAGGTCGGCATTGCCCAGGCACTGGAGCAGTTGCCTTACCGCAACCTGGCCGAATTGGCCCACGAAAGCTGCAAGAAATGGCAGCTTGAGAGCCAGGTCAAGGCCGCCTTCAGTTGCGTGGTCCCCAACGGCATGAACGGACGGCTGAGCTTTGCGCAGGTGGACGAACTTTCGGACGCGTTTGCCGGCTACCTGCGGGCTGTGCTGGGGCTGAAAGCCGGCGACCGGGTGGCCGTGCAGCTGCCCAACAGCCTGGGCTACCCGGTGGCGGCGCTGGGTGTGTTCAAGGCGGGCTGCGTGCTGGTGAACACCAATCCGCTCTACACCGAATCGGAAATGATCCACCAGTTCAACAACGCGGGCGCGCAGGTGCTGGTGATGGTGGACATGTTTGCCGACAAGCTGCCCGCCGTGCTGGCCAAGACGGGCATACAGCAGGTGGTGCTGGCGTCGGTATCGGAGTTTTTTCCGGCGATTCCGGGCGCCATTGTGCGGGGCGTGCAGCGCTACTGGAACCGTGTGCTGCCACCGGTGACGGCGCCGCATGTGCGGCTGAAGGACGCGCTGGCCCAGGGCCGCGCCACGCTGGCCAAAACACCGGCGAGCACCTACTGGCAACGTGTGGGCCGCGACGACCTGGCCGTGCTGCAGTACACCGGCGGCACCACCGGCGTGAGCAAGGGTGCCATGCTGACCCACGGCAACCTGCTGAGCAACGTCCAGCAAACCCGGGCCATGGGCCAGAGCCACATGGCCCCAGGCCAGGAATGTGTGCTCACCGCCCTGCCGCTGTACCACATCTTCGCGTTCACGACCAACCTGCTGGGCTTCCTGGCCATGGGTGGACACAACGTGCTGATTCCCAACCCGCGGCCGGTACAGAGCCTGCAGCGGGCGATGGAGAACTTCCCCATCACCTGGATGACAGGGGTGAACACCTTGTTCAACGGCCTGCTGAACGAAGAGTGGTTTGTGTCCTACCCGCCCAAAACGCTCAAGGCCTCGATCTCGGGCGGCACGGCGCTGCACAGCGCGGTGGCGCAGCGCTGGCGCGAGTTGACGAAAACCCCGATTGCCGAGGGCTACGGCCTGACCGAGACCTCGCCGGTGGTGAGCTTCAACCCGCTGACGGGCACGCCGCGCGAAGGCAGTATCGGCATTCCAGCCCCGGGCACCGACGTGCGCCTGGTGAGCGACGACGGGCAGGATGTGGCACCCGGCACACCCGGCGAGATTTGGGTGCAGGGCCCACAGGTGATGCAGGGCTACTGGAACGCAGAAGAAGAAACGGCCAAAGTCATGCAAGGCAGCTGGTTTGCCACGGGTGACGTGGCGGTGATGGACGAAACCGGCTTCATGCGCATCGTGGACCGCAAGAAAGACATGATTCTGGTGTCGGGCTTCAACGTGTACCCCAACGAGGTGGAAGACGTGATCGCCGACATGGACCACGTGCTGGAAGTGGCTGTGATCGGCGTGCCCGATGGCAAGACGGGCGAGGCGGTACGCGCCTACGTGGTGCAGAACCCGGACCACGCCAAGGAGGTGATGCCGGCCGACGTGATCGCCCACTGCAAGCA
>NZ_JAUSOO010000164.1 GCF_030656115.1 Hydrogenophaga sp.
GGCTTTTGTGCGCATGCTGGGCACGCTGCTGAAAGACCCGGCGCTGGGGCCGCGCATCGTGCCCATCGTGGCCGACGAGGCGCGCACCTTTGGTATGGCCAACCTGTTCAAGCAGGTGGGTATCTACAGCAGCGTGGGCCAGCGCTACGCGCCAGAAGACATTGGCTCGGTGCTGAGCTACCGTGAAGCGCTGGAAGGGCAGATTCTGGAAGAAGGCATCAGCGAGGCCGGCGCGCTGGCGAGCTGGACGGCGGCGGCAACCAGCTACAGCGTGCACGGCCTGGCCATGTTGCCGTTCTACATCTACTACTCGATGTTCGGCTTCCAGCGCGTGGGCGACGCCATCTGGGCTGCGGCAGACCAGCGTTCGCGCGGCTTCCTGCTGGGTGCCACGTCAGGCCGCACCACGCTGGGCGGTGAAGGCCTGCAACACCAGGACGGCAGCAGCCACCTGGTGGCCGCCACCATTCCCAACTGCAAGGCTTATGACCCGGCGTATGCGGGTGAGCTGGCGGTGATCATCGACGCTGGCATGCGCGAGATGCTGGTGGAGCAACGCGACGTGTTTTATTACGTCACGCTCATGAACGAGAACTACGCCAACCCGGATCTGCCTGAGGGCGCGGCTGAGGGCGTGCTGAAGGGTGGTTACCACTTTGGGAGCTATGGACCGCAGGGTGGACAGCGCGTTGCGTTGCTGGGCTCGGGGGCGATCTTCACTGAGGTGGTGAAGGCGGCGCTGCAACTGGCTGAGCAGGGTGTGGGGGTGGATGTGTTCAGTATTACCAGTTGGAGTGAGTTGGCGCGGGATGGGGTGGCGCAGGCGGCAAGCGAGGCCTATGTAACGCGGTTGCTGGCTGGCAGCACGGGTCCCATCGTTGCTGCCACCGACTACGTGCGCTCCGTGCCAGAGAGCGTGCGTGCCTTCGTACCCGAGGGCCGGCGCTACACCACGCTGGGCACCGACGGCTTTGGGCGCAGTGATACGCGCGCAGCGTTGCGATCCTTCTTCAAGGTTGATGCTGAAAGCATCGTGGCCGTGGCATCGTCCAACGTGTAGGTTCGGTGATGTCTAGGTGACCATGGAGACGCGACGAACGTGACTGGCAGCAATCGCTTCGAAGCGGCACCTTGACCGCGAGGGTCACCCCACGGCTGGGTCCGGACATTACGCTTTCAGTGTGAATGATCGCAACTTCATCAACCGGTCATTCTCAAAGTTGGTCCGTTCACATAGACCTTCACCTTCAGGACGCTTTTCTCAATCCGTGCCGTTCAAGGCAAGCTCAAAGATGTCGTGACTCTTGAGTGGCTTCCAAGTGACTTTCTGACGGTAGCGAGCGTTGAGTGGCCGGTTCAGGATCACCGGAACTTTGGCTTCTGAGATGCCGCCATGGGTGCGCAGTCGATGTCCCTTGAGACCGTCGAGATGGTGGCTGGCGGCTGAGGCTCCAATGCAGACGTCCTCCCGCGAGATCACCACGACGTCGGCCTCGCGATCCTCTGGCATGTCGAACATCCGGCAAGCGGTGGTTTTGTTCAAGGCCAGTTCAATGCCATCCATGCCCTGGATGAATGCCATGATGCTGTCGGCATCGACCCGCCCTTTGCTCCACACCCGGACAAAGCCTCCGAGTGCGCCATGGTGTGCCACGAACGCATCTGTGATGGGGCACACGACGGTCATTTCATCTCTCCCAAAGCGCTCGTCCAGCCGGTCCTGCAGCCAGATCACATTGGGTTCACCAGCGGCGTTGCTCTTGTCGCTCATGCCATGGTCCGCCGTCAGGGCCAGGACCACATCTTCCTGAGCAAGTCGCCCGAACGCGTCGTCCAGACGCTCGTAGAACCGGCGTGCATCGAGCTCGGTGGGTGACCATTTGTGCTGCACGAAGTCGGTGAGCGAGAGATACATCAGGTCTGGCCGGTGGTCTTTGAGCAGCTTGATACCCGCCTCCAGCACGAACAGGGAGAGCTCCATGGAATACATGTCGGGCTGTGGCATACCGACATAGGCCAACACGTTCTCAATGCCGTTTTCGACCAGGGTGCACCGATCGGCGAACTCGGACGAGAACGAGACATGCCCCTGGCTGACGTCCAGCCCCTTGCCCAGCTGGCGGCGAAGTTTGTCCTTGGCTGTGATGGACACGACCTTGGCCCCCTCCTGAGCGAACCGCGCCAGGATGGTGTCGCCACGCAGCAGCTCCGGCCCTGTCATCACCACCGGTTGCCAGGTCTTTGTGTCCAGGTAGTAGTTGCCCGAAATCCCGTGACGCGAGGTGGGCGTTCCAGTGATGATCGACATGTTGTTGGGGCAGGTGAACGAGGGCATCGAGCCATCGGCCACCGATCCAAAGCCCTGCTCAATGAAGGCGCGCATGTTCGGTATGGCATCTTCTTGCAGGAGCTGCTCAAGGTAGCGGGGGTCGCCGCCGTCGATGCAGACCACCACCACGGGGCGGGTTGGCCAGCGGTAGTCGGTTCCGTTCACATTCACAAATGGGGTCATTGTTGTTCTCGGTTCAGGTTGGGTTTCATTGGCGTTTTTTAATCAGGCGGTGGCGAGCGCGAGAGGACAGCATCTCGACCACCACCACCAGCGCGAAGATCATCAGGACGATGGTCGCGGCTTGGTCGTAGCGGAACATTTCCATGGAGGTGGCCAGTTCGGCGCCGATGCCACCGGCACCGACCAGACCCAGCACCACCGACGACCGCACGGCTTTCTCCAGCGCGAACAGGCTGGTGTTGATCAAGCTGGGCATGGCCATCGGGAGCGTGGCGCAAGCGATCACCGCCGAGGGCGGCGCGCCGATGGCGGCCAGTGCTTCGGTGGGTCCTTCGTCGACTTCCTCAATGGCTTCGGCAAAGAACCGGGCGCAGAAACCCACGGTGTCCATGATCAGGGTCAGCGTGCCAGCGAACGGGCCGAGCCCGACCGAGGCAACGAAGAACAGGGCCCAGGCCAGGTCGGGCACGGTCCGGATGAAGCTCACCACGTTGCGGACCGCCGTCCTGACGAGGGGGTGCGGCGTGTGGTTGCGCGACGCCAGGATCGCCAGCGGCAGGCTCAGCACGATGCCGATCACCGTACCCACCAGGGCCATCTGGAAGGTCACCAGCACCGACTGCAGCATGGGCATGAAGCGGTCCGTGGCCGGCGGGACCATTTCCGAGGCGATCCGGCCCATATTGGGCAGACCCTCGATGAGTTCGGGCAGCGAGATGCCTGCAGCCGCCAGTGACCAGGCAAAGAAGCCCACGAACGCCAGGAACAGCAGAATGGAGACCGGTTCGGGGCGATCGAATCGGGGCGGCAGTTGGGTGAGATCAGCCATACATGCTCCTGAGTTGCTGCACATCCAGTGCACTGGCTGGCTCATCAAGCGCCAGTTTCCCTGCCTGCAGGCCGATCACCCGGTCGGCATAGTGCACCGCGTGTTCCAGGTGGTGGGTCACGAACACAAAGGTCAGGCCCTTGTGCTGTGCGAGGTCTGAGAACACTTGCATCACGTCCTCGCCCGCCTGTGGGTCCAGACTGGCAACCGGCTCGTCTGCAAAGATCATCTCGGGTTGCTGCATCAGGGCCCGCGCGATGGCCACCCGCTGCGACTGACCTCCGGACAGCTCGTCGGTGCGCTGCCGTGCCAGGTGTGCCAGTCCCACCTGGTCCAGGCAGGCCAGCGCATCCTCGCGCTGCCGCTGACTGGCCCAGCCCTGGTACCACAGTTGCGGGTTGTTGCAATGGGCCATGCCCCCGTGCAGCACGTTGGTGAGCACCGACAGACGGGGCACCAGGTTGTGCTTCTGGAACACGAAGCCGACGCGGGACCGGGCCTTGGAGAGCGCGCGGCCCTTGAGGGTGCTCACGCAACATCCGCTGAAGTGGATGTCGCCCTCCTCCGCATCAATCAAACGCATGCAGCATCGCAGCAGCGTGCTCTTGCCGGCGCCATTGCCACCGATGATGGCCAGCCTCTGCCCATGCGGGACTTCAAAACTGATGTCCGACCACACAGGTGAGGCTGCGCCGTTGAACCGCTTGCTCAGGCCCTGGACCTTCAGTGCCGGAGCTTCGTCGCTGGACGCTGTGGGCGTGGCGCACATGTCAGTCCCCGATGAAGCTGGCGTACTCGGGGTAGCCTGCCGTCTTGTACATGGAGCGAACCACGTCATAGTCCTTGTTGGCCACCTGGGTCAGGAAACGCATGCCCTTGTAACGCTTGACGTGGTCGGCGCCCTGCAGCACGCTGGCAATCAGCGCATCCGAGTTGTCGGCGAAAGCCTTGCGGAATTTGTCCACCGTGACTGCAGGCACATGTTCACCAGCCATGAGCAGATCGTTGGGCAGGTCCCCCCCGCGGGCGATGATCCGGAAAGCGTTCTGCTGGTTCTCCGGCTCCTTGGCCAGGAAACCTTCGAGGTCCGAGCGCCCCATGCCGACGGCGTCCAGATCGCCCTTCTTCAGCGCCTCCCAGGCCACGCGGATGTTGGTGTGGGTGATCTTGGTGTCTTTGAGGGGGTCGAGACCAGCATCGGCGAACAGTTGGATCGGGCCCAAATGGCGCGAGGTCGACCCGACGGAACCGAGGCCCACCCGCTTGCCCTGCAGATCCTTGATCGTGAAGTACGGGCTGTCGGCCTTGACCACCACCTGCGAGTAGTAGTTGGGGCGGTACAGGCCGACCACCACGCCCGCGTTGGCGCGCTTGTGCATCACCACATACTCGGCCGGACCGGCCAGCACGAAGTCCACTTTCTTGAAGCGCAAGGCCTCCAGACCCGCGGTGCGGTTGGTCACGGGAAGGAAGTCGATGGTCGTGCCCGTGGCGCGCTCCAGCTCCTTCTTGAAAGGGCCGAACTCCCGCTGAAGCTCTTCCATCCCCACCAAATCCGTGACAGCCATTTTGATGGTCTGCGCTTGAACGGCGAGCGATGTGGAGAGGGCTGAAACGGCCAGCAGACTGGCGCCAAGGATCTTTCGGAACATGGTCAAACTCCTGTTCATGGGTTGAAGATGTGCCAAGCTTAGAGATCGTTTATGGCATATTGTTGACAATATGGGATATTTTGATTTTTGCTACGATCCTTGTCTTATTTCGCCATCCGACACCCTGCCATGAACGCACCTGACTCCATCGCGCTGCTTCGTACACAGTCCTTGACCGGGCTGGTTCAGGAGGCCCTGGAGCAACAGATCGTGGCGGGAGACCTCAAGCCGGGTGACCCTTTACGCGAAGGTGCCATCGCCTTGTCGATGGGCATCTCAAGGGGGCCGGTCCGCGAGGCCATCCGGATGCTGGAGGCCCGTGGGCTCGTGGATTTCGCCAAGAACTGTGGCGTGCAAGTGCGCAAACTGGATGGACAACAGGCCGCGCAGATTTACCAGGTACGAATTCCCTTGGAAGGCCTGATCGGTGAGCTGGTTGCGCAACGCACGCCTGCCGAATCGGGTCAGGTACTCACGCCCATCATGGAGCAGATGGAACGGTTGGTGAAACAGCAAAACGTGGATGCCTACGCCGGCCTCAACCTGGAATTTCACGACGCTTTGGCGCGCTTGACGGGCAACGCAGCCCTGCACGAGACGTACCGGCGCCTGGTGATCCAGCTCAAGCTGTTCCGGACCCACACGTTCAAGCACGTGCCAGATACCATCCTCGCCTCGCTGGCCGAGCACACGGCCATCTATCAAGCCGTTCAAAACCAAGACACCCACCTTGCCAGCCATCTGCTCAGGGCGCACGCTGAAGACAGTCTGCGACGCCTGCGGATCGCGCTGGGTACGCACGCTGCCTGAGCAGGCTGAGAGTTTTTCAACCTAGAAACGGCAGTTAGGTCCCAGTTGCCAGGTGATTTTGTTGCACCCAAGGAGGTAAAGGTGCGGGTGATTCTGGCGATCACATAGACCAGAAACACCGTCTAACGATCTGTTCGAGGCAACCGCTTTGACATGGAGCACCTTGGAAAGGGTAGTACTTGCAGGCCCCTTCGTCGTCAAGTACAGCCTCATATCGGTTTGCTTCATGGTTCAGGAACTCCCCGCCAGATCGCGTCAGCCGAAAGCAGGCTTGAACCGGTGCCGGCCTTACTCAGCGCCTAGAACAGCCTGTCTGGCACCGCACTGGCACCACAAAGAAGGACGAGATGGCGTAAGGCAGTGATCACATTCGACCTGCGCATCACTCCCGCTTCGATTTCCATCTCTCCGCCTTGTCGGCCTCCGCTTTTTTGTAACGGTGAAAGGCGTCCATGCATTTCTCGTTGCCGGCGTTGGCGGAATCCGTCATATCGATCATGGCTCTATGAAGGGTTTCGCAGTCCGGGTTAGAACAGACGCTGGGCTTGTTTCTGCCGAAGCTCCTAAAGCCGGCACTGACGTGCTCCAACGAATACGGCTCGCTCCTTGGCTTCGTGGAGGCAATGCAGGCCCAGTGATGGTCTGTCACGTCCCTGATGATCTCCTCGTAAGCATCGCGGTACCGATTGCACTCGGCCAGCGATGTGGGTGCAATCGGTGTGTACGGTCTAGACACGACGGATGCAAAAGGGTTATAGCCCATCGGCCACCGAGCTTTGAACTCCGCTGCTTTGGATTCGGCATACGTCTGGGCAGCGAATCGCTGTTGCACGTCTCTTATCGTTTGTTTATTGGTTAGATACGTGCCCGCGCCTGCCCATTGGGGCAGCAGAAGCAGAACGCTAAGCCACCTCGCCAAGTTCCGCGAGCTTGCTCCAGCCACCAATGATTGCCTGGGTGGGGTCGAGCAAGATAGTCGGCGCACTGTCAAAGCCTACCTTGGGCTCGGCAAGCCGCAAACATCTTCTTTCTGTAGTCGCGCAAGTTGGCCTGGCACTTCGCGAGGCTGGGATCGTTCGAACTGCAAACCGTCTCACAGGCTTCAGGACAGGCCAAGCACTCATTGCCACCGCCCTGCGATTTTCCAAGGTTGCGGTTAGCCTCACTGATTCGATTCACCCGGCACTCAATTCCGGCATGTCCTTGTAGTGAGTCACAGGGGTTCTTCAACGAGGTCTGCGCATAACCCGCGCTACTCAACACCAGCAGCGACGCAACCCACCAAAGACGAAGACGATGTTTGCTCACTTGTGCTCCTACGAGGCAACAGCAGGATTAATCAACCCGCATCGTTTATTGTACGATTTCTTTTTCAAGACTCAGCGCTGCAAGCACGCGGCATAGTGGGCATTACCGAGCCGAGTTCATCCAATACTCGCCCCAGAGTGAGACGACCAGATCAAGCTCATGGATGCGCACTGGTAAGTCATCCGTCAAAAGTTTCCCGTGCCATATGTGGCGCCATGCAAGGCTCACTGCAGAGGGAAAAACGTAAGCAGATGACTTGGGAAACTTCTTTTTATGACTTATGCGCCAGTCGACGCACTCCGGCAGCATCGACAACTGCGATGGCGACATTGATAAGTCACCCTGCAAAAGATTTTCATCACATTCAGGCTCGCTGTGTGAATTCTGTAGAGTGAGAGCGGTACGCAGATGAAGTGGAAAACTTCATAAAAGTGACTTACAGCAACCGATCCATTTTTATGTCAAAACTTTAAGCTTGGCAAGGGGGTTGTAATCTTTTGAAGATGAAGTAATGCGTTGGTCACTCGGGCACGGGCTTCCTTGCTGCAAAATACTGTAAACATTCGTGAGTATTTTTGGCCCCATCCACTAAAAAAAATACAGCCTTCTCCATTTTTGCATTCAAATACAAGTTTCGGCCAATCATCATCTTTATCAAGTGGCTGAATCGAAGCAATTTTCCTTATATCGAAATCGATAGAAAACTCATCTGGCCCCGAACCGTACTTTCCCCGGATTCCAGTGGAATATACAAACTCTAATGCTGCATCATCCTTGGTATATGAGTGTAAAAACTTAAATCCCGTGGCATATAAATCTGGTGTATCCACCAGAGAGCAGCCAGATTGGTTACTGTAAATTTCTCGAATGGCAAATAGAGTTTCTTCAGCTGTTTGAGCATGACTTAATTGACATCCAAGAAAGAAAACAGAAAAACAAAATAGTTGGAAATTCGATTTCATGAGAATACTGGTAGATTGAGCTTTGGGCGATCAGCCGCCTTGGAGCGGGGCATACTGAGCAGTTGCTTCAGCGCAACAGCAATTCCACTGTTGCACATGCTACATAGACGTTTCCAGAAAAGCAACTTTCGGCGGCGTGAAGGTCTGAAGGGTTTGCTAAATGCCAAGTTCCGCCGGTTTATAAACAAGCGGAACTTGACAGCCTTGGGGGTTTTCGAAGGTGGCATAACCACCAGACACAGCCCATCCCACGTGGTATCTGGTGGTGCATTGAATGCGCTAAGCTGGCAAAAACACCATTTTCTTGGCCAGCAGCCCCTCTCCACACATGCCTTACCAGCCCAAGCCCAAACCCTCCCGGGAGATTCACCCGAGAACAACCAGCGGGCAAGCCCAGAAGACCCGGACGCGCGCTGCGATCGTTCGGGCGGCCATTCCGGTGTTTGCCCACCATGGGCCAGACATTCCGGTGATCGACGATTTCGTGAAGGCCGCCGGGGTGTCGCGCGGCACCTTCTACAACTACTTCCAGACCACGCGCGACCTGCTGGACGCGGCGATGGAGCAAATCTCCAACGACCTGATCGAGACCATCATCCCGGCGGTGGCCGACGAAACCAACCCGGTGATCCGACTGGCGACGGCGGCCCGGCTGTTTTACAGAAAGGCACGGCTCGACCCGGTGTTCCGCGCGTTCCTGGGCTCGGTGTCCGGGGTGGGGCATCTGGCCGTCACGCGCATGCACGTCGACCTGGAGGAAGCGATTGCAAAGGACCTGATCAAGGTGAAGGACATCGAGCTGGCCGAGGCGATCTCCATCGGGCTGATGGTGTTTGCCCTGCGCTCCTCCAACGTGGAGACCGGCGGGCCGGAGCGGGCCCGCGAGGTGGTTCGCGCCATTCTCAACGCCCTGGGCGCAAACCCCGGGCTGATCGATCAGGCCATGCAGGTGCCCTTGCCACCCCCCACACCCCCGGGTAATCCCTAGCAGGTGTTTACACCTATATTGACGTTTTTGTCATTGACGAATGTGTCAATGTAAATAAACTTCCGCCATCGTCGCTGAAACGGTGCCCGGCTTGGGGCCCTGTTCCATGTACACCGGGTACGGCCCACGGGCGCGGCGAGGCAACCAGGAAGTGAAGATGGCGCAAGCCCAGTTTGTTGAGGGGACCACCCGCACCGGCGCGGCGTGGCGCATCGGTTACCGGGTGTCCGGCGCGGGTGAAGACGTGGTGCTGCTGCACGGCGGCGGACCGGGCGCCACCGGCGCGAGCAACTACAGCAAGAACATCGACGCCCTGTCGCGACACTTCCGCTGCTGGGTGATCGACTTCCCGGGCTGGGGCAGCAGCTCCAAGAATCTGGATGCCTTCGGCGGGCTCGGCCCGTTTCACAACGGCGGCCGGGCGGTGCTGGCCTTCATGGACGCGGTGGGCATTCCGCGGGCGCACCTGGTGGGCAATTCATTTGGCGGCTCGTCGGCGCTGTGCCTGGCCATGGACGCGCCCGACCGGGTGGGCAAGCTGGTGCTGATGGGGCCGGGCGGTGGCGTGGTGGCCGGCGCCACCGGTCCGACCGAGGGCATCAAACAGTTGCTGACCTACTACCTGGGCGACGGCCCCTCGCTCGGCAAGCTGCAGGCCTTCATCGGCAACCTGGTGCACGACCAGCGCCTGCTCACGCCCGAGCTGATCCGCCAGCGGTTCGAGGCCAGCAACGACCCCGAGATTCGGGCCAACCCGCCGCTGGTGCCGCCGCCCGGCGGCCCGGGCCAGGAAACCTTCATCAGCCTGGACCCGCGCCTGGCCTCGACGATGCACCGCGCGCTGTTCATCTGGGGCCTGCAGGACCGGGTGAACCCGGTGGCCGGGCTGGAGCCGTTCAAGGTGATGCCCAACGCCGACCACCTGCTGTTGACCAACTGCGGCCACTGGGCGCAGTGGGAACACCCGCAGCGCTTCAACGACGTGGTGACCAGCTTCCTGCTGCACGACGACTGACGCAGGGACGGCCTCGAAGCCGTCCACCAACTTCCCCCCCCCCGTCCTTGCACCGAGTCTTTGCGGACCCGGTGTGGGGCTTCCTTTACCCCAACAGGAGACAAATATGACCCCCACCATCCAAGAACTGGGCTACCTCGGCTTCGAGGTGTCCAACCTGCCGCGCTGGGAGCGCTTCGCCGCCGAGGTCCTGGGCCTGGGCGTGAGCAGCGGCCCGCAGAACACCCGGCGCCTGCGCATGGACGCGGCGCCCGCACGCTTCATCCTGAGCGAAGGCCCTGCCGATGACCTGGCGTTTGCCGGCTGGAAAGTGGGCTCCGCCGCCGAGGTGGATGCCTTTGCGCGCCACCTGGACAGCCAGGGCCTGAAAAGCACCCTGGGCACCGCCGACGAGCTGGACGTTCGCCATGCCGAGCGCATGCTGCACTTCACCGACCCCGAGGGCAACCGCCACGAGGTCTACGCCGCGGCGCCGTCGCAGGACGCGGCCTTCCGCTCCGACGTGGTGGCGTCCGGCTTCGTCACGGGCGCCGGTGGCGCGGGTCACGTGGTGTTCGAGGCCGACCACTACCCGGACACGATAGCGTTCGCCCGCAACGTGCTGGGGGTCAAGCTCAGCGACCACATCTACCTGGAGCCAGCGCCGGGTGTGAAGATCGAGGTGTCGTTCTTCCACGCCAACGAGCGGCACCATTCGGTGGCCGTTGCCCCGCGCGCTCCCATGCCCGGGCCGAAAAAGCGCATCCACCATTTCATGGTCGAGGCGGCACAGGTGGCCGACGTGGGGCGGGCCCGCGACCGCTGCCTGGCCTTCGGCCTGCCGGTGGTGATGGACATCGGCCAGCACCCGAACGACCAGATGATCTCGTTCTACGCCCACTCACCGTCGGGCTTTCTGTTCGAGTTCGGCTGGGGCGGCGTGAAGGTGGACGACGCGACGTGGAAGGCCGAGGCCTACGACCGCGTGAGCAACTGGGGGCACCGCCCGTATGGCGCCATGCCCGGTGAAGGCCCGGCCATGCCGGCCGCTGCGGTGGAGGTGGCCTGACATGAGCACCCACATGAACACCACACAGCACTTTGACGCCGACGTGGCCATCATCGGCTATGGCCCCAGCGGTCTGGCCGCCGCCCTGTGCCTGGGCCACTACGGCATCCGCACCATCGCGCTGGAGCGCGACCAGGCGATCTATCCCCGCGCCCGCGCGGTCACGGTGAACGACTGGACGATGCGCTGTTTCCAGTCGCTGGGACTGGACGAAGAACTGGCGCGCACCATGGACCCGACCGTGGCGCTGCGCTGGATCACCCACGAGGGGCACCAGATCACGCGCATGGACTTTCCGCCTTCGCGGTTGGGGCGGCACCCCACGTCCTACGCCATCTACCAGCCCGCGATGGAGGAGGTGTTGCGCCGCGCGAACGAGCGCCATGCCGAGCACGTTGACGTGCGCTACGGCGTGGAAGTGACCGACGTGGTGCAGGACAGCGAGGGCGTGACGGTGACATCGCGCGACCTCGGCACCGGCGCAACCCGGACGGTGCGCGCACGCTACGTGCTGGCCTGCGACGGCGGCGGCAGCACCACGCGCGAGCGGCTGGGCATCCAGCTCATCGGTGAGACGCGCGAGGTGAAGTGGGTGGTGATCGACGCGCGGGTGAAACGCTGGTGGCCCGATCGGCACATCCTGACCTTCTGGTCTGACAAGCAGCGGCCGGTGGTGGACATTGCGCTGGCGCAGGGCAACCACCGCTGGGAGTTCCCGCTGGCGCCGCACGAGTCGGAAGACGACTTCAAGACGCACGAGCAGTTGTGGAAGCTGCTGAGCTCGCTGGGCGTGACGCAGGACGACGTCGAGATCCACCAGCACGCGTTCTACCGCCACCACATCCGCCATGCCGAGCGCTGGCGCGAAGGGCGCGTGTTCCTGGTGGGTGACGCCGGCCACCTGATGCCGCCGTGGGCCGGGTCGGGCATGCAGTCCGGCGTGCGCGACGCGTTCAACATCGCTTGGAAACTGCGCGAGGTGCTGCGCGGCCGGCTGCCCGAAACGCTGCTCGACACCTACCAGGCCGAGCGCGAGCCGAACGTGGCCTTCTACACCGGCGTGGCGATTCAGCTGGGCCGCATCATCCAGCAGCAGCTCAGCGACGAAGAAATGGCGGCCATGGCGCCCAAGCCGGGCGAGCCGCCACCGGAGCCGCCCTTGCTGTGGAACCCCTGGTACGACGCGGGCTGGTTCCGCGGCACCACGGCGCCGGACAGCGCGGTCGGCAAGATGATCCCGCAGCCCCGCGTGGCCGACGCACGCGGCAGGCTGTGCTGGCTCGACGAGCTGCTGGGCGACGGCTTTGTGTTGCTGGGTGACGGGGTGAACCCGCGCACCGAACTCACGGCCGAAGAACAGGCCGCCTGGGACGCCCTGGGTGCGCGCCACCTCTGCGTGTTGGCGCCCGAGCAACAGGGCCATGGCAGCGACGACATGGTCGATCTCGACGGGACCCTGCTGGCCTGGATGCGCCGCCACGGCACCCGGGTCATGGCGGTGCGCCCGGACCGGTTCGTGGCGGCGGCCGACCGTTCTGGCATGGCCCTGCCCGAGGCCGGCACCCCTTAAGCCGGCCTCACCACGCCCGCACGAAATCCACAACAGGAGACAAGACCATGAATACGAAGATCCGTACGGCCCATCCGGCGCTGAGGGCCGCGGCCCTGGCCGTGGCGACGTGGCTCACCGCATCGGCGGCGAACGCGCAGTCTGCCGACTGGCCTGCCAAGCCCATTCGTCTGGTGATTCCGTTCCCGGCGGGGGGTGGTCCCGAACGCACCATTCGCGCCGTCGCGGAGGGGCTGGGTCAAAGACTCGGGCAGCCGGTCGTGGTGGACTACAAGCCCGGTGCCTCGGGCAACATCGGCGCGGCCGAAACGGCCCGCTCGGCCGCTGACGGGTACACGTGGCTGCTGGCACAGGAGTCGATCGTCACCGTCAACCCGCACATCTTCAAGCGCCTCGGCTACGAGCCCGACAAGTTGGTTCCAGTGGCATTGTTCGGCAGTTTCGTGAACGTGCTGACGTGCCATCCGGCGGTCGGTGTGCGGTCGGTGGCCGAACTGGTGGAGAAGGCGAAGGCCAAGCCCGGCAGCATCCGCTACGCCAGCAGCGGACCCGGTTCACCGGGGCATCTGGCCATGGAGATGTTCACCTCGGCGGCCAAGATCGATATGGTCCACATTCCCTACCGGGGACCCATGCCGGCTGTTCAGGATTTGCTCGGTGGCCACGTCGATTGCGGCTTCCTCGTGGCGTCCATCGTGGCGGAATACGTCAAGAACAAGCGGTTGGTGGGGCTGGCCGGATCGGGGACGAAACCCTCGGCCTCGCTCGGCGACCTGCCCAACCTCTCCGATGCCGGCTACCGCGACGTCAACGCAACCTTCTGGCTGGGCATCTTTGGACCCACCGGCGTGGACCCGGACATCACGCGGAAATTCCACCAGGCATTGGCCGAGACGGTGCGCAGCGAGCCCGTTCAGGCGGCCATGCTGGCCTCTGACACCCAGCCCGAGTCCACCACCCCAGCGCAAGCCCGTCAGTTGCTGAACGAGACGTCCGCTCGCTGGGCATCTGTCGTCCAGCGCATCCACCTGAAGCTGGACTGACCATGGGACAACCGAATTTCATCTACATCCTGGCGGACGACCTGGGTTACGCGGACCTGGGCTGTTGCGGCGCGAGAGATGCCTACAGCCGGCCGACCGACGTGTCCCCCAACCTGGATCGCATGGCGGCGCAAGGCATGCGCTTCACGCGCGGCTACGCCAATTCCGCCGTCTGTTCCCCGACCCGTTTCGCCCTCATCACCGGGCGCTGGCAGTACCGGCTGCGCGGCGCGGCCGAGGAGCCGCTGGGCCCGGCCTACGGTGACAAGGTTCTCGGGCTCCCGCCCAGCCATCCGACGCTGCCCTCGCTGCTGGGGGCGGCCGGCTATCGCACCGCCCTGATGGGCAAGTGGCACCTGGGCTACCCCCCACACTTCGGTCCCCGCCAGTCGGGCTACCAGACCTACTTCGGCTACCACGGTGGCGGCGTGGACTACTTCGCGCACACCGGCCCGCGCGGCGGGGCCGACCTGTGGGAGAACGAGACGCCCATCGAACGCGAGGGCTACCTCACCGATCTGCTCAGCCGCCAGGCCGTCGAATTCGTGGAGGCGCAGACGCCCGACCAGCCCTTTCTGTTGAGCCTGCACTACAGCGCGCCGCACTGGCCCTGGCTGACGCGCGACGACGCCGAGGAGAGCCGGCACACGCGGGAACTGGGCTGGCACCCGGACGGCGGTTCGGTGGAGGTTTACCAAAAGATGATCCACCACATGGACGAAGGCATCGGCTGGCTGCTGGACGCGTTGGAGAAGAAAGGGCTGGCGCAGAACACGCTGGTCGTCTTCACCAGCGACAACGGCGGCGAGCGCTTCTCCAACAACTGGCCGCTGTGTGGCGAGAAGATGGACCTGCTGGAGGGCGGCATCCGTGTGCCGCTGCTGGCGCGCTGGCCCGAGCGGATTCCGGCCGGTCTGGTGAGCGACTGCCCCAACCTGACGATGGACTGGACCGCGACCCTGCTGGCGGCCGCTGGCGTCGCAGCCGATGCGGACCACCCGCTCGACGGCGTGGACCTGTTGCCGCTGTTTGCCGACGCTTCGTGGACCCGCCCGGGCGACCTGTGCTGGCGCATGAAGCACCGAAGCCAGCGCGCCCTGATCCGGGGCGACTGGAAGTACCTCCACCAGGACGGGCACGACTTTCTGTTCAACCTCGCGGCAGACGCGCGCGAGCGGGCCAACGTCGCCCGGCGATACCCGGAAAAACTCGCGGAGCTGCGCGACGCCTGGCAAGCCTGGAACGCCAGCCTGCCCCCGATCCCGGACGACGCGCGTGTGTTCAAGCTGTTCCAGCCTGGGGACGTGGCCGTGCCGTCGGGGGCGCATTGACAAGCGCATCGGCATGAACCCTTTTCTTTTTTTCTTAACGTGAAAGTGATCCCTATGGATGCAGATTCCCATGCGGTGGTGGCAGCGGTCTTGCGAACAGCCCGGGCGGCGCGCACGCCCGTTGCCCCGGTTTCTTCGACGCACGGCATCGAGGGCCTGGAGGCCGCCTATGCCGTGGCCGACCTCAACACCCAGGCGCGTCTGGCCGAAGGGCAGCGCATCGTCGGGCTCAAGGTCGGGTTGACCTCCAAGGCCGTGCAAGAGCAACTGGGGGTCGATCAGCCCGATTTCGGCGTGCTGTTCGACGACATGGAATACCTCAGTGGCCAAGACGTGCCCACCAACCGGCTCATGCAGCCCAAGATCGAGGCCGAAATCGCCTTCGTCGTCGGGAGCGATCTGGCCGGCACCACGCCAAGCTACGCCGAATTCCTGGCCTGCCTTGTCTATGCGCTGCCCGCGCTGGAAATCGTCGACAGCGCCATCGCCGACTGGAAGATCCGCCTGGTCGACACGGTGGCAGACAACGCCTCCTGTGGGGTGTACGTGTTGGGCAACCAACCGGTGTTGCTGGGAGAGCTCTCGCTGGGCGACCTGGGCATGTGCTTGACCAAAAATGGCACAACGGCGTCCGTCGGAACCGGCTCCGCCTGCCTGGGGCATCCGCTGCGTGCGGCGTATTGGCTGGCCTGCACCATGGCTGCGCGTGGTCAAGGGCTCAAGGCCGGCCAGGTGATTCTCTCCGGCGCACTTGGCCCCATGGTGCCCGTCGCTGCAGGCGACCACATCCACGCCCAGATCGGTGCGCTGGGCAGCGTGAGCTGCCGCATGGTCTGACTCTCTTTACCCAGAATTCTTATGACCCGAAAACTCAAAGCCGCCATCATCGGCAGCGGCAACATCGGCACGGACCTGATGATCAAGATCCTGCGCCACGGCCAGCACATCGAAATGGGTGCCATGGTCGGCATCGACGCCGCGTCCGACGGCCTGGCCCGCGCCGCCCGCCTGGGCGTGGCCACCACGCACGACGGCGTGGCCGGCCTGACCCGCATGCCCGAATTCGCCAACATCGACATCGTGTTCGACGCCACCAGCGCCAGCGCCCATGTCCAGAACGACGCCTTCCTGCGCAGCCTGAAGCCCGGCATCCGCCTGATCGACCTGACGCCCGCGGCCATCGGCCCGTATTGCATCCCGGTGGTCAACGGCGAGGACCACCTCGACGCGCTCAATGTAAACATGGTCACCTGCGGCGGCCAGGCCACCATCCCCATGGTCGCCGCCGTCTCGCGCGTGGCCAAGGTGCACTACGGCGAGATCGTCGCCAGCATCTCCAGCAAGAGCGCCGGCCCCGGCACCCGCGCCAACATCGACGAGTTCACCGAGACCACGTCCAAGGCCATCGAGGTGGTGGGCGGTGCCGCCAAGGGCAAGGCCATCATCGTGCTGAACCCGGCCGAGCCGCCGCTGATCATGCGCGACACGGTCTACACGCTGAGCGACTTCGCCGATGAAGCGGCCATTGCCGATTCGATTCAGCGCATGGCCGCCGACGTTCAGGCCTATGTGCCGGGCTACCGCCTCAAGCAGAAAGTGCAGTTCGACCGCATCGAAGGCCTGAACATCCCGGGCGTCGGCAAGCACCTGAACGGCCTGAAGACCTCGGTGTTCCTGGAGGTCGAAGGTGCGGCCCACTACCTGCCGGCCTACGCCGGCAACCTCGACATCATGACCAGCGCCGCGCTGCGCACCGCCGAACACATGGCCGCGCGCATGCTGGCCGCCGCCGTGGCCGCCTGAAGGAACAACACATGACCAGCAAGAAGATTTACATCTCCGACGTCACGCTGCGCGACGGCAGCCACGCCATCCGCCACCAGTACAGCGTGGCGCAGGCCATGCAGATTGCCCAGGCACTCGACGACGCCAAGGTCGACTCCATCGAAGTGGCGCACGGCGACGGCCTGCAGGGCGGCAGCTTCAACTACGGCTTTGGCGCGCACACCGATGTGGAGTGGATCGAGGCCGTGGCCAGCGTGGTCAAACACGCCAAGATCGCCACGCTGCTGCTGCCGGGCATCGGTACCGTGCACGACCTCAAGGCCGCCTTTGATGCGGGCGCCCGCATCGTGCGCGTGGCCACGCACTGCACCGAGGCCGACATCTCGCGCCAGCACATCGAATACGCGCGCCATCTCGGCATGGAAGCCGTGGGCTTTTTGATGATGAGCCACATGCAGACGCCTGAAGGCCTGGCCCAGCAGGCCCAGCTGATGGAGAGCTATGGGGCCACCTGCTGCTATGTGGTGGACTCCGGCGGCGCGCTCAGCATGAACGATGTGCGCGACCGCTTCCGCGCCTTCAAGGACGTGCTCAAGCCCGAAACACAAACCGGCATGCACGCGCACCACAACCTGAGCCTGGGTGTGGCCAACAGCATCGTGGCGGTGGAGGAAGGTTGCGACCGCGTGGACGCCAGCCTGGCCGGCATGGGCGCGGGCGCGGGCAACGCGCCGCTGGAGGTGTTCATCGCCGCCGCGGCACGCCTGGGCTGGAACCACGGCTGCGACCTGTACCAGCTGATGGACGCGGCCGACGACATCGTGCGCCCGCTGCAGGACCGGCCGGTGCGCGTGGACCGCGAGACGCTGGCGCTGGGCTATGCCGGCGTCTACAGCAGCTTTCTGCGCCACTCGGAAGTGGCGGCGAAGAAGTACGGCCTGAAGGCGGTGGACATCCTGGTCGAGCTGGGGCGACGCCGCATGGTCGGCGGGCAGGAAGACATGATCGTGGACGTGGCGCTGGACCTGCTCAAGGCGCAGGAACACGAGCGCACGCACGCGCAACCGGTGATGAGCGAGGCCGCTTGAGGCGCCACGCCTGAGAGGCTGAGACGGGCACGATTCACGCCCGCTCAACGCGGCGCCATCCGGATCGCCCCGTCCAGCCGCACGCTCTCGCCGTTGAAATAGCCGTTGGTGAGCATGGTTTCGACCACGTGGGCGTATTCGTCGGGCTCGCCCAGGCGCTTGGGGAACGGCACCGAGGCGGCGAGTGCGGCTTTCACATGGTCGGGCGCGCCTTGCAGCAGCGGGGTGTTGAAGATGCCGGGCAGGATGGTGTTGACGCGGATGCCTTCGCCCATGAGGTCGCGGGCAATCGGCAGCGTCATGCCGACGATGGCGGCCTTGCTGGCGGCGTAGCTGGCCTGGCCCATCTGGCCGTCTTGCGCGGCCACGGACGCGGTGTTGACGATGGCGCCGCGCTCGCCGTCCTGGAGCGGCTCCAGCGTGAGCATGCCGGCGGCGGACTTGGCGATGCAGCGGAAGGTGCCCACCAGGTTGATCTGGATGATGCGGTCGAAATTGGCGGTGGGGTAGTGCTTGATCTCGCCGGTGGTTTTGTCGCGGCTGGCGGTCTTCACCGCATTGCCGGTGCCGGCGCAGTTGACCAGGATGCGCTCCTGCCCGTGCGCGGCGCGGGCCTGGGCGAAACCGGCGTCCACCTGCGCTTCGCTGGTCACGTCCACTGGGCAAAAAACGCCGCCGAGTTCTCGGGCCAGGGCCTCGCCCTGTTCGGCGTTGAGGTCGAACAAGGCGACCTTGACGCCGTGGGCGGCGAGGCGGCGGGCGGTGGCGGCGCCCAGGCCGGAGGCGCCTCCGGTGATGACGGCGGCGACGGTGGAATTGAGTTGCATGGTGGGGGCTCCGGTCGGTGTGGCTTAGGCGGTGTGAAAACGTTCGCCGCGTGCGGCCATGGCGCGCATGCGGGCGGTGGGCTGCAGGGCTGCGCCCAGCGTGGGGGCCAGGCGGTCGCAGCGGGCCACCACCTCGGCCAGGCCGAGCCAGTCGGCGTACTGGAGCGGGCCGCCGGCGTAGGCCGGGAAGCCCAGGCCGAGTTGCAGGGCGGTGTCCAGTTCGGCGGCGGTGCCGACCACGCCCTCTTCCAGCGCGTGGGCGGCCTCCACGACCATGGGCAGCATCATGCGGTCCACGATCTCGGCGTCGGTGAAGGCGCGCGGGCCGTGCGGCTGCAGGCGCGCCAGCAGCGCGGGCGTGTCGGGCGCGGGCGAGCGGCGCGGTTTGCCCTGGGCGTCGGTCTCGTAGCGGTAGAAGCCGATGCCGTTTTTCTGGCCATAGCGGCCTTCGCGGGCCATCAGGCGCAGCGCGTCGTGTTCGATGCGCGGCATGCGCTCGGGGTAGCCGGCCGAGATCACGTCGCTCACGTGGCTGCCGGTGTCCATGCCCACCACGTCTTCCAGGTAGGCCGGGCCCATGGGCCAGCCAAAGGCTTCCATGGTGCGGTCCACCTGCACAAAGTCGGCACCGTCGGCCACCAGCAGCAGGAAGCCGCGCATGTAGGCGGTGAGCACGCGGTTGACCAGGAAGCCGGGGCAGTCGCGCACCACGATGGGGGTTTTGCCCATGGCCACGGCGTACCCCACGGCGGTGGACACGGCCGCGTCGCTGCTGCGGCTGCCGCGCACCACCTCCACCAGCGGCATCATGTGCACCGGGTTGAAGAAGTGCATGCCCACAAAATTTTCGGGGCGCTGCAGCGCGGGTGCCAGGTCGTCGATGCGCAGGCTTGAGGTGTTGGACGCGATCAGCGTGCCCGGCGCGACGCGGTTTTCCAGGTCGGCCAGCACCTGTTGTTTGATGCCGAGGTTTTCCACGATGGCTTCGATCACGCAGTCCACCGCGTCAAAGCCGCTGTGGTCGGTCTGCGGCGTGATGGCGGCCAGCACGCCGTTGGCGCGCGCTTGCGCGAGCCTGCCGGTTTTCACGCGCCGCGCGAGCTGCTTGGCGGCCTCGCCCATGCCCAGGTCCAGCGCGGGCTGGGCGATGTCTTTCATGCGCACCGGCACGCCGCGCAGCGCGCTGGTGTAGGCAATGCCGCCGCCCATGATGCCGGCGCCGAGCACGGCCGCGCTGCGCACCGGTGCACCGGCCTGGGCGTGGCGCCGGGACAGCCGTTTGATGGCCTGTTCGTTCAAAAACGCTTGCACCAGCGAGCGCGCCGCCTGGGTGCTGGCCACTTCGCCAAACACCTGCGCTTCCAGCGCCAGGGCGCCGCTGCGGTCCAGGCCGGCGGCTTCGGCCATCATCTGCACGGCGCGCTGGGCGGCAGGTTGCTGGCGTGCGCTCAGCGGCGCGGTCTGGGCCAGCGCGGCGTCAAAAACTGCGGCCCGCTCGGCGGCCGACAGCGGCACCGGGTCGCGTTTGCGCTGCTGTTGCGCGGCCCAGTCCACCGCGCCGTTCATGGCCTGGTGCAGCAGGTCCAGGGCCGCGCCGCGCAAGGCGTCGGGCGCCACCACGGCGTGGACCACACCGGCGGCCAGCGCGGCGTCGGCCGACTGGGGCTGCCCGGTGGTGACCCAGTCGCAGGCCACGGCCGGCCCCGCCAGGCGCGAGAGCCGCACCGTGCCGCCAAAGCCGGGGAACAGGCCGAGCTTGACCTCGGGCACGCCGACCTGCGCGGTGTGGGACATGGCGCGCAAGCTGCCCGCCAGCGCCAGTTCGAGCCCGCCGCCCAGCGCAAAACCGTTGATGGCCACCACCGTGGGCACGGGCAGGTCTTCCAGGGCCACGAACACGGTGTTGCTCTGCGCCACGCCGGCGGCGATCAGCTCGGCCGGCTGGCTGAACTTGGCGCCGAATTCGGTGATGTCGGCACCGACGATGAACACCTCTTTGGCGCTGCTGATGAGCACACCGCGCAGCCCCGCGTGCCCGGCCAGCACGGCCACCGCCTGGCGCAGTTCATCGACGGTGCGGTCGTCGAACTTGTTGATCGCATCGCCTTGCCGGTCGAAACACAGCTCGCACACGCCGGCGTCGTCCAGCGCACGCACCCACACACTTTGGCCTTGGTACACAGAGAAACTCCCACACTTCGGCACCGCGCCGAATCGGGGTTCAGTCTAGGCAGGGCACCGGGCGGGCGCATCGTCCGAAGCGACGAAAACCGCCCGGCCCAGGCGCTGCGCGGGGCGGTGTCACGGCTTGACGCGGATCAAGCCCTCTTGCGCCACCGAGGCCACCAGCGCCCCGTCGCGGGTGAACACGCTGCCCCGGCAAAAACCCCGCGCACCCGCCGCCGAGGGCGAATCGGTTTCGTAGAGCAGCCAGTCGTCGAAACGAAAGGGGCGGTGAAACCACAGGGCGTGGTCCAGGCTCACGCCCTGCACCTGGGGCTGCATGAAGTTCAGCCCGTGCGGACGCATGGCCACACCGAGCAGGCTGAAGTCGGACGCATAGGCCAGCAGCGCCTGGTGGATGAGCGGGTCGTCGGGCAGGCGCTCGGGCGCGCGCAGCCAGGTTTGCGCATACGGCGGCGTGATGGTGGGGTGCAGCAGGTGCTGCGGGTCCACCGGGCGGATGTCCACGGCACGCGCCTGGTCCACCACGGCCAGGGCGGCGGCGGGCAGGTGCTGGCGCAGCGCGCGCCGGCCCTCGCTCTCGTCGCGCAGGCCTTCGGGCGGCGGCGCCTCGGGCATGGCGCGCTGGTGCGTCACGCCGGGTTCGTGCCGGTGAAACGAGGCCGAGAGGTGAAAGATCGGCTGGCCGTGCTGCACGGCCACCACCCGGCGCATGGTGAAGCTGGCGCCATCGCGCACGCGGTCCACCTCGTAGACGATGGGCACCGCCTTGTCGCCGGCGCGCAAAAAGTAGCCGTGCAGCGAATGCACGCTGTGCTCGGGCACGGTGCGCGCGGCGGCCATCAGGGCCTGCCCCAGCACCTGACCGCCGAACACCGACGGGCTGCCAATGTCCACATGGCCACCGCGAAACAGGTTGTGCTCCAGGCGCTCCAGGCGCAGGTGCGCCACGAGTACGGCCAGGGCGGCCCGGCGGTCAAGGTGGAGGGCGTCGGGTTCAGGGTTCATGGTGTGCAGGTACAAAAACAGGACAGGGACGGCTGACAAGGGGGCGACAGCTGGGCGGGCGGTGACACAGGGCTGGGGCAGTGTACGGAGCAGAATGCAGCTCCGAATCGTCCGAATGGACGGGTTCGGGTGGCGCGTTCGGTGGCACATTGCAGCCTGCGACCGCCACCCCCGCCCGCCCGCCGCAGCCACCCATGTTCCAAGCCGACCCGCCCACGCCGCCCGACCCCACCGCACCGCCCCGTGCGCGCAGCGCCGTGGCCCTGGAAACCAAGTTCCAGGCACCCGCGCCGGTGGCCTCGCAGGTGCTGCGCGAGCGCCTGTGCGACGCCATTTGCAACAGCGCGGGCCAGCTGGTGCTGGTGCGTGCGCCGGCCGGCTTTGGCAAGACCACGGCCATGGTGCAGGCGCGGGAGCGGCTGGAGCGCGAGGGTGTGGCCACGGTGTGGCTGACGCTGGACCGCGCCGACAACGACGCCTCGCGTTTTCTGAGCGGCCTTGACGAGGCCGTGACCCGCATGGGACTGGAGAGCCCGGAACGCAGCGGTCGCGACGCGGTGCAGTCGCTCGCGCAGGCCGACATCCCGTTTGCGCTGTTTCTCGACGAATTTGAAACGGTGCACGAAGCCGCGGTGCTGGGCCTGGTGCGCGAAATTGCCGAACACCTGCCGCGCCGGGGCCGGCTGGTGGTGGGTTCGCGCAGCCTGCCGCCGCTGGGGCTGGCGCGGCTGCGCGTGCGCGGCCAACTGACCGAGATCGACGCCGACCGGCTGCGCTTCACGCTGGCCGACGCCACCACTTTCTTTGACCAGCGCCGCGCGCAGGTGCTCAGCGCCGACCAGCTGTTTCGCCTGCACCAGAAAACCGAGGGCTGGATCGCCGCGCTGTGGCTGGCTTCGATGGCCTTGAACCGCGATGTGGACGCGGCCGATTTTGTGGAACGGTTCTCGGGCTCGAACCGCGCCGTGGCCGACTACCTGGCCGAGGAGGTGCTGGCGCGCCAGCCGCCGCCCGTTCGCCAGTTTTTGCTGCGCACCAGCCTGCTGCGCCAGCTCGACGCCTCGGTCTGCGCCGCGCTCAACCCGCGCCTGGACTGCGCCACGCTGCTCGAACAGCTGGACGCCGAGCACCTGTTTCTGACGCCGGTGGCGGGCGAGCAGCGCACTTGGCGCTACCACAGCCTGTTTGCCGACTACCTGCGCGCGCAGCTCGAACGCGAGCGCCCCGACGAGGTGGCGCGGCTGCACCTGGCGGCCTCGGGCTGGTACGAGTCGCAAGGCCGGCCGGTGCCAGCGATCGACCACGCCATTGAAGGCGGCGACTTCCCACACGCCATGGGGCTGCTGGAAACCCACGCCGAGGCCTTTCTGGAGCAGGGGCGCATGCGCCTGCTGTGGCGCTGGTTCACCACGCTGGCAGCGGCCCCGCTGCGCGAGCACCCCCGGCTGCAGATGAGCGCCGTGTGGGCCGCGTGCTTCACCCGCGGCCCCTGGGAAGCCATGGACATGCTGGAGCGCAGCGGCGCGAACACCAGCGACGACGCCTACCTGCGCGCCCACGCCGCCAGCTTGCGCCCGCTGCTGCTGGCCATGCAGGACCAGAACGAGGAGGCGCTGGCGGTGGGCCGCGTGTCGCTGCAGCGCCTGCCCAGCGGCAACCATTTCGCCGACAGCACCTTGCTCAACGCCATGGCGCACATCACCTCGGTGGCCGGCGAACCGCGCGAGGCCCAGCACCTGCTGGACGCGGCGCGGCGCGAGCACAGCGGCGACAGCACCTTCAACCGCATGTACACCGAGTCCACCGAGGGTCTGCTGGACCTGCAGCAAGGGCGCCTGCGCCAGGCCACGGCGCGCTTTCGGCTGGCGGTGGACGCGACCCACGCGGTCAACTACCACCACACGCACGGCAACGCCTGGGCCGGCGTGCTCTACACCAGCGTGGTCTACGAGGCCAACCAGATCGCACAGGCCGACCACCTGCTCAACGTCTACCTGCCGCTGGCGCGCGACGTGGGCCTGCCCGACCACATGATCCTGAGCCACGCCATGCGCGCGCGCATCGCGTTCATCAACGGCGATGTGGACGCCGCCTCGCTGGCGCTGGCCGAGCTGGAGTACCTGGGCCACCAGCGCAAGCTGCCGCGCGTGGTGGCGGCGGCCAAGCTGGAGCGCGCGCGGCTGTTGCTGCTGCAAGGCCACAGCGCAGCGGCGCACGACGAACTGGTGCGCGCCAACGACCCCACGCTGTGGGCGCGCGAACAGCAACTGCGCATGCTGGCGCACGACATCGAGTACATGGCGCTGGCCCGGTTTCGCTGGGACATCGCGTTTGGCGATGCCGCCGCCTGCCTGCCCACCCTGGAGGCGCACATCCAGACCACCGCCAGCGCGGCGCGCCAGCGCCGCCTGCTCACGCTGCGCCTGTTGCGCGCACTGGCCTTGCAGCGCACCGGGGACACGCCCGCGGCCGTGGTGCAGGTGGGCAGCGCGCTGCAATTTGCCAGCCAGGAGGGCTTCATGCGGCTGGTGCTCGACGAAGGACCGGCCCTGGGCGCGCTGGTGCAGCGCTACCAGGCCCTGCACGACAGCGGCCAGGTGCGCGACCCGCTCATGAGCGACTACCTGCAGCGGCTGCTGCAGGCTTTTGGCCCCCTGCCCTCAGAAGCCGAAGCCGTGGGCGACCTGCCCGGCGGCGCGCTGGAGCCGCTCACACGCAAGGAAATGCGCGTGCTGCAATTGCTGGTGGAGGGCTATTCCAACAGCGCGATGGCCGAAAAGCTCTACGTCTCAGACAGCACGGTGCGCACCCACCTGCGCAACATCAACATGAAGCTGGGCGCGCACAGCCGCACCCAGGCGGTGGCGATTGCGCGCCGCCTGGGCCTGGTGGCCTGATCACGCACCGCGTTGCTGCTTGTCGGCCGCGTTGGTGCGTTGGATGTGGGCGCGTGCGGCCTGCCAGTCGGCGTCGGTCATGCGGGCCAGGTTGGCGAAGTTGCCACCGGTGGCCTGGAACTGGGCGCCATCGATGGCTATCGTCTGGCCGGTGAGGTATTCGGAGCCCGGCCCCATGAGAAACACCGCCAGGTTGGCCAGCTCGGGCATCCGGCCGTTGCGGCCCATGGGATTGCCCTCCACCTTGTGTTCGCCGCCTTGCGGGTTGAGCCGCGCGCTCATGCCCTCGGTGGGAAACAGGCCGGGTGCGATGGCGTTGAAGCGGATGCCGCGCCCGCCCCACTCCACCGCGAGCGACTGCGTCATGGCGTGCAAGCCCGCTTTGGACATGGCCGAGGGCACGGTGTAGGGCGAGCCGTTCCAGACCCAGGTGGTGAGGATGGACACCACCGAGGCCTTGCGCCCCTCGGCCAGCCAGCGCTTGCCGCACTCCAGCGTGGTGTAGAAGCTGCCGCGGAACACGGTGTTGGCGATGGCGTCGAAGGCGCGCGGCGACAGGTCTTCGGTGCGGCTCACGAAGTTGCCCGCGGCGTTGTTGATGAGCCCGGTGAGCGCGCCGCCGTCGGCCCAGATGGCGTCGAGCATGGCCGTGATGGACGCGTCGTTGCGGATGTCGCACACCAGCGGCACCACCCGGCCACCGTGCTGTGCGTGCGCGGTCATCAGCTCCTCGGCGGTCTGCTCCACCACCGGACCGCGGCGCCCGCAGATGTAGACCGTGGCGCCGAGCATGAGCAGGGCTTCGCTCATGACGCGGCCCAGGCCGGTGCCACCCCCGGTGACGAGGATGCGGCCGCCGCGCAGCAGGCCGGGTTTGTAGATCAGGTCGTCGAGCGTCATGGGGTGTCTCCTTCGTGTGGTGGTCAGGTGTTGCGGTACTGGGGTGTGCGCTTCTCCAGAAAGGCGGCCAGGCCTTCGCGGAAGTCGCCGCTCTGGCTGCACAGCACCTGCTGGCGGTCTTCCAGGGCGATCACGGCGTCCAGGCTGCCGGCGTCGATGGCGTGGCCCAGGCCTTCCTTGGTCAGGCGCAGGCCCAGCGGCGTGTTGCGCAGCATGTCGTCGGCCAGCGACTGCGCTTCCCGTTGCAGATCGGCCAGCGGTGCGACCTGGCTGAACAGGCCCAGGGCGAGCGCACGCTGCGCGTTCATGAAGCGCCCAGTGAGCAGGTATTCGGCCGCCACCGAGCTGCCCACCATGCGCGGCAGAAAGTAGCTCACGCCCATGTCGCAACCGGTCAGACCGATGCGGATGAAGCTGGCGTTCAGGCGCGCGTCGGGCGTGGCCAGGCGCACGTCGCAGGCCAGCGCCAGCGCAAAACCGCCGCCGCTGGCCGCGCCCTGGATGACACCGATGACCGGCTGCGGGCAGCGCCGCATGGCGATCATGATGTCGCGGATGCTGTGCTGCACGGCCATCATGGCTTCAGTGCCGATGTCTTCGCCGGGTTCCTGCTCCTTCAGGTCGAGCCCGGCGCAGAACTGCGCACCCGCGGCCTGCAGAATCACCACGCGCACGGCCAGCCGGCGCTGCAGACCCTGGAAATAGGTTCGCAGCGCGGTGGCCAGCGCGGGGTTGAGGGCGTTGAGCCGGTGCGGGCGGTTGAGCGTGACGCGCGCGATGCCGCCGGCTTCCTCAATCTGCAAGATGTTGTCTTCTGACATGGTGTCTCCGTGGGCTGAACTCAGAGGGCGCGCGCAATCACTTCTTTCATGATCTCGCTGGTGCCGCCGTAGATGCGCTGGATGCGCGCGTCGGTGTACATGCGGGCCACCAGGTATTCGTTCATGTAGCCGTAGCCGCCGAACAGCTGCACGCAGGCGTCCACCACCCGGCCCTGCGCTTCCGAGCCCCAGAGCTTGGCCATGGAGGCGGTGGCGGTGTCGAGCCGGCCGGCCACCAGGTCCTCCACGCAGCGGTCGATGAAGGCGCGGCCCACCGTGATCTCGGTGGCGATTTCGGCCAACTTGAAGCGGGTGTTCTGGAAGTCGGCAATCGGCTGACCAAAGGCCTTGCGCTCGCGCACGTAGTCCAGCGTGGCCTGGTAGGCGCCTTCCATGGCGGCGAGCGCGGTCACGCCGATGATCAGGCGCTCGTAGGGCAGGTCGGCCATGAGCTGAAAGAAGCCCTGCCCTTCGCGCCCGCCCAGCAACTGCTCGGGGCCCACGGCCACGCCGTCAAAAAACAGCTCGGAGGTGTCCTGCGCCTTCAGGCCCATCTTGTCGAGCACGCGGCCCACGTGGTAGCCGGGGCAATCGGCGGTGTCCACGATGAAGATGGAGAGGCCACGCGCGCCTTGGGTCGGGTCGGTCTTGGCCACCACCAGCACCAGGCCCGCCAGAAAACCGTTGGAAATGAAGGTCTTGGAGCCGTGGATGACGTAGCCCGCGCCCGAACGCTCGGCGCGGGTGCGGATGCCCTGCAGGTCGGAGCCGGTGCCGGGCTCGGTCATGGCGATTGCGCCCACGCATTCGCCGCTGGCCAGGCGCGGCAGGTAGCGCTGGCGCTGCGCGTCGGTGCCGTGGTTGAGCAGGTAGTGCGCCACGATGGTGTGCACCGACGCATTCAGGCCGGTGAGGCTGCGCCGCGCCATTTCTTCGTAGAACACCGCCTCGTGGCGGAAGTCGCCACCGGCGCCGCCCCATGGTTCGGGGATGTCGGTGCACAGCAAACCGGTCTGGCCCGCCTGGCGCCACAGGTCGTGGCCCACATGGCCGCGGTGGCGCGCGGCCTCGTCGCCGGGCAACATGTGTTCTTCGATGAAACGCACCACGGTGTCGCGGTACTGGTCCAGGTCGGGATCGCTCCAGGAGCGGCGAAATGTCAGGGCCATGGGGCTTCTCTGTGTGAAAGGGTGGGGGAAAGCTCAGGCCGTGGCGGCCTTCGACGCGGCTGGGGCCCAGCGCGCCAGCACCTCGTCGGCGGTGGCGGTGGTGCTGCGAATGGGCGCCGCTGCGGGTGTGCGTGCAAAACGCGGCGCGGGCGCGGGCTGCACCACGCCGTCGAGCGTGCAAAACGTCTGGCGCGCCTGGTTGTGCGCGTGCCCGGGGGCTTCGTCCCAGTCGAGCACCGGGGCAAAGCAGGCGTCGCTGCCTTCCAGCAGCGCGCACCACGCATCGCGCGTGCGGGTGCGGAACACCTCGGCCAGTCGCAGCTTGAGCAGCGGCCAGGCGGCGCGGTCCCGTTGGGCATTGAAGGCCGGGTCGTCGGCAATGCCGCAGCGCTCGCGCAGCAGCGCGTAGAACTGGGGTTCGATCGCGCCCACGGCCACAAAGCGGCCGTCGGCGCAGGCGTAGGTGTCGTAGAAAAACGCGCCACCGTCGAGCAGGTTCTCGCCGCGCTGGTTGCTCCACTGCCCGGCGGCCTTCATGCCGTACATCATGGCCGACATGAGCGCGGCACCGTCGGTCATGGCGGCGTCCACCACCTGGCCACGGCCGGAGCGCCCCGCCTCGAACAAGGCGCTGAGCACACCCACCGCCAGCAGCATGGCGCCACCGCCGAAGTCGCCCACGTAGTTCAGCGGCGGCACGGGTGCCGCACCCGAGCGCCCGATGGCGTGCAGCGCGCCGCTGATGGCGATGTAGTTGATGTCGTGACCCGCCGCGTGCGACAGCGGCCCGTGCTGGCCCCAGCCGGTCATGCGGCCATAAATGAGCTTGGGCTGGCGCGCCAGGCACACATCGGGCCCCAGGCCCAGGCGCTCCATGACGCCCGGCCGGTAACCCTCGATCAGGGCGTCGGCGTGCGCCACCAGGTCCAGCACCTGCTGCACCGAAACCGGGTCGCGCAGGTCGAGCGGCAGCACGGTGCGGCTGCGCGCGAGCACATCGTGCGGGTCGGGGACCGCCCCCGGACGCGCCACCCGAACCACCTCGGCGCCGAGATCGGCCAGCACCATGGCACAAAACGGACCGGGTCCGATACCGGCCATTTCAACAACGCGCAATCCCTTCAACGGCCCCGACATGGTGTGCTCCTTGCGGTGCACACATCGGTGCACGATGGCATCGATGGTGCGCAGGGTGGCACGGCTTGGCATCGTCGAAACGGACGAACTTCGGGCCCAGGTATGTTTTGCCCAGCAAAAAGCCCCGCAATGCGGGGCTTTTTGCTGGGGTGCGTGGCCGGTACAGGCCAGGCGGATCAGGCGGCCGGTGTCAGGCGCTCCAGCCCGCCCATGTAGGGCCGCAGCGCTTCGGGCACGGTGATGCTGCCGTCGGCGTTCTGGTGGTTTTCCAGCACCGCCACGAGGGCGCGGCCCACCGCCAGGCCCGAGCCGTTGAGGGTGTGCACCAGCTCGTTTTTGCCCTGGGCGTTTTTGAAGCGGGCCTGCAGGCGGCGGGCCTGAAAGGCTTCGCAGTTGGACACCGAGCTGATCTCGCGGTAGGTGCCCTGGGCGGGCACCCAGACTTCCAGGTCGTAGGTTTTGCTGGCGCCAAAACCCATGTCGCCGGTGCACAGGCTCATCACCCGGTAGGGCAGGCCGAGTTTTTGCAGCACCGCTTCGGCGTGGCCGGTCATGGCTTCCAGCGCTTCGTAACTGGTGTCCGGGTGCACGATCTGCACCATTTCCACCTTGTCGAACTGGTGCTGGCGGATCATGCCGCGCGTGTCGCGCCCCGCGCTGCCGGCTTCGGAGCGGAAGCACGGGGTGTGCGCGGTCATCTGGATGGGCAGGTCGGCCTCGGCCAGCACCGTGTCGCGCACCACGTTGGTCAGGGTGACTTCGGACGTGGGAATCAAATACAGCGCCTGGGTGTCGGGCACGGCTTCGCCGTCTTGCCCGCCTTTTTTGACGGCGAACAGGTCGGCCTCAAATTTGGGCAGTTGCCCGGTGCCGCGCAGGGTGTCGGCGTTGACGATGTAGGGCGTGTAGCACTCGGTGTAGCCGTGCTCCTGGGTTTGCACGTCCAGCATGAACTGGGCCAGCGCACGGTGCAGGCGGGCAATGGGGCCGCGCATGAAGGTGAAACGCGAACCGGCCAGTTTGGCGCCGGTGTCGAAGTCCAGGCCCAATGTTTCACCCAAGTCCACATGGTCGCGCACCGGAAAGTCAAAGGCGCGCGGGCTGCCCCAGCGGCGCACTTCCACGTTGCCCTCTTCGCCCGCGCCCACGGGCACGCTTTCGTGCGGCAGGTTGGGCACGGCCAGCAACAGGCTTTGCAACTCGGCTTGCAGCACGTCCAAGCGCGCAGCCGACGTTTCCAGCTCGGTTTTGATCTCGCCCACCTGGGCCATCACCGCGTCGGCCTCGGCGTGTTGGCCCTTGCCTTTGAACATGCCGATCTGCTTGGACAGGCTGTTGCGCTGGCTTTGCAGCGCTTCGGTGCGGGTCTGCAGCGTTTTGCGCTCGGCCTCCAGCGCGCGAAAGGCGGTCACATCCAGAAAGGCCTGGGGTTGTTTGCGGGTCTCAAGCCGGGCAATCACGGCGTCGAGGTCTTTTCTGAGTTGAACGATGTCTAGCATGGTGGCATTGTAGTTTTGGGGGTGGTGCATCCCCGCCTCCACCCCAGGATGCCGCGCAAGCGGCGCGGGGGGAGGCGTCTAACGCAGGTGTTCGAGCGCGGCACCCTCTTCGCCGTCGATCTTGAGGCCCTTGGGCAGCGGGAACTTGACGGTCTCGGTCAGTCCGTCCATGGTGCGCACCGAAATGGCCCCCAGCGCCTTGATGCGGTCGATCACCTGGCGCACCAGAATTTCAGGGGCCGAGGCGCCGGCGGTCAGGCCGACGCGGGTTTTGCCCTCAAACCATTCGGGGCGCAACTCGTCGGCGCTGTCCACCATGTGGCTGGGGGTGCCGAGTTTGATGGCCACTTCGCGCAGGCGGTTGCTGTTGGAGCTGGTGGGGCTGCCGACCACGACGACGATGTCCACCTGCGGGCTGAGCAGCTTGACGGCGTCTTGCCGGTTTTGTGTGGCGTAGCAAATGTCTTGCTGCTTGGGCTCGCGCACCTGCGGAAAACGCGCTTTCACCGCCGCCAGAATCACCGCCGCGTCGTCCACCGACAGCGTGGTCTGCGTGACCACCGCCAGCTTGGCCTCTTGCGCGGGCACCACACGCGCCACATCGGCCGCGTCTTCCACCAGGTGGATGCCGCTGTCGAGCTGGCCCATGGTGCCCTCCACCTCGGGGTGGCCCTTGTGGCCGATCATGATGAATTCAAAGCCTTCGCGGTGCAGCTTGGCCACTTCCACATGCACCTTGGTGACCAGTGGGCAGGTGGCATCGAACACGTGAAACCCGCGCTGCTGCGCTTCTTGCTGCACCGCTTTGCTCACGCCGTGGGCCGAAAACACCAGGGTGGCACCGGGCGGTACATCCGACAGTTCCTCGATGAAGATGGCACCCTTGGCCTTCAGGTCGTTGACCACGTAGGTGTTGTGCACGATTTCGTGGCGCACATAAATGGGCCGGCCAAACTTGGCCAGCGCGCGTTCGACGATTTCAATGGCCCGATCGACACCGGCACAAAAACCGCGTGGCTCGGCCAGCACAATTTCGACGCCCAGGGTTTCGCCCGACACGGCGTTGGGTACATCGCTCATCACAGCACCCCGATCAGTTGCACTTCAAACCGCACCGGCTGGCCGGCCAGCGGGTGGTTGAAGTCGAACAGCACCGCGCCGTCTTCGCGCACCTCCACCACGGAGCCGGCGTAGCTGCCCAGGCCGTCGGGCGTGGGGAACTGCACCACGTCGCCCGCCACGTACTGTTCGTGCGGGTCGCCCAGTTCGTTGAGCAGCCGGCGTGCCACCCACTGCACCATCTCGGGCTGGCGCTCGCCAAAGGCTTCGCCGTCCTCAAGCTCAATCTCATGCCGGCTGCCCTCTTCCAGGCCGATCAGGCGCTGCTCGATGGCGGGCGAGAGCTGCCCGGAGCCCAGGCTGAGCGTGGCGGGCTGGCCATCAAACGTGTCGATGATGACCTGCCCTCCGGGCCCCGACATGCGGTAGTGCAGGGTGAGAAAAGAGCCTTCTTGGACGTGGGACATGGGGAACCAATGTGGAGGATTCAGGGCATCGCCGCTCCAGCGCCACCCAGGGCACCGATAAAGCGCGACAGAAATCGGCCCCTATTGTAAAAAGCAGGCTGATTCAGGGAGAAAAAACGATGAATGGCCTTTCGACGACCGGGCTGAAGAGCCTGCCCAGCGACGCGCGTCCGCGCGAAAAACTGCTGATTCGAGGCCCCGGCGCGCTCAGCGACGCCGAATTGCTGGCGCTGCTGCTGCGCACCGGCATACCGGGCAAACACGTGGTGCAACTGGCGCAGGAACTGCTGGACCGCTTTGGTGGCGTGGGCGGCCTGCTGCACACCGGGGCTGAAGCCCTGAAGATCATCAAAGGCCTGGGGCCGGCCAAACGCGCCGAGGTGGTGGCGGTGCTGGAACTGGCGCGGCGTGCGCTGGCGCAAGAACTGAAACTCAAACCGCTGTTTGACAGCCCCAAGGCGGTGCGCGAGTACCTGCAACTGCAGCTGGGGGCCCGGGCGCACGAGGTGTTTGCGGTGATGTTTCTGGACAGCCAGAACCGGCTGATTGAGCTGGAAGAGCTGTTTCGCGGCACGCTGACGCAGACCAGCGTGTACCCGCGCGAGGTGGTGTTGCGCGCCCTGCACCACCACGCCGCGGCCGTGGTGCTGGCGCACAACCACCCCAGCGGCACGGCCCAGCCGTCGCGCGCCGATGAGGCCCTGACCCAGACCCTGAAGGCGGCGCTGTCGCTGGTGGACGTGCGGGTGCTGGACCACTTCATCGTGACCCGGGAGCAGGCCGCGTCGATGGCCGAAATGGGCCTGATCTGAGCTTGGAACGCTGGGCTGCGCGACAATGCCGCGCATGAAAGTGCATGCCTTGGCCGACCTCAAAACGCTGCAGCGTGCGATGGCTGCGCGCGCCGCCCAGGAAGCGGCCGAGCGCGAGGCAGCGCGTGCGGCCCAGTTGCAGCGGGAGCGCGAACACCGCTTGTTTGAACTGGCGGTGGGGCCGGTGCAACCCCTTGCCTGCAGCGGGCGCATTGCGCCACGCCCCGTGCCGGTGGCGCCGCTGCCGGTGCAGCGTCTGCGCGACGAGGCGTCGGTGATGCGCGAAGCGCTGTCCGACGACTTTGACGTGGAAACCCTGCTGCACACCGACGACCTGCTGAGCTACCGCCGGCCCGGTCTGGGCGCGGACGTGGTGCGCAAGCTGCGCGAAGGCCGCTGGAGCATTCAGCGCCAGATCGACCTGCACGGCCTGCGCATCGACGAAGCACGCGAGGCGCTGGGCGGCTTTGTGCGCGAGTCGCACCAGTTGGGTGTGCGCTGCGTGCGCGTGGTACACGGCAAGGGGCTGGGTTCGCCGGGACGCGCGCCGGTGCTCAAGGGCCGCGTGCTGCGCTGGCTGGTGCAAAAGTCGGAGGTGATGGCGTTTGTGCAAGCCCGCCCGGCCGAGGGCGGCGCCGGGGCGCTGGTGGTGTTGCTGCAGCCGGTGCGCCAAGCACACCTGCCACCGCGTGTGGCCGGAGCGGCGGCTGTCAACCCACTTGAACGCGCAGGCGCTGCGCCAGCAGACGAAACGGCACCAGCGCCAGCAGCGCCAGCGAGAGCTTGACCATCCAGTCGGCAGCGGCCAGCGACACCCACAGCGGTGCCAACGGCCCCAGGCCCAACATGGGCAAGACTTCGTTGGCCCAGGCCACGTCGTTGCTGGGCTCCAGCCACAGCCAGGCAGACGAAAACGCCAGCGAGAAGAACAGCGCCGTGTCCACCGAAGCGCCCACCAGCGTGGACACCAGTGGCGCACGCCACCAACTGCCTGCGCGCAGGCGGTGAAAAATCGACACATCGAGCAACTGCGCCACCAGGAACGCCACGCCCGAGGCCAGCGCAATGCGCAGCGTGACCAGCGGACCGGCCTCGCCCACGATTTGGCTGCCCACCAAGGAGCACAGCAGGCCCACGACAAAACCGATCAGCACCACGGTGCGCGCCGCCTTGGGGCCGTGGGCGTGGTTGACCAAGTCGGTCACCAAAAAAGCCAGCGGGTAGGTGAAGGCGCCCCAGGTCAGCCAGGAGCCGAACAGGAACTGCACCAAGATGTTGGAGGCCAGCACGATGGCGGCCATGGCCAGAATGCCAGGGAGCAGGATGATCATAAAAAGCGGTGTGACAGTGGGTGCAAGACCCAAGGCTAAAAAAGGCCCATCAGCGGCCAGACGGAGCCCCCTCAAGGCGTGTTGCGCATCCAGTCAGCGGTCTGGAAAAAGCTGGTGTTCAGGCGCTCGCGCAGCACCGGGTCCACCCCGGTTTCAGCCATGGCCTGGTGCATGCAGGCCAGCCACTGGTCGCGCTCCAGAATGCCGATGGAAAACGGCATGTGGCGCATGCGCAAGCGCGGGTGGCCAAAACGCTCGGTGTAGTGCTGGGGGCCGCCCAGCCAGCCGCACAAAAACCAGAACAGTTTTTGCCGCGCATCGTCCAGCGTGTTGCCGTGGGCCACACGCAGCTCGCGGTAACCGGTTTCGATGTCCATCAGGTCGTAAAAGCGGTCCACCAGCGCGCGAACGCGCGCTTCGCCGCCGATCCATTCAAACGGGGTGGCTGGCGCGGCGGGTGCGGGGGTTGATTCGGTGGGGGGCGTGGGCATGGCGGTATTGTCGCGCGGTGCGGTTGGCTTCAGGCCGACGCCTTGCGCAGCGTTTCCACCACCGGCGTGCGCAACACGCTGCGCAAACCCCACCAGCCCGCCGCCAGCGCCAGCAGCGCGCCCGCCAGGCTGCCGGCCACAGGCACCCAGAGCGAGGCGGTCCAGGCGAACTCAAACACGAAGCGGGCCAAGGCCCAGCCCACGATCACCGCCACCACCGAAGCCAGAAAACCGGCCAGCAGGCCCACGCCCAGCAGTTCGATGCGCTGCACCTGGCGCAGCAGGGCCGAGCCCGCGCCCACCGCCCGCAGAATGGCGAACTCGCGTTCGCGCTCGCCGCGCGTGGCGGTGATGGCCGCCACCAGCACCACCAGCCCGGCGGCCAGGGTGAAGGCAAACAAAAATTCCACCGCGCCAATCACCTGCCCCAGCACGCGCTGCACCTGGGCAATGGTCTGGCTCATGTCCACGTTGGTGATGTTGGGAAACTGCCGCACCAGCGCGTTGTCAAATTGCACGTTGTCCGTGGGCGCTTGGTAGGCGCTGATGTAGGTCACGGGCACATTGGGCACCTCGGCCACGGGAAACACGACGAAGAAATTGACCCGCATGGAACCCCAGTCCACCTTGCGCAGGCTGGTGATGGTGCCCTCGCTCACCTGCCCGGCGATGTCAAAACCCAGCCGGTCGCCGAGTTTGAGGCCCAGCGTTTCGGCCAGACCCTCTTCCACGCTCAGGCCGTCGGCTTCGTTGTCGGTCCAGCGCCCGGCCACCACCGGGTTGTGGGGTGGCAGCGTGGCGGTGTTGGAGAGGTTGAACTCGCGGTCCACCAGCCGCTGGGCGCGGTCGCCCACAAAGCTCTCGGGGTTCACCGGCTCGCCGTTGATGCGCACCAGGCGGCCGCGGATCATGGGGTACCAGTCGTAACGCGCCACCCCGGCCTGGCGCAGCGCCTGCTGAAAGGCTTCGCCCTGCTCGGGCTGGACGTTGATGACGAAGCGGTTGGGCGCGTCGGGCGGCGTGGCGTTGCGCCAGCTGGCAATCAGGTCGGTGCGCAGCAGCACCAGCAGCACCAGCGCCAGCAGGCCCACCGCCAGCGCACTGATTTGCACCACCGCAAACGCGGGCCGGGCCGACAGTTGGCGCGTGGCCATGACCAGTGCGCGGGGCGCAGTGGCTTCGTTCACGCTGGCGCGCAGCAGGCGCACCGCCGCGTAACTGACCGCCGCAAACAGCAGCACCGCCGCCGCAAAGCCGCCCACCGCAATGCCGCCGAGCAGCAGGTCGCGGCTGGCCGCCAGCAACAGCAGCGCAAAACCGGCCACGCCCAGCCCCAGCACCGCCAGCGTGGCGGGCTTGAGCTGGCCCACGTCGCGCCGGATCACGCGCAGCGGCGGCACCTGCGCCAGCTGCAACACCGGCGGCAGGCCAAAGGCCATCATCAGCGTGAGACCCATGCCCAGGCCCAGAAACACCGGGTTCAGGCTGGGCGCGGGCAAGGCCGCATCGACCAGCCCCGCCAGCAACAGCACGAACGCATGGTGCACGCCGTAACCCAGCGCCACGCCGACCGCGCTGGCCATCAACCCCACCAGCGCAAACTCCAGCGTGTAGGCGCGCGCCATGGTGGCTTGCGACAGGCCCAGCACGCGCAGCATGGCGCAGTCGTCCAGATGCCGCTGGGCAAAACCACGCGCGGCAATGGCCACAGCCACCGCACACAAGAGGGCGGCCAGCAGGGCCACCAGGTTCAGGAATTTCTCGGCCCGGGCCAGGGTTTGCTGCATTTCGGGGCGTCCGCCCTCCAGCGACTCCAGCCGCAGCCCACGCACGCCGGGTTTTTCAACCTCGGCTTCGGCCCACTGCACAAAGCGCTTCACCGCCGCGTCCGGCCCCGCCACCGCCAGCCGGTAGGTCAGGCGGCTGGCCGGTTGCACCAGGCCGGTGGCCGGCAGGTCGGCGCTGTTGATCATGACGCGCGGCGCAAAGCTCATGAAACCGGCGCCCCGGTCGGGCTCGACCACGATCACACGCGCCAAGGTGAATGACGCGTCCCCCAGCAGCAGCGGCTGGCCCATTTGCAGGTCCAGCGCCACCAGCAAGGCGGCGTCCACCCAGGCGGTGCCGGGTGCCGGAATGTCGCGCGTGGCCTCGTCGGCGGCTTGCGGCGTGGGCGCCACCCGCAGCGTGCCGCGCAGCGGATAGCCCTCGCCCACCGCCTTCAAGGCCACCAGCCGCGCAGCGCCACCGGCTTCGTCGGGCGCTCGGCCCATGGTGGGGAAACCCAGCGTCTGGATGGTTTGCAAGCCCAGCGCCAGCGCCTGCTGCTCGATGCTGGCGGGCGGCAGGTTGTCGCTGCTGATGACGGCATCGCCACCGATCAGCGCCCGGGCGTCCCGCGCCAGACCGTTTTGCAGCCGGTCGGCGAAAAACCCCACCGCCGTCAAAGCCGCCACCGCCAGCGTCACCGCCAGCACCAACAGCCGCAGCTCGCCCGCGCGCCAGTCGCGCCACAGCGAGCGCCAGCCCAATTGAACAAAGGAAGGGGGTGAATGGTCCATGCGGCAACCTTAACGCATCGGCGGCAGCGCCATCAGCGCTGGCGAACATTCCCGCAGCAAGCGACCTGAAAATGCAGCCCAGGCCCGCTCGGCCAACGGTTCTCAGCTTGACTTGGTAGCCCGGCTACACATCCGGCGCGAGATGCCTCAAAACCCAGAACGCGGCGGGTTCGGCTCCGCCGATCCGCACGCGTTGCCCCTTGAGGGGCGGAGCTGGCTACACGCAGTGAGCCAGCGACGGGGGTGGGCTCATTTGGTTCCAAAAATCCGGTCGCCCGCGTCGCCCAGCCCCGGCACGATGTAGCCGTGCTCGTTCAGGCCACGGTCCACCGCCGGGGTGTAGATCGGCACATCGGGGTGGTGGTCGTGGAAGTTCTGGATGCCCTCGGGGCACGACACCAGACACACAAAGCGGATCGAGCGCGGGTTCGTCTGCTTGAGCCGGTCCACCGCCGCCACCGCCGAGTTGCCGGTGGCCAGCATCGGGTCGAGCACGATCACGTCGCGCTCTTCCATGCCGCTGGGCATCTTGAAGTAGTACTCCACCGCCTTGAGCGTGACCGGGTCGCGGTACAGGCCAATGTGGCCCACGCGCGCGGCGGGCAGCACCTGCAGCATGCCGTCCAGAAAACCGTTGCCCGCCCGCAAAATGGACGCCAGCACCACCTTTTTGCCGTCGATGATGCGCGAGCTCATCTTTTCCAGCGGCGTCTCAATCTCAATCTCCTGCATCGGCATGTCGCGCGTCAGCTCATAGGCCAGCAAGATGCTGATTTCGTGCGCCAGCTCGCGAAAGCCCTTGGTGCTGGTGTCTTTGCGGCGCATCAGCGTCAGCTTGTGTTGCACCAGCGGATGGTTGATGACATGCAGTTCTCGGCTCATGGGTGGCTTTCAAGAAACGGTAGGACAAACGCCACCGGCAGGCACAGCCCGTGCACGGTTGGCGCTCAAAAGGAGGTCGTGTGAAGTTTATGCCCGAACCCGGGCCAACTCGCCACCCAGCGGCGCTGGGTGCGGCACCCCACCCGCAGCAGGCGCGCTCAAGCCGCGCTGTGGTCCAGTGCAGCGGCGGCCGGTGTGGCGGACGGCACGGCATCGAGCACCAAACGCTGGGCATGCGAGTAACACAGAAAGCGCTTGTTGGTGGCCCGGCCCACGGCGCACAAGCCCACGCGCTGGGCCACTTCGAGCCCCATCTGCGTGATGCCGCTGCGCGACACGACCACCGCCACACCCATTTGCGCCGACTTGATCACCATCTCGCTGGTGAGCCGCCCGGTGGTGTAGAAAACATGGTCCACCCGCTCAGCCACGGGCCGCTGCTGCAGCGCCATCCAGCCGGCAATGGTGTCCACCGCGTTGTGGCGGCCCACGTCTTCCACAAACAGCAGCAAGGCATCGCCGCGAAACAAGGCGCAGGCGTGCACCGAACCGGCCGATTTGTAGGTGCTTTCCTTCAGACGGATCGCATGCAACATGCCGTACAGCTGCGACTGCCGCAGCACCGCCGCGTCGGGCAAGCGGATGCTGTCCACCTCGTCCATCAGGTTGCCAAACACGCTGCCCTGACCACAGCCGGTGGTGACCACGCGCTTGGCGGTGCGTTCTTCGATGCGGTCAATGCCGTGGCGCGTCTTGACCGAAGCCGCACCCACGTCCCAGTCCACGGTGATGGACTCGATGTCGTCCACCGAGGCAATCAGTCGCTGGTTCAGCAAGTAGCCCAACACCAGCCACTCAGGCTGGGCGCCCAGGGTCATCAACGTCACCAGCTCGCGCTTGTCCACGTACACGGTGAGGTCGCGCTCGGCGGGGATCGAGATCGACTCGCGTTCACCCAGCTGGTTCATGACCTCCACTTCGCGGGTCAGCGGCGCGCGGGCCTGGGTGAGTTGGGGCAATGGCATAAGGACGGTTACAAAAAAATCGAAGGCTGGACATTCAAAGTCAAAGGGCCGGCACCCGAAGGCGCGGCCCTTTCTGACCTGCACGCGTCAAAGTCAACGCTTCACGCGGATCACTTGGCCGCGGTCTCCACGGGGGCCACGTAGGTGAAGGGTCCCGGATCGGCGCAGGCCGGAGCACCCGCCAAAGCAGGCTTCACCGACTTGCCCGTGGCAGCTGCGGTCTTGAAGTAGTGGCCCGCTGCACGGTCCATGGAAAGACACAGCTTGTAGCTGTCCACCTTGCCGGCCCAGGCGGTTTTCGCTTTGGCTTCTGCGGCCTTGGCCTTGGCTTCGTCGGTCAACACGGGCGCGGGCAGCTTGGCGTGGGCGGCAAAAGCCAGCAACAGAGAGGTACAAATAAGCAGGCGTTTCATGATCGTCCTTGGCGAAGGGTGGCGTTCAGACCTTGACGGGCTGGTTGGCGACGGAACTGGCCGGGTTGTTGGCGCTGCGCTGGGCAGGAATCTTGCCGGCCTTGATGTCGTCGTACCACAGCTCGTGGTGTTCCTTGGCCCAGGTTTCGTCCACATAACCGGTCTTCATGGCCTTGTAGGCGCCGTCCATGCCCAGGGTGCCCATGTAGATGTGGCCCATGAACATGGCCATCATCAACACCGCTGAAGCGGCATGGATCATGTGCGCCACCTGCATGTTGGCGCGGGTGTACTCGACCGCTGGAACGATCTTGTCCAGGAACACGCCCGACCCCACCACCAGCAGACCAAACAGGAACACGCCGGTCCAGAACAGCACCTTTTCACCGGCGTTGAAGCGGTGCGAAGGCACCTCGTGTCCGCCGAACAGACCACCACCCTTGAGCAGCCAGGTGATGTCTTCCTTGCTCGGCAGGTTGTCCCGGGCAAAGGTGATGATGACCACCACCAGCGACACGGCAAACAGCGGCCCGACGAAGTTGTGCGCGTTCTTGAGCGCGTAGGCGAGCCAGCCAAACAGCGTGGTGCCGATGACGGGCAGCAAAAAGAACTTGCCGAACGCCATGACGATGCCGGACACGGCCAGCACCACGAAGGCAATGGCGTTGACCCAGTGGGCGGCGCGCTCCACATAGGTGAAACGCTCGATCACGCGGCCGGTTTCCTTGCCGTGCAGCGGGATGGTGCCCTTGGCCTTGTAAAACAGGCCAATGGCCACCGCGACGATGATCAGCAACGATCCGCCATAGGGGATCAGCCAGTGATTGCGCACCTGCCGCCAGGCTTCACCGGCGTTGGTCAGGCGCGAGCCGGGGTACTGCACAAAACCCTGAATCAGGTTGCCCGATTCAGCGTACGGCAAGCTGCTGTAGCCGGTCACGCCTTTGCCCACATCGCGCCACAGGGGCGCGTTGTTGCCGGGCTGCACCTGCTTGCGTTCGGCGTTGGTCTGGCTGGCGTAATTCGGGTCGGTGCTGGCGTCGGGTGCAATCTCAAAGATGTTGGCACTGCGAATACCGCCCGTCTCGGCCGGCGCGGCCACCGCCGCAGGCGGTGCCGGGTCGTCGGGCACAGACTCCACCTTGAGGGCTTGTGCGCTGGCCCAGGTGCTGCTGAGTGCCAGCAACACGGGTGCCCACGTGCGCAGGGCCGTGAGACGGCCGATCATGGAATTCGGGAACCATTGCATGAGGCGCTCCCTTTATTGGTTGGTCATGCGGGTGTAGTCGTTTTGACCGTACTGGGCACGGGTCTTCAACTGCTGCTCCCAGCTGTTGCGATCGCCCGCTTTCCAGCCGCCCTGGGCGTACTGGCTGGAGCCCACGCCGGTGTAGGGCGCGCCGTCCTGCTTGACGCCCGAGCCGCTGAGTTCCTGCGGCTGGTCGCCGCAGGCCGACAGCGTCATGGCAGCTGCCGCCAGGGCAGCGATGGTCAGGGTGCGCTGGATCATGATTTCGCTCCTTGTGCCGTGCCGTAGGCGGTGCCCCAGCCCCAGACTTCGGCACCTTTGCCGCGGCGCAGCACGCGGCTGCGGAAAATGTCGGCCACCACGTCGCCGTCGCCAGCGAGCAGGGCCTTGGTCGAGCACATTTCGGCGCAAGCGGGCAGCTTGCCCTCGGCCAGGCGGTTGCGGCCGTATTTCTCGAACTCGTCCTGGCTGCCGTGGGCCTCGGGGCCACCGGCGCAGAAGGTGCACTTGTCCATCTTGCCGCGCACGCCGAAGGTGCCTTGCGACGGGAACTGCGGCGCTCCAAACGGGCAGGCGTACGAGCAGTAGCCGCAACCGATGCAGACATCCTTGTCGTGCAGCACCACGCCCTCGTCGGTGCGGTAGAAGCAGTTGACCGGGCAGACCGCCATGCAGGGTGCATCGCTGCAGTGCATGCAGGCCACCGAGATGGATTTTTCGCCCGGCACGCCGTCGTTGAGGGTGACCACGCGCCGGCGATTCACGCCCCACGGGACTTCGTGTTCGTTTTTGCAAGCGGTGACGCAGCCGTTGCATTCGATGCAACGCTCAGCGTCGCAGATAAATTTCATTCGTGCCATGTGTCCGCTCCTCAAGCGCGTTCTACGTTACAGACCGTGGTCTTGGTTTCCTGCATCATGGTCACGATGTCGTAACCATAGGTGGTGGCGGTGTTGACCGCCTCGCCACGCACCACCGGCATGGCGCCGTCCGGGTAGTAGGGCTTCATGTCTTCCCCTTGCCAGCGGCCCGAGAAGTGGAACGGCAGGAACACGGTGTCGGGCGCCACGCGCTCGGTCACCAGGGCCTGCACGTTGATGCGTGCGCCGGTGGGGCTGCTCACCCACACGCGCTCGCCGTTGCGAATGCCGCGCTCGGCCGCTGCTTTCGGGTTGAGCTCGACAAACATCTCTTGCTGCAACTCGGCCAGCCAAGGGTTGGAGCGGGTTTCCTCGCCGCCGCCCTCGTACTCCACCAGACGGCCAGAGGTCATGATCAGCGGGAATTTCTCGTAGACCTTGTCGTCCACGTTCTTCTGCTGCAGCGACTTGTAGAGCACCGGCAGGCGCCAGCGGGTCTTCTGGTCGTCGTGGCTGGGGTACTTGGCCACCAGATCGGGGCGCGTGCCGTAAATCGGCTCGCGGTGCTGCGGAATCGCGTCGGGGAAGTTCCACACCACGGCGCGGGCCTTGGCGTTGCCAAACGGGTGGCAACCGTGCGCCATGGTCACGCGCTGAATGCCGCCCGACAGGTCGGTCTTCCAGTTCTTGCCCTCGGCGGCGGTTTTCTCGGCGTCGGTGAGGTCGTCCCACCAGCCGAGTTTCTTCAACAACACGTGATCAAACTCGGGGTAACCGGTGGTGATTTCGGCGCCCACCGAGTGCGAGCCGTCTTCGGCCAACAGGGTGGCACCCTCGCGCTCCACGCCGAAGTTGGCGCGGAAGTTGCCGCCGCCTTCCATGACGTGCTTGGAGGTGTCGTACAGGTTGGGCGAGCCAGGGTGCTTGATGGCGGCGGTGCCGTAGCACGGCCAGGGCAGGCCAAAATAGTCACCGCTCATGTCGTAGCCGGTGTCCTTGTCCACCACCTTGCCCTTGCACTTGAGCGTCTTCACATCAAAGGCGTCCATGTTGCGCATGTGGGCCTTCAGGCGCTCAGGCGTCTGGCCGGTGTAACCAATGGTCCAGACCGAGGCGTTGATTTCGCGCAGGATGTCCTCGGGCACGGGCTCGTCCAGGCCCTTGACCTTCTGCATCTTGTAGTTCTTCGACAGCTCGGCCGCAAAGCCCAGTTTTTCGGCGAACTGGTGCATGATCATGTGGTCGCTGCGGCTCTCCCACAGCGGCTCGATGACCTTCTCGCGCCACTGAATGGAGCGGTTCGACGCGGTGCAGGAACCACTGGTTTCAAACTGCGTGGCCGCCGGCAGCAGGTACACCGCGCGGTTGGGGTTCTGGTCTTCCGGCTTGCCGGGCATGGCCGCCATCGACGCGGTGGCCGAGGGGTACGGGTCCACCACCACCAGCAGGTCGAGCTTGTCCATGGCCCGCTTCATCTCCAGACCGCGGGTCTGCGAGTTGGGCGCGTGGCCCCAGAAGAACACGCCGCGCAGGTTCGGATCCTGGTCGATGAGTTCGTTGTTCTCCAGCACACCGTCGATCCAGCGCGACACGGTGATGCCGGGCTTTTCCATCATGCCGTCGGCGTACTGGGCCTTGATCCAGTCGTATTCCACGCCCCAGACCTTGGCAAAGTGCTTCCACGAACCGGCGGCCAGGCCGTAGTAACCGGGCAGCGAGTCGGGGTTGGGGCCCACGTCGGTGGCGCCCTGCACGTTGTCGTGGCCGCGGAAGATGTTGGTGCCACCACCGCTCTTGCCGATGTTGCCCAGCGCCAGCTGCAAGATGCACGAGGCGCGCACCATGGCGTTGCCAATGGTGTGCTGCGTCTGGCCCATGCACCACACGATGGTGGCGGGCTTGGCTTCGGCCAGCATCTTCGCCACTTTGAACATTTGCGCTTCGGGCACGCCGCAGGCTTCTTCCACCTTGTCGGGCGTCCACTTGGCCAGCACGTCTTCACGCACCTTGTCCATGCCGTAAACACGGTCGTTCACGTACTGCTTGTCATCCCAGCCGTTCTTGAAGATGTGGTGCAGCAGACCAAACAGGAAGGGGATGTCGGTGCCGGAGCGGATGCGCACGTATTCGTCGGCCTTGGCGGCCGTGCGCGTGAAGCGCGGATCGACCACGATCATCTTGCAGCCGTTTTCCTTGGCGTGCAGCATGTGCAGCATGGACACCGGGTGTGCTTCTGCCGCGTTCGAGCCGATGTACAACGCGCACTTGCTGTTCTGCATGTCGTTGTACGAGTTGGTCATTGCCCCGTAACCCCAGGTGTTCGCCACGCCGGCCACCGTGGTGGAGTGGCAGATGCGCGCCTGGTGGTCGCAGTTGTTGGTGCCCCAGAAGCTCACGAACTTGCGCAGCAGGTAGGCCTGCTCGTTGTTGTGCTTGGAGGAGCCGACGAAGTACACCGAATCGGGGCCGCTGGCCTCGCGCAGCTCCTTCATTTTGGCGGTGATCTCGGTCAGCGCGGTGTCCCAGCTGATGCGCTGGTACTTGCCGTTGACCAGCTTCATGGGGTAGCGCAGGCGGTATTCACCGTGGCCGTGTTCGCGCAGGGCAGCACCCTTGGCGCAATGCGCACCCAGGTTGATGGGCGAGTCGAACACCGGCTCCTGGCGCACCCAGACGCCGTTTTCGACGATGGCGTCGGTGGCACAGCCCACCGAGCAGTGGGTGCACACGGTGCGCTTGACTTCGATCTTGCCGGTGCCGTCGATGGAACCACCGGTGGCGGCCTTGGCTTTTTTCACCAGCGTCAACTGGGTGGCGGCCAGGCCAACGCCCACACCCAGACCCGAGCGGCGCAGAAAGCCGCGGCGGTCCATGGTGGGCAGGGCCGCAGACAGGCCGCGCTGCAGGCTGTGGACAAAGGAGGTGTGGGCGCGGGCGCTGGTGGCGCCGGTGCCAGACGTTTTTTTGGTCAGCAACATGGGGGTCTCCTGCCTGCTCAGATCAGGGTGGTTTTGTAGTACTGCTTGACGTGGTCCGACAGGCTGTAGCCACCGCCTTTTTCGGGCTTCGGGCGCGGCGCCACAGCGGCCGCTTCTTCGGTTGTCGCACGGGGGATGAGAACGGCGGCGGCGGCCAGTGCGCCCACGGTGCTGGCACCGGCAAACAAGGTGCGGCGGCTCAGGCGGGTGCGGCCTTCGGTCGGCTCGGAAAGGGGCTTGCGCATGCGTGTCTCCTGGTTGAACAAACACCCTTCGCGCGCCAAACGGCGGCGCCTATGGGCTTTTTGCATACGGCAAATCTAACCGCCGCACCGACTCAGTGCAAGGCGTGCCGGGCGGCAGGGATGGGGGTTTGTACCAATGGCCCGCCTGCGCAGCGCGCTGGCGGCGGCGCGGCTGGGCGCGCTGCGTTTTTCATAGCCAGAAGCGTGCCATAAGCACCGACTTATGCAACTCAGACCATGATCGAAGCACCAAAATCGTGCACTCACCCACGGGCAGGGGCACAGCCCCGTGTGCATGCCGATGGTGTTGCGGGACAAGCCTGGCACTGGCGCTCGACCCCCCGTGGTTCAGCCCCATCCGGGCGCCCAGGTTGCGACAACTTGTCGCAACCTGCGCGGTTTGTCGCACCCGGCAAAAACCGCCGAACGTGTCGGAATTGCGGCAATACCCAAGTGATTTTGTAGGCTTCGTCCGTAGAATGCCGCCGGGTGGAACCCACCTTTTCTCCCTCTTCCCCCGAAAAACCCCTCGAAGGCTGGCCCGACTGGTCGATCCTGATCGTGGACGATGAGCAAGGCATGCTCAACTTTCTGGTGAAAACGCTGGCGCCGCGCTGCCAATTCGTGATGAGCGCGGCCAGTGCCGAAGAAGGGGCGCAATGGCTGCGGACGCACCATGTGGACCTGGTGATCCTGGACATTTCGCTGCCCGGCAAAAACGGCGTGGCCTGGCTCAAAGAACTGCGCGAGCAGGGGTTCAGTGGCGAGGTGATTCTGATCACCGCGTTTGCCGACCTCGATACCGCCATCGAGGCGCTGCGCGCGGGCGCCTCCGACTTCATCCTGAAGCCGTTTCGGGTGCCGCAGATTCTGAACGCCATCAAACACTGCTTTGAACGCTCGCGCCTGAGGCGAGAAAACTTTGTGCTGCGCCGCGCCGCGGCCTGCCCGGTGGGGCGCGGCCTGTCGCTGGTGGGTTCGTCGCCGGTCATGCAGCAGCTGCGCGGGTCCATCGGGCGGGTCGCACTGGTCAACAGCACGGTGCTGCTGCAGGGCGAGTCGGGCACCGGCAAAGAACTGGTCGCGCGCGAACTGCACGCCCAGAGCGCCCGCGCCACCGGCCCGTTTGTGCCGGTGAACTGCGCAGCGGTGTCGCCCGAGCTGATTGAAAGCGAGTTGTTTGGCCACGCCAAAGGCGCCTTCACCGGCGCCACGCGGGCGCGCGATGGCCTGTTCCATTACGCGCAAGGCGGCACGCTGTTTCTGGACGAAATCGCCGAGCTGCCGCTGCCCATTCAGGCCACGCTGCTGCGCGCCATTGAAGACCTGAAAATCCGCCCGGTCGGCAGTGAGCAACTGATGCCGGTGAACCTGCGCATCATGGCCGCCACCAACCGCCGCCTGGCCGACGAGGTGAGCGCGGGCCGCTTCCGCAAAGACCTGTACTTTCGCCTGCAGGTGGTGGACCTGAGCCTGCCGCCGTTGCGCGAGCACAAAGAAGACATTGCCGAACTGGTGGCGCACTTCATGGCCCAGCTGGCTCCCTCGCTGGGCGTCGAACCGCTGCAGATCAGCGCACCAGAGATGGACTACTTGCAGCAATACGACTGGCCGGGCAATGTGCGCGAGCTGCGCAACCTGATTGAACGCTCGCTGATTCTGGGCGCCGTCAACGTGTCGGCGCTCTACCCCGGCGGCGGTGCACAGCGCAGCCCCCAGGCGAACACCAAACCCACCGACCTGCACACACTGGAAAAGCAGCACATTTTGTCGGTGCTGGAATCGGTGCAGGGTGACAAAACCCGGGCCGCGCTGCTGCTGGGCGTGTCACGGCGCACGCTGGAGCGCCGCGTGGCCGAATGGGCTGGGCTGTGACACCGCCGCCGCGCTGTACGCAACCCTGCCAAGGGGGCCCCGGCCAAGCCGGTGGCGGTTGTTGGTCAACGGCATGAAACGCTACACGCCCCGCTGGCTGGCCGCGTCGGTGCGCAACAAGCTGCTGGCCATGGCGCTGCTGCCGCTGCTGGTGGTGTTTCCGCTGCTGGTGCTGGCCATGGCGGTGTGGAGCCACATCACCTACGACCGGCTGCTCATCACCAAAGTGCGCAGCGACCTGGCGGTGGCGCGCGGCTACTTTGACCAGGTGCTGATTGAAGTGGGCAGCGGCACCCGAGGGGTGGCCGGCTCGCAGCGCTTGCTGGGCGCCCTGCCCACGGCAGGCCGCAACGCACCAGCCACCCCGGCGCAAGACACCCTGCGCCAGCGGCTGGACGAAGCGCGCCAGGAACTGCGGCTGGACTTCTTGCTGATTTACGGCACCGACGGCCGGGTGCTGGCCAGCGCCGACGGTGTTCCACCACACGCCGCCCTGCCCGCCGACCTGCGCGGTCTGGTCCCCGAAGCCACGCAAGCCGGTGCCGCGCGCGCCGCGCGGCTCATGCGGCTGGACGCTGCCAGCATCGCCGGCATGGCGCCCCAGCTGCTGCCGCGCCTGCGCATTCCCCTGGTGTCCACCCGCAACGCGGCACCCGACACCCGCCGCCAGGAAGACCGGGCCATGGTGGTGGTGTCGATGCAAGCCGTGCGCGACGCCTCCGGGCAGGTGGTGGCTCTGCTGGCTGGGGGACTGCTGCTGAACCAGAACCTGGACTTTATTGACCACATCAACCGCATCGTCTACCCCGAAGGCTCGCTGCCCTTTGGCAGCGAAGGCACGGCCACGCTGTTTCTGGACGATGTGCGCATCACCACCAACGTGCGCCTGTTCCAGGACCAGCGCGCCATCGGCACGCGCGTCTCGCAAACCGTGCGCGAACGCGTGCTGGAGCAAGGCCAGACCTGGCTGGACCGCGCCTTTGTGTTGAACGATTGGTACGTGTCGGCCTACGACCCGCTGCTGGACGCCGCCGGACAGCGCATTGGCATGCTGTATGTGGGCTATCTGGAGTCGCCGTTTCGGCTGGTGCGGTTGGCCATGATCGGCGTCATGGGCCTCATATTCCTGGCCGTCATGGCGCTCTCGGCCTGGTTCTCGGTGCGTTGGGCGCGCAGCATTTTCCAGCCGGTGGAACGCATGAACGGCACCATGCAGCGGGTGGAAGACGGCCAGTCCAACGCCCGCGTGGGCGCCCTGCCCGCCCGCGACGAACTCGGCGCGCTCGCCGCCCATCTGGACCAGTTGCTCGACGTGATCGACGACAAAACCCGCACCCTGCAACGCTGGGGCGAGGAGTTGGACCACAAAGTGGCCGAACGCACCCGCGAACTCGAAGCCAGCAACGCCTCGTTGCAACTGGCGCAACAGCAATTGGTGAAAAGCGAAAAACTCGCGGCCATCGGTCAGCTCACCGCCAGCATCGCCCACGAAATCAACAACCCGATTGCCGTGATGCAAGGCAACCTGGACCTGATCCGCGAAACGCTGGGCGAGCACAGCCAACCGGTGCGCGCCGAACTGCGGCTGCTGGACGAACAAGTGGAGCGCATGCGCCTGATCGTCACGCAACTGCTGCAATACGCCCGCCCCACCGAATACGCGGGCTACGTGGAAACGCTGGACCTGAACCGCACCGTGGACGACTGCCTGGTGCTGGTGGCGCACCTGCTGGCGCAAACCCGCATTGAGGTGCAGCGATGCCTGCAAGCGACCCAGCGCGTGGGCTTCAACCGCCAGGAACTGCAGCAGGTCATCATCAACCTGCTGATCAACGCTTTGCAGGCCATGCCGCAAGGCGGGGTGTTGCGGCTGGAAACGCGCGACTGGGTGTTTTCGGAAGACGACACGCCCAAGCCCGGCGCCCTGCTCTGCGTGCTCGACAGCGGCACCGGCCTGGCCCCTGGCGTGCAAGAGCGCCTGTTCCGCCCGTTTTTCACCACCAAAAACGACGGCAACGGCCTGGGCCTGTGGATCAGCCAAGGCCTGCTGGAGCGCTACGGCGGCCGGTTAGAAGCCAGCAACCGCAGCGACGGCCCCGGCGCGGCCTTTACCGTGAAGCTGCTGACCGAGCCGCAAGCGCCCGCGGCGGTGAACACGCGGGACGGGCGGCCCGGGGGATGAAAGCATGCTGAGAATTTTGCCCACAAGCAAGCCCACCTTGTGGGCGGGTGCGCTACAGGTCCGACAGGCTGCTAGGTTCAACTCAATTTTCTTTGCTCAGCAAGATCGGACCCACCGCTGGTTTCCAGCACCCAGGCCCCTCGTCGCTCCAGCTGAGGCAACGCGGCCAGCGCAGAAACGATATGGAACTGGGTAGGCATTTGCTCCCAATTCGTTTCAAGGAAACGAACGCGACCATGCCCAAGCCGCAGGCGCTCAACATGAACCTGGGTACCCGAAGGGGAAAGACAGGCGTGGGCAAGAGCTGCAGAGCCCCAGTTCTGGGTGTCCGGAATGTATTTGTAATGCAAAGTACCCTGACTCTTGCCCACTCCAAGCCCGGGGTACACAGGGACCTCGTTGTCAGCGTCCTGGAGGTCGCATACTTCCAGCTCAAAAAACTGATGGGAGAGCCACGAAGCGATGCATGAGATTCGATTCTGGTAAATCCGCGGTGGTGGCAAATCGCACCAAAGCTTGGCAAAACCCAACTCTTCTCGACCGCTCAAGATGGGATCCGCCAGGTTTTCCCAAAGCACTGGGAGAAAGCTGCCGGTCACCTCGTCAGCGACGCCTTGGAACTTCGCGGGGAAGCGAACTTGCAGCATGGAATAACCACGTCCAGCAAGCCAGTTCAGCCCAGAAAGGACATGAAACTCGACGGTGACGACAGGCTCTCCTGCCAGCACAAATCCGGGGGGCAGTAAACGAGCAAGATGCTCCGCCTTTGTCAGAAAACCCGTTGCAACGGTGAACTTCTGAGCTGTATGGGCCCCATCAACAGCGTCCCCGTTCGGCCCTTGCCGGGGCCCAGGGGTTGGCCCAAATCCGTAGGGCATTCTGTGTATTTTTCTGGTTTTGACTGCGTTCCCTGTCATGAGTCAGTCTTTCATGAGTTGCCGGCCGATCAAGCGCTGCTGTATCTGACGGGTTCCCTTGTACAGCCGAAGCCAGCGAACCTCTCGATAAAACCTCTCCACCTTGTTTGTCAAATTCCACACGGAATGACGAAGAACCCAAACAACCCAACAGCTTTCATATCTTGAACGATTGTCAGCAGGAACCTCATCCGTCTCTTCAACCTGATCTTCGGACGGCACCAGTCGGTCCATCACGAACCGATGCACCGTGCTTTGCACAATATTGAAGGTTTCTTGATCGATGGCCATTTTTATTCGCTCCTATACACCGCTTAAACCCGCTCGATGATCAGCGCAATGCCCTGCCCCACGCCGATGCACATGGTGCACAAGGCGTAGCGCCCGCCGGTGGCGTGCAGGCGGTTGACCGCCGTGGTGGCCAGGCGCGCACCGCTGGCACCCAGCGGGTGGCCCAGCGCAATGGCGCCGCCCCAGGCGTTCACGCGCTCGTCGTCG
>NZ_JAUSOO010000165.1 GCF_030656115.1 Hydrogenophaga sp.
GGGTGATCGGGACTGCGGGCCAGATCGGCAAAGGCCGGGCTGTGCAGGTGATCAGAGAAATCGGTCAGAAAAGACTGTGCAAAACCACAGTATTGAGGCAGAAGTCATGCCAGCCTCAGATGAAAGTCAAACAAAATCAACGACTTACGGATTATACCGGGCGGACTCAAAAGTGAAGTGCAACACCTGCCACTGAGTAAGGTTCGCAGATGCAAAGCACTCCGCAGAGAAGATATCAACAACTCCAGCCTGAAGACCGCGTGACGCTGGCCAGCCTGGTCCAGCAGAAGTACACAGTTCGAGATATGGCCTTGGTCTTGGGGCGATCCCCGAGCACCATCAGCCGGGAACTGCTGCGCAACGCGCAGCCCGCAGGCTACGCCAGCACCGCAGCACGTGCCTGTGCCCTGCAGCGCCGCCAGCAAGGCCGTGCGCCCAACAAGCTCCATCGTGATGGCATCCTGTTCGGCCTGATGCGCCACTTTCTGAGCCAGCGCTGGTCACCCGAACAGATTGCCCTGACACTGGCCCGCATCTTCCCCAAAGGCCATGAGCACCGCGTGTCACACGAGACCATCTACAACTGCATCTACGCCCAGCCCGTAGGCGAGCTCAAGCGCGAGCTGATCGCCACCCTCCCTGCGCCACGCTCACAACAAGCGTGTGCCGCGCAGCAAGGGACAAGACCGGCGCGGCCAGATTCCTGACATGGTGAGCATCCATGTGCGCCCGCCTGAGATTGAAGACCGGCAGTTCCCCGGTCACTGGGAAGGTGACCTCATCAAGGGTGCGGCCAACGCCAGTGCGGTGGGCACGTTGGTCGAGCGAACCAGCCGGCTGCTCATGCTTATCAAGCTGCCCGAGTTCAAGCCCGCCAGCGCGGTCAATGTGATGCAGGCCTTCTCTGACAAGCTCTTGGGGATTGCCGAACCGATGCGCCAGAGCATGACGTACGACCAAGGGCGGGAAATGGCGATGCACAAGGAGCTGAGCCGTCGGACGAAGATGGCGGTGTACTTCTGTGACCCGCACAGCCCGTGGCAGCGGGGCTCCAACGAGAACACCAACGGGTTGGTGCGCCAGTACCTGCCCAAGGGCACAGACCTCTCGGGCTACAGCCAGGAGCAGCTTGATGCCATTGCTGATGAGATCAACAACAGGCCCCGCAAAGGCCTGGGCGTACGATCACCCTTGGCGGTCTATCGGGAGCTACTGCTCAACGGCCCCCAACAGTCCACCCTCGTTCATTGAAACCAAGGTGTTGCACTTCAGATTTGAATCCGCCCCGGCTTAAGTTCGGTGGATTGCCTCTCACACCACCGGACATACGGGTCACGTATCCGGCGGTTCCTTGAAACTTCGTTGATTTCATGCTGCCTTGGCTGTTGCCAGTTCGAGCAACCCCATTTGACGAAACAATTTGGCGGGCGATGCCATGTTCAAAGCTGGCGTTTTGCTCAGGCGCCATGGCCCGTGTGCACTCTTGCTCGTATTCCAAGCTTCGCGCACTGTGACCCCGCGTTTCCTCAGCTCGCGGTAACCCGCACTGCCCCATTGTTTCCATGCGTAACATCGTAACCGCCGCCGCACCCATTTGTCGATCTCGCGCAGAGGGCTCAACACTTCGGCTATTCCAAAGTAGGCTTTCCACCCATTCAGGGCAGTCTTTAACTCTTGCACGATGTCAACCAAACGGTGACCACGTGTGCGACGGGTCAGCTCGCGGATGGTGTCTTTGAGTTTGTCGATGGCCTTGTCAGCCACCTTGATCCTGGCACCATTTCGACTGACGGTGAAGCCCAGAAACTTGCGGTTTCTGGGTCTGTCTACAGCGCTTTTGTTGGCGTTCACTGTGAGCCGCAGTGTCTCGCTCAAGTAGCGCGTTACGTTTTGCATGACCCGCTGTCCCGCGCGTTGGCTTTTGACAAAGATATTGCAGTCATCAGCGTAGCGGGCAAAGCGGTGGCCTTGGGCTTGAAGTTTCCAGTCCAGTTCATCCAGCACCACGTTGGCCAGCACCGGAGACAAGGGCCCGCCTTGCGGCACCCCTTGTACCGTGGCTTGTGTTTGGCCGTCCACCTGTACCCCGCCTTTGAGGAAGCGGTTGATGAGTTGGAGTACATCGGGTGCATCCACGTGCTTGCGCACGCGCACCATCAGGCGGTCGTGGTTGACTCGGTCGAAGAATGCCTCCAGGTCTATGTCCACCACCCAGCCGTATCCTTCACGGACAGTGGCTTGCGCGTGGCGCATGGCTTGGTGGGCATTGCGCCCTGGCCTAAAGCCGTAGCTGTGGGGGTGAAAGTGCGGCTCCCATTGTTGCTGCACCACTTGGGCCACAGCTTGTTGGATGAACCGATCCACCACCGTGGGGATACCCAGCAGGCGTTTTCTTCCGTCTGGCTTGGGGATTTCTACGCGCTTGACGGGTTTGGGCTGGTAAGTGCCTGCCACCAGTTGGGCGCGTAGGCTGGGCCAATTTGCTTTGAGGTGCGCACCGAGTTGATCGACGGTCATGCCGTCAACGCCCGGGGCACCTTGGTTGCGTTTGACCCGCTCCAAGGCCCGTTTGAGGTTCTCTTTGTGCAGAACCTCGGTCATCAGGGTTGAGGTTTTCGATGATGGGGTGCTCTGGGGTTTTCCAGCGATGGGTTCATCCACCGGTATTGCCCTGTGGGGCCATGGTGATGGCACCGCAGCGTGTGCCGCGTTGTGCTTGTCAGATGCTGTCCCGTCTCTCTTCACGCCAGTGTCCTCATCGTTCAAGGTTCAGGCCTTCGGTGCGGGTCGCACCTACTATGCCCTCTGCTGACTTCTGCCGTGCGCTCAAAACAAGTTACCTGGCTCTCAGTCGCCGGTCGCTTGCGCGGCCACGACACATGGCAGATCTCCCGTGGTAAGACACGAATCATTCCTCGCATAGACGCCGGATTTACAAAATGCACCCTTGTCGGTGTTGCCACCCACTTGTAGATAGAGGACTTCGCGGTCACGTGCCCGCTCGTCCCGAATGCATCACGCCTCATATCCGGTTTTTGTTCATCGCCCTGCGATTTCGCCTTGGGTTTCCTCCGCACCCCGCCTCGCGGCGACGCACTTACCCTTCAGCTAGCCTTCGGCTCTACAAGCCTGGCACTGGGACTTTCACCCAGCTGGATTCGTGCCATGCACGGCACACACGTGGAGCTAACCCGACGCCCGCCAGGGCGGTCGGGTTGAGCGCAGGGTCCGACCTTGGCGCCACCTTATTGCTTTACGAACTCGTTATCTACGAGTTTAAGGGTGTAGGAAACAACCTTTGTTGGCGAATGTTGCTGATCTTTGGGGCCGTAGGTAACGCCTTTGATGATGAGTTGCCCATTTTTCCCAGACATACTGGTTAGCCGCACAAGCTCCATATTGGGGAATTTAATATCGGGAACCACGACAGGAGCTGCTGACATGAAGCCCCTATGTTCAACTACGGTGAAGTTGGGAACAATAGTGCCGTTGCCACCTGCGCAACCTACATCTCCTTCCCAGTAAACGACGAATTGCGCTCCCATGCCCCCAAGATCAGCCTCGCCCGGATTGATTTTGACAGCTTTGTATTGGTTTTTCTGATATTCGCTAACCCCTTCAAGCTGGCAAGCCACGGCTTCACTGTATTTTTTTACTATGCGTGACGCATCGCGCTCATCTGCTGCGTATGCGCTCATGGTGATTGCGGCGATAGTCAGGAAAACGATAGATTTTTTCATTGTTGCTCCTTGGTTAAAAACGGTGGGTCGAACGTGCGAGTTAACCGGAGCAGTGGGGTATGGCGGCGTTTGGGCCATAATGAAATGGAGGCCCAAACGACGGCATGCCCCACTGCTTCCGGTTGAACGAATGGTTAGGCCTCGTTTGGATCGAAGGTGTCTTCATCATAGTAGTTGATAATGGTGTAGACCTTTGGAATATCCTGAACAGTTTGGACCCTAACATCGACAATGTAGGCAAGCTCATGCCACTGCTTCGGATACCTGGCGTCACCAGCCAACATTGCCTTCTTAACCGCATTGTTCTCGAAGATGACCTTGACCGGAGTCTTCGAAATGCTTTCGATCACCGCTTTATCCCCTGTGGAGGACGAAGAATCAAACTTCGACTGATACCAAACCATCACTCGTTTGCGCTGCGTATGATCGTCTGGTTCTTCAAGTTTTCCAATTTCGCGCTTTATCTGGTTCTGAGCGGCGTTGGCTTGCTCGGAACTAATGAATATTTGGTTTATGACCTGGCCTCCGTTCGAGACCGTGAAGTTCATTTGTGATCCGTGATCCTTTGCTACTGGCTCCAGGATGTTCGACCACTGCTTCAAATCCTGCTTGGTCAATTCCTTTGGCGGATTCGCGAGCTTCCCGTTTAACCACTCAACCACGGACTTTGTATGACTTACCCATTCAAGCAAAGATCCGCCCTGCCACAATAAGGGCACCACGGGAAGAGCCTGAGCGACGAGTTCGACAACTATTGAGCCAGAGCGAACATCCTTAATGAATAGTTCACTCGACGCCGCATGTTGCTCATTCGTCTCATTTTCAATAAAACGCTCGTACTGCTGACCGACACCAAGCAGAGCCATAGTTAAGTCGGTCAGGACGACAGGTCGCCTGTTATTGATAGTGATCTCCAGCTTACTGCTGAAGTCAAGTTCGAGAATGGTCTGTGGCTGCATTTGATAAGAGGCCTAACGCCTGAGTTAAGCCGCCCCGTGGCGGGGCGGCAGACGCCACGACATGGGGTCGGCTTGAACGAATTGTTAGAACTCACCTCAGTAAAGCCGCTCGTAACCGTCCTGCGTCAGAAAGAATCCGTCATTCTTTTGTTCTAAGGTCCCGTCGGCGACCAATGATTCTATCGCTTGCTGTACAGAATTCTTTTGCTGAGGGTTGTAGTGCACAAGTCGCTGGAATGCGAATGGTTTCAATGCTAGTGAGTGGCCGGCTCGGGCGCTCTGGTTACGAAGAAAATCAAGTATGTCGTTCTTGACAAAATCAACTACAGCAGAGGTGTTTTCCGGATAAATTCGGCTGAACCCGGCAGTAGTTAGGAAGTGGCCATTATCGCGCTTTTCAAGCGTGCCATCCGCAACAAGAGACTCCAGGGCGGGGCCAATAGCATCCTGCTGAGGCGGTGTGTAGTGAATCGCTCGCTGGAAGTAGAAGGGTCTCTCAGGCAGTACGTGACCGATATCAAGGCCGGATTCCGCCATAAACGCAAGGATGTCTGCTTTTACCTGATTCACGAGATTCTCCATGTGAGTTCTAACGCAATGTAGATCGTCGTCTAATCTGGGCAAAACAGATTAGACGACTGAATAAACTTGGACGAATGACGCCTCAAAGTAAGGCGACCGCTGCAAAGCACTGCTGGACACAGCCGCTTGGCTGATGAATGCCTCTGTTCCGTACATAAGAATTCCTCCTGAAGTCTGTCGTCTATTCTGCGGCACCGAACCCGATGGTTGCAGCGAAAGAAACAATCGCTAGCAGCCACTATAGCGGCAAAAACAATCAACAACAGCCCGCGTTGATTGCTACCTGACCTTCTCAGCCCTGACCCTGCAGCCCCTCACTCCGCCCCACGCGGATAAACAATAAACGACAAAAACTTGATCGGGCACTTGATCAACTTCTCCGGCCCGTGCGTCACCTCGGCCTGAAAGGTCAGCGAGTCGCCGGGTTCCAGCAGGTAGGTGTCTTGCCCGCAGCGGTATTCCAGCTTGCCCTCCAGCATGTACAGCAGCTCGGTGCCGGGGTGCTGGAAGGTGGGGTATTGCTCTGAGTCGTCGTCCATGGTGATCAGGAACGGCTCGAACAGCTTGACCGGCCCCTGGTCGTAGGCCAGCAGGTGGTAGGTGTGCCCGCTTTTGGTGCCTCGGCGCACCACTTCCATGCCTTTGCCTTTTTTGATGTGCTGCGCGGTGCTCGCGGTCACGTCGTATTTGCTGAACAGCATCGACATGGACACGCCCAGCGCCCGCGCAATGCGGGCCAGCGTCTCCATGCCGGCGGAGGTCTGGCCGTTTTCGATCTTGGACAGCATGCCCCGGCTGATGCTGGCCTGTTCGGACACCTGCGCAATGGTCAGGCCGTGGCGCAGCCGCAGCTCTTTGATGGCCGATCCCACCGACTCTTCCAGTGAAACCAGTGGCTCGTCGCCTTTTTTAGTCACATCCCGCTCCTTGGGTCTTGGTTGCTGAAAAAAGTGTCTGTGCTGCCGCCCTCAAAATATTCACAGCAGGCACAAATGTTGCATAGAAAGAAACATCGGTGTGGACCATGCACCAAGGTCGACACCCTCTGCCCCCTCCCGCTGACCCCATTGCCAACCGAAGGAGTTTCCCCTTGAACACACTCGCCGTTCCATTCGCCACCCCACCCGAGCCGGGTGGGCTGGTGTCCCCGAAACGCTTTGACAGCGTCGCAGAAACCCAGGCTTACCTCAAGTCGCAGGGGGTGGCTTATGTGCTGGCGCAGTTCGTCGACATTCACGGCGTGGCCAAGGCCAAGTCGGTGCCGGTGGAGCATTTGAACACCGTGATGACCGACGGCGCGGGCTTTGCCGGGTTTGCCATTTGCGGTGTGGGCATTGAGCCGCACGGACCCGACTTCATGGCCGTGGGCGATCTGGCCACGGTGTCCATCGTGCCGTGGCAGCCGGGCCTGGCGCGCATCGTGTGCGAAGGCCATGTGGAAGGCGCGCCCTGGGCTTTTGACAGCCGCGTGGTGCTGAAGAAGCAGGTGGCGCGTCTGGCCGAAAAAGGCCTGACCATGTTCACCGGGCTGGAGCCCGAGTTTTCGCTGCTGCGCCGCAACGCCGACGGCAGCGTGGTGCCGCACGACGCGAGCGACAACCTGGCCAAGCCGTGCTACGACTACAAGGGCCTGTCGCGCACGCGGGTGTTTCTGGAAAAGCTCTCCAACGCGATGCGCGCCACCGGCATCGACGTGTACCAGATTGACCACGAAGACGCCAACGGCCAGTTTGAGCTGAACTACACCTACACCGACTGCCTGACCTCGTGCGACCACTTCATCTTTTTCAAGATGGCGGCGAGCGAAATTGCCAACGAGTTGGGCCTGATTTGCTCCTTCATGCCCAAGCCGTTTGCCAACCGGCCCGGCAACGGCATGCACATGCACCTGTCGATTGGCGACGGCAAAAGCAACCTGTTTTGCGACAAGACCGACCCGAACGGGCTGGAACTCTCGCCCATGGCCTACCAGTTCATGGCGGGTTTGCTGCACCACGCGCCCGCGCTCACGGCGCTGTGTGCGCCCACGGTCAATTCGTACAAGCGGCTGGTGGTGGGCCGTTCGCTCACCGGTGCCACCTGGGCACCGGCCTACATCAGCTACGGCGACAACAACCGCTCGACCATGGTGCGCATTCCCAAAGGGCGGCTGGAACTGCGCCTGCCCGACGGCGCTTGCAACCCTTACCTGGCCACGGCGGCGGTGATTGCCGCTGGTCTGGACGGCATCGAAAAGGGCATGCACCCGGGCGCGCCGCGCAATGTGAACCTGTACGAATGGAGCGAGGCGCAACTGAAAGAAGCGGGCATTGGCCTGCTGCCGCAAAACCTGAACGCCGCGCTGGACGCGCTGGAGGCCGACACCGTGATCCGCGAGGCGCTGGGGCCGGTCACCGGGGAGTTTCTGAAGTTCAAGCGCATGGAGTGGATCGAGTACATGCGCCACGTCTCCGAGTGGGAAGTCAAGCAATACCTGGAATTTTTCTGAAGGACGCAACCATGTGTGGAATTGTTGGACTGTTGTTGAAAAAGCCCGAGCTGCACAGCCAGCTCGGCACGCTGATGGTGCCGATGCTGATCGGCATGCACGACCGAGGCCCGGACTCGGCGGGCATGGCCGTGTTTGGCCAGCCACTGCCCGAGAGCCAGCGCAAGCTCAGCCTGTATTCGGGCCTGACCGACGCGGGCGCGGCCTACGACTGGGTGGGGCTGGCCGATGCGCTCAATGCCGCGCTGCGGGTGCAGGCGCACATCAAAACCCAGGGCAACCACGCCATCTTCACGTTCGATGGCCCGGCGGACGCGGTGAAGGCGTTCATCCGCGCGGCGGACGCCAAGCTGCACATCCTGTCCACGGGCCGCCGCATCGACCTGTACAAAGACATTGGCACCCCGGCGCAAGTGGCCGAGCGGTACGACTTCACGAAGCTGGTGGGCAGCCATTTGGTGGGCCACACCCGCATGGCCACCGAATCGGCGGTGACGCCGGACCGCGCCCACCCGTTCACGGCGGGCGAAGACTTTTGCCTGGTGCACAACGGCTCGCTCTCCAACCCCAACGGGGTGCGCCGCATGCTGGAGCCGCGCGGCATCCAGTTTGAAACCGACAACGACACCGAAGCCGCTTGCCGTTTTCTGGAATGGCGGCTGCGCGAAGGCGACAACCTGCACACCGCGCTGGAAAAAGCCTTTGTGGCGCTCGACGGTTTCTACACCTTTCTGATGGGCACGCCGACCGAGCTGGCGCTGATTCGAGACCCATTTGCCTGCAAGCCCGCCGTGGTGGCCGAGACCGACGACTTTGTGGCCATTGCCTCCGAATTCCGCTCGCTGGCGCACCTGCCGGGCATTGCCCACGCGACCGTTTTTGAACCCGCCCCCGAGGAGATGTACGTATGGAAAATCTGACGTTTGACCTGAGCCGCCAGAGCGTGCGCGCGCTCAACCAGCACCTGCACAGTGCGCCCGATGTGCTGGCGGGCCAGCACATCACGGTGACGCACCCGGACGGCGCGCACAACATCGCCGTGGGCATCAACGCGCCGGTGCGCGTGACCATTCAGGGCCACGCCGGCTACTACGCCGCCGGCATGAACAAGTTCGCCGACGTGACCATCGAAGGCAGCGCCAGCACCGGCGTGGCCGAAAACATGATGAGCGGCAAGGTGCATGTGAAGGGCTTTGCCTCGAACAGCGCGGGCGCATCGGCCCACGGCGGGCTGTTGGTGATCGACGGCGACGCGGGGCTGCGCTGCGGCATTTCGCTCAAGGGCGGCGACATCGTGGTGGGTGGCTCGGTGGGCAGTTTCTCCGGCTTCATGGCGCAGGCCGGGCGCATGGTGATTTGCGGCAACGCGGGCGACGCGCTGGGCGATTCGCTCTACGAGGCGGTGATTTATGTGCGCGGAACCATCAAGAGCCTGGGCGCCGACGCGCAGCTGGAGCCCCTGACGGAAGCCGACACCACCGCGCTGGCCGACCTGCTGGCGCAGGCCGGTCTGGCCCACGACCCGAAGGACTTCAAGCGCGTGGCCTCGGCCCGCAGCCTCTACCACTGGAATGCCGACGCCGATCAGGACTATTGAGATGTCAAACAACACCGAACACCCCATCCACATCAAACGCCTGCAACTGGAAGAGTCGGCCAGCTTTGACCGCAGCACGCTGGACTACATCCACCGCGCCTCCAGCACCGGCCTGTACGAGATTCGCGGCCTGGGCGCCAAGCGCAAGCTGCCGCACTTTGACGACCTGGTGTTTCTCACCGCCTCGCTGTCGCGCTACCCGCTGGAGGGCTACCGCGAAAAGTGTTCCACCAAAACCGTGCTGGGCACGCGTTTCGCCAAAAAGCCCATCGTGCTGGACACGCCCATCACCATCGCGGGCATGAGCTTTGGCGCGCTGTCGGCCAACGTGAAAGAAGCGCTGGGCAAGGCCGCCACGGCCACCGGCACCAGCACCACCACCGGCGACGGCGGCATGACCTCGGAAGAGCGCAAGTCGTCCAAGACGCTGGTGTACCAGTGCCTGCCCTCGCGCTACGGCTTCAACCCCGACGACGTGCGCCGTGCCGACGCGATTGAAGTGGTGCTGGGCCAGGGTGCCAAGCCGGGCGGCGGCGGCATGCTGCTGGGCCAAAAGGTGAACCCGCGCGTGGCGCAGATGCGCACCCTGCCGCAGGGCGTGGACCAGCGCTCGGCCAGCCGCCACCCGGACTGGACCGGCCCGGACGACCTGACCATCAAGATCCAGGAACTGCGCGAGCTGACCGACTGGGAAAAACCGATCTATGTGAAGGTCGGCGCGACCCGCGTTTACAACGACGTGAAGCTGGCGGTGCACGCCGGCGCCGACGTGGTGGTGGTGGACGGCATGCAGGGCGGCACCGCCGCCACGCAAACCTGTTTCATCGAACACGCAGGCATTCCGACGCTGGCGGCGGTGCGCCAGGCCGTGGCCGCCTTGCGCGACCTGGACATGATCGGCACGGTGCAACTCATCGTGTCGGGCGGCATCCGCACCGGGGCCGACGTGGCCAAGGCGCTGGCGCTGGGCGCCGACGCGGTGGCCATTGGCCAAGGCGTGTTGATGGCGCTGGGCTGCAACCGCGACACCTACCAGCAAGGCGGCCAGACGCACAGCGCCGAGGCCGACTACGCGGCACTGGGCACCAAGGCCGGCTTTTGCCACCACTGCCACACCGGCAAATGCCCGGTGGGCGTGACCACGCAGGACGCGATTCTGGAACAGCGCCTGGAGCCCGACATGGGCGCCAAGCACGTCAAGAACTACCTCAAGACCTTGACCATGGAGCTGACCACGCTGGCCCGCGCCTGCGGCAAGCAGGACGTGCACCACCTGGAGCCCGAAGACCTGGTGGCGCTGACGGTGGAGGCCGCCGCCATGGCCCATGTGCCGCTGGCGGGCACCAACTGGATTCCCGGCAAGGAATGAATCCCCCCCGCGCCGCTTCGCGTCCCCCCAGGGGGCGGCACTGGCCGTCCGGCGAAGCCGGCCCGGCTGTGCCCTTGGGTGGTGCACCGGCGCCGTCGAAAACTGAAGTCAAGGAGCGTGCTGTGCAACCAGCCATTCTCATGTTGAAAGTCGCGCAGAGCCCCCATCCCAACCTTCCCCCAACGGGGGAAGGGGCCAGACATCCTCTCGGGTCAGCGCCTGTGTGCGGGAATGTCTTGACTCCCTCCCCCGCTGGGGAGGGCTGGGGTGGGGGCCTGCGCAACCAGACGGCGGCGGTTAAGAAGGGCTTGTTTTTGTTGACATTTCCAAAATGAGAATGGCTGCTATGCAACTCAAACCTTCCGAAGTGACCAGCCGGCCGGTCTATCCGCCGCTGGCACCCCAACCCGAGGCGGGCCGTCACTGGCTGGTGCTCGACGCCAGCGGCATGACCGCCGATCTGCTGGCCGCGCTGCACACCGCCTTTGCCCCGGTGGCCACACGCTTGCAGGTGTGCTGGGTGGGTGCGTCTGCGCCACCTGCCGACTGGGGCACGGTCACCGTGCTGGCCGATGTGGCCGCGCTCGGCCCGGTGCTGGCGCAGGCCCAGCCGCTGGCGGTGAACGAGCGGCTGTGCGCCCAGGGCACCGAGCCTTTTGTGTGGCGCGTGGCGGCCCTGGCCGCGCAGGCCGGGCTGGCCCCGGCCCAGGTGCAACTGGCGCACGCGGGCAGCCAGCGCCGCCGCGTGTGGTGCACGCACTGCCACGGCTTCACCGACGGCGTGAGCACCAACGTGGTGGCCTGCGCCGGTTGCGGGCGCCACCTGCTGGTGCGCGACCATTTTTCCCGTCGCCACGGCGCTTTCATGGGCGTGATGGTCGATGCCGAACAGCCCGGCGTGCGCCCGGCGGTGCAGGAGGTGTTTCCATGAACGGTTCCAGCTTGACCCTGCGTGTGGTGTCGGCCACCACGCTCTCGCCCAGCCTGCGCCACCTGCAACTGGCCGGCGCCGACGGCGCACCGCTGCCACCCACCGGCGCCGGGGCGCATGTGCTGCTCAGCCTACCCGGCGCGGGCCGCGTCCACCGCAACGCCTATTCGCTGGTGAACGCGCCAGGTAGCCGCAGCCGCTACGACATCATCGTGCGCCGCGTGGCCGCTTCGCGTGGCGGCTCGGCGGCGGTGCATGAGCGGCTGAAGGTCGGCGATGTGCTGCAAGCCCAGTGGCCCGCTAACCTGTTCGCGCCGGTGCGCGGTGCGCGCCGCCACCTAATGATCGCGGGCGGTATCGGCATCACGCCGTTTTTGTCGTACCTGCAAGACGCCGGAGTGCGCCAAGCCGGTTGCGAGCTGCATGTGTGCTGCCGCGAAGAAGAACGGGCGGTGTTCGCGCCCTGGCTGCCTGCGGACGCACCGGTGTTCTTTTATTGGGACGCCGACGGCCACCGGCTCGACACCGCCGCGCTGCTGGCGCGCCAACCGGCGGGCACCCACCTGTCGGTGTGCGGCCCCAGCGAGCTGAACGCCTCGGTGCTGGCCGCTGCCGCCGCAGCAGGCTGGCCCAGCGCTCAGGTGCACACCGAACACTTTGGCAGCGGCGCCAGCGGCGGCACGGCGTTTGAGGCGGTGCTGCACAAGAGCGGTGTGCGCGTGCAAGTGGCCGAAGACGAAAGCCTGCTCGACGCCATCGAGCGCATCGGCGTGGCCGCGCCCTGCCTGTGCCGGGGTGGCGCTTGCGGCGTGTGCATCACGCCACTGCTGGACGGCGAGGCCGAGCACCGCGACCACTTTCTGAGCCCGGCGGAGCAGGCGCAATTCATCATGCCCTGCGTTTCGCGTGCGCGCGGTGCGCGCCTGGTGCTCGATCTCTGAACCCGTTTTTGACTGGAGACCCCCACCATGTCCATCGCCTTCAAGCCCGACGAAACGTTTCGCGGCGACTACAGCGTCCGCAACAGCGACGAAGCCATCCTGCGCTTTCCGTTTCCGTTTCCGGAAGACCGCTACATGTACAGCGTCAACATGGAACCGCACGACGGCAAAGGCCCGTCCGACGCCTACCGCCACGGCTTCGACGTGGACGAGCACTACATTGCCGAATGCCGCGACCGCGCCATCACGCTGGAGCGCGACCCCGGCCGCTGCCAGGCACTGCCGCACATGATGCTGGCGCAGTGGGACACGCTGGAGTTGCTGATGGACCGCCTCAGCACCGACTACCCCGAGCACTTTTCGCTGAGCAAAACCGGCCCCGACATGGGCACCACCTGGACCTGGACCAACCGCCCGCTGGGCCTGGAGCAGACCTTCGTGTTCGGCGACGCGGCCACGCTGCCGTGCGAGCCGTTTGAATACATCACGCGCCAGGCGCAGGGCGACTTTGCGATTTGCGACCAGCGCGAGGGCACGCTGTTTCTGGATGCGGGCATGGTCACCTCGCAGGCCGACTGGTCGCTGGACTTCAACGTCGGCATGAACTTCATGGAGTGGCACGGCCCGGTGCCGCTGGCGCACCAGGCGGGCGTGTTCGAGCGGGCGCTGAAGTATTTGATGATGATCCGCCTGGGCCAGCCGGTGCGCCGCCTGAACTGGACCATGACGGTGAACCCGCGCCTGGACACTTCGCCCGAAACCTACCCCGAGTGGGGACCGGACCGCGCCTCGCTCACGCCCGAGAACATCGGCCGCAAGCTGCACCTGCGGGTGGAGCTGCAAACCCTGTGGCGTTTGCCGCGCAGCAACGCGCTGCTGTTCCCCATTCGCTGTTACCTGGCCTCGCTGGACGAGCTGGTGCGCGTGCCCAAGTGGGGCAAACGCCTGCACCGCGTGCTCGGCAGCCTGCCGCCGCAGTTGGTCGAATACAAGGGCTTGACGCGATTTTTGCCCACCGCGCTGGACTACTTGGCGCCGTTCGACGACGGCGAGGCCCTGCCCGTGGGCACCGCGGCCGACACCGAACGGCTGACCGAGATCGACCGGCTGAGCGCCTAGCCATGCTCATTTTGAAACATGTGCAGAGCCCCCATTCCAACCTTCCCCCAGAGGGGGAAGGAGCAAGACATCCCCGACTGCGCGGCGCCTGAGCGCGCCCTGTCTGGCTCCCTCCCCCTCTGGGGGAGGGCTGGGGTGGGGGCCTGATTTTTTGATGCTTTCTTTCCCTTCTTTTCTTCACTGGAGAACCACATGAACTCTTGGCGTATTTCGGCCCTGGCCGACCGGCACCGCGCGCTGGGCTCAAGCCTGGCCGACTGGAACGGCATGGGCACGGCCTGGACCTACAGCACCGACCTGGCCGACGAACACGAAGCCATCCGCACCAAGGCGGGGCTGATGGATGTGTCGGGCCTGAAGAAGGTGCACGTCATCGGCCCGCACGCCGAGATGCTGATCAACCAGGCCACCACGCGCAACGTCAGCAAGCTCTACCCAGGCAAGTCGGTCTACGCCTGCATGCTCAACGAAGCGGGCAAGTTCATTGACGATTGCGTGATCTACCGCAACGGGCCGAACGCCTTCATGGTGGTGCACGGCGCCGGCCAGGGCCACGAGATCCTGACGCGCGGCGCGGTGGGCCGCAACGTGGCGGTGCTGTTCGACGACGACCTGCACGACCTCTCGCTGCAAGGCCCGCTGGCGGTGGAATACCTGAGCCAGCATGTGCCGGGCATTCGCCAGTTGCCGTACTTTCACCACATGCAGACGCAGCTGTTCGGCCGCCCGGTGATGATTTCGCGCACCGGCTACACCGGCGAGCGTGGCTACGAGATTTTCTGCAAGGCCGCCGATGCACCCACCATCTGGGACACCATCGTGGCCGAAGGCAAAGCCCAGGGCATCGTGCCCTGCGCCTTCACCGCGCTGGACTGGCTGCGGGTCGAAAGCAGCCTGCTGTTTTACCCCTACGACAACTCCGACATGTACCCCATGGACGGCGAGCCGATTGGCGACACGCTGTGGGAACTGGGGCTGGACTTCACCGTCTCGCCGGGCAAAACCGAGTTCCGGGGGGCCAACGAACACTTCCGGCTGCAGGGCAAGGAGCGCTTCAAGATTTTCGGGGTTGAACTCGCCAGCACCGAAGCGGCGCAGGCTGGAGACGCGCTGTTTGACGGCAACCAGAAGGTCGGCTTCGTCACCTGCGCCGTGTATTCGCGCCTGACTGGGCGCTCCATGGCCATTGCCCGCCTGGACCCGGCCTACGCCGTGCACGGCAAGGCCATGGAACTGCGCGGCGCTGCGCTGAACTGCGCGGCCAGCGCCCACACCCTGCCGTTCGACGACCCGCAGAAAACCAAGCGCACGGCCAAGGACTGAGCCTCTTTCCACCGGTCTGCCGGTGCCTGTCTGCCTGCCGCCGCGCAGGCGGACGGGCCAACTGCACGCCCAACACGCCCTCACACCGCACCCATCATGAGCACTCCCCGCCGTTACACCCTGTCCCTGTCCTGCCCCGACCGCGTGGGCATCGTGGCCGCTGTCGCCAACTTTCTGGCCGAACACAACGGCTGGATCACCGAGGCCAGCCACCACGCCGAGACCGAGTCGCAGCAGTTCTTCATGCGCCAGGAAATCCTGGCCGACTCCTTGCAGCTCGACATCGACGCCTTCCGCGCCGAATTCGCCAAGATCGCCGCGCCGTTCAACATGCAGTGGCGCATCTCCGACAGCGCGCGCAAAAAGCGCGTGGTCATTCTGGTGAGCAAACAGGAGCACTGCCTGTACGACCTGCTGGGTCGCTGGCAGTCGGGCGAGCTGGACATTGACATTCCCTGCGTCATCTCCAACCACGAGACCTTTCGCGGTCTGGTCGAGTGGCACGGCATCCCGTTCCACCATGTGCCGGTCACGCCCGACACCAAGGCCGACGCCTATGCCCGGGTCGAACAGCTCTACCGGGAAGCCGAAGGCGATGCGATGGTGCTGGCGCGCTACATGCAGATCCTGTCGCCCGACCTGTGCGAGAAGTTTCCGGGCCAGATCATCAACATCCACCACAGCTTCCTGCCCAGCTTTGTGGGCGCCAAGCCCTACCACCAAGCCTTTAAGCGCGGTGTGAAGCTGATCGGTGCCACCTGCCACTTCGTCACCTCCGACCTGGACGAGGGGCCGATCATCGAGCAGGACGTGGTGCGCATCGACCACTCCGACGTGCCCGAGGAACTGGTGCGCAGCGGCAAAGACGTGGAAAAGGCGGTGCTGGCCCGCGGCCTGCGCTACCACCTGGAAGACCGGGTGCTGATCCACGGCAACAAGACCGTGGTGTTTCGCTGAGGGCCGCGCCATGACGGCACAGATCATTGACGGCAAGGCGCTGTCCCAGCGGCTGCGGGTGGGCTTTCGCGAACGCGTGGAGCGCCTGAAGGCGCACGGCGTGTCACCGGGGCTGGCGGTGGTGCTGGTGGGCGACAACCCGGCCTCGCGGGTGTACGTGGGCAACAAGATCAAGGCGTGTGAAGAGTGCGGCGTGCACTCGCTGCACATCGGTCTGGCCGCCGATGTGTCCGAGGCCGAGGTGCTGGCCACCATCGAGCGCCTGAACCGCGACGCGGGCATCCACGGCATTCTGGTGCAGCTGCCGCTGCCCGCGCACATCCCGATTGCGCGCGTGCTGGAGGCGATTTCGGTGCACAAGGACGTGGACGGCTTCCACCTCTACAACGTGGGCGCGCTGGTCACCGGCACCAGCATCTTCCCGCCCTGCACGCCCTACGGTGTGCAGCTGCTGCTCGACACCACGGGCATCGACGTGGCGGGCAAAAACGCGGTGGTGGTGGGCGCGAGCAACATCGTGGGCAAGCCCATGGGGCTGATGCTGTTGCAGCGCGAAGCCACGGTCACCATCTGCCACGCCAAAACGCGCGACCTGGCGCAACACACCATCCTGGCCGATATCCTGATCGTGGCCGCTGGCAAGCCGGGCCTGATCGTGCCGCAGATGGTGAAAGAAGGCGCCATCGTCATCGACGTGGGCATCAACCGCCTGCCCGATGGCCGCATCGTCGGCGACGTGTGCTTTGACGCGGTGAAGGAAAAAGCCTCGTGGATCACGCCGGTGCCGGGCGGTGTGGGCCCCATGACGGTGACGATGCTGATCGAAAACACCTTGCGCTCGGCCGAGCGCGCGTTCAAGGCGGCTGGCGAGGACGAGTTTCAGGAGTGGGAAGCGCCCACCGTGAAATCGCCGGCGTGAGGGGGTGCGCTGGCCTGGACCACCCAGGCCCGCTTGAAGGGCACAAGCCACCGCGGGCGCATGGGCCGCGGGCGACTTGTTCGGCGGGGGGCGCCGAATTAAAACGGGATGTCGTCGTCCATGTCGTCAAAGCCGCTGGACTGGCGGGCTGCTGGGGCGGGCGCAGGTGCCGGTGGGCGCGGTGCGGGCGCGGCCTGGCGCGGTGCCGCAGCTGGGCGGGAATACCCACCGCCGGCGCCACCACCGCCGTCTTCAGACGGCCCCCCCATGCCCTGGCGGCTGCCCAGCATCTGCATGCTGTCGGCCCGGATGTCGGTGGCGTATTTTTCAACGCCGTTTTTGTCGGTGTACTTGCGGGTGCGCAAGCTGCCCTCTACATACACCTGGCTGCCCTTGCGCAGGTACTGGCCGGCGATTTCGGCCAATTTGGCAAAAAAGCTGATGCTGTGCCACTCGGTGGACTCGCGCATTTCACCGGTTTGCTTGTCCTTGTAGCGGTCGGTGGTGGCCACGCGGATGCTGGTGACCGCGTCGCCGGAGGGCAAATAACGGGTTTCGGGGTCGGCCCCCAAGTTGCCGACGATGATGACTTTGTTGACGGATGCCATGGTGTGTTGCCCTGAAGAAAAAATGCGGGCGGCGCGGGAAACCCGGGCCGCCATTGGGTCAGACATTGTGCCGCAAGTACCGTCCGCGCCCAATACGCCACCCACCGGCTGCCCCCAACCACCGCCCAGCGCCTACACTTCGCAGCCATGAAAGGCGAACCCGACTTCTTGCACAACCTGCGCAGCGAAATGGGCGATGTGCGCCAGTGGCTGGACCGGGTGGTGGTGATTGCCTACGCGGTGCTGGCGGGCTTGGCCATTGTCTGTTTCACGCTGCTGGCCGACGCGGCCTTTGGCTATTACCAAAGCCTGCGCAGCGCCGCCTGGTGGGCACCGCTGCTGTGGACGCCGCTGCTCACCGCCGGGGTGGTCTGGGCCATTCGGCGCTGGGCGCCGGGCACGGCGGGCTCGGGCGTGCCGCAGTTGCTGACCGCGCTGGCGCCCGAAACGCCGGTGCAGGCGCGCTCGCGTTTCATTTCGCTCAAGCTCAGCATCGCCAAAATTCTGGCGGTCTCGGGCGGGCTGCTGGCCGGTTTGTCCATCGGGCGGCAAGGGCCTTCGGTGCAGGTGGCGGCGGGTGTCATGCTGCACGCCCGGCGCTGGCTCTCACCGCGCAGCGACATCAGCGACCGCGAACTGATGGTGGCCGGTGGCGCAGCGGGCATTGCGGCGGCGTTCAACACGCCGCTGGGCGGCATTGTGTTTGCCATTGAAGAGCTGTCGCGCCGACTGCAAGAGCGCAGCAGCGGCCTGATGCTGGCGGCCATTGTGGTGGCCGGTCTGGTGGCGGTGTCGGCGTTTGGCAACCTGTCGTACTTTGGCCGGGTGCGCGCGGAATCGGTGTCGTGGTGGAACCTGCTCGCGCCCGGCGCCCTGGTGGCGGTGGGTTGCGGGCTGCTGGGCGGTTTGCTGTCGCGGCTGATGCTGGCCTCGTTCACCGGCCTGCCCGACCGGTTTTGCGCCTACCGCCGCAAGCGCCCGGTCACGTTTGCGGCCCTGTGCGGTTTCGCGGTGGCGGTGATTGCGGTGGTGAGTGACGGCGCGGCCGTGGGCGTGGGCCACCAGCACACGCACAACCTGCTGGACCAGGCGACCGCCGGTGCCGCCGCTCAGGCGCACCAGCCGCTGGTGTTCACCGGTTTGAAGTTCATCGCCTCGTGGCTGTCGGCCTGGACCGGGGTTCCGGGCGGTATTTTTGGCCCCAGTTTGTCCATTGGTGCGGGTGTGGGCGCTGACGTGGCCTGGCTGCTGGACTCGCCGCACGGCGCGGCCCTGATTGCGCTGGGCATGTGCGGCTTTCTGGCAGCGGTCACACAAACGCCCATCACCGCCATGATCATCGTGATGGAAATGACCGACGGCCACAGCATGGTGCTGAGCCTCATGGCGTGTGCGCTGCTGGCGAGCCTGCTCTCGCGCATGATCAGCCGTCCGCTCTACAGCACCATGTCGTTGCTGATGATGCGCAATTTTAAGTAGCCCCCCTGCGCTGCTGCGCAGCTTCCCCCCGAGGGGGGACGCACCCAGTGGCCCGGCAAAGCCGGTTCCACGGGTGCCCTGGGTGGAGGCATGGCGCGCCGGTGATGAAATGAGAGCCCCCACCCCAACCCTCCCCCAGAGGGGGAGGGAGTCAGACATGGCGTGCTCCGACGCATCGCAGCGGGGCATGTCTTGCCCCTTCCCCCGCTGGGGGAAGGCTGGGATGGGGGCTGGCGTGGCTTGCGCGAATCAGCCCCGTGCTGAACCCGAAGCCTTCGGGGGTGGCACCTGCATGGGCCAGGCCAGCACCAGCCACACCAGCATGGCCGCGCCGCACACCGCAAACAAACCGGTGGCGCCGTGCGCACTGGCCAGCCAGCCGCCCACCGCGCCGCCCACAAAAAAGCCCACCGACTGCAGCGTGTTGTAAACCCCCAGCGCGGCCCCACGGGCATGCGCCGGTGCCAGGCGCGAGGCCAGGCTGGGCTGGCTGGCTTCCAGGGTGTTGAAGCCGATGAAGAAGGCAAACATCAGCAGGCCCAGCGTCCACAACCCGGGTGCTGCGCCTTCGGCACCGCTGCGCGAAGCCACCCACCACAGGCCCAGCTGCACCAGCGCAATCAGGCCAATGGCGGCCAGAAACACGCCGCGCAGCTTGCCCCGGCGCTCCAGGGGAAACAGCACGCCCCCCATGACCAGCAACGACGCCACCACCGCAGGCAGGTACACCTGCCAGTGGTCCACCTTGGCCAGCCCGGCCTGCACCAGCAGCGCGGGCACGGCCATCCACATGGCCAGCTGCACCGCGTGCAGCACGAACACGCCCAGGTTCAGCCGCAGCAAACCGGCGTGGCGCAGCGCTTCGCCCAGGCCACTGCGCAGCTGGCGCATGTCGGAAGGCTTGTGCACCACCGGCTCGGGCGGTGCCACCCAGACCACCACCGCGATGCCGGCCAGCGCCAGCGCACCCGTGAGCGCAAAAATGCCGGCCAGGCCAATGGCGGCGGCCAGCAGCGGCGCCAGCACCAGCGAGAGTGCAAACATCAGCGCAATGCTGGCACCCACCATGGCCATGGCCTTGGTGCGCACGCCGTCGCGCGTCACGTCGGCCAGAAACGCGGTGACCGCAGCGGAAATGGCGCCCGCGCCCTGCACGGCGCGCCCAATGGTCAGCCAGGTGAGGTCGGGCGCCCAGGCCGCGATGCCGCTGCCCACAGCAAACAGCAACAGCCCGGCCACGATGGTGGGCTTGCGCCCGAAGCGGTCGGACGCCAGGCCAAACGGGATCTGCAAAAACGCCTGCGTGAGGCCGTACATGCCCATGGCCAGGCCCACGCGCGCGGCGTCGTCGCCACCGGGCAGGCGCGCGGCTTCGAGCGCAAACACCGGCAACACCAGAAACAGCCCCAGCATGCGCAGCGCAAAAATGGCGGCCAGCGAGGCGCTGGCACGTCGCTCGGCCCCCGTCATGCGGTGGGCTGCGTCATCGGCCATGGCGGGGGAAGCGGGTGAAGGGGCGGCGGGCGAGAACGACACGGTGTGAAAGCCGGCGGTACACAGGCCGTGCCTGCGCCATACCGGGGGGTGTTTGGCAAAGAGCAATATTGTGCGCCAAGGCGACAGCGCGGCCGGCCGGACGCGTGCCAATAGGCCCCCGCAGGGAATGCCCAAAGTGCCGCGCATTGCCACACACCACCCAGCCCCGTACACTGCGCACATGCATTCCAAGCCAAACACCTGCATTGGCTTCCTGACAACGCTGGCTGCGGCCAGGGCACACCGTGTCGGGAAGGGCGCAGCCGTGCGCCTGCACTGGTTGCACAAGCCGGTCGCACATTCCTAAGCCCGGCGATACACCCCTCACCCTTCTGCGCAAAAACGCTATCGCCGGGCATTCGTCCAGCGCTTTTGCGGCCGTTCCTTTTTTTCTGGGTTCACGGCTGCGTTCGATGGAGTGCTTCATGCATACAGTCAAGAGTGGTGGGCGCACGCTCACCCAATTGGATTACACACGCCTGTGCAAGCTCAACGGCGGTCTGCTGCCCGATGTGCTGGACGAGCACCTGCCCGTCGCCGACCTGGTGAACTCGCGGGAAGTGTCGGGTGATGTGATCACCATGTACTCGCAAGTGGAGATCTGCATTCGGGGCACCGGGCTGCGCCGGCGGCTCACCCCGGTGTACCCGGCCGACGCGGAACCCGTCGCGGGCTTTGTTTCCGTGCTCTCGCCCGTGGGGGCCGGGCTGCTGGGCCTGCGCGTGGGCGACACAGCGACCTGGTTCACGCCGAATGGCGACGCCTGCGAGGCGGACATCGTCAGCATCCTGTTTCAACCGGAGGCCAGCGGTGACTTCACAACCTGAGCGACCGCCCTCCCCGGCCCTGGCGAGCGCGCCCTTTTCGCAGCCCGTTTTGCCGGGCGCGTCCAACGCGGCGGCCATGGGCTTGATCGTGGCGATCACGGACTTGTCCGTTGAATCCGAGCAGGCGCTGTCGCGGGCCGTGCTGCTGGCGGTCCAGCACCGCGCGCCGCTGCGTTTCGTGTACGTTGCGGGCGGCTCCAGCCAGCTCGGTCCCGACCCTCAGGCGCGGCTGATGCAGCGCTGCCGGGCTTTGGGTCGCCAGCACAACCTCCCGATTGAACCCATCGAAAACCTGGGCGCCATGCTCAAAGGCGTGAAGGCGGCGGCCATGGGCGCGAATTTGCTGGTGGTACACCACAGCCTGTGTGGCAAGTTGGACGGTTTTTTCAGACGGTCCACCGTCGATCAGCTGCTGCACGACAGCGGCTGCCCCGTGCTGGTGGTCAAAAACCCCGCCACAGAACCCTACCGCAGCAGCCTGATTGCGCTGGACCTGAAAGCCGGATCGGCGCAACTGCTGCAGCGGGGGCTCATCGCGGGGTCCCAAACCAGGGTCTCGGTGTTCCACGCGCTGGACAATCAGGTGATGCGGGCTGCCGCGGCCACACCGGGCCAGGCGTCTGCGCGGCCATCGGTTGATCAGCGGCGTACAACGGAGCGCCAACGGGCCCAGACCTACCTCAGGCACGTGGTCGACCTGCACGTTCCAACGGGCCAGCCGGCTGAGATTTTTGTGGCGTACGGCGAGCCAGCCCGAGAAATGATGGCGCTGCAGTGCGCGAGGCTTGTCCATCTGATCGTCATCGGTAAGCGCCAAGCCACGTTCATCGATGACGTCCTGCAGCGCTCCACAGGTCAGAACGTGTTGAACAGCGCTTCTGCGGATGTGTTGGTCTCGCCACTGGACCCGGCTGCGCTGAGCCCGTCCAACGCGGACGCACAGGCGGTGAAAGGAACCTGACGCCAGCCCGCCTGCGGCACAAAAGCCCGTGTGCCAATGGATGGCGGCGGGCCGGTCAACGGTCCGACGGTCGCATCGGCCTGGTTGCAGGCCAACCAGGGGCCATGCGCTGGCGGCCTCGAACGGCCCGATCGGCTCGGCAGCGAATTCGCCCCCGGTCGGCACCCGGCGAAAAACCGCACGGCGCCTTATCATGTTGGGTTGCCTTTTTAACGCCAGAGCCTGCACTGGTGCCCCGCCTTGAACCCCACCTTGCCCTCCTCCTCGCGCCTGGAACCGCTGTCAGCGCCCACCCCACCGACGCCCTCGCCCGCCCAGGCCGCAGCCCTGCGAACGGCCGCGCTGCTGTCGGTGCGCGGTGCCCGCACGCACAACCTGAAAAACATCGACCTCGACATTCCCAAGCACGCGCTGGTGGTCATCACCGGGCTGTCGGGCTCGGGCAAGTCGAGCCTGGCGTTTGACACGCTGTACGCCGAGGGCCAGCGGCGCTATGTGGAAAGCCTGAGTGCCTACGCACGGCAGTTTTTGCAGCTCATGGACAAGCCCGACGTGGACCTGATCGAAGGCCTGTCGCCCGCCATTGCCATTGAGCAAAAAGCCACCAGCCACAACCCGCGCTCCACCGTGGGCACGGTGACCGAGATCCACGATTACCTGCGCCTGCTGTACGCCCGCGCCGGCACGCCGCACTGCCCCGAACACGATCTGCCGCTGGCCTCGCAAAGCGTGGCGCAGATGGTGGACACGGTGCTGAGCCTGCCCGAGGGCACCCGGCTGATGATTCTGGCACCGGTGGCGCGCGAGAAAAAAGGCGAGTTCGCCGAGCTGTTCGCAGCCATGCAGGCCCAGGGCTATGTGCGTTTTCGGCTCAACGGCCAAGTGGTGGAGGCCGAAGCCCTGCCCGCGCTCAAAAAAACCGAGAAGCACAACATCGACGTGGTGATCGACCGCATCAAGGTGCGCTCGGTGGAAGAAGAGGGAGCCCATCCACAAAGGCAAAGGCTGGCCGAGAGCTTTGAAGCCGCGCTGCGCCTGGCCGACGGCAAAGCCATTGCCCTGGAAATGGACAGCGGCACCGAGCACGGCTTTTCGGCCAAGTTCGCCTGCCCGGTGTGCAGCGACACCGTGGGCGAGCTGGAGCCGCGCCTGTTTTCGTTCAACTCGCCCATGGGCGCCTGCCCCACCTGCGACGGCCTGGGCCACACCGACGTGTTCGACCCAGCCCGCGTGGTGGCCTTTCCCACGCTGAGCCTGGCCAGTGGCGCCAACAAGGGCTGGGACCGGCGCAACGGCTACTACTTCGCCATGATCGAGAGCCTGGGCGCGCACTACGGCTTTGACGCCGAAGCCGCCTGGGACAGCCTGCCCGAAGCGGTGCAGCAGGTGCTGCTGTACGGTTCGGGCGCGGAAGAAATCAAGTTCAGCTACGCGCTGGAGTCGGGCGAAAAGGCCGGCAAGAAGATCAGCAAGAAACACCCGTTCGAAGGCATCATCCGCAACTTTGAGCGGCGCTACCGCGAAACCGACAGTGCTGCCGTGCGCGAAGAACTGGCGCGCTACCGCGCCACCCAGCCCTGCCCCGACTGCGGCGGCGCACGCCTGCGCAAGGAAGCGCGCCACGTGTTTGTGGGCGAGGGTGCGCAAAAACAGCCCATTTACAAAATCAGCCACGTCACGCTGGGCGAAGCCCTGGCCTACTTTCAGGTGCTGCACCTGCCCGGCGCCAAGGGCGACATTGCGGCGCGGGTCATCAACGAAATCCGCCAGCGGCTGAAGTTTTTGAACGATGTGGGCCTGAACTACCTGAGCCTGGACCGCAGCGCCGAAACGCTCAGCGGCGGCGAGGCGCAGCGCATCCGCCTGGCCAGCCAGATTGGCAGCGGCCTGACCGGGGTGATGTACGTGCTGGACGAGCCCAGCATTGGCCTGCACCAGCGCGACAACGACCGCCTGATTGCCACGCTGCAGCACCTGCGCGACCTGGGCAACACGGTGCTGGTGGTGGAGCACGACGAGGACATGATGCACGCCGCCGACCACGTGATCGACATGGGCCCCGGCGCCGGCGTGCACGGCGGGCGCGTCATGGCGCAAGGCACCTGCGCCGAGGTGATGGCCACGCCCGGCTCGCTCACCGGCCAGTACCTCAGCGGCGCACGCACGATTGCCGTGCCGAGCCAGCGCACCGCCTGGCTGCCGGTGAACAAAGCCGCAGCGGCGGCCAGGGCCGCGCCCATCAAGTCGCGTTTTCCCATGAGCCCCGCCGCCGAACGCCGCAGCGCGCGCGAGGCCGCACACGTGGCCACGCTGGGCGAGCTGCAAGAAATTCGCGTGGTCAACGCCACCGGCCACAACCTCAAGAGCGTGAGTGTGGCCTTTCCGGTGGGCCTGCTCACCTGCGTCACCGGCGTGTCGGGCTCGGGCAAATCCACCCTGGTGAACGACACGCTCTTTGCCGCCGTGTCGCGCACGCTGTACCGCTCGCACGAAGAGCCCGCCGAACACGAGGCCATTGAAGGCATTGAGCATTTCGACAAGGTCATCAACGTGGACCAGTCGCCCATTGGCCGAACCCCACGCAGCAACCCGGCCACCTACACCGGGCTGTTCACCGGCATCCGCGAGCTGATGGCCGAGGTGCCCACCGCCCGCGAACGTGGCTACGGCCCGGGCCGCTTCAGCTTCAACGTGGCCGGGGGCCGCTGCGAGGCCTGCCAGGGCGACGGCGTGGTGAAGGTGGAAATGCACTTTTTGCCCGACGTGTACGTGCCCTGCGAGGTCTGCCACGGCCAGCGTTACAACCGCGAAACGCTGGACGTGCAATACAAAGGCAAAAACATCGCCCAGATTCTGGACATGACGGTGGAACAGGCCCACGCCTTCTTCGGCGCCGTGCCCACGCTGCACCGCAAGCTGCAAACCCTGATGGACGTGGGCCTGACCTATATCCAGCTGGGGCAAAGCGCCACCACGCTATCAGGCGGCGAAGCCCAGCGCGTGAAGCTGGCGCTGGAGCTGAGCAAGCGCGACACCGGGCGCACGCTCTACATCCTGGACGAACCCACCACCGGCCTGCACTTCGCCGACATCGAACTGCTGCTGAAAGTGCTGCACCAGCTGCGCGACGCGGGCAACACCATCGTCGTGATCGAGCACAACCTGGACGTGATCAAAACCGCCGACTGGCTGATCGACATGGGGCCTGAAGGCGGCTCCGGCGGCGGCACGGTGCTGGCGCAGGGCACGCCGGAAGACATTGCGGCGCATGAGGGCAGTTATACCGGGCGGTATTTGGCGCGGTTGCTGGGGGGTTGAGTCCTTCGGGTGTTCCGGGGTCTTTTTGGAGCCCTTTTTTCATCAAAGAACAGATACGGCCCATAGAAGCACCGGGACACCAGCAATTCTCATTTTGAAAGGCGCGCAGAGCCCCCACTCCAACCTTCCCCCAGCGGGGGAAGGGGCCAGACATCCTCTCGGGCCAGCGCCTGTGTGCGGGAATGTCTTGACTCCCTCCGTTGAGCCGTTGACCTCAGCGCGCAGCAGCGAACTGCTGCGCCACCGCCTCCAGCGCGTTCTGCACCCGCTGCACCATGGGCGAGGTGGCGGCGGTCGTCAGCACCAGCTCGTGGGTGGCGCGTGTCATGCCCACGTACAACAGCCGCACCTCGTCTTCCATCGCTTCGTTTTTGTAGGGCATGGCGTCCAGCGCCGCGATCACCACCAGCGGAAATTCCAGGCCTTTGACGCTGTGCAGCGTCAGCAGTTTGATGCTGGGGCGCGTCCAGTCGAACGCCCTGAAACCCGGGTCGTTCATCGACTGCACGGCCAGGCCGTTGCGCCGCAAGGCCCGCGCCACACCGTCCATGTGCGACTTGATGCGGAACAACACCGCCATCTCGTCCAGCGCGCGGCCCGCCGCCACGGCCTGCTGCATGCGCTGCGCAATCAACTCGGCCTCGGCCTGCGGTTGATCCGCCAGCAGCAACACCGGCACCGGGCCATGACGCCCGGCGGTGGCGGGCAACACCGATGGCATGGCCTCGTCGGTTTCCGTGCGGTCGGCCAGCAAACTGCGTGCGCAGTGCATGGCCAGGGCCAGCACTTCGGCGGTGTTGCGGTAGTTGAGCTTGAGGATGCTGGTGCGCCCCTGCGCCTGTATGCCCACGCTGGCAAAGTTGAACTTGCGCCGCTTCTTTTGGTAGATGGACTGCGCGTCGTCGTACAGCACCAGCAGCGAGTTGGTGGCTGGCGTCACCATGCGCGCCGCCATCTGCAGCCACGCATCTTCAAAGTCGTGCGCCTCGTCGATCAGCAACGCGGTGTATTGGCCGGCCGGCACCAGGCCGGTTTCCAGCGAGCGGCAGACCGTTTGGGTCAGGGCTTCGAAATACGCCGTGCCCTTCAAACCCTGGGGCACGTCCAGCTGGTAGGCCTTGACCAACTCCTGGCACCAGCTGTGAAACGTGCGCACCACCACCCGCTCGTCCACCCCGCGCTGGCGCAGCTGGCCGTCGATGCGCTGCGACAGCGCGCGGTTGTAGCAAAGCACCAGAATGGGCCGGTCGGGCTGCGCCGCCGCCGCGAGCTGCTGCGCCCGGAACACCAGAATCATGGTCTTGCCCGAGCCCGCCGAGCCGTGGATGACCCGGTGCCCGTCGCCCAGGGTGCGCGCCACCTGTTCTTGCTGCAAGTCCATCACCTGCATCAGGTCGGGCAAAACCCGCTCTGGCAATACCTCGCCGCTGTCCAGCAACGAAGGCTGTTGCGCCACACGAATTTCAGGAAACAGGTGCCAGCGGATGCGGTCGCGTTGCGGCAGCGACAAGGTGTGCGGGTAGCTCACGGTGAACATGCCCCAGAGCTTGTTCTGGAAATCGGCGGCGTCCACCGCCTCGTCCAGATCGTCGCGCATGAGCACCTGGTGCTCGGGAAACAGGCTGTGAAAATCCAGCCCAGCCACGTCTTTCACGGCCAGCCCGGAAAACACCGCACCCCAGCCGTAAGGGAACAGCAGCTTGCCCCTGAACGGCCCGTCGCCATGCACCAGCAGCGGGTCCAGCGCCATCAGGTTGACCAGTTCCATGGCGTAATCGCGCGCCTGGCGCAGCGGGTTGGCTTGTGTGACCAGGCCGCGCTCGGTTTTCAGCTCCACGCTGTCGCGGTTGCCGCCCGCCAGCGTGCTGCGCTTCCAGTGCTTGACCTCCAAAATCAGAATGCCTTGGCGCGGGCTCAGCACCACAAAATCGGGTTGCCGCGCTTTGGGGCCCAGCGGCACGTCGTGCCAGACCATGTAGTCGTCGGACAGGCAACGCTTGAGCTGGTGCAACACATGGCGCTCGCCGGCGTTGGCGCAGCGCTTGTCAATCTGGGTGAGTCCCTGGGGAAAGATGGCCATAGACCCAACCTTACCGCACGGATGGCCTGTTTCGCCCCCAAGGCATGGCGCCTCTCGCTCAGCGGCTGCGGTAAGCCAACCCCACTGTGGCGCCGTACACGACCTTGCGCCCCACCAGCGGGCTTTGCGCGGCCTCACCTTGCAGCTGCGACAGGTTCAGGCCCCCAAACGCCACCCAGCGCGAATTCAAGGCGCTGGTCATGTTCCAGCCCACCGACACGCGTTCCCAGCCACCGCCCAGGCGGTAGGGCGTGCGGCCGGTGGCCAGGGCCGCTTCGGAGGAGATGCCGTAGTGGGTTTGCCGGTACAGGTCGGTGCCCCACACGGCACCCAGGCCCAGGTCCCAATAGGTCTGCTCGGACACGGGGTAGCGGTAGCTCACCCCCGTGTTGAGGTAGAAGCCGCCGCCGCGCCCCAGCAGGTCTTGTGAGCCGCTGACGGACCCGCTCCAGCGCGGCCCCAGGTCCAGGCTGGCGGAGACGCGGCCGCGCAGGGTGTCGCGCACATCGGGCAGACCGGCCAACAGCGGGTCGGCGTCCGACCGTCGGCCTTCGTCGTACCGCAGCGAGGAGGTGAAGCGCCAGCCATTGGCGCTGACCAACACGGTGCTGAGGCCGGGGTCCACGGTGTCGCGGCCCACGCTGAGCAGGCTGCTGGCGCGTCCCGTGGCGAAGCGGAAACGGCCCAGCTGGAAAGCCCACAAGGGGCGCAGGCTCAGGCGCTGCTCGGTTTGGCCCACGTGAGCGGCCGACGACACGAGCGAGGCACCCACCAGGTAGTCGCGGCTGGCATCCAGCACCACGGGCTCGGCGGCCTGCGCTGCGACGCAAACACACAGGGACACAAACAGACAGCGGGTGAAGCGGGCGCGGGTGTCGGACATGGCTGCATGATACGGGCCAGACACCCACCAGGCCGACACTTCACAGACCGTTCAGGTCTTCAATGGCGTCGATCACCATGCCGGTGCCTATGGCGATGAGCAAGATATCGGCCGCCACGCGCACATATTTGTGGCCTGTGGGTGGCAGACCGATCTGCACCGACACGCTGTGGGGCACGGCGTGGTAGATGACATCGCTCGGCAGTGGGCGGCCCACACGCCATTTCTTGGCCTGACCGGGTGGCAGGCAGCCGTTGCCTTTTTTGGCCAGCCCGGGCGGGCACTGGCCGGCCTTGAATTGCGGCTGGTAGTGGTCGCGCAGTGCCTGGCGCTGCGGCTCACCAAAGTAGCCACCCAGCGGGATGTGGACAGACACGCCGGGTGCCGAGGCGGTCCGGTGCGGGGCATCGTTCACCGGGCGCTGGGTGTGGGACTTGCCCGCTTTCTCATGTTTGCCGGGCTTGTCAACCCATTCGGGCTTCTCTGCTGCGGCAGGAAAAGCCAGCGCAGCGAGTACAACACCCACACCCAGGGCATAGACTGCAGGACGGTCAGGAAAAAAGACAGCGTTCATCGTCGGGGTTCTTTCACAAAGCCTGTGGGGCGTGGTCCAAGTGGACAGGGCACGTTCGAGGCAGACATGCACCCATTGTTGAAGCGCAACGCGCCCGACAGCGTTACAAGGTGTAATGCCCTCCCAACACCCCCATCGCAACACCGCAACACCGCAACAGCCCCATGGCACAAGAAACCGAACTCAAGCTCTCACTGGACCCCCAGCACCTGCCACGCCTGCTGGCCCACCCGCGGCTGGCGGCGCAAGCGCCGCGCCGCGAGCACTTGCTCAACACCTATTTCGACACCGCCACGCTGGCGCTGATGCAGCAGCGCATGGCGGTGCGCGAACGGCAGGTGGGGGAACGCACCCTGCTGACCGTGAAAACCGCTGGCCACAGCGTGGGTGGCCTGAGCCGGCGCAACGAATGGGAGGCACCGACCACGCCGGGCCGCTTTGACTTTGCGGCCTTGGTGGACGATGCCGCGCTGGCCAGCCAACTCACCGCGCTGGCTGGCGAACTGGTGCCGGTGTTTCGCACCGACTTCATGCGCTGCAGTTGGCTGCTGGAACACGGCGGCGCGCAGGTGGAGGTGGCGCTGGACGAGGGTTTCATCAGCGCAGGTGCGGCGCGCGAGGCGTTGCTGGAGCTGGAACTGGAGCTGAAAAGTGGGCCGCAGGAGGCCTTGCTGGACCTGGCCCGCGTGCTGTCGTTGGGAACACCAGGCCAGGCCGAGCCCAGTCCGTGGCTGCACCCGAGCGACCGCAGCAAGGCCGAACGCGGGCTGGCGCTGTTTCTGGGCCAGCAGACACTTGTTGCGCCAGATTCATAAAGTTGCGTCACAACGGCACATCCCAGCGCAACGACCAACTGCGGTACTGCGTGTGTGATGTGCTCTTGCCATCGGTGGCTAGCCCCAGCGTCAACCCACGCCAATGAAGCCCCCCCGACAGCACACGGCGCTGGGGCTCCACAGCCACCAGCCACGCCACCCCCCTGCCTCCGACCGGACTGGCCCAACCCAGCCAATGCTGATCTAGCCCGGCCCAGCTTGTCGAACGCCATGTCAGCGCCCCCAGCTCTCCCCGTTCGCCCTGGATGGTGCGACGCACATCCAACTGCCAGCGGACATCCATGTTTTTCTGCCAAACCTCCAGAGATTGCTGCCCGTTGACCAACGCCGCATAGTTCAGCGATCCATCGGGATTGCGGGTTGTCACCTGTGAATTGATCAGAGAGGTTTCTCGCGCCAACGATCCCCAATGCAAGCGGGACAAGATGTCGTGGGCTCGAATGCCCAGATACCAATGGGGCATGGGTTCACCTTCCAGCGCCAGTGACAAACTCCCCCCCCAACCAGTGGGGTCCGACGGTGACAAAAAGGGGCCTGTGATCTGATTGCCCCAACGGTCTGCATTCACATGCACGTCATACGCACCACCTTGGTACGCAATTTGCCCTTCCAACTGGTTTTGGCGGGCCTTTCTCAACCGAAGCCACTGAGCATCGGCCCGCCACCGCCATTGGCCCGTCTGCATCAACGGGATCCAGGGGGAGCCCAAGCTCAGACCCGTACCGTTCCAACCCCAGCTCATGGCAGCCACATGGGCCACAACACCAACCGCAGGATCCACCTTCTGGGCGATTAGTGCAGCCAACGCAACAGCATCTTCAGTGGCCTGAACGTATGCAAATGACCGGGCCAGCACACCCAAACGCCAGCCTGTGGGATGCGTCGCTTCCAAGCCACCTTGCAGTTGGCGCTGCGCCCGGTGCGGTGAAGCCACTCCAGACAACCCCCGGTACCAGTCGGCTCGATCCAGAGCCAGCACGGGCAAACCATCGGACACAGACTGTTCATCGGTCCAAGCCGACACTTGCCACCGGGCATGCGCGTTGTCAGCGGGCGCATCAGAAGCCTGCGCCCGGCCCACAGACATCTGAAGCATCCCAAACAACACACCCCCACACCACAGATGAAAACACAGACCCCGAGCCATGCAATACCTCCCATCGGCATAGGGGGCAGCCATTATCGGCTGCACCCCTGCCACACCACCCGGCATGCGGGTCCGCACCGGGCGGTTCGAGAGCTTGAGGTCATGACAGCCTGGGCACGCCCAGCCGGTCAAAGTACGCAAGGGTCAACA
>NZ_JAUSOO010000152.1 GCF_030656115.1 Hydrogenophaga sp.
TCACCGACAACCGGGTGTTGTTCCACCGCGTGGCCAACACGCTGAACTACCTCGACATCAAGACCGTGGTGCTCAGCTGTGGCACCTGCTACGACCAGTTGCAGGGCTACGAGTTTGACAAGATCTTCCCCGGCTGCCGCATCATCGACATCCACGAATACCTGCTCGAAAAAGGCATCACCCTGCCCAAGACCGACGGCAGCTACCTGTTTCACGACCCCTGCCACAGCCCGATGAAGCTGCAAGAGCCGCTGCAAACCGTGAAGGCGCTGCTCGGGCCCAAAGTGCTCAAAACCGAGCGCTGCTGCGGCGAGTCGGGCACGCTGGGCGTGACCCGGCCCGACATCTCCACGCAGATCCGTTTCCGCAAGGAAGAAGAGATCAAGAAGGGCGAAGCCGTGCTGCGCGCCGCCGGCACCGTGGGCGCCAAGGACAACATCAAGATGCTGACCTCGTGCCCGAGCTGCCTGCAGGGCCTGACGCGTTATGGCGACGACCTGAACAACGGCCTGCTGGAAGCCGACTACATCGTGGTCGAAATGGCCAACCAGATGTTGGGCAAGGACTGGTTGCCCGAATACGTGGCCAAGGCCAACCAAGGCGGCATTGAACGCGTGCTGGTGTGAATTTGAATCACTCCTGCACCGCTTTCAGCGTCGCCCCCTCAAGGGGGCGGCACTGGCCGTCCAGCAAAGCTGGCCCGGCGGTGCCCTGGGTACTGGCGCTTTCCCTCAATTCTTGAATCAGGAGCAACCCATGGCCGGACTTGACAAAAACACCCCCACGCCGCAATCGATCACCTTGCACCAGCAGTCCAAGGTGCTGGAGATCGGGTTTTCTGATGGCAGCGAATTTCATGTGCCGTTTGAGCTGATGCGCGTGTACTCGCCGTCGGCCGAGGTGCAGGGCCATGGCCCGGGCCAAGAGGTGTTGCAGACCGGCAAACGCGAGGTTGGCATCATTGCGCTGGAGCCGGTGGGCAACTACGCGGTGCAACCCACGTTTTCCGACGGGCACGACAGCGGCATCTTTTCTTGGGACTACCTGTATTTCCTGGGTTCCAAGCAGGCCGAACTGTGGGCTGATTACAACGCGCGCCTGCAATCTGCCGGTATGGAGCGCGATGCGCCCATGGCACCGAAGGCCGGGAGCGCCTGCGGCAGCCATTAACCGCTTAGGATTCTTTTCATGGCCTCTACACACTTTGGTTTCAAGTCGGTTGACGAACGCGAAAAAGCGCAGCATGTGCGCAGCGTCTTCGACTCGGTGGCACCCAGCTACGACGTGATGAACGATCTCATGTCGGCCGGTCTGCACCGCGTCTGGAAGCGGTACACCTTGACGGTCGCCAACCCGCAACCCGGCGACCAGGTTCTGGACATTGCCGGCGGCACGGGCGATCTGTCGCTGGCTTTTGCCAAGAAGGTGGGGTCTACCGGGCGCGTGGTGCACACCGACATCAATGAGGCCATGTTGCGCGAAGGGCGCAACCGCTTGCTTGATCTGGGCGTGGTGTTGCCCACGCTGGTGTGCGACGCTGAGCAATTGCCGTTTGAAAGCAACGCGTTCGACTTTGTGTCGGTGGCGTTTGGTTTGCGCAACATGACACACAAAGACCGCGCCTTGGCTGAGATGCAGCGGGTGCTGAAGCCGGGTGGGAAATTGCTGGTGCTGGAGTTTTCCCGGGTGGCCAAGCCGCTTGAAAAAGCTTATGACTGGTATTCGTTCAACATCCTGCCCAAACTGGGTAAGTGGGTGGCCAACGACGAGGACAGCTACCGCTACCTCGCCGAATCCATCCGCATGCACCCCGGGCAGGAAGAGCTGCGGCAGATGATGAAGACGGCCGGGTTTGGCCATGTGGACGTGCACAACCTGTCGGCCGGCGTGGTGGCCTTGCACTTGGGGATCAAGTGTTGATCTGAGGGTGTTTTTGATTCGGGGGGACAAACAATGATGAACAACAAATGGTGGTCGGCGGCGTTGGTTTGTGCCATGGTCTTGGGCTCGCAGGACATCTGGGCCCAGCGCCTCGGTGGCGGCCTGTCTTTTGGCAATCAGTCGGGCAACGTGATGCAGCGAACCGGTTCGCTGCATCAGCAAGCAGCGCCCCAGGCGCTCACACAAAGCGCAACAGCCCGTCCAGAACCATCCAACACAGCCGCAGCGGTGGCGCCCAAGCGCCCCTGGGGTGGCGTGCTCGGTGGTTTGGCCGCTGGCCTGGGGCTGGCTTGGCTGGCCTCAACCCTGGGTTTGGGTGACGGTTTCGCCCCATTGTTGTTGTTGGCTTTGCTCGCTGTGGCGCTTGCGCTTGTTGTGGGTAGGGTCTTGCGCCGCCGCACCAGCACTACACCTTCTGCCGGGCTCGCTTACCAGGCCGTGGCGGTTGGTGGGCATTCTCAAGCCGATTCAGTTGGTTCAGAGAGTCCAGGGGGGTACAGCCCGCAGAACGTGGGCAACGACGCATCAGCCCGGCCTTGGGAGCGCAACACCGGTTCGTTTGAGGCTGCACAGATTCAGGCTGCAGGGGGTGCGCGCACCGGTTTTGCCTTGTCTGGGGTGCAGGGTTTGAGCATTCCGGCGGGGTTTGATGCAGAGGGCTTCCTGAAAGCCTCCAAAGCCAACTTTCGCAGCCTGCAAGATGCTTGGGACCGCTCCGACATCCCCAGCCTGCGCGCCATGATGACCGACGGCATGCTGGAGCAGATTCAAAACCAACTGGCCGATCGTGAGCGCTCGGGCGGTGGCACGGCCAACAAGACCGAGGTGGTGATGTTGGACGCCCATTTGCTGGGCATCGAAGAAATGGACACCGGTTACATGGCCAGTGTTGAGTTCTCAGGGCTGATTCGCGAAGACGTCTCGGCGGGCCCCAACCCCTTCCGGGAGGTCTGGAACATCACCCGACCCAAGAGCGGTTCGGGCGGTTGGCTGGTGGCCGGTGTGCAGGCACTGCAGTAAGCTGCCTGCTCAAACGAGAGCCCCGTACCGCCGTCTTGCCTGGCTTTATCCGTCAAAATCGGGTGGCCATGAAAATTGAACCACCCGTTTTTTCGTCTGGACCGTCCAAGGACGGTTCTCCCCTGAGCTTTTTGCAGTCCCTGCTGGGTTCCATCAGGCCGCCTGAATGGGTGGTGGATGAGTTGCAGAACCGTATCGTTCTGTTTCTCAACCATGTCCTCATGCAGGAAAAAGCCGCACAAGACCGCCTGCGGCGCCAAAAAGGCAAGCCGGTGAAGATGCAATGGGGTGAATTTCATCTCACGCTCACGCCCACCGCTGCGGGTCTGCTGGAGCGCGCGGCGCCCGATGCCCAGCCTGAACTGCGGGTCACCCTGATTCAAACCTCGCCCCTGGCCCTGGCGCAAACCGTGCTGGCCGGCGACAAGCCCGGGGTGGATATTCAGGGCGACGTGCAACTGGCGGCCGAAGTGGCCTGGCTGGTGGACAACGTGCGCTGGGACCCGGAAGAAGACCTGTCCCGTTTCGTGGGCGATGCACCGGCCCACACCCTGACCCGTTTCGCCCGCTCGGCGGCGCAGGCTGTCAAATCGTTCGTGGCGCGCAAGCCCGACGGTTTTTCCCGGCCACCTTTCGCTTCAGCAGGTGCTCCATCGGCGCCTGCCGATGCTTCTGCGGCTGCAACCGCCCCGGGTGCTGACGGAACCGCCGCATGAGCCGCTTGTTTCGCGGCGCGTTCATTGTCTGGGTGGTCTTGCGCTATGGGCTGGACGAGCTCGTGCTCTCCAGCTTCCGGGGCCGGGGCATCCGGCTGCTGACGCGCCTGGTTTCCATCGGCCGCAACCTGGATGCACCGCGCGGTCAGCGCCTGCGCGAAGCGCTGGAGCGGCTGGGCCCCATTTTTGTCAAATTCGGACAGGTGCTGTCCACCCGGCGTGACCTGCTGCCACCCGACATTGCCGACGAGCTCGCCCGGCTGCAAGACCGCGTGCCGCCGTTTCCCAGTGCGGTGGCGGTGGCCACCATTGAGCGCGCGTTTGGCAAGCCCCTGGACGCGGTGTTTTCACACTTCGAGCAGGTGCCCGTGGCCAGTGCGTCCATCGCCCAGGTGCACTTTGCCACCCTGCGCGATGGCCGCCACAGCGGGCGCGAGGTGGCGGTGAAGGTGCTGCGGCCCAACATGCTGCCGGTGATCGACAAAGACCTGAGCCTCATGCGCATGATGGCCGGCTGGGTGGACGCCTTGTCGGCCGACGGCAAGCGCCTGAAACCGCGCGAGGTGGTGGCCGAGTTCGACAAATACCTGCACGATGAGCTGGACCTGGTGCGCGAAGCCGCCAACGCGGCCCAGCTGCGCCGCAACATGCAGGGCCTGGACCTGGTGCTGATTCCCGAAATGTTCTGGGACTATTGCCACACCGAGGTGATGGTGATGGAGCGCATGCACGGTATGCCCATCAACAAGGTGGATGCGTTGCGCCGCCTGGGGGTGGACATTCCGAAGCTGGCGCGCGATGGCGTCACGATCTTTTTTACCCAGGTGTTCCGCGATGGCTTTTTCCATGCCGACATGCACCCGGGGAACATCCAGGTCAGCGTGGCCCCGGCGACCTTTGGGCGCTACATCTCGCTGGACTTCGGCATCGTGGGCACGCTCACCGAGTTCGACAAAGAGTACCTGGCTCAAAACTTCACCGCTTTTTTCCGGCGCGATTACAAGCGCGTGGCCGAGCTGCACATTGAGTCGGGCTGGGTGCCCGGTGACACGCGGGTGGACGAACTGGAGTCGGCCATCCGCTCCGTGTGCGAGCCGTATTTCGATCGGCCCCTGAAAGAAATTTCTCTGGGCATGGTGCTGATGCGCTTGTTCCAGACCTCGCGCCGGTTCCAGGTGGAAATCCAGCCGCAGCTGGTGTTGCTGCAGAAAACGCTGCTCAATATTGAAGGCCTGGGCCGCGACCTGGACCCCGAACTGGACCTGTGGAACACCGCCAAGCCGTTCCTGGAAACCTGGATGGTGGAGCAGGTGGGCCCGAAGAAACTGCTGGAGCAGCTCAAGGCCGAAGCGCCGCAATACGCCAAGCTCTTGCCCGCACTGCCGCGCCTGCTGCACGATTATTTGCAGCACAAACCCCACGAACTGCGCCGCGAACTCGACAGCCTGTTGACCGAGCAGCGCCGCACCAACCGCCTGCTGCAGGCCATTTTGTATGGCGGGCTGGGCTTTTTGCTGGGCCTGCTGGTGATGCAGTTGCTGGTGCGCGTGCGCCTGTGGTGAGGGGTTGCAGCGGCTCGGCTGGTGGGCATGCAACACCGCACCCCAATTTATAATGTCGGGTTTCGTTTCACTTCCCTCTGGGGCGGGTCTGTCGGGTCGCTGGCTCCAGCGTTCCGCAGATCGACCTCTCCCCAAGTCCACATACAGGTTCACGTCATGCCCATCTATGCCTACAAGTGCGAGTCCTGCGGCCATGCCAAGGACGTGCTGCAAAAAATGTCCGATGACCCACTGAGCGTTTGCCCAGCCTGCGGTCAGCCCAGCTTTCGCAAGCAGGTGACCGCTGCCGGTTTCCAGCTCAAGGGTTCCGGCTGGTACGTCACCGATTTCCGCGGCGGCAACACCACAACCACCGCACCCGCGGTGGTGGCCGATGGTGCAGCTCCCACTGCCGAGAGTGCAGGCAAGCCTGCCGCTGAGTCGGTGCCCGCACCGGCGGCGGCTCCAGCCGCATCGCCTGCGCCATCCTCAGGCTCGACACCGTCCACCTGAGAACGCCCGGATGCCTTCTTTGCGCAAATGGCTGCTGGCCGGCCTGCTGGTGCTGGTGCCGCTGATCATCACCTTGTGGGTGCTCGACTGGGTGGTCACCACGCTGGACCAGACGTTGCACATCTTGCCCGTCAACTGGCAGCCCGATCAGTTGTTGGGCATGCACGTGCCCGGTCTGGGCGTGGTGTTTGCGCTGGCGGTGGTGCTGTCCATTGGTGCGCTGGCTTCCAACATCATTGGCAACAAGCTGGTGCACTGGTGGCACGCACTGCTGCACCGCATTCCGGTGGTGCGCTCCATTTATTCGGGCGTCAAGCAGATTTCCGACACCCTGTTTTCTGAAAAAGGCAACGCCTTTCGCAAGGCGTTGCTGGTGCAGTGGCCGCACGAAGGGATGTGGACCATTGCCTTCCTGACGGGCGCCCCCTCGGGCGATGTGCTGCGCCAATTGCAGGCCCAACCCGGCGGTGCCGGTGCGCAAGACGAGTTCCACAGCGTGTTCGTGCCCACCACGCCCAACCCCACCGGCGGCTATTTTGTGCTCGTGCGCAAAAGCGCCTGTGTGGAGTTGCAAATGAGCGTGGATGCCGCGCTGACCTACATCGTTTCCATGGGCGTGATCGTGCCCGGCGGGCCGAACAATGGCCACATCCAAGTGGCTCAAGCGGCTGCGGCCAGCACCACGAACACCCCGTCCTGAATGTTCCCCAGCCACTTCGGTGGCGACACTGTTGAAAGAAAAATTGCCATGGCTATGCGTTCCCACTATTGCGGTCTTGTGACCGAAGCCCTGCTGGGCCAGACCGTGACGCTGTGCGGCTGGGTCAACCGCCGACGCGACCACGGCGGCGTCATTTTTGTCGACCTGCGCGACCGCGAAGGCTATGTGCAAGTGGTGTGCGACCCCGACCGCGCCGACATGTTCAAGGTGGCCGAAGACGTGCGCAACGAATACTGCGTGCAGATCACCGGCCTGGTGCGTGCGCGCCCCGAAGGCACCACCAACGACAACCTCAAGAGCGGCAAGGTGGAACTGTTGTGCCACGAACTCAAGGTGCTGAACCCATCGGTCACGCCGCCGTTTCAGTTGGACGACGACAACCTGAGCGAAACCACCCGCCTCACGCACCGCGTGCTCGACCTGCGCCGCTCGTACATGCAAAACAACCTCATGCTGCGCTACCGCGTGGCCATGGAAGTGCGCAAGTTCCTCGACGCCAACGGCTTCATCGACATCGAAACCCCGATGTTGACCAAGAGCACACCCGAAGGCGCGCGCGACTACCTCGTGCCCAGCCGCGTGCACGACGGCCACTTCTTCGCCCTGCCGCAGTCGCCCCAGCTGTTCAAGCAGCTGCTGATGGTGGCCGGCTTTGACCGCTACTACCAGATCACCAAGTGCTTCCGGGACGAAGACCTGCGCGCCGACCGCCAGCCCGAGTTCACGCAGATCGATATCGAAACCTCGTTCCTGACCGAGGAAGACATCCGCGACATGTTCCAGGGCATGATCAAGACCGTGTTCCAGAACACCCTGGGCGTGGACCTGGGCGAGTTCCCGGTCATGGCCTACAGCGAAGCCATGCACCGCTTCGGCTCCGACAAGCCCGACCTGCGCGTCAAGCTTGAATTCACCGAGCTGACCGACGTGATGGCCGACGTGGACTTCAAGGTCTTCAGCGCGCCCGCCACCATGAAGAATGGCCGCGTGGTCGCCCTGTGCGTGCGCGGCGGCGCCGAAATCAGCCGCAGCGAGATCGACGCCTACACCGACTTCGTCAAGATCTATGGCGCCAAGGGCCTGGCCTGGATCAAGGTCAACGAAGTGGCCAAGGGCCGAGACGGCCTGCAAAGCCCCATCGTGAAGAACCTGCACGACGCGGCCGTGACCGAAATCCTGAAGCGCACGGGCGCGCAAGACGGCGACATCATCTTCTTCGGCGCCGACAAGGCCAAGGTGGTGAACGACGCCATCGGTGCACTGCGCATCAAGATCGGTCACAGCGAGCTGGGCAAGAAAAACGGCCTGTTCGAAAGCCGCTGGGCGCCGATGTGGGTGGTGGACTTCCCCATGTTCGAACACGACGAAGAAGCCGACCGCTGGACCGCCGTGCACCACCCCTTCACGGCACCGAAAGACGGCCACGAAGACTGGATGGTCACCGCGCCCGAGAAGTGCATCGCCAAGGGCTATGACATGGTGCTGAACGGCTGGGAAATCGGTGGCGGTTCGGTGCGCATCCACACCGCTGCCGTGCAGCAGAAGGTGTTTGACGCGCTGAAGATCACGCCTGAAGAGGCCCAGCTCAAATTCGGCTTCCTGCTCGACGCGCTGCAATACGGCGCTCCGCCGCATGGCGGCCTGGCCTTCGGCCTGGACCGTATCGTCACGCTGATGACCGGCGCCGACTCGATCCGCGACGTGATCGCCTTCCCCAAGACCCAGCGTGCCCAGTGTCTGCTGACACAAGCGCCCAGCCTGGTGGACGAGAAGCAACTGCGCGAACTGCACATCCGGCTGCGCAATGTGGATTTGGCCAAGACGGCCTGATCGCGGGCTTCGGCTAGGATGAAAGGGCGCTGGTTCAGCGCCCTTTTTTCGTTCCAATCCGATGACGATCGACATCCGCACTTTCAAAATCCCACAATCCGTGCTGGTGGTCATCCACACCCCGGCGCTGGATGTGCTGTTGATTGAGCGGGCCGATGCCCCGGGTTTCTGGCAGTCGGTAACAGGTTCCAAAGATACCGAGGATGAGGCGTTTGCAACCACCGCTGCGCGCGAGGTGTTCGAGGAAACCGGGCTGGATACCCGCGCACCGGGCCATGTGTTGACCGACTGGGGCCTGGAAAATGTGTACGAAATTTACCCACAGTGGCGCCACCGCTATGCACCCGGTGTTGTCCGCAACACCGAGCGGCTGTTTGGTCTGTGTATTCCGCGGCCGCTGCCGGTCACGTTGAGTCCGAGGGAGCACCGGGCGCAGATCTGGCTGCCTTGGGTTGAGGCGGCTGAGCGGTGTTTTTCGCCGTCCAACGCCGAGGCTGTTCTGCAGCTGCCGCACCGGCAGTCGCCGCAATGACCGTCCGGTAGACCGCTGCTATTGGTGGCATGATTTGCGCATGAGCATCGTTCGTGTCGCTACCTACAACATCCACAAAGGCGTGCAAGGCCTGGGCCCTGCGCGTCGGCTGGAAATCCACAACCTGGCGCATGCGGTGGAGCAATTTGACGCCGACATTGTGTGCCTGCAAGAGGTGCGCAGCCACAACCGCAAGCTGGAAAAGCAGTTCACCCGCTGGCCCGATCTGGACCAGGCGAATTACCTCACGCCCGACGGCTACGAGGCGGTTTACCGCACCAACGCGGTGACGCGCCACGGCGAGCACGGCAACGCGCTGCTGTCGCGCTGGCCGGTTCTGGAGAGCAAGCATTCAGATGTCTCCGACCACCGCTTCGAGCAGCGCGGGCTGCTGCATGTGCAGCTGCTGGTGGAGGGCGTGTCTGTGCATGTGGTGGTGGTGCACCTGGGGTTGATCCATGCCGGGCGCGAACGCCAGGTGCAGCGCCTGGGCCAGTACATTGCCACCGAGTTACCGGCCGATGCGCCGCTGATCGTGGCTGGCGATTTCAACGACTGGGGCGCGCAGCTGCTCAAGCCCATGGCCGATCTGGACTTGCGCACCTTTGACGGCATTCGTTTGCCCACCTACCCGTCGCGCTTGCCACTGCTGCACCTGGACCGCATCTTTGTGCGGGGGCTCCGGCCCGTGTCGGCCCATGTGCCCCATGGGCGCGCCTGGACGCGCATGTCCGATCATCTGCCGCTCATTGCCGAGCTGGAGTTGTGAGCGAGGGCCCGCTGCAAGACACTGTTGTGCCCCTGCGGCGCGGTGCTGGCGCCATGAAGGGCGGACACCAGCTGGTTTTGCTGCAAAACGGCGCAGCGCTGTTCCCTGCTTTGGTGGCGGCCATGGACGCCGCGCGTTCGGTGGTGCACCTGGAAACCTATATTTTTGAGTTTGCCGGTTCGGCACTCAGCGTGGCCGAGGCGTTGGAGCGTGCGGCGCAGCGCGGCGTGGTGGTGCGGCTGGTGATTGACGGGGTAGGTACGCCGCGCATGCCTGTCGAGTGGGTGCAGCGTTTTGCCGTAGCGGGCGTGCGCTGGCGGGTGTATGCGCCGCTGGGTCGCCTGGGGCTGCTGTTGCCCAGCCGCTGGCGGCGTTTGCACCGCAAGCTGTGTGTGGTGGACGGCACGGTCGGATTTTGTGGCGGCATCAACATCATTGACGACCAGGACGATGTGGCGCTGGGGCGCTTGCTCGCGCCCCGGCTGGATTTTTCCTTGCGGGTGGCGGGGCCGCTGGTGGACGACATGGTCGAGACCATGGACCAGTTGTGGTGGCGTCTGCAGGCTGTTCGAAAGGCGCGCCAGCGCGAATTTGGTGCTGCCTGGCAGGCCTTGCGTTCCACCCGACCGGTGGGCGATTTTTCGCGCTTGTTGGCCACCTTTGAGGCGCGCACCGGTTTGGATTTGCCGGGTGTTGCGGCGTTTGATGCCGATGAAACCGGGCCTGCCCCCCTGGGCGTGGACGGAGCGCGCGCGGCTTTGCTGTTGCGCGACAACGTGAGCCATCGCCACGACATTGAGCGTGCTTACCTGAAAGCCATTGGCGAGGCCCGGCACGACATCGTGATTGCCAACGCCTATTTCATTCCCGGGCGCAAGCTGCGGCGCGCGCTCATGCTGGCGGTGGGGCGTGGTGTGCGGGTGCGTTTGCTGTTGCAAGGCAAGTACGAGCATTTTTTCCAGTACCGTGCAGCGCGCCCGGTGTACCAGATCCTGCTGAACGCGGGCATTGAAATCCATGAGTACGCGCCCAGCGCGCTGCATGCCAAGGTGGCGGTGCTGGACCGCCGCTGGGCCACGGTGGGTTCCACCAATCTGGACCCTTTGTCTTTGCTGCTGGCGCGTGAGGCCAACGTCATGACCACCGACCGCCGGTTTGCAGCGCTGCTGCACGATTGCCTGGACAGCCTCGTCACCCGCAGCGGACAACAGCTGCATGCCCACACCCTGAGCCAGCGCCCGTGGCACCAGCGGGTGCTTGACCGCATCGCCTTTGGCACCATGCGCGTGGTGTTGTTCATCACGGGGCACCGTTACTGAGCGCAGGGGCGGTGCAGCGTGCTGGGCGGCGACAGCCCTGTGCGAAGCAAAACCCCAGGGTTTTTCGAGTTATTTGAGCCGGGCGGTGCGTGCCAGGGGGCGGTGTTAGCATGACCCATGTTCATGAAAACCGAATCTGACATGACCCCAGCCCTCCCCGCCGATGACGACCAGGGCGTGCCTGTGTCGGTCAAGATCCGAGAGCGCGTCAAAGCCGCACGGCAGCGCTTTCATTCCAACGACAACATCGCCGACTTCATCCAGCCAGGCGAGTTGGAGAAATTGCTCGACGAGGTGGCCGACAAGATGCAGGGCGTGCTGGAGAGCCTGGTCATCGATCTGGACAACGACCACAACACCGGCGATACCGCGCGTCGCGTGGCCAAGATGTACATCAAAGAGGTGTTCAACGGCCGGTATGTGAAAGGTCCGGCGGTCACCGAATTTCCCAATGCCGAGCACCTGAACGAGCTCATGATCGTGGGTCCCATCACCGTGCGCAGTGCTTGCAGCCACCACTTTTGCCCGGTGATTGGTCGTATCTGGATCGGTGTCATGCCCAACGAACACACCAATGTGATCGGCTTGTCAAAGTACGCCCGTCTGGCCGAATGGATCATGGGCCGCCCGCAAATCCAGGAAGAGGCCGTGGTGCAGCTGGCCGATCTGATCCAGGAAAAAACCCAGCCCGATGGCTTGGCCCTGGTCATGGAAGCCAGCCACTATTGCATGGCCTGGCGTGGCGTGAAAGACATGGACAGCAAAATGATCAACTCGGTCATGCGCGGCGTGTTTCTCAAAGACCCGAACCTGCGGCGCGAATTCCTTTCGCTGATTCCCCGCTGAACCTCGCCATCAGCGCCGAGACCCGCCCTGCGTTGCCCACCCGTTTCATCAGAAGGCCCCTATGCTCGTACGCCTGCTCTATGTCAGTCGCGCGGTCGATAAAGACAGCCCCCGCGTCATCGAATCCATTCTTGAGGCATCCCGCTCGCACAACATCGGCAACGGCATCACCGGCGTGCTGTGCTATGGCGGCGGTGTGTTTTTGCAGGCCATTGAAGGTGGGCGCACCGCAGTGAACAACCTCTACAACCACATCGTGGCCGACAAGCGCCACACCGATGCGGTGTTGCTGCATTACGAAGAAATCACCGAGCGCCGTTTTGGTGGCTGGACCATGGGGCAGGTCAACCTGTCCAAGCTCAACACCTCGATCGTGCTGAAGTACTCCGAGCGGCCTGAATTCGACCCGTACGCCGTGTCTGGCAAGGTGTCTCTGGCGCTGCTGGAAGAGCTGATGGCCACGGCCAGCATCATCGGTCGCGCTTGATGAACGGGGTTCATCGCGTGCCTGCCCGACCGGTGTTCATGGGCTGACAGGGCGTGACGACCACCCTGCTGGGTTGCGACTTCACCAGCGCACCCAGCCGCCGCAAACCCATCACCCTCGCGGTCGGCCACGTTGACCGGGGGCGTGTGGTGTTGAATGGTATGGAGCGCTGGGAGACCTTGGCAGCCTGGAGCGACCGCCTGGGCCGGGCCGAAGCTTGGGTCGGCGGTTTTGACCTGCCTTTTGGATTGCCCCGCGAACTGGTGACCACGCTGGGCTGGCCCACCGACTGGCGTGCCTGTATGGCCCACTACGCCAGCCTGGAACGCGCCACCATCCGCGATACCTTTGTGGCCTTCTGCGATGCGCGCCCGGCGGGTGGCAAGTTCGCCCACCGCGCCACCGACGGCCCGGCAGGTTCCAGTCCCAGCATGAAATGGGTCAACCCACCGGTGGCGTTCATGTTGCACGCGGGTGTGCCACGCCTGATCGATGCCGGCGTCACGTTGCCGGGCCTGCACGCTGGCGATCCGAACCGGGTCGCCCTGGAAGCCTATCCCGGTCTGCTGGCGCGCAGCGTGCTGGGCAACACCTCCTACAAAAGCGACGACAAGGCGCGGCAAACGCCCGAGCGCCTGATTGCCCGCAAGACGCTCATCAACGCACTGGAAAGTGGCTTGGTGCCGCTGCTGCATGCTTCACAACTGCGTCTCAAGCTCAGCCATGCGCAGCGCGATGCGCTGGCCGACGACGCCAGCGGCGACAGCCTGGACGCGGTGCTCTGCCTGCTGCAGGCAGCCTGGGCTCAGGCCCAGCACCGTGCCGGGCACCCGTGCTGGGGTCTGCCCCCATTCGATTCCCTGGAAGGCTGGATCGTTACAGCCTGATCGGCTGCTTTGGTGCATCATGGGCCACGGTAGGGCGTCCGGGTCTTTTCGGGCTCGGGTTGCACTGCCAATGATGGAATGGACAATCTCATGAATGCAATCAAACTGGCCGGCATCCTGTGCATCGCGGCCGGTGTGGCCGGGCTGCTGTATGGCAGCTTCAGCTACACCAAAGACACCGAGGTGATCAAGCTCGGGCCGGTGGAGCTGTCCGTGAAAGAAAAGGAAACGGTCAACGTGCCCATGTGGGTGGGCGTGGGCGCGATCGTGGTGGGTGGCGCTTTGCTGCTCGCCGGCGCAAAAAAAAGCTGAGCGGAAAGACTGGCCGACAACCGCTGGTCGCGTGCAGGTCTGACCTGCATCAAGCACGCAACCACCGCTATCAGCGACACTGCGGCGCTGTGGCCGCGCTGCGTTGGCCCATTTTTTGATTCGGTGCCCGCCTGTGTCCACTTGGTTGTCTCGTTTTCGATCCGTTCCTGTTCCCATGGCGGGCCAGGCCGCTGTGCCGTCCAGCCGCCACAAACCGCACGAAGACATACAGGCCCTGCTCACGGGCACGTTGTTTGTGGCGCTGGGGGTGGTCATGTTTCGCCACACCGGCCTGATCACCGGCGGCACGGCGGGGCTGGCATTTCTGCTGCACTACGCCACGGGTTGGAACTTCAGCCTGGTGTTTTTCGCCATCAACCTGCCGTTTTACGGCTTGGCTTTCCAGCGCATGGGCTGGGTGTTTACGCTCAAGACCTTTGCCGCTGTGGCGCTGCTGGCGCTCTTTGTGCAGTGGGTGCCGCAAGGCATCACCTTTGGAGCGCTGTCCACCGGTTTTGCCGCCGTGACGGGCGGCCTGCTCATGGGCGCTGGCATGTTGATGCTGTTTCGCCACCGCGCCAGCCTGGGGGGCTTCAACGTGTTGGTGCTGTACCTGCAAGAGCGTTTTGGCTGGCGCGCTGGCCACGTGCAAATGGCGTTCGATTGCGCCATTGTGCTGGCCGCCACGGCCGTGGTGGACTGGACGCAGATTCTCTGGTCGGTGCTGGGCGCTGTGGTGCTCAACATGACGCTGGCGATCAACCACCGCCCGGGGCGTTACATGGCGGTGTGAGTGGTGTGACGGGGTGCCTGTGTTGAATGGGGCAACCGTTGGCGCAAGCCGGAACTGGCAGACTCCCGGTATGTTGTTTTTCAAATCTGCCGACAGCGGGTGCCTGCATCACGGGGTTGTGCTGCTTGGGTTGGCCTGTGTGCTGGCCGGGCCTGCCACAGCCTGGGCACAGCCCGACGCGCAGGCACAGAGCCAGAGCGTGCCGTTGTCTGCTGAACACGCATCACTGCCGCTGACCTACACCGCCCGCGTCACCCGCGTGTCTGATGGCGACACGTTGTGGGTCAAGCCGTTGGCGGGTGGCCGTTACCAGAAGTTGCGGTTGGACGGCGTGGATGCGCCCGAGATATGCCAGAGCGGCGGCCCAGCCGCCCGCGAGGCACTGGCTTCGCGCGTGCTGGACCAGGTGGTGACAGTGCGCGTGCGCGCCTTGGACAGCTATGACCGGGGCTTGGCGAAGGTCAGCGTCGGTGGTGAAGACCTGGCGGCAGCCTTGGTGCGTGGGGGCCATGCCTGGTCATCGCGTTGGCGGCGCAGCCAGGGGCCTTACGCGGCCGAAGAGGCACAGGCACGCGCTGAGCGCAAAGGCATTTTTGGGTTGGACGGCGCAGAGATGCCGCACGAATTTAGGCGCCGGCATGGACCATGCCCCATGCCTTGAAGCGCATCGCTTGCGGCTTGGGTTTCAGGCGCGCGGCTTACCGCACACCGCACACCGCACAGTGCGGGTTTTGGGGCAGGGCGATTTCGTTGAACGCCATGTCGCGCCCGTCCAGCATGAGCAGGCGCCCGGTCAGGCGCGAGCCCAGGCCGGTCAGCAGCTTCAGCGCTTCGGCGGCCTGCAGGGTGCCCACTATGCCCACCAGCGGCGCAAACACACCCATGGTGGCGCAGCGGGTTTCTTCCACGCCGCTGTCTTCGGGGAACACGCAGGCGTAGCACGGGTTACCGGGCACCCGGGCATCAAACACGCTGAGCTGGCCGTCCATGCGAATGGCCGCGCCCGACACCAGGGGTTTGCTGTGTTGGACGCAAGCGCGGTTGATGGCGTGGCGGGTGGCGAAGTTGTCGGTGCAGTCCAGCACCACGTCGGCTTGTTCCACCAGTGCGTTCAGCAAGGTTGCGTCGGCACGTTGCACCACTGGTGTCACCACCACGTCGGGGTTGATGGCGGCAATGGCCTGCTGTATCGAGAGCGCCTTGGCCATGCCCACCCGGGCCAGGTTGTGGGCAATCTGGCGCTGCAGGTTGGTTTCGTCCACCACATCGTGGTCCACCACCGTGATGCGGCCCACGCCCGCGCTGCCCAAATACAAGGCCACCGGTGAGCCCAGCCCGCCCGCGCCAATGACCAGTGCGTGCGATGCCAGCAACTGTTCCTGCCCTTCAACGCCAAGTTCGTTGAGCAGGATGTGGCGCGAATAGCGCAAGAGCTGGGCGTCGTTCACGGTCGGTGGCTGGTGCGGCAGGGCCGCCACCAGATCAGTTGTCTTTTTTCTCTTCAGCGGTGCGCACGGTCAGGGTCTTGCTGACCACCACCGGCTGGCCTTTGAGCTGGTTGAGAGCTTGTTGCAGCTGGAAGTCTTTGTCGCTGCCAAATTCAGGCACCAGGCGCTGGCCCGGGTTCTTTTTGGCTTCTTCTTCCAGCCGCTTGCGGGCTTGCTCACGGGCTTCTTCGCGCTGCTGTTCTTCGACGCGGCGCGCATCGGTCATGGGCGGTTCGGCTTCTTTGCCATTGCCCAGGTGCTTTTGCAAATCGGCCTCGCGGGTGCGCAGGGCAGCAAACACATTGCCTTCCAGGGTTTCGTCCACCATCACGTCGGGCACGATGCCTTTGGCCTGAATGGAGTTGCCTGAGGGCGTGTAGTAGCGTGCGGTGGTCAGTTTCAGACCGGTGTCGGGCCCCAATGGGCGCACGGTTTGCACCGAACCCTTGCCAAACGTCTGGCTGCCCATGATGGTGGCGCGCTTGTGGTCTTGCAGAGCGCCGGCCACGATTTCGCTCGCCGATGCCGAGCCTTCGTTGACCAGCACCACCAGCGGCACTTTTTTCAGTGCGCCCTGGGTCGCGTCGGTCAGGCGCTTGATCGGGTCGGTGCCGCTGCGGCGCAGGTAGTGCTGCGGAATCGCTTTGTAGACAAATTTGCTGTCTTCCAGCTGGCCGTTGGTGGATACGACCGTGACGTTTTCAGGCAGGAAAGCCGCAGACAGCGCAACCGCCGCATCCAGCAAGCCGCCTGGATCGTTGCGCAAATCGAGCACCAGGCCTTTCAGCTTGGGGTCGGCCTTGTAAATGTCCTCCACTTTGCGGGCAAAGTCTTCAATGGTGCGCTCCTGGAACTGCGACACCCGAACCCAGGCATAACCCGGTTCAACCACCTTGGTTTTCACGCTCTGGGTTTTGATCTCTTCGCGCGTGATCGTCACCGGGAAGCTGCGGTTTTCGTCTTTGCGGAAAATGGTGAGCAACACCTTGGTGCGTGGCTCACCGCGCATGAGCTTGACGGCCTCGTTGATGCTCAAACCTTTGACGGCGGTGTCGTCGATCTTGGTGATCAGGTCGCCGGTTTTGAGTCCGGCCCGGAAGGCGGGTGAGTCTTCAATGGGCGACACCACCTTGACCAAGCCGTCTTCCATGGTGATTTCAATGCCCACACCCACGAAACGCCCGCTGGTGCCTTCGCGGAATTCCTTGAACGACTTCTTGTCGAAATACTGGGAGTGCGGGTCCAGGCTGGCGACCATGCCCGTGATGGCCTCGGAGATGAGTTTTTTCTCATCCACCGGCTCCACGTAGTCGCTCTTGACCATGCCGAACACTGCGGCGAGCTGTTGCAGTTCTTCCAGAGGCAGCGGTGCCAGCGTGCCCCGGGCCACCGCCTGCAGTTGCACGGTGGTGAGTGCGCCCGCCACAGCGCCAATAGCAACCCAGCCTGCAATTTTCAGCTTTTGACCCACAAATTTACCCATGGAAATACCTTAAAACAAACCTGGACGGGGCCGAAGGCCCCTGCCGCAAAGCAATATACACCTTGGAGCAAGGCCGGGTATTTCAGTTCCACAAAGCCTTTGGTGCCACGGCAGACCGCTTCAAACGGCAGTCTTGGCTGGTGAACAGGGCATGAGCGGAAGATGCGTGGCTTCTCAACCCTTGCCTTGTGCGGCCACAGCGGCCGCCGCCGCAGCAGCGGCCTCGGCGTCGCCCAGGTAGTAACGCTTGATGAGCTTGAGATCGGCGTCCAGTTCGTAGACCAGCGGAATGCCGTTGGGAATGTTCACACCCACGATGTCGGCCTCGCTGATGCCTTCCAGGTACATCACCAGCGCCCGGATGCTGTTGCCGTGGGCAGCCACCACGATCCGTTTGCCGGCCTTGATGGCGGGCGCCAGGGCCTCGTTCCAGAACGGCATGACGCGCGCCACCGTGTCTTTCAGGCACTCGGTCAGGGGCACCTGGTCGGGTTGCAGCAGGGCATAGCGGCGGTCGCTGCGCTCGCAGCGGGGGTCGGTGGCCTCCAGCGCGGGCGGCGGCGTGTCGTAGCTGCGGCGCCAGATCAGCACCTGTTCGTCGCCGTATTGCTTGGCCATGTCGGCCTTGTTCAGACCTTGCAGCGCACCGTAGTGGCGCTCGTTCAGGCGCCAGCTTTTCACCACGGGCAGCCAGGTGCGGTCCATCTCGTCCAGCGTGTACCACAGGGTGTGAATGGCCCGCTTGAGCACGCTGGTGTAGGCGATGTCGAAGTCGTAGCCTTCGGCCTTGAGCAATTTACCGGCCGACATGGCCTGGGACACGCCGGTGGGCGTCAGGTCCACATCGGTCCAGCCGGTGAAGCGGTTTTCAAGGTTCCAGGTGGATTCACCGTGGCGGATCAGAACGAGTTTGTACATGGGTAGAGAAGGGCGTTGGTGCGCGCAAAACCAGGGTGACAGCACTGCGCAAGGCGGGACCGGGCTGACGTGTGGCGCAGCAAGGCCCACACAGTCCAGCCAGACATTCTAAAATCGCAGGCTTAACTGAAAGGTGTCCCCGTGAGTTTTTTTATTGAAAACTGGATTTTGATTGCCGTGGCGTTCAGCGCGGGTGCCATGTTGATGTTCCCGGCCCTGACCGCCGGGGGCGGTGCCGACTCGCTCAATCCGGCGCAGGCGGTGCAGTTGATGAACCGTGAAAAGGCGGCGGTGATCGATGTGTGTGGTGCCGACGAGTTTGCGTCCGGGCATGTGGTGGGTGCCAAAAACATCCCGCTGGCCGACCTGGAAGCCAAGTTGGCGGGTGCGGTGAAAAACAAGGCCACGCCGGTCATTCTGGTGTGTGCTTCGGGCATGCGTTCCAAGCGCGCGGTGGCCATTGCGAAGAAACTGGGCTACGAGAACAGCCATTCCCTGTCGGGTGGCATGGGTGCCTGGCGCTCGGCCAGCCTGCCGGTCGAAAAAGCCTGATCATCCCAGCCCACTTTTTCCCGCAACCCTTTTCCAGGATTCCGCATGACCCCCGTGAAGATGTACACCAGCGCTTATTGCCCTTTTTGCAGCCGCGCCAAGGCCTTGCTGCAGGCCCGTGGCGTGACCCAGCTTGAAGAGCTGTTTGTGGACGGACAGCCCGAGCTGCGTGCCCACATGAAAACGCTCACCGGGCGCACCAGCGTGCCGCAAATCTTCATTGGTGAAACCCATGTGGGCGGTTGCGACGATCTGCATGCGCTGGACGCCCAGGGCGGCCTGGTGCCCATGCTGCAGGGCTGAGCCCGCTCAGCCCTGGGTGACGGGGCTGACATAATCACCATCGGTGCCCGCTGTGGGAACGCTATTCCCCGGCGGGTTTCGTTTTTCAAGACTATTTCGAGACTCCAACATGGCCGATACCCAAGACCCCGTTTTCCAGATCCAGCGCGTCTACCTGAAAGAAGCGTCACTGGAGCAGCCCAATTCGCCGGCCATCCTGCTGGAGCAGGAACAGCCTTCGGTGGACATCCAGCTTGGCGTGGAAGCCAACCCGGTGGCCGACGGCGTGTTCGAGATTTGTGTCACCGCCACCGTGCAGACCAAGATCAAGGACAAGACCGTGTTTCTGGTCGAAGCCAAGCAGGCCGGTATTTTTGAAATTCGCAACCTGCCGCAAGAGCAAATGGGCCCCATCATGGGCATCGCTTGCCCGCAGATCGTGTACCCCTACCTGCGCAGCAACGTGGCCGACCTGATCCAGCGTGGCGGCTTCCCGCCCGTGCACCTGGCCGAGATCAATTTCCAGGCCATGTACGAGCAGCAGCAGGCGCAGGCCGCCGAAGACGCGCCCCGCATCGTCACGCAATAACGTGGTTGTGGGCGCAGCCGCACCGCTGAGCATCGCCGTGCTCGGTGCCGGTGCCTGGGGCACGGCGCTGGCCATCAGCGCGGCCCGAGCTTCTGGGCCCTCGCATCGCGTCACGCTGTGGGCCCGCGATGCGGCGCAAGCCGCCGACTTGCAGGCGCAACGTGAAAACCGGCGCTACCTGCGCGGCTTTGCGTTGCCAGACGGCTTGCAGGTTTCACACGCCGCGTTGGGCAGCGCAGAGTCGCCCGCTCAGGGTGCCGACCTGGTGATCGTGGCCACGCCCATGGCGGGGCTGCGTGGCATGCTGGAGCGCTTGCGCGACCACCCGGCCCCGGTGGCCTGGTTGTGCAAAGGGTTCGAGGCGCCCCAAGGCGGTACCGGCACCACGGGACTCATGGGCCACGAGATTCGGGCCGATGTGGCGCCCCACCTGCAAGCCGGTGTGCTCAGCGGCCCCAGCTTTGCGCAAGAGGTGGCGCGCGGCCAGCCCACCGCCCTGGTGGCGGCCAGCGAACACGCCAGCGTGCGTGCCGCCTTGGTGGCGGCTTTTCACAGCCCCACGCTGCGTGTGTACGCCAACGAAGACATCGTGGGTGTGGAGGTGGGCGGTGCGGTCAAAAACGTGTTGGCCATTGCCACCGGCCTGTGTGATGGCTTGAATCTGGGCCTGAACGCCCGCGCGGCGCTGATCACCCGGGGGCTCTCCGAGATGACCCGCCTGGGCCTGGCGCTCGGTGCGCGGGCCGATACGTTCATGGGGCTTTCGGGGCTGGGCGACCTGGTGCTCACCGCCACCGGCGATCTGTCTCGCAACCGCAAGGTGGGCCAGCTGCTGGCGCAGGGCCTGAGCTTGCAACAGGCGGTGGATTCGCTGGGCCATGTGGCCGAAGGCGTGTACAGCGCCCGCACGGTGGTGCAGCGCGCCCGCAGGCTGGGTGTGGACATGCCCATCAGCGAAGCGGTGGTGGCCTTGCTCGACGGCCAGCTGAAACCCGCACAAGCGGTGGCCGCGCTGATGGGGCGCGATCCCAAAGACGAGACGGTGTAGCCTCCTCGGAACCGGCTTCGCCGGGCCGCCAGCATCTGCCCCTTTGGGGGTGACGCCGCAGGCGGCGCGGGGGGATTTCTCAGCCTCTCAGACCTCGAAGTTGTCGATCAACCGCGTATGGCCCAGGCGCGCAGCGCCCAGCACCACCAGCGACTGCGCGGTGGTGGCGTCGGCTGCGGTGGGCGGCTGCAGGTCAACCCGGCGGCGCACCGTCAGGTAGTCGGGTTTCCAGCCACGGCCTGCCAGCGCCTGCATGGCCCGCTCTTCCAGGCCCGCGCGGTGTGCGGGCAGGCCCTCGGCTGCGGCCAGCGCGTCGCGGGCCAGCGCACGCAGCGCCAGCGACAACTGCACCGCTTCAGCCCGCTCAGCTTCGCTCAGGTAGCTGTTGCGCGAACTCAGTGCCAGGCCGTCGGGCGCCCGCTGGGTTTCAGCGCCCACCACGGTGATGGGCAGGGCAAACTGCTGCACCATGCGGCGAATCACCATTTGTTGCTGGTAGTCTTTTTTGCCAAACACGGCGTAGCGCGGCCCCTTGGCTTGGGCAAACACGCATTGAAAGAGCTTCATCACCACGGTGCTGACACCCACAAAAAAGCCGGGCCTGAAGTGGCCCTCCAGAATGTCGGCGAGTTCGGTGGGGGGTTGCACCTTGAAGCCCTGGGGTTCGGGGTACAGCTCTTTTTCCGACGGGGCAAACACCACGTCACAGCCTTCTGCGGCCAGCTTGTCGCAATCGGCCTGCAGGGTGCGTGGGTAGGTGTCAAAGTCCTCGTGCGGGGCAAACTGCAAGCGGTTCACAAAGATGCTGGCCACCGTCACATCGCCCAGCGGCTTGGCGGTGCGCACCAAGTCCAGGTGGCCGTTGTGCAGGCTGCCCATGGTGGGCACAAAAGCAGGGGCGTCGAACGGTTGCAGGGCCGCGCGCAGGTCGTTGAGGGTGTGAACGATGTGCATGAGGGGAGATGAACGAAGTGGTCAGGGAGCCGCGCCGGGTTGGCTGTGCCAGGCGGCGGGTGTTGCTCCCTTGAAGGGGTCGCGCGGAGCGCGGGTGGGGTGGTTCAGCTACCAGGCGTGGAGCTGGTCGTCGGGGAAGTTGCCGTTTTTGACGGCGGCCACATAAGCGGCCATCGCCTCGCGCACGCTGCTGGCACCGTCCATGAAGTTGCGCACAAACTTGGGGTTCTTGCCCAGGTTGATGCCCAGCATGTCGTGCATCACCAGCACCTGGCCGGCCGTGCCTTTGCCCGCACCAATGCCGATGGTGTGGCAGGTCTTGAGTTCGGCGGTGATCTCGGTGGCCACCGTGGCCGGCACCATTTCCAGCACCAGCATGGTGGCGCCCGCGTCCTGCAGTTCCAACGCGTGGCGCCGCAGGGTGAGCGCTGCCGAATCGCCGCGCCCTTGCACCCGGTAGCCACCCAGCGCGTGCACGGTTTGTGGGGTGAGACCCAGGTGGGCGCACACCGGAATGCCGCGTTCCACCAGAAACTGCACCGTCGGCGCCGTCCAGCCGCCACCTTCCAGCTTCACCATGTGGGCGCCCGCCCGCATCAGTTCGGCGGCGCTGCGCAGCGCCTGTTCTTTGCTCTCGTGGTAGCTGCCAAAGGGCAGGTCGGCAATGACCCAGGCCGTGGCCTGCACGCGCTGCAGGCCGCGCACCACGCTTTCGGTGTGGTAGCGCATGGTCTCCAGCGTCACGCCCACCGTGCTCGACAAGCCCTGGCACACCATGCCCAGCGAATCGCCTACCAGAATGCATTCCACCCCCGCCGCATCGGCCACCGCCGCGAAGGTGGCGTCGTAGGCGGTGAGCATGGTGATTTTTTCACCACGCTCGCGCATTTCCATCAGCCGGGGCAGGCTGACCGGTTTGCGCTGCGGCAGCGGCGAAGCGGCCGGCAAGGTGCCGTAAGGCGTGGCCATGGGGGCGGCGGATTGGGGGGTGCTCATGTCGGTGTCCCTCGGGTTGGTGGCATGGCTTTCAGAATGGGGGCACTATATTCGATCCCGTTATGCTTGCGTCCCATGAAACACCTGTCTGAATTTACTCCCTCCGATCTGGCGGTACTGGCCAGCGCCGATGTGGCCCGCGCGTTGGCCGAAGACGTGGGCACCGGTGACCTCACCGCAGCCTTGGTCGATGCGACCCGGCGCACCCGGGCGCGCATTTTGGCGCGCGAAGAGGCCGTGATATGCGGCACGCCCTGGGTCGAGGCTGCCGTGCGGGCACTCGATCCCCGGGCGCAACTCACCTGGCATGTGGCCGAGGGCCAGCGCTGCAGCGCAGACCAGGTGGTGCTGGAGATCGAAGGCATGGCCCAGCCGCTGCTGACGGCCGAGCGCACCGCGCTGAACTTTTTGCAACTGCTGTCGGCCGTGGCCACCAAAACCGCCACCTATGTGGCTGCGGTGGCGGGCACCCGGGCGCAGATTGTGGACACGCGCAAAACCTTGCCCGGTCTGCGGCTGGCGCAAAAATACGCGGTCACCACCGGCGGCGGTGTGAACCACCGCATTGGCCTGTACGACGCCGTGCTGATCAAGGAAAACCACATTGCCGCCGCCGGTGGCGTGGCTGCCGTGCTGCAGCGGGTGAAAGACACCGCGCCCCAGGCACGGTTTGTGGAAATTGAAGTGGAAACCGTGCCCCAACTCAACGAGGCGCTGGCTTGTGGCGCCACCATGGTGCTGCTGGACAACATGGACATTCCCACCCTGCAGGCCGCGGTGCTCAGCAACGCAGGCCGTGCCGTGCTCGAAATTTCGGGCGGTGTGAACTTGCAGACCGTGCGCGCGCTTGCAGAAACCGGGGTGGACCGCATCTCCATTGGCGCCTTGACCAAAGACGTGAAGGCCGTTGACTTCTCCATGCGCTTTGAAGCCCTCTAAAACCCCAGCCAGGCGCCCGCTGCCGTTTTGAAACCCACCGCCATGAACACCCCAGACACCACCGCAGACACCCGAGCCCCCGTGATCGACGTCGAATACGAACAGCCCGCCTGCCCGACCCAACACGCCTGGGCGCGCGTGCCGGTGGAGCCCGGCCCCAAGCAACGCGCCGAGCTGAAAGAGCGCATCAGGCGGCTGCTGAAAGAGCGCAACGCGGTGATGGTGTCGCACTACTACGTGCACCCCGACCTGCAAGACCTGGCCGTGGAAACCGGTGGCATCGTCAGCGATTCGCTGGAAATGGCCCGCTTTGGCCGCGACCACGCCGCACAAACCCTGGTCGTCTCCGGCGTGCGTTTCATGGGCGAGACCGCGAAAATTTTGAGCCCGGAAAAAACCGTGCTCATGCCCGACTTGGACGCCAACTGCTCGCTCGACCTGGGCTGCCCCATTGACGGGTTCAGCGCGTTTTGCGATGCCCACCCCGACCGCACCGTGGTGGTGTACGCCAACACCAGCGCGGCTGTGAAGGCGCGGTCCGACTGGCTCGTTACCAGCAGCTGTGCGCTGGACATCGTGCGTGCGCTCAAAGACAAAGGCCACAAGATTTTGTGGGCCCCCGACAAGCACCTGGGTGGCTACATCCAGCGCGAAACCGGTGCCGACATGGTGATGTGGACCGGCTCCTGCATCGTGCACGACGAGTTCAAAGCCTTTGAGCTGCAAGCCCTGAAAAAGCAGCACCCCCTGGCCAAGGTGCTGGTGCACCCGGAAAGCCCGGCCGACGTGGTGGCCCTGGCCGATGCCGTGGGCTCCACCTCGGCCATTTTGAAGGCTGCACGCGAGTTGGACGCGCCCGAATTCATTGTGGCCACCGACAACGGCATGATGCACATGCTGCGCCAGCAAAACCCCGGCAAGGTGTTCATAGAAGCCCCCACCGCCGGCAACAGCGCCACCTGCAAAAGCTGCGCCCACTGCCCCTGGATGGCCATGAACGGCCTGGCCGGTGTGGCCCAGGTGCTCGAACACGGTTTGAATGAAATCCACGTGGAGCCGGCGCTGATTCCCCGCGCCCGCCAGCCGATTGACCGCATGCTGACCTTCACCGCCGCGCAGCGCGGGGGGCAGGATGCGGGGACGTTGGTGCCGAACATTGGCGCGGCTTGAGTGCAACAGCCGCACCGCTGCTGATGGGATGCTGAAGTGGCTGGAGCTTCCCGCTCCAGAGGAAACCGGAGCTGGAAGCGCCGGCTACTGGCTCACCGCACCGGTGGCACCAACACCGTTGGTTTGGCTTCGGGCAGCAAATCGGGGTAGTCGCGGCTGAAGTGCAGGCCCCGGCTTTCGTGGCGCATCATGGCGCTCATCACAATCAGGTCGGCCACCTGCACCAGATTGCGCAATTCCAGCAGGTCGCGGGTGACGTGGAATTGTGAATAGAACTCGTGGATTTCGCGTTGCAGCAGGGTGATGCGGTGGGCGGCGCGTTCCAGCCGTTTGTTGGTGCGCACAATGCCCACGTAATCCCACATAAAGCGGCGCAGTTCGTCCCAGTTGTGCGAGATCACCACCTGTTCGTCGGCGTCGGTCACGCGGCTTTCGTCCCACTGCGGCATGGTGGGTTTCTGCCCGGGTTGGGCGTTGCGAATGGCGGCCACCGCGCCTTGGGCAAACACCATGCATTCCACCAGCGAATTGCTGGCCAGCCGGTTGGCACCGTGCAGGCCGGTGCAGGTGGTTTCGCCCACGGCGTACAGGCCTTGCAGGTCGGTGTGTCCGGCCAGGTCGGTGACGACGCCACCGCAGGTGTAGTGCGCGGCGGGCACCACAGGGATCGGCTCTTGGGTGATGTCGATGCCCAGTTCGGCGCAGCGGGCCAGGATGTTGGGAAAGTGCTCGTGCAGAAACGCGGGGCTTTGGTGCGAGATGTCGAGGTGCACGCAGTCCAGGCCGTGTTTTTTCATTTCGAAGTCGATGGCTCGGGCCACCACGTCGCGCGGGGCCAGTTCGGCGCGCGGGTCGTGGTCGGGCATGAAGCGGTGGCTGCCCAGGTGCGGGGGCAAGAGCAGGCGCCCGCCTTCGCCGCGCACAGCTTCGGTGATGAGGAAGCTTTTGGCGTGCGGGTGGTAGAGGCAGGTGGGGTGGAACTGGATGAATTCCATGTTGCCCACGCGGCAACCGGCGCGCCAGGCGGCGGCGATGCCGTCGCCGGTGGCGGTGTCGGGGTTGGTGGTGTAGAGGTACACCTTGCCCGCGCCGCCGGTGGCCAGCACGGTGTGGGCGGCGCTGAAGGTAAGCACTTCGCCGCGTTCTTCGTCCAGGATGTAGGCGCCGTGGCAGCGGGTGGATGCTGCGGTCTTGCTGTGGCCGGGCAGTTTGCGGTCGGTGATCAGGTCCACCAGCATGTGGTGCTCGAACACCGCAATGCTGGGCGTGTTTTTCAACCGCTGCAGCAGGGTGGCTTGCACGGCGGCGCCGGTGGCGTCGGTGGCGTGCACGATGCGGCGGTGGCTGTGGCCGCCTTCGCGGGTCAGGTGCAGTTCGCCGTGTTCGGTGGAAAACGGCACGCCCAGCTCTTGCAGCCAGGCCACGGCGGCGGGGGCGTGTTCCACCGTGAAGCGGGTGGCGTCCAGGTCGCACAGGCCGGCACCGGCCACCAGCGTGTCGTCCACATGCGACTGAAAGCTGTCGCCCTCGGCCAGCACGGCGGCAATGCCGCCCTGGGCCCACATGCTGGAGCCGTCGCTGAGCCCGCGTTTGGTGACCACGGCCACCCGGTGGGTGGCGCAGAGGTTCAGCGCAGCCGTCAGGCCGGCGAGACCACTGCCAATGATGAGAACGTCAAATTCGAGGATGCTGGTCATGTGGGTGTGGCTTGTAAATACGCTGCGGGGCGCAGCGTGGTGGCAACTGTCACGAGCTTACCGGGGTGTAGGCCAGTCGCACGTAGATGGGGGCAAAGGCCTCGGCCTGGGTCAGTTCGATGAGGGTTTCTTTGGCCAGCTCCAGCATGGCGATGAAGGTCACCACCAGGACCGGTTGGCCTTTGGCCGGGTCGAACAGTTCGCCAAATTCGACGAACTTGCGGCCCCGCAGGTGGCGCAGCACGATGCCCATGTGCTCGCGCACCGAGAGTTCTTCGCGGCTGATTTTGTGGTGTTGCACCAGCCGGGCGCGTTTCAGAATGTCGCGCCAGGCAGACTGCAGGTCCAGCGGCGTCACGTCTGGAAAGCGGGGCACGAGGGCCTGTTCTATGTGCACCTGCGCACGCAGAAAGTCACGCCCAAATTGGGGTTGATCGGCCAGCCGCTGGGCCGCCCGTTTCATTTGTTCGTATTCGAGCAAGCGGCGCACCAGCTCGGCGCGGGGGTCTTCGGCTTCTTCGCCTTCGGCCACTTTTTTGGGTGGCAGCAGCATGCGCGACTTGATCTCGATCAGCATGGCCGCCATGAGCAGGTATTCGGCGGTCAGCTCCAGGTTGCTGGCGCGAATTTCATCCACGTAGCCCATGTACTGCCGCGTGACGGCGGCCATCGGGATGTCGAGGATGTTGAAGTTTTGCTTGCGGATCAGGTAGAGCAACAGGTCGAGCGGGCCTTCAAACGCTTCCAGAAAGACCCGCAGCGCGTCGGGCGGAATGTACAGGTCGCGCGGCATGGTGAACAGCGGTTCGCCGTACAGCCGGGCCAGGGCAACGTGGTCCACCACATGGGGCAGCACATCGTCCAGCCCCGGTGGTGCCGCATCGAGGACCGGGGTCTCTGGGCTCATGTGCGGTGCGCGCGGCAACCGGTTCAGGCGTGGTCAGAACCGGTTTGGTACACGTAGGGTTGCTGGGCAACCTTGGCCGATTCGGCGGCGGCTTGAAAGCTGCGGTCAATCTGCTTGTCCCACAGCAACGAACGGCCCTGGCGCTGCTCCTGTTCCAGGGTGGGGTGGTCCACCTTGAGCTTGTTGATGAAGTCGGTGGTGTCGGAGGAATAGTGCGGGCGGGCGAAGAAGGACATGGTCGGTGCTCAGAAGAAGGAGGTTCATTTTAGCGATCCCCCCGCGCCGGACGCTTGGGCTGCGTGCGGCTGCAGAGGGTCTCATCTGGGCGCTCAATGCGTGGGGACGTGAACATGGGTCGCAACGGCTGGCACGCGCCTGCCCCCACACCCGCCTTTTCAGCTTCTTTCAGCGCTCGAACCGCCGCTGCGTTTCCAGATCGCGCAGCTTGAAGCGTTGGATTTTGCCGGTGGCGGTTTTGGGCAGCTCGGCCATGAACTCGATGAAGCGCGGGTACTTGTAGGGCGCGAGCTTCTCCTTCACGAAGGCCTGCAGCTCGGCTTCGGTGGCCTGGGCGCCGGTTTTGAGCACCACGTAGGCCTTGGTTTTGGTCAGGCCGTCGTCGTCGGTCTTGCCGATCACGGCGGCTTCCAGCACGGCGGGGTGCTGTACCAGCGTGGCCTCCACTTCAAACGGGCTGACGTAAATGCCGCTGACCTTGAGCATGTCGTCGTTGCGCCCGGCGTAGGTGTAGTAGCCGTCGGGGTCGCGGGTGTACTTGTCGCCGCTCTTGGTCCAGGCGCCTTGAAAGGTGTCGCGCGACTTGGCCCGGTTGTTCCAGTACATCAGCGCCGCGCTCGGCCCCTGGATGTAGAGGTCGCCAATCTGGTTGTGGCCGGTGATCACGCTGCCGTCTTCGTTGCGCAGTTGCACCTCGTAGCCGGGCACCGCCTTGCCGGTGGTGCCGTAGCGCACATCGCCCGGGCGGTTGGACAAGAAGATGTGCAGCATTTCGGTGGAGCCGATGCCGTCGATGATCTCGCAGCCGAAATGGGCCGTCCAGCGCTCACCAATGTCGCGCGGCAGGGCCTCGCCGGCCGACGAGCACAGGCGCAGCGCCACCTGGTTTTGGGCCGGCAGGTCGGGCGAGGCCAGCATGCCACCGTAGCCGGTGGGGGCGCCGTAAAACACGGTGGGCTGGTGGTCCACCATGCGCTTGAAGGTGGCCTGTGGCGTGGGCCGCTCGGCCATCAGCACCACGCTGGCGCCCACGCTCAGCGGAAAGCTCAGGCCGTTGCCCAGGCCGTAGGCAAAGAACAGCTTGGCGGCGGAAAACACCACGTCGCTTTCTTTCAGACCCAGCACCGCTTTGCCGTACAGCTCGGCCGTCCAGTACAGGTTGGCCTGGGTGTGCACCGTGCCTTTGGGGCTGCCGGTGGAACCGGACGAATACAGCCAGAAGGCGGGCTCGTCGCCGTGGGTGTCGGCCCCGCTGCCGGGTGGGTGGGCGGCGGTGAGTGCGGCGAAGTCGTGCGCGTCCGCAGGCAGGGGCGCTTGGGCGCGCGACACCACGAGGTGCTTCACCTCGTGGCCGCCGCTCTCCAGCGCTGTCTGCAACGTGGGCAGCAGCGCGGCCGACACCAAAGCCGCTTGTGCCCGGCTGTTGGCCAGCATGTAACCGTAGTCTTTGGCGGTCAGCAGCGTGTTCACCGCCACCGGCACCACGCCCGCGTGCAGCGCCCCCAGAAAAGCCACCACCCAGTCGCTGCTGTCGTGCATGAGCAGCAACACGCGCGCTTCGCGCTGCAGGCCCAGCGCCTGCAAGGCGGCTGAGAAGCGCTGCACCTGGTCGGCGAGCTGGCCGTAGGTGAGCGAGCCGGCGTCGTCGATCAGCGCGGTTTTGTTTTCTCGGCCAGCGTTGAGCGCGATCAGGTGGCGGGCGAAGTTGAAGCGCTCGGGCGGGGCGCTGGGTTCGGTGGTGTTCATGGTGTGTCTCCTGTTTTTTCTGGGTGGGGCTGGCGGGTGCGGGGGGATGTCCGGTGAGAAGGGCCGAAGCCCAGGATGCGGTGGAACCGGCTTGGCCGGGCCACTCGCATCGCCACCTGGGGGTGACGCCGCAGGCGGCGCGGGGGGTGTTCCGTCCGGGGGGTCAATACTTCAACGGTGTGCCTGAAGCCGCCAGCACATCCAGCGCAACGCTGCTGGCCTGCACCGCGCTGCGGCGGTGGTAAAAGCCCAGGGCGCGCAGGCCGCCCAGCTCTTCGCCGCCACCGGCGCGGCCGGGGCCGCCGTGCAGGCTCATGGGCATCACGTTGCCGTGGCCGGTCTGGCTGGTGGCCACGTCGGGGCTGATCATGTGCACCCGGCCGTGGCTGTCGGCCAGGGCCAGTGCGGCGCGGGCCATGAAGGCGGGGTCGGCGCTGTAGACCGAGGCCACCAGCGAACCTTCGCCGCGGCGGATCAGCGCGTAGGCCTGTTCCTCATCGTCATAGGCCATGAGCGTGGCCACCGGGCCGAACACCTCCACCTCGTGCAGCACCTGGGCTTGCGCGGGCTGGCGGTGGCCCAGCAGCACCGGGGCCACGCAGGCAGCGACCGCGCGGTCGGCGTCCACCAGCGCAGCGCCGTTGCCGTCAAACAGCACCTCGGCTTCGGTTTTCAGGTGGGCTATGCCGGCCAGCACGCTGTCAAACTGCTCGCGGCTCACCAGCGAGCCCATGCGCGTGGATTCGTTGCGCGGGTTGCCCACGGTGGTTTTCGCCAGCCTGGCGCCAATGGCCTGGGCCGTGGCGTCAAACAGCGCGCGTGGCACCAAAATGCGGCGGATGGCGGTGCATTTCTGGCCGCTTTTGCCTGTCATTTCGCGGGCCACTTCGGCCACCAGCAGGTTGAAGGCTTCGCTGCCTTCGGTGGCGGCGGGGTCGAGCAGGGCGCTGTTCAGGCTGTCGGCTTCGATGTTGCAGCGCACCGAACGCTGGGCCACGGCGGGGTGGCTGCGGATGATGCGCGCCGTCTCGGCCGAGCCGGTGAAGCTCACCACGTCAAACGGTTGCAGCTGGTCCATGAGCCCGGCCGACGAGCCGCAGATGACCGACAACGCGCCCGCCGGCAAGATGCCGGCGTCCACCACGTCCTGCACCATGCGCTGGGTCAGCCAGGCGGTGGCGGTGGCGGGTTTCACGATCACCGGAACGCCCGAGAGCAGCGCTGGCGCGGCTTTTTCCCACAGGCCCCAGCTCGGGAAGTTGAAGGCGTTGATGAACAGCGCCACGCCGCGCGTGGGGTTCAGCACGTGCTGGGTCTGGAACAGCGGGTCTTTGCCCATGCGGATGCGCTCACCGTCGAGCAGGCAGGTGGCGGTGCCCAGGGCCTCGCCCTGTTTGGCGTAGTAACCCAGGGTGAAGATGCCGCCGTCGATGTCGACCGCCGAATCTTTGGTCACGGTGCCGCAGTTGGCGGTGGCCATTTCATAGTAAGCGTCGCGGTTGGCTTGCAGCACCTTCACCATGGCGCTGAGCAAGCCGGCGCGTTGTTGGTAAGACAGTGCGCGCAGGGCTTGGCCGCCTTGTTCGCGGGCAAAGGCAAAGCCCTCGGCCAGGTCCAGGCCGGTGTTGCTCACGCGCACCAAGGGCGTGCCCAGCACCGGGTCGAGCAGGGTGGTGCCGTTGCCGGCGCCGGTTTGCCAGCGGCCAGCGAAAAAGTTGGGGAGCAGGGGCGTGGTATTCATGGGGTTTCGCAGGGTAGGGGTATCGAAGAGGGCTGGTCGCCGCCCGGGATTGGCGCTATAAATGCATTATCTTGCGCCTCATGCATCATGCATTAAAGTGCATGTTTTGCCGGATGGCAAGTCTAACAAGGGTTTTCCCTGAACCGATGAACACCTCTATGAACCAACTGGCCACGGTAGAAGAACCGGTGGTGGGCGTTGTGGCCCCCGCTGCGCCCGGTGCTGACGAAGCGCAGCGACACCCATTTCTGGTGGCGCTGGGCGAACGCGTGCGCACCCTGCGCTCGCGCCGGGGCATGACGCGCAAGGCCGTGGCGGTGGCGGCCGACGTGTCCGAGCGCCACCTGGCCAACCTGGAATACGGCACCGGCAACGCCTCGGTGCTGGTGCTGCTGCAGGTGGCGCAGGCGCTGCAGTGCTCGCTCACCGAGCTGCTGGGCGACGTGACCACCAGCTCGCCCGAGTGGTTGCTGATTCGCGAACTGCTGGAGCACCGCAACGAGGCCGATTTGCGCCGCGCCCGCGTGGCCATTGGCAGCCTGCTGGGCGGCGGCGCGGCGGCGGGTGGCGATGCGGGGCGCAGCGCGCGCATCGCCCTCATTGGCCTGCGCGGTGCGGGCAAGTCCACGCTGGGCCAGCGCCTGGCCGACGACCTGGGCTACGCCTTCATTGAACTCAGCCGCGAAATTGAAAAATTTGCCGGCTGCAGCATCAACGAAATCCACGCGCTGTACGGCACTCCGGCCTACCGCCGCTACGAGCGCCGCGCCCTGGAAGAGGCCATACAAATCTACCCCGAGGTGGTGATTGCCACGCCCGGTGGCCTGGTGTCGGACGCGGCCAACTTCAACCTGTTGCTGAGCCACTGCACCACCATCTGGCTGCAGGCCGACCCGGCCGACCACATGGGCCGCGTGGCGGCCCAGGGCGATATGCGCCCCATGGCCGCCAGCCGCGAGGCCATGGAAGATTTGAAGCGCATTCTGGCGGGGCGTTCGGCCTTTTATTCCAAGGCCGACCTGCACTTCAATACCAGTGCCTACCGCCTCGACGACGCTTTTGATGCCCTGCGTACCCAGGTGAGGGAGGTGTTGGGTATTTCGTAACATGCACAAAAATGCATTGACGGTTTTGAAAAGATGCAATATTATTCACATCACTCGGTGCCCCCGGTGATGCAATGCAGGTCGGCACCCTTTTGTTACCCCGCGCAGCCCAACAAACAGGAGACCTCCATGAACCCGAACGCCGTCGATTACCGCACCGAACCCAGCCAGTACCGTCATTGGAAGCTGGCCTTTGATGGCGCCGTGGCCACCCTGGCCATCGACATCGACGAAGACGCCGGCATCCGCCCCGGCTACAAACTCAAGCTCAACAGCTACGACCTGGGTGTGGACATTGAGCTGCACGACGCGCTGAACCGCATCCGCTTCGAGCACCCCGAGGTCAAGACCGTGGTGGTCACCAGCGGCAAGGACCGCGTGTTCTGCTCGGGCGCCAACATCTTCATGCTCGGTGTGTCGACCCACGCCTGGAAGGTGAACTTCTGCAAGTTCACCAACGAAACCCGCAACGGCATTGAAGACACCAGCAAACACAGTGGCCTGAAGTTCCTGGCCGCCCTGAACGGTGCCTGCGCCGGCGGCGGCTACGAGCTGGCCCTGGCCTGCGATCAAATTCTGCTGGTGGACGACCGCTCCAGCGCCGTGAGCCTGCCCGAAGTGCCCCTGCTGGGCGTGCTGCCCGGCACCGGCGGCCTGACCCGCGTGACCGACAAGCGCCATGTGCGCCACGACCTGGCCGACATTTTCTGCACCACCAGCGAAGGCGTGCGGGGCCAGAAGGCCGTGGACTGGCGCCTGGTGGATGCCGTGGCCAAGCCGCAGCAGTTCGCCGCCGCCGTGAGCGAGCGCGCCGCCCAACTGGCCGCCCAGAGCGACCGCCCGGCCGATGCGAAAGGCGTGAGCCTGCCCCGCGTGGAGCGCACCGACAGCGCCGACGGTATTGCCTACACCTATGTGAACGTGGCCATTGACCGTGCCAAGCGCCACGCCACCCTCACCCTGAAAGCCCCGAGCGGTGCGCAGCCCACCGACCTGGCCGGCATTGAAGCCGCTGGCGCCGCCTGGTACCCGCTGCAGATGGCCCGCGAGCTGGACGACGCCATCCTCAACCTGCGCACCAACGAACTCGACATCGGCACCTGGATTCTGAAAACCGAAGGCGACGCCGCCGCCGTGCTGGCCAACGACGCCCTGATGCTGGCGCACCAAGACCACTGGTTTGTGCGCGAGACCATCGGTGCGCTGCGCCGCACCTTTGCCCGCCTCGACGTGTCGTCGCGCAGCCTGTTTGCGCTGATCGAAGAAGGTTCCTGCTTCGCCGGCACGCTGGCCGAACTGGCCTTCTGCGCCGACCGCGCCTACATGCTGGCCTTGCCGGACGACGCCGACAAAGCACCCAAGCTGCAACTGAGCGAGTTCAACTTCGGCTTCCTGCCCATGGTGAACGACCAGTCGCGCCTGCAGCGCCGCTTCTATGAAGAAGCGGCTCCGATGGAAGCCGTGCGCGGTGTCATCGGCAAGGCACTCGACGCCGACGCCGCCTTCGCCCTGGGCCTGGTGACCGCCGCGCCCGACGACATCGACTGGGCCGACGAAGTGCGCCTGGCGCTGGAAGAGCGCGCGGCCATGTCGCCCGATGCCCTGACCGGCCTGGAAGCCAACCTGCGTTTTGCGCAAAAAGAAAACATGGCCACCCGCGTCTTCGGCCGCCTCACCGCCTGGCAGAACTGGATCTTCCAGCGCCCCAACGCCGTCGGCGAAAAAGGCGCCTTGAAGGTCTACGGCAAAGGCGACAAAGCGCAGTTCGACATGAACCGCGTCTGATTGCCCGTCTGATCTCTTGAGTCTTGTTGTGCGGTGGGTTTCCCGGTGGAGCCAGCCGCAACCGAACGACAGTCCACCGTACGAAAAACCCGCAGGAGCACAAACATGTCCACCATCGACTACAGCGACAAGATCCCCAACAACGTCAACCTGAGCGAAGACCGCACGCTGCAGCGCGCGCTGGAGCAGTGGCAGCCCAACTACCTGAAGTGGTGGGACGACATGGGCCCGGACGGCAGCCAAAATTTTGATGTGTACCTGCGCACCGCCGTCAGTGTGGACCCACAAGGCTGGGCGCAGTTCGGCCACGTGAAGATGCCCGACTACCGCTGGGGCATCTTCCTGAACCCGGCCGAGCAGGACCGCAAGATCCACTTCGGTGACCACAAAGGCGAAGCCGCCTGGCAAGACATCCCCGGCGAATACCGCGCCAACCTGCGCCGCATCATCGTCACGCAAGGCGACACCGAGCCGGCATCGGTTGAGCAGCAGCGCCACCTGGGCCTGACCTGCCCGAGCCAGTACGACCTGCGCAACCTGTTCCAGGTGAACGTGGAAGAAGGCCGCCACCTCTGGGCCATGGTGTATTTGCTGCACAAGTATTTCGGCAAAGACGGCCGCGAAGAAGGTGAAGCCCTCCTGGAACGCAACAGTGGCAACGCCGACAACCCGCGCATTCTGGAAGCGTTCAACGAAGAGACGCCCGACTGGCTGAGCTTCTTCATGTTCACCTACTTCACCGACCGCGACGGCAAGTTCCAGCTCTGCGCCTTGGCCGAGAGCAGCTTCGACCCGCTGGCCCGCACCACCAAGTTCATGCTGACCGAAGAAGCCCACCACATGTTCGTGGGCGAGTCGGGCGTGAGCCGCGTGATCAACCGCACCTGCCAGGTGATGAACGAACTGAAGACCGACGACCCGGCCAAGCTGCGCGCCGCCGGCGTGATCGACCTGCCCACCATCCAGCGCTACCTGAACTTCCACTTCTCGGTGACCATCGACCTGTTCGGTGCCGACGAATCCAGCAACGCCGCCACCTTCTACAGCACCGGTCTCAAGGGCCGCTTTGAAGAAGGCAAACGCACCGACGACCACCAGCTGCGCGGCCAGTTCTACAAGGTGCTCAATGTGCAGAATGGCCAGTTGGTCGAAAAAGAAGTGCCCATGCTCAATGCGCTCAACGAAGTGCTGCGCGACGACTACATCAAGGACAGCATCGGTGGCGTGGAGCGCTGGAACAAGGTGATCGAGAAGGCCGGCATCCCGTTCCGCCTGACCGTGCCCCACAAGGCCTTCCACCGCAACATCGGCCTGCTCAAGGGTGTGAAGGTGGCTCCTGATGGCCGCGTGGTGTCCGAGTCCGAGTGGGCTGCCAACCGCGACAACTGGCTGCCCAGCGAGGGCGACCGCGCCTTTGTGGCCAGCCTGATGGGCCGCGTGGTCGATCCCGGCAAGTTCGCCAACTGGATCGCACCCCCAGTCATGGGCATCAACCGCCAGCCGGTGGACTTTGAGTACGTCCGCTTCGCTTGAACTGTTGACCCCCCGCGCCGCGCCTAAGGGCGCGTCACCCCCCCCAGGGGGCGATGCCTGCGGCCTGGCAAAGCCAGTTCTACGGCATCCTGGGCTGGGTCCCTTACGCCCCGGAAACCCCGGGGCGTTCCTTTTTCCGCACGGCTGAGCACGGATCGGGGTGGCCGGCGCAGTGAGGTAAAGGAGGAGCCGGTCGCCCCGACCCGTGCGGTGCCACGTTGACGTCACACGAGACACAATTGCAGACCTTGGCCCCCGCCCACGCATTGGCACCACGAAGTCACGACAATCCAGACCAAAGCATCCCCACGAGAAGCCGGAGACCCCCATGAACGCACCCGCCGAACTGGTATTCATCAAGCAACACCTGATCGACCCCGAAATCTGCATCCGCTGCAACACCTGCGAGGCCATCTGCCCGGTGCAGGCCATCACCCACGACTCGCGCAACTACGTGGTGGACGCCGAAAAATGCAACTGGTGCAACGACTGCATCTCGCCGTGCCCCACCGGTTCGATCGACAACTACCGGACCATGCCGCGCATCAAGGCCTATTCGCTGGCCGAGCAGCTCACCTGGGACGAACTGCCCGCAGAACTCTCGGCCGCAGAACGCCAAGCCCTCGCTGGTGACAGCGCTGGCGAACCCACGCCAGAACCGGCCGCCGAGCCCGTGGCCCAGGCCGACACCACCGGCCAGACCGCGTTCAACTCCGCCGCCTTCGGCGCCACCGTGCCACCCTGGAGCGCAGCCCACGCCTACACCAACCTCTACGGCCCCAAGGCCGCCCAGAAAACCGTCACCGCCACCGTGGTCGGCAACGTGCGCGTGACCGAAGTCGGCAAACAAGCCGGCCACGACTACGACACGCACCACATCGTGCTCGACTTCGGCAGCATGCCGTTCCCGGTGCTCGAAGGCCAGTCCATCGGCATCATTCCGCCCGGCGCCGACGACAAGGGCCGGCCGCACCACGCCCGCCAATACTCCATTGCCAGCCCGCGCAACGGCGAGCGCCCCGGCTACAACAACCTCTCACTCACCATCAAGCGCGTGCTCGAAGACCACCAGGGCCAGCCGGTGCGCGGCGTGGCCAGCAACTTCATGTGCGACCTGCAGGTGGGCGACAAGGTCGACGTCATCGGCCCGTTCGGCAGCAGCTTCCTGATGCCCAACCACCCCAAGTCCAGCATCGTCATGATCTGCACCGGCACCGGCAGCGCCCCCATGCGCGCCATGACCGAATGGCGCCGCCGCCAGCGCGCCTCGGGCAAGTTCGAAGGCGGCAAGCTCATGCTGTTCTTCGGTGCCCGCACACAGGAAGAACTGCCGTACTTCGGCCCGCTGCAGAACCTGCCCAAAGACTTCATCGACATCAATTTCGCCTTCAGCCGCACCCCGGGAAGCCCCAAGCGCTACGTGCAAGACGCCATGCGCGAGCGCGCCGCCGATCTGGTGCCCCTGCTGCAAGACCCCAACGCGTACTTCTACGTCTGCGGCCTCAAAAGCATGGAAGAGGGCGTGGTGCTGGCCCTGCGCGACGCGGCGCAAAACGCCGGGCTGGACTGGGACATCCTGGGCGCCGCGCTCAAGCGCGAAGGCCGCTTGCACCTGGAAACCTACTGACAGAACGGGGCCGGGTCCAAGCCCCTGTCGGCCTCAAATGTCCCTGCGAGATGGGCGGTTTCTGGGTTCAAGCGATCGACGGTGTGGGCACCGGTTTCTAATTCAGCGCTTTCTTATGCACAGGAACCCACCATGCTGATTCAATTGACCTACGCCAGCCGCACCGCCCACATTCTTGGCCCTGGCGATGTCAAAGACATCCTGCGCAGCTCGCAGCGCAACAACACCGCCGCGGGCGTGACGGGCGCGCTGTGCCTCACCAACGGTATTTTTCTGCAGCAACTCGAAGGCGATCGGGCGGCGGTGAACAAGCTCTACCACCATATTGAAAAAGACCCTCGGCACACCGACACGCAGATCCTGGACTTCAGCGAAATCGCCTCGCGCCGCTTTGGCGACTGGTCCATGGGCTTGGTGGCCGCCACCGCCGAAAACCGCCAGCTGTTTCTCAAATACTCCAGCAAGGCCGATTTCGACCCCTACAGCATGAGCACCGCCACCCTGCGTGCCTTCTTTGACGAAGTGATGCTCAACGTGCGCTGGCTCAGCTGAGCCCGGGCGTCTGTGGGCGCTCCCGGTCAGATCGCCCGCACGTTCTCAGGGTTTCCCCTCTGAAAGCATGGTTGTCAGCGGGGAAACCCACGGCGGACAGACCCCACGGTCTGCGATGGCTTACATTGCGGTCTTTCTGCCACGACCCGACATCCCCACAACCCATGACCCAGAACCGTCCCGCCATTGAGGTTGATGTGGTCATGCGCCGCGAACCGGTCAGCGGCCCCATGAGCCGCTGGCAAGCCTGGCGCTGGGTGCTGGCCGACGTGTTGTTGCGCCACACCCCCGAAGAAACCACCGCCCTGGCACCCGACGAGCAGCACACGCCGCAAGCGGTAGAACCCATCGACGGCCCCAGCCCCGACGGCTCCACCCACTGGCTGTTCCCGCGTTTTCGCGTGGCGCTGTTCCGCGACGACGCGGAAGGCTATTTTTTGAACCTGAGCAGCCCCAGCCCCTGCTTTTGGGTGGTGTGGCGCCCCGACGAAGCCCTGCTGGTGGAAGGCGAACCGCTGGCCGTACCGCAAACCGTGACGCTGAGCTACCACGATGCCGGGCGCTGGCTCGACGCCCAAGAGCGTGTGGAGCAGGTGGCGGCGCCAGAAGAAGCGGTGGACTGGCTGCGCACCTTTGTGGACGCCACCTACCAGCCCGAACCCAAACGCCGCAAGCGCCCCGACAGCTTCAAACCCCTCACCGACCGCTTTGGCCAACCGGTGCGCATTTCCACTGAAAAACACGGCACAGGCCCCAAAAAATGACGCTTCGCATTGGCATCAGCGCCCGCCTGTTGCACCACCCGCCCAACGGGCTGGGTCTGCCGCAAAAGCGGCTGCAGTTTCTGGAAAGCACCATGGCGCACTGGATCATGGCCCACCGGGCCATTGCGCTGATGGTGCCCTTCATCGACGAGGAAAGTCCCTTGTCGGCCAACCGGGCGCCCATGACCGAGATCGTCGATTTGCTCGACGGCCTGGTGCTGCAAGGCGGTATCGACATCTGCCCCGAAGCCTACGGTGACACCTTGCGCGACCCGGCCTGGGCGGGCGATGCCATCCGCGACCGCTACGAACTGTCCCTGCTGAATGGCTTTATCCAGGCCGGCAAGCCGGTGTTGGGCGTGTGCCGCGGTGCCCAGCTCATCAACGTGTACTTCGGGGGCAGTCTGGTGCAAGACATTCCTTCGATGCGCCCGGGTGCTGTGCCGCACCAAGACACCGTCCACTACGACCGCCTGCTGCACGACGTGCATTTTGAAGAAGGCTCCAGCTTGCACCGGCTCTATGGCTGCACTGCGCACCGCGTCACCAGCATCCACCACCAGTGCGTGGACCGGCTCGGTGAGGGCCTGCGGGTGGAAGCCCGCTGCCCGCAAGACGGCATCATCGAAGCCATTCGCCACGACGGGCCGGGCTATGTGCTGGGCGTGCAGTGGCACCCCGAATTCCACCTGTCGCCCGTGGATGAAACCCAGGGCTTGCTCGACAGCGGCCCCATGATGATGGATTTTCTGCGCGCGGCGCGTGCGCGTGCCGACCGCCACCAAAGCGGCGCGTCCGTGGTGCACGCCGGTGTGCCGTTGCCCCCAAGAACCCGATGACCGACGACAACAACTTCTTCTCGCGCTGGTCGCGCCGCAAGGCGCAGGTGCGCACCGGGCAAGCCCTGCCCGCTGAGCCGCCCGTGCCCGCGCCGCCGGTGGCGGTGACCGGCGCGCCGTCGCCGCTGCTCACGTCCGCAGCCCCCCAGCCCGCCCCCAACCCGGCCCCCCCCGAGCCTGAAAAGCCGCCCGTGCTCACGCTCGACGACGTGGCCCAGCTCACCCGCGAAGCCGACTTCAGCCCCTTCGTGGGCCGCCAGGTGCCCGCCGAGGTGCGCAACGCCGCCATGAAAAAGCTGTTCACCGATCCACACTACAACGTGATGGACGGGCTCGACATCTACATCGACGACTACTCCCAGCCCAGCCCCTTGTCGGCCGCCATGATGGCCAAAATGGTGGGCGCGCAGTTTTTGAAACTGGTGGACGACCCCAACGAAGCCAAACCCGCCGCAGTGCCCACCGCCGGGGTGGCCGAAGCCACCGAAGCACCCCAGACCGACCCCGCCGCTGTGGCACCGCCTGCGCATGCCGAAGCCGCCGACGACACCGCACCCGACCCCACCACCGGCGCAGCCACCGCGCCGGCACAACCCCAACACCACGATGACCACGCTGATCTGCAACTGCAACCAGACCATGCCCCTGAATCCGAAAGCCCTGGGCGAGGCGCTGGATGAAGACCTGACGCTGCACACCACGCTGTGCCGCCGCGACGCGCCGGCCTTTCAAAAGGCCTGCCGCAGCAGCGACGACCTGGTCGTGGCCTGCACGCAAGAAAGCCGGTTGTTCACCGAACTGTCCGAACAAACCGAGGGCGCCGTGTCGCTCGACGTGCGGCCCATCCGGTTTGTCAACATCCGCGAAACCGGCGGCTGGGGCCGCGAAGCCGCCCAGGCCACGCCCAAAATGGCCGCCCTGCTGGCCGCAGCCCGCCTGCCCGACGCCGAGCCCGTGCCCACCGTCACGTACAAGAGCGCCGGGCGCCTGCTCATCATCGGCGCGCTGGAAGACGCCGAGCGCGCCGCCGCCCTGGTGGCCGACGTGCTCGACGTGACCCTGTTCGCCACCGGCGGCGCCGGCATGCAGGCCCGGCGTTTTCCGGTCATTGCGGGCGACTTGCCCCAGGTGCGCGGCTGGCTCGGCGCGTTTGACGTGCAATGGACCACCCGCAACCCGATCGACCTGGACCTGTGCACCCGCTGCAACGCCTGCGTGGCCGCCTGCCCCGAAGACGCGATCGGTCTGGACTACCAGATCGACATGGGCCGTTGCCAGTCGCACCGCGCCTGTGTGAAAGCCTGCGAAGCCGTGGGCGCCATCAACTTCCAGCGCGCGCCCCAAAGCCACAGCGAAAAATTCGACCTGGTGCTGGACCTGCGTCCGTCGGTCGCCGGGCCGCCCCAAGACCGACGGCACCCCCTCGGGGGGCCTGGCGCAGCCAGGGTTGGGGGCCAATACGGGCCGGCTTTCAGCCAGCACGCGCACCCGCAAGGCTACGTGCACCTGCCCGGCGGCCTGACCGACGCGGCCGCCATGCAGGTGCTCATCCAACTGCGCGACCTGGTGGGCGAGTTCGAAAAGCCCAAGTTTTTCACCTACAAACAAAAAATCTGCGCCCACAGCCGCAACGAAACCGTGGGCTGCAACGCCTGTGTCGAGATTTGCTCGGCGCTGGCCATCAGCAGCGACGTGAAGCGCAACCAGATTGCCGTCAACCCCAACCTGTGCGTGGGCTGCGGCGCCTGCACCACCGTGTGCCCCACTGGCGCGCTCAGCTACGCCTACCCCCGCGCCAGCGAGCAGGGCGTGAAACTGCGCACCCTGCTCGCCACCTACGCCAAAGCCGGCGGCCACAACGCCGCGTTGCTGCTGCACAGCCAGGAAGCCGGCGCCGCCCTCATCAGCGACCTGGGCCGCGCCGCCGCGCTGGACAAAACCGTGCGCGGCGTGCCCGCCCGCGTCATCCCGCTGCCGCTGTGGCACACCGCCTCGGTCGGGCTCGATGTGTGGCTCACCGCCTTCGCCTACGGCGCCTCGCAAGTGTGGGTGCTCATGACCGGCGACGAAGCGCCGCAATACCGCGACGCCGTGGTTGAGCACATGGCGGTGGCCCAAGCCATCGTCAGCGGCCTGGGCTACAGCGGCCAGCACTTCCAGCTCATCGAAGCCCGCGACGCCCGCGACCTCATGGCGCTCGACGCTGCCCTGGGCCAAGCCCCGGCACAAGGCGTGAAACGCCGCGCCAGCTTTGCCGTGCAAGCCGAAAAACGCGCCACCGTCGAACTCGCCATTGACCACCTGCTGCAAGACAGCGCCACCCATCCGCAGCGCGCCCAGGCCGGCGAAGCGCTGGCGCTGCCCGCCGCCTCGCTCTTGGGCACCATCGCTGTCAACCCAGACACCTGCACGCTCTGCCTGAGCTGCGTCAGCGCCTGCCCGGCCAGCGCCCTGCAAGACAACACCGAACGCCCCCAGCTGCGCTTCATCGAGAAAAACTGCGTGCAGTGCGGCCTGTGCGCCAGCACCTGCCCCGAAAACGCCATCACGCTCACGCCGCGCCTGCTGCTGAGCGAGCAGCGCAAACAACTGCGCGTGCTCAACGAAGCCCAGCCCTACCAGTGCATCCGCTGCAGCAAACCCTTTGGCACGCTCAAAGGCATTGAAGTGATGCTGGGCAAGCTCGCCGGCCACGCCATGTTCAAAGGCGAAGCGCTGGAGCGCCTGAAAATGTGCGGCGACTGCCGCGTGGTGGACATCTATTCCAATCCGGGCGAAACCCGCATCAGCGATCTGTGACCATGAACGACTCCATCCCCGTCTCTTCCGCCCTCGACGAAGAAACCGCCCGCGCCGAGGTCTACGGCCTGCTGGCCGCGCTGTATTACGCGCCACCCACGCCCGAACTCATGGCGCAGCTGCGCGTGGCCGTCACCGAAGCGCCTACCGCCGGCGGCTTTCTGGAAGAACCCTGGCGCGAGGTGGTGGCCGCCGCCCGCGCCGTGAGCGACGCTGCCGTGGCTGCGGAATTCGACGCCCTGTTTGGTGGCGTCGGCAAGCCCGAGATTTACCTGTTCGGCTCGCACTACCTCAGCGGCTTCCTGAACGAAAAACCCCTGGCCGCCCTGCGCACCGACCTGGCCGCCCTTGGCCTGGGCCGCGACGACACCATGTCAGAAACCGAAGACCATTTCGCCTACCTGTGCGAAGTCATGCGCTACCTCATTGCAGGCGAAGACGTCGAAGTGGCCAACCTCAGCCAACAACAAAAATTCTTTACCGTGCACATGCAACCCTGGGTCAGCGCCATGTGCGACACCGTGGCCGCTCATCCCAAAGCCAGGTTTTACGCCGCACTCGCGGGGTTCACGCGGGCGTTTCTGGCGGTGGAAACGCAGGGGTTTGATATGTTGGGGTGAGGGGGAGGGTGCGCTCAGGTCGGCACAATCCGGCCTGAACGCCGTGTCTTTTTGTGTGCCCAAAAGGGCGTCGGGTGCTCTGCTATCGTCAAGCGTCAGCAAAATTTTGCCCAACACGCCTGCGCTACCGAGCTTTTCCAATGGCCATCAAAAAGTCAGATCTTTATTCCTCCCTGTGGGCCAGTTGCGACGAACTGCGCGGCGGCATGGATGCCAGCCAGTACAAGGACTACGTCCTGTTCATGCTGTTCATCAAATACATCAGCGACAAATACGCCAACTCCGACGACTTCGCGCCGCCGGTCATCATCCCCCAGGGCGCCAGCTTCCAGGACATGGTGACCCTCAAAGGCAAGGGCGACATCGGCGACAAGATCAACACCCAGATCATCCAGCCGCTGATCGACGCCAACGCCCGACTGGCGCGCAGCGATTTCCCCGATTTCAACGACCCCAACAAGCTCGGCCAGGGCAAGGAGATGGTGGACCGGCTCACCAATCTGGTGGCCATCTTCCAGAAACCCGAGCTGGACTTTTCAGACAACCGCGCTGAGCACGACGACATCTTGGGCGATGCGTATGAGTACCTCATGCGCCACTTCGCCACCGAAAGCGGCAAGAGCAAGGGACAGTTCTACACACCCAGCGAAGTGAGCCGCGTGATCGCCAAGGTGATCGGCATTGGCCCCCGCAACACCAAGGCCAGCACCACCGCCTACGACCCCACCTGCGGCTCGGGCTCGCTGCTGCTCAAAGTGGCCGCTGAGGCCGGCAACAAGATCACGCTGGAAGGGCAGGAAAAGGACGTGACCACCGCTGGCCTGGCGCGAATGAACATGATCCTGCACGACTTCCCCACCGCCAACATCCTCAGCGGCAACACGCTGAGCAACCCGAAGTTTCTGGACGGCCAACACCTGCGTGCCTACGACTACGTGGTGGCCAACCCCCCGTTTTCCGACAAAGCCTGGAGCACCGGCCTCACCCCCGCCGCTGACCCGTTTCAGCGCTTCACCTGGGGCGAGCCGCCCGCCAAACAGGGCGACTATGCCTACCTGCTGCACATCGTGCGCAGCATGAAAGCCAATGGCAAAGCCGCCTGCATCCTGCCGCACGGCGTGCTGTTTCGCGGCAATGCCGAGGCCGTCATCCGCAGGCAGCTGGTGAGCAGCGGCATCTTGAAAGGCATCATCGGCCTGCCCGCCAACCTGTTCTATGGCACCGGCATTCCCGCCTGCATCCTGGTGCTGGACAAAGACAACGCCGCCGCCCGCAAGGGCGTGATGATGATCGACGCCAGCAAAGGCTTCATCAAAGACGGCAACAAAAACCGCCTGCGCGAGCAAGACATCCACCGCATGGTGGACGCGTTCCGCAAAGGCGAAGACGTGCCCGGCTATGCCCGCCTCGTGCCGCTGGACGAGATGGCCAGCGACAAAAACGACTTCAACCTCAACCTGCCGCGCTACATCGACAGCAGCGAGCCCGAAGACATTCAAGACCTGACGGCCCACCTGCAAGGCGGCATCCCCACCCGCGACCTGGACGCGCTGGCCGCCTACTGGCAGGTCATGCCCAGCGTGCGCGCCACGCTCTTCAAACCCCTGCGCCCCGGCTACAGCCAACTGCAGCAACCCATAACCGAGGTGAAGGCAGCCATCCTGGGCCATGCCGAATTCACCGCCTTCCACGCCCAAGCCACCAGCCTGTTTGACGACTGGCGCACCCGCCACACCCCGCGCCTCATGGCCTTCAAAAAAGGCGACCACCCCAAGGCCTTGGTGGAAGCCCTGGCCGAAGACCTGCTGGCCAGCTTCAAGGCCGCGCCGCTGGTGGACGAATACGCCGTGTACCAGCAGCTCATGGACTACTGGGCCGAGGCCATGCAGGACGACGCCTACCTGATCGCCCTGGACGGCTGGGTGGCCAAACCCCAGCGCGTGGTGGAAACCGACAAGAAAGGCAAACAGAAAGATAAGGGCTGGGCCTGCGACCTGCTGCCCAAGTCCTACGTGGTGGCGCGCTACTTTGCCGCCGAGCAGGCCGCACTGGAAGCCCAACAGGCCGCGCTGGACGTGGTGAGCAGCCAACTGGCCGAGCTGGAAGAAGAGCACACCGGCGACGAAGGCGCATTCGCCAGCCTGGACAAAGTGAACGCCGCCAGCGTGAAAGAGCGCATCAAAGAAGTTGCCGCCGACCCGGAAGCCGCCGACGAGCTGAAGGTGTTGAAGCAATGGCTCAAGCTCAGCGCCGATGAAGCCGCCCTGAAGAAAGCCGTGAAAGAACTCGATGCACAGCTGGACCGCCAAGCCTTTGAGCAGTACGCCCGCCTCAGCCTGGTGGAAATCCAAGTCTTGACGATCCACGACAAATGGCTGGCCCGGCTGGGGCAAGATTTGCAAGCCGAGCTGGACCGCGTGAGCCAGACGCTGACGCGGCGGATTCGGGAGCTGGCTGAGCGGTATGCCGCGCCGCTGCCGCAACTGGCCAGCGAGGTGGAAGCCCTGTCGGCCCGGGTGGAAGAACACCTCAAGCGCATGGGGGTGGTATGGCACTGAACACCAGCAGCAACAGCAGGGCTGGCCTGCCCCTGTTGCCGCACGCCTTGGGCGATGTGGAAACCCGCGCCGTTTTGAAGCTCTTACCCAAAGCGCATGCCGCTTTGGCCGAACTCAAAGGTGTTGCTGCTTCCATGCCCAATCAAGGCATTTTGGTGGGTACGCTGTCATTGCAAGAGGCCAAAGACAGCTCCGAAATTGAAAACATCGTCACCACCCACGACGAGCTGTACCGCAGCGACTTTGCCAAACAGCAATTTGCCACCTACGCCGCCAAAGAAGTGCACAACTATGCCGCCGCATTGCGTGACGGGTTTGAGCAAGTCAAACGCACCGGCTTGCTCACCCTCAACGATGTGCTCAACATCCAGGCAGGCATCGAGCACAACCGCGCTGGCCTGCGCAAATTGCCGGGCACTGCGCTCAAAAATGACCACACCGGCGAAACCATTTACACCCCACCGCAACACCCCGAAGACATTGCCGCGCTGATGGGCAATTTGGAAGTTTTCATCAACCAGCCCGAGCAGTGCGACTGGGACCCATTGGTCAAAATGGCCGTCATTCATCACCAGTTTGAAAGCATCCATCCGTTTTATGACGGCAACGGACGCACAGGCCGCATCATCAACATCTTGTATTTGGTGCAACAAGGCCTGCAAGACACGCCCGTGCTCTACCTGTCGCGCTACATCAACCGCCACAAAGCCGACTATTACCGGCTGCTGCAAAGCGTACGCGAAACCGGTGATTGGGAGCCTTGGTTGTTGTGGATGCTCGAAGGCGTCGTCCAAACCTCCCAACAAACCACCCTGTTGATCACACAAATCAAAGCCCAGATGCAAAGCACCAAACTGCGCATCCGCAGTGAACTGCCCAAAATCTACAGCCAAGACTTGGTCAACAACCTGTTCAAGCACCCCTACACCAAGATTGAGTTTGTCGAACAAGACCTTTTGGTGCATCGCAGCACCGCCATACGCTATCTAGAGGCCTTGGTGGGAATCGGATTGCTCAGCAAGCACAAGCTGGGCAAAGACAACTATTACTTCAACGTGCAGTTGTACGAACTGCTCGACGGTGCAGGCGAGCGCTTGATGCGAGGTGAAGCGCCATGAACACACACCAAAAACAAGGTTTTTTGATGTGCGTTGCGGTGACGTGCATCAAAAATGGTGGTTTTCTCAACATGTTGGGCCTGTACGCGGCACCCCTGCGCCACGTCGGAGCATCACACAGCGCAGACCCTCGCATGGGGGCGCGCAAGCTGGTGCCTCAGCCAGCGGCAATTTGTGCGAAGGCTTCGCACAAATTTAAATCGTGCAAAGCTGCGTTGCACTTTTGGCTGCATGCCCTGAACGCCAGCCTGCAAGCCGATCTGGACCGCGTGAGCCAGACCCTGACGCGGCGGATTCGGGAGCTGGCTGAGCGCTACGTCGCGCCGCTGCCGCAGTTAGCGGACGAGGTGGAGGCCCTGTCGGGCCGGGTGGAAGCGCACTTGCAGCGCATGGGGGTGGCGTGGCGATGAATACGGATGTTCGCGAGCCGTCGGCGAAGTATTTGCTGCAGATGGATTTCCAACCCTCCGAGATCGGACCAATCCCTCGCGATTGGACCCTGTCCACAGTTGGCGCCGAATTCAATGTCCAGTTGGGAAAAATGTTGGACGCTGAGCGGAATGTGGGGATAGAAAAGCCGTATCTTGGAAACAAGGCCGTGCAATGGGGCCGCGTGGAGGTCTCCGAGACACAGACCATGCGCATGTCCAGAGCCGATTTGGAGAAATTCCGCCTTCAGTCTGGCGACTTGCTGGTCTGCGAAGGCGGGGAAGTTGGTAGAGCCGCTATTTGGGATGCCCCACTCATCGAGTGCTACTACCAGAAGGCATTACACCGTCTGAGACCGATTCGCGGATACGAACCGCGGCTGATGCTTGCCGTTCTACAGCTATGGGCAAGCCGTGGGGTACTTGCAAACTATGTCACTCAAACCAGCATTGCGCACCTCCCCAAAGAGAAGTTTGTTGCGGTTCCTATCCCACGTCCTACACCTGACGAACAACGCGCCATCGCCACCGCCCTCTCCGACGTCGATGCCCTGATCGCCGGGCTGGAGCGGCTGTTCGCCAAGAAGCGCAACATCAAACAGGCCGCGATGCAGCAACTCCTGACCGGCCAAACCCGCCTGCCGGGGTTCAGTGGGGCTTGGACAGTAAAGCGGCTAGGTGATGTCGGCCATTGCCTGCGCGGCGTTGCCTATCGTGGTGATGCAGACTTGTTTCCGCATGACACTGAGCAGACCAAACGCTTGCTTCGGTCAAACAACGTCCAAGACGCAATGGTCGTCGCAACAGATGTCCAGTTCGTGAATGCCGCTTGTGTCAGTGAACACCAAATTCTCCGCGCGGGGGATGTGCTCATCTGCATGGCCAATGGCAGCAAGTCCTTGGTAGGCAAGGCTGGTTACTTTGACCGCGAGGATGGTTTTGAATACACCTTCGGGGCGTTCATGGGCGTGTTCAGGCGCGCAGATGTCGCTGAGCGCCGGTTTGTCTTCTACCTTTTTCAAACCGGTCGCTACCGTGACTACATCAACAATTTGCTGGCAGGTTCAAGCATCAACAACTTGTCGCCTGCAAGTGTCATGTCGCTTGAGTTCAGCTTCCCTGCGAAAGAAGAACAAACCGCCATCGCCACCGTTCTATTCGACATGGACACCGACCTCTCCGCCCTAGAAGCCCGCCTCGCCAAAACCCGCGCCATCAAGCAGGGCATGATGCAGGAATTGTTGACGGGAAGGACTCGTTTGGTGTGAAGTCAATCAAAGGTTGGGTATTTCGCTGATATTTAAGGGGTTTTGATATCGTTAATTTTGACAATTTCTAAGCTGGCACTACATTTTTGCTAGCACAAAAGGCTTGGAGGTACGGGTACACATTGAAGTAAACGTCGTTTTCTTGTTTGGGTTGGAAGTCTCCGCTTCTGTCTTTGGCTTTATTGCAATCGTTATGGAGGTGTTTATGAAAAATTCATTCGCTGTATTTACTTCGGTAATGGCATGTGTTTGGTGCGGAATTGGTGCATTCCTGCGGAGTCTCTGGTGAGAAAATTCCAACCCAAACGAGGGATTAGCGTTTATGTATTTGTGTGTCCGTCCAAGAGTGAATGCAGGGGGTTCGATTCCCCCTCTCCGCACCAAATTTTGTATATGCGGTTTTTTTAATGACTGAAACCGAACTCCTCCAACTGCTCGCCTGTGGCGAAGACAGCCGCCACCAGTTCAAGCGCGATGCCAGCAACGCCGACAGCCTGGCCGCCGAGTTGGCGGCGCTGGCCAACAGCGGGGGTGGTTGTGTGTTGCTGGGCGTGGCGGACGATGGTTCGGTGCTGGGGCTGGACGCCGCAGCCGTGCGGCGGCTGAACCAGTTGCTCAGCAACGCGGCCAGCCAGCATGTGCGCCCGCCGCTCTCCCCAGTGAGCCACAACGTGCAGACGGCGCAGGGCTTGGTGATGGTGGTGCAGGTGCCGGACGGGCTGAACAAGCCTTACATGGACCTGCAAGGCCGCGTGTGGGTGAAGAGCGGGGCCGACAAGCGGCATGTGACGGCGCGCGAGGAAATGCAGCGCATGTTCCAGCGCGCGGGGCTGTTGCAGGCCGACCAGGTGCCGGTGCACAACGCCACGGCGGCGGACATTGACGAGCGGGCTTTTGGCCGCTACTTCGAGCGCCGCTACGGGCAGAGCCTGGACGCTGCGGGCTTGCCGGTGGTGCAGCTGATGGAGAACCTGCAACTGGCGCAGGACGGCGTGCCCAACCTGGCGGGGCTGCTGCTGTTTGGCAAGCAACCGCAGCGGCTGCTGCAGGTGTGCCAGATCGGCGCGGTGTGGTTCCCGGGCACGTTTCTGGGCGACACGCGCTACCTGGACAGCGAGAACATCGACGGCACGCTGGAAGAGCAGTTTCAGCGCGGCATGGCCTTCATCAAGCGCAGCCTGCACCATGTGCAAGCCGGCAGGGGCTTCAACACGCTGGGGCAGCTGGAGGTGCCGGAAGAAGCGTTTGTGGAGCTGCTGGTGAATGCGCTGGTACACCGGGACTTTTTTGTCAGCGCCACGATTCGCCTGTTTGTGTTCACCGACCGGGTTGAGATCATCAGCCCCGGCCATTTGCCCGACAGCCTGACGCCGGAGCAGATTCGCACCGGCGTTTCCAACCGGCGCAACAAGGTGCTGGCCGAGCACGCGGCGCACATCCTGCCGTACCGGGGGCTGGGCACCGGGGTGCCGCGCGCGCTGGGAGCCTGGCCGAAGATCGATCTGGTGGACGAGCGTGAAGCGAACCAGTTCCGGGCGGTGGTGTGGCGGGTGGCGCAGCCTTCGGCGGCGACTTCGGTAGACACCCCGCAAGTCACCGGGCAAGTCACCGGGCAAGTCACCGGGCAAGTTCGGCGCTTGCTCGCCGTCATGGTGGCCGAGCACAGCCGCAGCGAACTGCAAGCGCTGCTGGGCCTCAAGCACCGCGACAGTTTTATGGCCAGCTATCTGCTGCCTGCGCTGGCGGCGGGCTGGGTGGAGATGACCATTCCCGATAAGCCGCAAAGCAGCAAGCAAAGATATCGGCTGACGCCAGTAGGCAAAATCACCCTCACCAGCTTCAATAAGGACACACCATGAAGCCCAAAAAACAGTTTTCTGAAAAGGCCCTGGAGTCTCTGGAATCCCGCATTCCACAGATGGCGCAGGCGGCGTTTTCGCAAGCGCATTTAAAGGCACTGGCCGTGAGCGGCAAGGTGTTGCAGGTGTCTGAGGGGTGCTTGGTGGAGCTCAGCGCTGAAGGCACGGTGCGTGTGATCAAGTCGGTTGAGCCATCGTTTCGGGTGCAGGCAGGCGTCAAGCGGGTTCGCAAGGTGACACGCGCATGAGCGTCAGCCAACCCAGACTGCGTGTGTTTGCTGGCCCCAACGGTTCTGGCAAAAGCACGCTCAAAGATGTATTGCCTGAGAGCTTGTTGGGCGTTTATGTCAATGCCGATGACATTGAAAAACTCATCCGCGCCGATGGCTATCTCTCGCTGGGTGAGTTTTCGATTAAAGCCACGGCAGCAGAATTGAGCGACTTTTTGGCGCAGTCCACGTTGCTGCGGTCTCAGGGTTTGCTGGCGGATGCCGACCGCATGGTGCTGCAAGGTGGGCGCGTGCTGTTTCAAGCCTTGGCTGTCAATTCTTACCACGCCTCGGTCTTGGCTGACTTTATTCGCCACAAGCTGCTGAGTGATGGGACTTCGTTCACTTTCGAGACGGTGATGTCGTCGCAGGACAAGGTGGACTTTTTGTGCAAGGCGCAGAAGTCAGGCTTTCGCACCTATCTGTATTTCGTGGCCACAGAGGACCCCGACATCAATGTGTCACGGGTGCAGCACCGCGTGGCGACGGGTGGGCACCCGGTGCCGAAAGACAAAATCATCAGCCGTTATCACCGCTCCCTGGCCTTGCTCAGTCAGGCTGTGGCCTGCACAGACCGAGCCTACGTGTTTGACAACTCGGGCGAAGACAAGGTGTGGCTGGCCGAGGTGACGGATGGCTGTGAGCTGGAAATGAAAACCGATGAAGCGCCACATTGGTTTAAGGCCGCGTTGTGGGATGCTTTTGAAGGCGACGATGTTGACTGACAAACAAGGGGTTTGCGCGTGAGCGCAATCATTGCGCCCAGAGCGCGCCACCCAAAACCGTGTGGTTGCCCGCCTGACCGCCACTGCGGCCGAAGGCGGCTTGGGCTATGCCTACATGGGAGACTGGAGCCAGCGCGAGGGCAACCGCTGCATTGAGCCCGAGCTGTTGCGCGCCCACCTGCAGCAGCGCGGCTACAGCCCGGCCCACATCGCCCAGGCGCTGCAAAAGCTGATGGCGGTGGCAGACGCGACCGGCATCACGCTCTACCAGGCCAACCTGCGCACCTACCAGCTGCTGCGCTATGGCGTGCCGGTGCAGGTGGCGGCGGGTGCGCCGCACGAGACGGTGCACCTGATCGACTGGGACACGCCAACGAACAACCACTTTGCGCTGGCCGAAGAGGTGACGCTGAAACACGGCAACTCGGGCGGCACATCGGGCGGGCATGAGCGGCGGCCCGACATCGTGCTGTACATCAACGGCATGGCGGTGGTGGTGATGGAGCTCAAGCGCAGCTCGGTGGACGTGGCCAACGGCATCCGCCAGCTCATCAGCAACCAGGAAGCGATCTTCAACCAGGGCTTTTTCAGCACGGTGCAGCTGGTGCTGGCGGGCAGCGACAGCCAGGGCCTGCGCTACGGCACCACGGGCACGCCCGAAAAGTTCTTCGTGGAATGGAAGCACCACAAACCAGGCAGTGCCGATGAAACCTTGGCCGTGGGCGAGCTGCTGGACGGGCCTCTGACGCAGATGCTGGCGCCCGCGCGGCTGCTGGACCTGGTGCGCAACTTCGTGATCTTTGATGCCGGCCAGAAGAAGGTGCCGCGCCTGCACCAGTTTGAGGGTGTGAAGGCCGCGCAGGAGCGCATTCAGCGCCATGAGGGCGGCGTGATCTGGCACACCCAGGGCAGCGGCAAGAGCATCCTGATGGTGCTGATTGCCAAGTGGTTGCTGGAGCACGACCCGGAGGCGCGCATCCTGGTGGTGACCGACCGGGATGAGCTGGACAAGCAGATCGTGGGCGTGATGAAAAACGCGGGGGTGATTGGCGCCGATGCGCCATCGCCACGCATCACCTCTCGCAAGGATCTGGTGGAGAAGCTGGGCCAGGCGTCGCCGCGCCTGATGTGTGCGTTGATCCACAAGATCGACGTGGCCGACCTGAAGGGCGAACCGCCCAAGATCGCCGGCCGCTTCTATGTGTTTGTGGACGAATGCCACCGCACCCAGGGTGGTGACATGAACAAGCAGATGAAGCGCTGGCTGGCCAGCGCCATCTTCATCGGCTTCACTGGCACGCCGCTGCTGCGCCGCGACAAGCAGACCACGCGCGACGTGTTTGGCACCTTTATTCACACCTACAAGTTCAACGAGGCGGTGGCTGACAAGGTGGTGCTGGATTTGAAGTACGAGGCGCGCGATGTGCCGCAGCGCCTGACCTCGCGCCAGGCCATTGACGACTGGTTCGAAACCAAGACCCAGGGCCTGAACAACTTTCAGAAGTCGGTGCTGCGCAAGCGCTGGGCGACGATGGAAGAGCTGATGAGTTCGGGCGAGCGCAAGCAACGCATCATCGCCAACATCAACCACGATTTCGGCGTATTGCCCCGGCTGAACAACGGGCGCGGCACGGCCCTTCTGGTGGCGGCGAGCATTTACGACGCTTGCCACTACTTTCGGCTGTTCCAGCACACGCCGCTGGGCGTGCACTGCGGGCTGATCACGTCTTACGAACCCAACCACAACGCGATTTCGCAAGAGCCACCCCACAGCGACGAGCGCTACAAGTTCGACACCTACACCCAGCACGTACTGGCCAAAGACCAGACCACCACACAGTACGAAACCGAGATGAAGCGCCGCTTCATTGAAGAGCCTGCCAACCTGAAACTGCTGATTGTGGTGAGCAAGTTGCTGACGGGTTTTGACGCGCCGAGCTGCACCTACATTTACCTGGACAACGCGCTGCGCGACCACAACCTGTTCCAGGCCATTTGCCGCACCAACCGGCTGGACGGTGACGACAAGGACTACGGCCATGTGGTGGACTACAAGGAGCTGTTCAGCAAGGTGCAGGACGCGATCGCGGTCTACACCTCGGACGAGCTGGACACCGAGACCGTGGGCGACGATGGCAATGTGATCGTCAAGGACTGGCGCGAAGAGGGGAAAGCCCAATTGGACGCAGCACGCGAGGCGCTGATGTATTTGTGTGCGCCGGTGATGCAGCCGCAGGGCATGGAGCAACACATTCGGTATTTCTGCGGTGATGTTGCCAACCCCACGGCGCTGAACGACACGGAGCCGCTGCGCATCTCGTTTTACAAGGCGGTGGCGGCTTTTGTGCGCGCCTATGCCGACTTGGCGGCCCATCTTGAAGAGGCGGGCTACAGCGCTGCTCAGGTGAAAGTCTTTGAGCAAGAAACGCAGTTTTACGTCGAGGTGCGCGCGGCCATCAAGAACCACGCGGGCGAAGAGCTGGACATCAAGCCGTTTGAGGCGGACATGCGCCACCTCATCAACACCTACATCCAGGCCGATCCGGCGGACTTGCTGGGTGACCTGAGCGAGCTGTCGCTGACCGAGTTGATCATCCACACGGGCATCCACGATGCGATCGCGAAGAAGCTGAACGAGAAGGGCAAGCTGTCAAAGAATGCCATCGCCGAGACCATCATCAACAACGTGCGTAAGACCATCATCCGCGACCAGCTCACGGACCCGATGTTTTACGCGGAGATGTCCCAGCTGCTGGAAGACCTGATTCAGCAGAAACGTGGCGACACCGCCTCTTACGAGCAGTTCTTGAAGGACGCGGAAGCGCTTGCCAAACAGCTGGGCCAAGGCCGGGGGGAAAACAACGTGCCCGCCGAGCTGCACGGCAACAAAGAGGCCACGGTGCTCTACAACAACCTGCCCACGGTCCTGGCTGCTGCAGCGCCGAACGTGCCCGAACACATGGCTGCCGAGCCGATCCCAAGCTGGGGCAACGAATGTCTGGGCCTGGCCTTGAAGCTGGACAAAGCGATTCGCGCACACGCGCCCGCAGGCTGGAAGGGCGACCCGGCGCGTGAGGCGCAGGTGCTGAACGCGATTGCACCCATTCTGGGCAAAAACAAAGCGGTCGTATTGGCCGTTTTCGAGATCGTCAAAAACCAGCCAGGTTACTGATGAGCGAAGTGTTCGAACTGGGCGACATCACCATCAGCCTCACACGCAAGTGGGTGAAGAACGTGCACCTGACGGTGCATCCGCCCGATGGCCGGGTGACCTTGGTGGCGCCGCTGACGACGCGCACGGAGGTGGCCAGGGCTTACGCGATTTCTCGCCTGCATTGGATTCGGCAACAGCAGAAGCTGTTTTTCGAGCAGCAGCGTGAGCAGCCACGCCAGTTTGTGACCCGGGAAAGCCACCATGTCTGGGGTCGTCGTTACCTGCTGACCGTGGCCGAGGCCGATGTGAAACCCTACGTGAAGCTGGACCACCGCCGCATCCACCTGTTTGTTCGGCCGGGGGCAGATCAGGCCAAGAAAGCGGAGGTTATGCACGAATGGCACAAGGCGATATTGCACGCCGAATTGCCGGGCCTGATCAGCAAGTGGGAGCACAAGCTCGGCGTGAAAGTCAACGGCTACTACCTACAGCGCATGAAAACCAAGTGGGGCAGTTGCAACCACCGGGCCGGCAACATCCGGCTGAACACGGAACTGGTGAAGAAGCCCAAGGATTTGCTGGAATACGTGGTGGTGCACGAGATGCTGCACCTGTTGGTACCGACGCACAGCGGCCGTTTTGTGGAACTGCTTGACCAGCACTACCCGGGGTGGATGGAGGCACGGCGGGAATTGAACGAGCTGGCTTTGTCCGCCTGAACCTCCGCAGCCCCAAGCCATTCATGCTGTCTGTTTGGGATCGTGGAGAGAGGGGCCGAACAGGCCTTGTCGCCACCTCAATGCCGAACCCGCCCAGTGGCGCTGAGGATGGTCATGTCCACGAAGCGTGAGCCTTGGTGCTGGCCGTTGCGGTAGCCGATGCGGTAGCCGCCGAGGTCGTAAGCGTCGATGCTGTCCAGCGCGGTCACAAAGGCTTCGCGGCTGGCCTGGGCGCCCATGCGGCGGGCGGCCTCGGCAATGACCTTGCCGGCGATGTAGCCTTCCATCATGGCGTAGCTGACCATGGGCTCCAGCTCTTTGTTCGCCCCCACGGCGTCGGACAGCTCCTTGGCCAGCCGGCCCACCAGGCGGTAGGGGCTGGGTGTGACTTGCGCAATGGCCACACCGCGCAGCGTGTCCTCGCCCAGTCGGCGCGCGAGTTGTTCCACATCGGCGCCGGACTGGGCAAACAGTTGCGCCGCTCCGCCGGAAATGCGGTATTCCTCAATGAAGGCGGCGGTGGCTGCGCCCGATGCCAGGATGAGGATGGCCTGCGGGGGCTTGGCCAGGAACGTATCCACTGCCGAGGTGACGCGTGTGGTGCCGGCCGCGTAGGTGGCGCGCAGTTGCACCTGCTGGCCAGCGGCGCGCGCGATGCCTTCGACGGTGGTGGCCAGCGCTTCGGCGCCGGGGCCGTCTTCGTGCAGCACGCCCAGGCGGGTGATGCCGATGGTGGCCAGGTGCTGGGCCATTTTCTGGACCTCGTCGCGCAGGTTGGCGCGCACGTTGTAGAGCCAGGGAGAAGGGATGTCCAACTCGGTGATGCGGTAGCCCACCAGCGCGAGTTTTTCGCGCTCCAGCAGGCCGCTGGCCACCAGATCGCCGATGTTGCGGCTGCCAAAGAAACCGGCCAGCACCAGCGGCTTGTGTTCGGTGACCAGCCGGGTGGTCAGGGCGGTGGTTTCCTCGGGCCGGCCGCCGTCGTTTTCGCTGACCAGGGTGAAGCGGTGGCCGCCCACCCCAGCTTTGTTGGCCTGGTCGAGCGCGAGCTTGAGCCCGGCGGCGTAGGCCCGGCCTTGCACCGCCTCCCGCCCCGACAGCGGGGCGACCTGCCCCACGGTGATGGCCGCGGCCATTGCCTGCACCCCGCCCAGGCAGGCCAAGGCCAATGTTGCGGCGCGCAAGCTGTGTCGCCAAGTTTTCATGTGTGTCTCCTGTTTTGAAAAAGCGCAACTGTTCATTGTTCAACCTCAGAGTGTTTATGTCGCCTGTGGATTCCACTTACGCCGTGCTGACGGTGGTCGCTGTTCAAACGGGTAGGGCGCCCTATGGTATTGGCTGGGCGTGTCCAAATGAATCGCCATACCCGGCGTGCCCGGTGGTCTGGGGGACAACAACGGCTCGAATTCCGAGGCCCACAACGCTGTCTGCAAACGGGTGGGCTGCAGCACCCGTGCCTGTTTGAGGGCGTTGGAGAACAGCACTCAGCCTCTCGGTGTGAGGGCGGCACGCTACAAGCTGGTCCCGATCAGTAGCGTTGCCTCACGCAACAAAGCGTACAAAGTCTCGCTGTTTTCTGTATCGATGCGGGAGCTGCTGCCCACCAAGGCCAGCGTTCCAACACAGTCTTGCTCCCCGTTGAGCACGGGGACAGCCATGGCTCCGACGCCTGCTTGCAACTCACCCGTGGAGCGGTAGTACCCTGTTTGCCTGATGTGAGTGAGTTTGGCTCTGAACTGTGCCCAACTGTCACCCATCCCGTTGGCCGCAATCTCTTCTTTGTGCGCCTCGAAAATCTTCAGGAGCGGACCCCGCGCTAGCCACGCCAGCAACACTTTGGGTGCGCCTGCACGAAACATGGGGCGGGGACGACCTCGGCCATACAAAAGCTCCAGTCCTTTTTCACCGCTCACCCGGTGGATGTCGATCACCTTGGGACCCGCGTACAACACACTCAGTACCGCGTCATAGCCCGTTCGTGCCGCCAGATCCTTCATGACGGGGACCGATGCGCTCAACACCGGGTCTGTCTGGCGCAGCTGGAAATCGAGTTCAATGATGCGCCCACCCAGCGCATAGCGACCGGCCGAGATCTTTTGCAGCATGCCGGCTTCCACGAGTTCTTTCACGTAGCGGTAGCCCGTTGGCCTTGTGTAGCCCAGTGTTTCGTTGATCTCGTCTGGCTGCCATACAGGCCGCTCGCCGGTGAAGAGGTCAAGGATTGCAAATACTTTTGTAGAACTGCTGCTCATGTTGCGTGGAGGCCTGTGGCGGGCCATTCTAGCTTTGGCTATCCAGCCCCATGCGTTTGGCCATTTTTGCGGTCCATGCGGATCGTGGCATGAAGTTGGGCAGTGAGCGTGCATGCTCTTCCAGCCGTTTCATGAGCGCCCAGTCGTCGCCGGCCAGGTCGACAGGAAGCCGCATGGGTTGCGATACGTACCAGGGCAGGTCGAAGTAAAGCTCCAGCCGGTTTCCTTCTGGATCGCGAACGTAGATGGACACGGCATTCCCGTGGGTGACTGGCGTGATGTCATCGGCCCCCTCTTTGACCAGCAAGGCATGCATCTGGCGCAGCGTTCCCAAGCTGTCGGCTTTGAGGGAAATCTGGTTGATCGGATTGAAGGACGGTTCGCTCGGTCTCCCGCTGATGAGCACGATCTGGTGGTGTTCTTCCGGATCCCTGCTCAGAAACACAAGATGCATGGGGCCGTTCGGCCCAGAGAGATCTCCCTGATCTGTCACGGTGAAGTCCAGGATTCTTGTGTAGAAGTCCTCCATCTTTTTTATGTCAGTGACGTACATACCGAAGTGGCTGAAGCTGAAGCCGGGTCGATGCATGGTTTTTCCTCGTAAGTTGCGGTTGACAAAATCTTGATATGTGATTAAATCTCGATATACAAGATTTTGCAACAGCCATTTTGATGTGAGGAATCCATGAAACTGATCAGTTATGTGCACAACGGGCGTGAGGGTTTTGGCGCCGTCACCGCGTCTGGCGTGGTTGACTTGAACCTGGCGTTGAACAACGCCTTCCCCGACTTGAAGGCGCTGCTTGCAGGAAACGCGCTCTCGCAGGCGCAGGAAGCGGTCAACGCCCGTGCGGCGGACTACCGCCTGGAGGATCTGGCGTTGTTGCCTGTCATCCCCAACCCGGGAAAGATTTGGTGTTGCGGCTTGAATTACGGCGAGCACGTCAAGGAAACCAACCGCGAGGTCACCGAGCAGCCGACATTCTTTTTGCGCGTGGCGGACTCCCAAGTGGGACATGGCCAACCCATGGTCCGTCCTCCGGAGTCAACGCAGTTCGACTATGAAGCTGAAATCGCCGTCGTTATCGGCAAGTCGGGTCGCAGGATTGCTGAAAGCGAGGTCGCTCAATACATCGCTGGCTACGCTTGCTACAACGACGGAACGTTGCGCGATTGGCAGCGGCACACCTCTCAATGGGTGCCAGGCAAGAACTTCTGGAAGACCGGGGGGTTCGGCCCATGGCTGGTCACGGCTGATGAAATCCCTTTCGGGACGCTGATGACGCTGACCACCCGGCTCAATGGTGTGGAGCTTCAGCGGGCAACGACAGCAATGATGATTCACAGCATTGCGCGGCAAATTGCCTACGTCTCAACCATCGCGCCGTTGGAGCCAGGGGACGTCATCGTGACGGGAACCCCTGGTGGTGTGGGTGCCCGTCGAACCCCTCCCGTCTGGATGAAGCACGGCGATGTTTGCGAAATTGAGGTCGACCGCATTGGTGTTCTCAGCAATCCGATTGCTGACGAAAACTGATATTTCCTTTTCCACCCTTAGGAGACAAAAATGAAAAGAACGATTTTCAACCGTCGTCAAGCCATCCGTATGCTTGCCAGCACCTGTTGTGTTGCGCCATGGGCTGCCCATGCCACAGAGGTCGCCAAGCTGAAGTTCACCAGCTTTGAGCCACCCATGGCCAACATCACGGGCAATGTGTTGATGCCTTTTGCACGCGAAGTCAGCGCTGCGTCGCAGGGAACGTTGCAAATTGATATGTTTCCTGGAGGGACGTTGGGGCGCAATCCGTTGCAGCAACTCAAGTTGGTGACCGACGGAATCGCAGACATTGGTTGGATCGTTCTTCCCTACACGCCGGGGCGGTTTGATGACACGGAGGTGGTCGGGCTTCCATTCGTCTCCACCAATGCCACGGAGGCCAGTATTGCGTTGCACCGTTTGTACGCCTCGGGTGCCTTGGTCGGATTTGAGGGTTTGAAGATGCTGGCCGTAGGCGCAACGCCTCCGGTGGGCATACACGGTAAGCAACCCGTCCGGATGCCTGCGGATCTGCGCGGAAAACGTGTGCGCGTGTCTGGCGACCATTTGACGCGCATGGTGGAAGCGTTGGGTGGCGCTCCCGTCTCATTGGGAGCCGGACAGATTGCGGAGTCGTTATCGAGGGGCGTCGTTGACATGACGTTGAACAATTGGGGCTTCGTCGGTGACTTCAAAGTCAATGAGGTCAGCTCCGAACATTTTGAGATTGGGCTGGGTGCTGTTGCGGTTGGCGTCGTGATGCGCAAAGACCGTTTCGATGCGTTGCCTGCAGCGGCCAAGTCCGCCATAGAGAAATACAGTGGCGAGGTGCTGGCGAGAAAAATTGGCGAAGCGTTTGATCGCCAGGAAAAAGAAGTGCGGGAGCGTGTCTCTAAGTCGGGCAAGAACCAGGTTGTCCAACCCAGCCCCGCAGACACAGATGCGTGGAAGAAAGCGACGGAGCCCCTCAACGAAAGCTGGCGCATGGCCAAGCCTAGAAACCAGCGAACCTACAACGCATTCGTTGAGCAATTGAAGCGCATTCGCGCGGCGTCCTGACATGTTCAAGGTCGATGCCACTGCGCGCATGGAGCGCGCAGCGTCCTGGCTCGCCCAAATGGCGGTGATGGGCCTGCTGCTGCTCGCGGCCATCACCACCGTTGATGTCCTGATGCGCTATGCGTTCGCAAAACCCCTGCAGGGTTATGTCGATGTCGCCGCATTGGCCGCAGCGGTGCTGCTGGCGGCCTGCATACCGCACGTCCTGGTGAGCCGGGGCAATATTGCCGTCAACGCCGTGGGCGCCTTGCTGGGCGCACGGGTGCATCGGGTGTTAGACCGGTTCGCTGCTGTTGTCACGGCCACCTTTGTCGGCGTCTTGGCGTGGCAGTACATCTACTTCACGATCGATTTGAAAAACACATCGCAGGTTATGCCGGTCTTGCGCTGGGTGGTCTGGCCTTGGTGGGCCGCAGTGGGGGTGTTTGTCGGGTTTGCCGCACTTGCCGCATTCGTGACGGCCTGGAACACGAGCGAAGGAGACCGTCATGGATGACGCCATCCAATTGGCCGGTTTCGGGTTGCTGGCAACGTTCGTCCTGATCGCTTTGCATGTCCCGGTCGGTATCGCGATGGGCATTGCAGGCGTGGTGGGCTTTGGATTGCTCTCCGGGTTTCATCCGGCATTGGCCATGATGGCCTCGGAAACCTCCAACGCACTGACATCGTTGGACCTTTTGACCATTCCCTTGTTTGTGTTGATGGGAGCGTTCGCGAGTATTGCCGGGCTATCGGAGGATTTGTACCGCTTGGCATATGCGCTGGTTGGGCATCGGCGAGGCGGACTGGCCATGGCCACCATCGGGGGGTGTGCGGGGTTCGGTGCGGTGTGCGGGAGTTCTGTGGCCACGGCAGCGACCTTTGGCAAGGTGTCCCTGCCATCCATGATTCGGCGTGGTTATGAGCCAGGATTCGCCGCAGGAACGGTGGCCGCGGGCGGAACGCTTGGGATTCTCATACCACCGTCTTCGATCATGGTGATCTATGCGGTTCTGGCCCAAGAATTGATTATCACGCTGTACATCGCGGCATTGGTTCCCGCCCTGATTGCAATCGTGTTCCATTTTTTTGCCATCCTGGCGTACACCCAGATTCGACCGCGGGATGCACCGTTGGGCCCCAGGGTTGGCGCTGCCGAACGGTGGGGTGCGGTGCGTGCGAGTTGGCCCGTGCTGGTGCTGACCTGCACGGTGGTTGGCGGTATGGCACTGGGCGTATTCACTGCCACAGAGAGTGCCGCGGTTGGTGCTGTTATGGCCTTCGGATTCGCAGGAATGCGGGGCGCCTTGCGTTCGTCCCAGTTGCGATCTGCCCTGTTGAGCACAGCTTCGACAAGCGCAATGATTTATGTATTGATCATTGGTGCATCCCTTTTTGGGTATTTTTCTGCAGTGACCCAGGCGCCTCAGGTTCTGGTGGGTTGGGTCGGTGAGGCGAATGTGCCGGTTTGGGTTGCGATGCTTGCATTGATGGTTCTGTTCGTGATCGCCGGTGCCATATTTGATGAGGTGGCGACCATGGTGATTTCCATGCCGTTCGTTTTGCCATTGGTACAGAGTTGGGGTTTCGATCCCATATGGTGGGGCGTTATCAATGTCGTCATTATTGAAATTGGAATGCTTACACCCCCATTGGGCATGAATGTGTTTGTTGTCAAGGGCATTGCACCCCAGATACCGCTGCCTTCAATTTACAGGGGTGTGATGCCCTACATATTGTCGAATCTGTGCCGCTTGGGTCTTCTCCTGGTATTTCCACCGCTGGTGCTTTGGCTTCCCCATTTGTTGAAAGGATGAGCATGAGCTCGAACATTGACCCCGCTTTTCAAGCGCACATCCAACACGATGTCGCCATTGTGGGTTTTGGGCCCGCTGGGGCCGTGCTCGCCAATTTGCTGGCCATAAAGGGGCTGAGCGTTCTGGTACTGGATCGGGAAGCCGATGTGTACCGGTTGCCCAGGGCGATCCACTTTGACGGTGAGTGCATGCGGGTGTTTCAAACACTGGGGATTTCCGACGAACTCATGGCGCAACTCTTTGTCTCGCCTGGCATGAAGTTTGTCAATGCCGAGGGGAAGGTTTTGATCGACTACACCCGCTCTGTTGAGCTGGGTGGGCAAGCTTGGCACCCAGGCTATCGGTTTCATCAGCCCGACTTTGAGGACGTTTTGCGCAAAAAGCTGGAGCAATACCCACAGGTTGAAGTTCGGCTGCGACACGACGTTTTTGCCATCACCGAACATGAGGATGGCGTGGAGCTTCGGGTAGAAGACACGTCTTGCGGACGACTTTTGAAAGCCCATGCGCGGTATGTGGTCGGGTGCGATGGTGCGCGTTCCACGGTCCGTCGGATGATGGGCACCGAGCTGGATGACTTGAATTCACACGAGCGGTGGCTGGTGGTTGATGTTCTTCTGCAGCGAGAGCGTTCCGACCTGGGTGACCACAGCATTCAATATTGCGACCCACGCCGTCCTGCTACATACGTGAGGGGCGTCGGCGAGCGCAGACGCTGGGAGTTCATGCTGATGCCCGTCGATGATCCGACAACGATTACCCGACCGGAGTCGGTCTGGTCGTTGTTGGCGCCATGGGTAACGCCTGCGGATGCTGTGCTGGAGAGGCCCGCTGTCTATACCTTTCATTCGGTGGTGGCCAAAGGCTGGCGCAATGGCCGTTTGTTGATTGCCGGAGACGCCGCGCATCAGACACCGCCTTTCATGGGGCAGGGCATGTGCGCGGGTGTGAGGGATGTGTACAACCTCGCGTGGAAGCTGGCAGACGTTGTACAAGGGCATGCGTCCGAAACGCTGCTCGACACCTACGAGTCGGAGCGGTCTCCGCATGTGCGTGAGTTCATTGAAACAGCGGTCCGCTTTGGCAAGGTGATTCAAGCCACGGATCATGAGGTCGTCAAAAAGCGGGATGCCAGCATGCTGGCCAACACGGAAGTTTTTCACACGCCGCAACCGGCGTTGGGTTCCGGGGCGCATGAGGGGGGGCGCATTGCCGGCACAGTATCTGTTCAGCCTGTTCTGAAGGATGGGACGCGGCTGGACGATGTCGTGGGGTATCGGTTTGTTCTGGTTGCGAACCCTGACATATGCAGCGACCTGAACGTCACCCCTGATGAGCGCGTTGCGGTCATCCCTGCCCATGATCCCTCGCTGAAAAATTGGCTTGAGTCCTTGTCGGCGCAGGCGGTGTTGGTTCGTCCAGACCGCTATATCGCAGGCGCAGCAAGCGATGTGGGCAAAGTGCAAGACCTCATTCAGGTATTTGTGGGGAGCGCGGTGCTGTGATGGATACGCTGCTGCAGGCCGAACAGTTGCGCGCCGATTGTTTGATTCGCAGGGACCTGGAGGCTCTGCGCGACATGCTGTGTGACGACTTGTTCTACATACATGCCACGGGTATCAGGCACAACAAATCGCAACTTTTGAGCTTTTTGGAGAATGGGCCGCAGTTTTTGACTGTGGGCGTAACCGATCCGGTGAGCTGTTTGTCCGGTGAGTATGGCGTGGTCACGGGTGGACTTCAGATGTCGATCCTTCGTCGCGGAGAGGCGATGCCCTCTTTGGTGTCTTCGTGGATGAGTCAGATATGGATTCGATCCGCCGAATCGACCTGCGGTTGGCGGCTGAAGGTTTTTCAATCAACGCGCCAGGTATTTCAAGATGCATGACCTTCCCGACACACCGTTTCGACAGATGTTGCGAGGCGCAATTCCACCCCCACCGGTCGCCGTTTTGCTGGGCCAGACGATACAGCGCGTGGACGTCGCTGCTGGAGAGTTGGAGGCAGATTTTGATGCGCTGCCTTCATTCGCGAATCCTGCCGGAAAAGTGCAGGGTGGAATGTTGGCGGCCATGCTCGATGCGCTGACCGCAGGATTGGTGGATGCAACACTGTCAATTGGTGAGGGTGTGACCACCCTCAATTTGAACGTGTCGTACCTATCCCCGGCTGACGTAGGGGCCATCCATGGTGTTGCAAAGCTAAACCGCAGGGGCCGCGCTATTTCAAACGTATCCGCACAACTGACGCAAGGCGGAAAGGTGGTTGCAACAGCGTCGGCTGTTTGCATGGTTCTCAATACAGATCGGGGACGCCAATGAGCATTGAGAACTGCATATGGCGTGTTGTGTTGTGAAGGGGTATTAGATGATTGACAAAGTGGCATTGTCTGCAGCAGAGGCACTTGGGCCTGTGCAGGATGGGAGCACCATCCTGATTGGCGGATTCGGTACAGCCGGTATCCCGAATGAGCTGATTGACGCGTTGATCCAATGTGGTGCTGGCGGTCTGACCGTGGTGAACAACAATGCGGGTAGCGGGGATACCGGGCTTGCCGCATTGCTCCAGAGTGGCCAGGTAAAAAAGGTCATTTGCAGTTTCCCAAGAACGGGCGATTCGTGGGTGTTTGAGTCGCTCTACCGCAGCGGCAAGATCGAGCTGGAACTGGTGCCTCAAGGCAACCTGGCTGAACGCCTGCGGGCCGCCGGTGCTGGTGTTGGCGCCTTTTTCACCCCCACCGGCTACGGCACAGAACTGGCCCGCCATGCCGACGGTCGTTGGAAGGAAACCCGTCACATCAACGGCAAGGACTATGTGCTGGAGTTTCCCATTCGGGGCGATGTGGCCCTGATCAAAGCGGAAGCCGGAGACCGCTGGGGCAACCTCACCTTCCGCAAGGCCGCGCGCAATTTTGGCCCAGTGATGGCCACAGCGGCCAAGCGCACCATTGCCACCGTGCACGAGATCGTGGCGTTGGGGCAGTTGAACCCCGAAGTCATCGTCACGCCGGGCATCTTCGTGTCCAAGATCGTGAAGATTGAACGCTTGGCCACCCAATCCGGTGCGGTCAAGCGAGCCACCTGCGAGGAGCATCGAGCATGAGCGGCTACAGCAAACGCACCAAACAAGAGTTGGCCCAACGCGTGGCGCAGGACATTTTTGATGGCGCTTACGTCAACCTCGGCATTGGCCAACCCACGCTGGTGGCCAACTACCTGCCCGAGGGCGTGGAGGTTGTTCTGCACAGCGAGAACGGCATCCTGGGGATGGGCCCCGCCCCGGCGATGGAGGATGAAGATTACGACCTCATCAACGCGGGAAAGCAGCCTGTGACGCTGTTGCCAGGGGGGGCCTTCTTTCACCATGCCGACAGCTTCGCCATGATGCGCGGCGGCCATCTGGACATCAGCGTGCTGGGTGCCTTCCAGGTGTCGGTCACCGGTGATCTCGCCAACTGGAGCACTGGCGAAGCGGGTGCTATTCCGGCTGTCGGCGGTGCCATGGACCTGGCCGTGGGTGCCAAGCAGACCTGGGTCATGATGGACTTGCTGACCAAACAGGGGGTCAGCAAAGTCGTCTCCGTTTGCACCTACCCGCTTACTGGCATCGGCTGCGTCAAGCGCATTTATTCGGATCTCGCCACCTTGGAGTGCACCACCGACGGTCTGAAGCTCATCGACAAGGTCCAAGGGCTCGAACACACCGAACTGGAACGCTTGCTCGGCCTGCCCGTACAGACATGAGTGCAGCACGTTAACACCGCAAAAAAATACGCCATGACCCAAGCCTTCATCTGCGACGCCATTCGCACCCCCTTCGGCCGCTACGGCGGCGCCCTCAGCAGCGTGCGCACCGACGACCTGGGCGCCATTCCCTTGCGTGCGCGCGCAACCCGCAGGTGGACTGGGCCGCCATCACCGACGTGCTCTTTGGCTGCGCCAACCAGGCCGGGGTCGACCACCGCATCGTGGCCCACATGAGCAGTCTGCTGGCCGGCCTGCCGCTGGAGGTGCCCGGGGGCACCATCAACCGCCTGTGCGGCTCGGGCCTGGACGCGGTGGGCACCGCTGCGCGCGCCATCAAGGCCGGCGAGGCCGGCCTGATGATCGCCGGCGGCGTGGAAAGCATGAGCCGCGCGCCCTTCGTCATGCCCAAGGCAGAGAGCGCGTTTTCCCGCAACAATGCGGTGTTTGATACCACCATCGGCTGGCGCTTCGTCAACAAGCTGATGAAAGCGCAGTACGGTGTGGACTCCATGCCCGAAACGGCGGAAAACGTGGCCACCGACTTCAAGATCGAGCGCGACGCGCAAGACCGCATGGCCCTGGCCAGCCAGATGAAAGCCGTGGCCGCCATCCAGGCGGGTCACCTGGCGCGCGAAATCTGCCCGGTCAC
>NZ_JAUSOO010000183.1 GCF_030656115.1 Hydrogenophaga sp.
GAAAGACGCCTCGGTCAAGCTGATGACCGACGGTATCTTGCTGGCCGAAACCCAGACCGACCCGGACCTGCGCGCCTACGACACGATCATCATTGACGAGGCGCACGAGCGCAGCCTGAACATCGACTTTTTGCTGGGCTACCTGCGCCAGTTGCTGCCGCGCCGGCCCGACCTGAAGGTGGTGGTGACGTCGGCCACCATCGACGCCCAGCGCTTTGCCGACTATTTCGCTTCCAAAAAAGGTCCGGCACCGGTGATTCAGGTGTCGGGCCGCACCTTCCCGGTGGAGATGCGTTACCGGCCGTTTGAAGAAAGCCGGGACTACGATCTGAACAGCGCCATTGCCGACGGTGTGGACGAGCTGTGGCGCGGGCCGCAGGGGGGCGACATCCTGATCTTTCTGCCGGGCGAGCGCGAGATCCGCGAAGCCACGGACCACCTGCGCAAGCACCTCAGTCACATTCCCACGCTGCGCAATGCCGAGGTGCTGCCGCTGTTTGCGCGCCTCTCGCAGTCCGAGCAGGACCGCATTTTTCAAGACCACAGCGGGCGGCGCATTGTGTTGTCCACCAACGTGGCCGAGACCTCGCTCACCGTGCCGGGCATCCGTTACGTGATCGACGCGGGCACCGCGCGCGTCAAGCGCTACAGCTTTCGCCAGAAGGTGGAACAGCTGATGGTGGAGCCCATCAGCCGGGCGGCGGCCAACCAGCGCGCGGGCCGCTGCGGCCGCGTGGCCGACGGCATCTGCATCCGCTTGTACGACGAAGCGGGCTTCAATGGCAGGCCCGCTTTTACCGACCCTGAAATTTTGCGCAGCTCGCTCGCGGGCGTGATTCTGCGCATGAAGGCGCTGCGCCTGGGCGCGGTGGAAGAGTTTGCGTTCATTGAACCGCCACAAAAGCGCGCCATTGTGGACGGCTACCAACTGCTGTCCGAACTGGGCGCGGTGGACGAAGCCAACGAGCTCACACCCATCGGCCAAACGCTCTCTCGCCTGCCGCTGGACCCGCGCGTGGGCCGCATGATCCTGGAGGCCCAGCAACGCGGCGCACTGGACGAGGTGATGGTGATCGCCTCGGCGCTGTCGGTGCAGGACGTGCGCGACCGGCCCATGGACAAGCAGACCCAGGCCGACCAGGCGCACGCCAAGTTCGACGACGAAAAAAGCGAGTTCACCGGTACGCTCAAGCTCTGGAAGTGGCTGGACGACACCAAAGGCGGCCACGGCAAAGACCACAAGCTCAGCCACCGGCAATACGAAAACCTGCTGCGGGAAAACTTCATCAACGTGCGGCGGGTGCGCGAATGGCGCGACATCCACACCCAGCTGCACACGGTGGTGGCCGAACACAAGTGGGTGCTCAACACCCAGCCAGCAAGCTACGAGCAGTTGCACCTGGCCATGCTGTCGGGCCTGCTGGGCAACATTGGCCAGAAAAACGAGGCCGAGGACTGGTACCTGGGCGCACGCGGCATCAAGTTTTACCGCCACCCGGGCGCGAACCTGAGCAAGAAGCCCGGGCGCTGGATCGTGTGCGCCGAGCTGGTGGAGACCACACGCCTGTTTGGGCGTGGCATCGCTTCGATTGAGCCCCAGTGGCTGGAGCAGGTCGGCGCGCACCTGATCAAAAAGCAGTTGCTCGACCCGCATTGGGAAAAGAAGGCCGCACAGGTCACAGCGCTGGAGCGCGCCACGCTGTACGGCCTTGTGGTGTATCACAACCGCCGCACCGACTACGGCCGGGTGGACCCGGCGGGCGCACGTGAGATTTTCATCCGCGAAGCGCTGGTGGCCGGTGAATGGGAAACCCGCCTGCCATTTCTGGCCGCCAACCAGAAGCTGGTGAAGCAGGTGGCCGAGCTGGAACACAAGTCGCGTCGGCAAGACGTGTTGGTGGACGACGAGCTGATTTTTGCGTTCTACGATGCGCAGATACCTGCCGAGGTGTGCAGCGGCGCCAGCTTTGAGCGCTGGTACAAAGACGCGCTGCGGCTCAACCCCAAGCTGTTGCTGCTGACCAAAGAAGAGCTGATGCGCCACGAGGCGGCCGGTATCACCACGCAGGCGTTTCCCAAAACGCTGCGCCTGGGTGGGGTGGACTGCGCCTGCACCTACCTGCACGAACCTGGCGACCCGCGCGACGGCCTGAGCGTGGCCGTGCCGATTTTTGCGCTCAACCAAGTCAGCGAAGACCGCTGCGACTGGCTGGTGCCCGGCATGCTGAAAGACAAGCTGCTGGCCTTGCTGAAAACCCTGCACCAGCGCCCACGCTCGCGGCTGGTGCCGCTGCCGGCCACGGCCGAGCGCTTCGCGGCAGCGCTGTGCGAACCGGCGGTGTTTGGCGCGGGCAACCTCATGGACGCACTGCTCAAGCTGGTGCGCGAGGCCACCCAGCTCGACATCGTGCGCAACGACATCAAGGTGGACATGCTCACGCCGCACCACTTCATGCACCTGCGTGTGGTGGACGAACATGGCCGCCAGCTGGGCCAGGGCCGCAGTCTGGCTGCGCTGAAAGCCGAACTGGGCGGGCAGGCGCGCGGCGCGTTTCAGGCCCTGGCCTCGCTCAAGCTGGAGAGCCTGCGCCCGGCACCGCCCGAGACCAAGGCCGCGCCGGTGCCGGCCCATGCCGGTGGTGCACGCCGTGCCGCCGCTGAAACGCCCGCCGTACCCGCTGCGGCGGCCACCCAGCGCTACACCGGCTGGACGTTTGGCGAACTGCCCGAACTGATGGAAATCCGCAAGGGCGGGCAGACGCTGATCGGTTTTCCGGCCCTCATCGACCTGGGTGACGCGGTGAGCATTGAGGTGTTTGACGAACCCGAAGCGGCCATGGCCCGCCACCGCGAAGGCCTGCGGCGGCTGTTTGCCTTGCAGATCCGCGATGCGCTGAAATACCTGGAAAAGAACCTGCCCGGCCTGATGACCATGGCCTCGGCCTACATGCAGGTGGGCAAGACGGACAGCGGATCGGGCGGCGGCACCGCGGAAGAACTGAAAAGCCAGATCATTGAACTCGCGCTGGACCGCGCCTTTTTGGCCGAACCGCTGCCCACCGACGAAGCGGCATTCAAGAAACGGGTGGACGAGGGCCGCGGCCGGCTCACCCTGATTTCGACCGAGATCGCACGCAACGCCAGCTTGATCTTGACCGAATACGCCGCAGCGGCCCGCAAGCTCAAAGACAGCCGCCCCCCCGCCGACGTGGCCACCGACGTGGCCCAGCAACTGCAGCGCCTGGTGCCCAAACGGTTCTTGCTCACCACGCCCTACGCACAGCTGCAGCACTTCCCGCGTTATTTAAAAGCCGTGCAGCAGCGGCTGGACAAGCTGCGCGCCGACCCGGCGCGCGACGCCGCCAAGTTCGCCGAACTGCGCCCGCAAGACCAGCGCTTCTGGCGCCTGGTGGCCGAGCGCAAAGGCGTGCAAGACGCCCGGCTGCAAGAACTGCGCTGGCTGCTCGAAGAGCTGCGCGTGAGCTTCTTTGCACAGGAATTGCGCACGCCACAGCCGGTGAGCGTGAAGCGGCTGGACAAGGCCTGGTCTCAGATCAACAGTTGAAAAAACAGCAAGACTTGAATAGGCAATTTCAGGGGCTGATGCCAGGAGCCTGCGCGGCAGAAGGCGTTGAAGCGCTCGGCTGTGGCCGGCAGCGGCACCAGGGCGTGCGGAGCCTGCTGACGTGCCGCCGCTTCGAGCACCGGCCACCCGTCGGCCCGGTTGTGTTCAGGCCCGTGCGCTTGCTGTGGTGGCGTGGGTGCCAGGGCTGTGCGCTCAGCTGCTGCCGCGCACCACCAGCTCGAAACCCAGGTCCAGCGAGTGCTGGGCGGGCAACTCGCCACGCATCAGGCCCAGCAGCATGCGGGCGCTGGCCTCGCCAATGGTGCCGCGCGGTGTGCGCACGGTGGTGAGCGGCGGCACCATCTGGTCACTGCCCGACAGGTCGTTGAACCCTGCCACCGCCAGGCGGCCCGGCACGTCAATGCCCAGCCGCAGCGCGGCCAGCAGCGCGCCCTGGGCCAGGTCGTCGTTGCAGAAAAAGACGGCGTCCACATCGAGGTGGTTGCGCAGCAGGTCTTGCAGCAGTTCACCGCCCAGGCGCATGGATGAGGGTTGTGGGCTCAGCAGCTCCAGCCGGGCGTCGTAGACACCCTGCTCGCGCAGGCAGCGCCGGTAACCTTCAGCACGTTGCATGGTGCGCGGGTCCAGCTGTGCGGCCACGAAGGCGATGCGCTGGCGCCCGCGCTGCAGCAGGTGTCGGGTCATGGCGTGGCCTGCGTCCACCTGAGAAAAGCCCACGCAATACACGCCGTGGGCGCGGGTGAGTTCCATCAGATGCACGCAAGGCACGCCGCTGCCCGCAATCAACTGGCGGGCCGCTTCGGTGCGGTCAAAGCCGGTGAGCAGCAGGCCGGCCGGGCGGTGCGCCAGGTAAGAGCGCAGCAGCTGCTCTTCTTGTTCGGGGCTGTAGTGGGTCACGCCAATCAGCGTTTGAAAACCCTGTGGCAGCAGCGTGCTGTGAACGGCCTCCAGCACGTCCACAAACAGGGCGTTGGACAACAGAGGCACCAGCACCGGCACCTGGTTGCTGCGCTGCGAAGCCAGTGCGCGGGCGGCCGGGTCGGGCACATAGCCCAGCTGTTCGGCGGCTTGCTTCACGCGCTCCACCAGCTCGGGCGCCACGCTGCGTTCGCCCCGCAGCGCTCGCGAGGCGGTGATGGGGCTCACGTCAGCGGCGCGGGCCACGTCGCTCAGGGTGGTGCGGCCACTGGGGCGGCGCTTGCGGTCGTTGGGTTTCAAGGGTTTTCCCCGATTTGTGTGAGTGGTTTTTTGCTTAGGATAGCGCTATCCAATCCAGTCTGCAACCGCAGATTGAACACGCAGACCTCGGCAGTTTTTCCGTTTGAATTCCGCCGTCGCCTGATTTTTTTTGATCCTTTTGGGATAGCGCTATCCAAATGCATTCCGCGTTAAAAAATCGTATTTCAGGACCGTTTCTGGTGGTCATGGGTGTGGCTGGTTGCGGCAAGTCCAGCCTGGGCCAGCGCTGCGCTGAAGCCCTGCACATTCCCCTGCTGGAGGGAGATAATTTCCATAGTGCCGCCAGCATCAACAAGATGCGCAACGGCACCCCGCTGGACGATGTCGACCGAGAGGCTTGGCTTGACCTGCTGGCACAGCAGTTGCAAAAGCACCCCGGTGGGGTGGTTTTGACGTGTTCTGCGCTGAGACAGCGCTACCGCAACCGCTTGCGCACCGCTGTGCCCGGTTTGCGGTTTGTATTTCTCGATCTCACGCAAGAGCAGGCGCGTGAACGCGTGGCCTCCCGCGCAGCGCACCTGTTCCCGGTGAGCCTGGTGGCCAGCCAGTTCGCCACGCTGGAAGACCCGAGCCTGGAGCCCGGGGTGTTGCGGCTCGATGCCAGCCGCCCTCTGGAGCAGTTGCTGCCCGAGGTGGTGCGCTGGGCGCAGGTGGCGGTTTCTGTCAACCCACAGGAGGCCTGAGCCATGGGACTGGGCAAATTTCTGAAAAATCTGGTGGAAGGCCTGATGGCCTTGTGCCTGTTGGGCATGGTGCTGGCGGTGTTTGGCAACGTGGTGCAGCGCTATTTCTGGGGCACCGGCTGGGTGGTGTCTGAAGAGCTGTCTCGTCTGCTGTTTGTGTGGCTGGTGTGCCTGTCGGCCACGCTGGCGTTTGGCGAAGGCAAGCACCTGGGCTTTGACCTGGTGACCGCCCGCCTGAGCGGTGCCAAGGCGGCGGTGCTGCGCTGGTTGTCCCGGGGCCTGATCGCGCTGGCTTTGTATTACCTCATCGACGGTTCCTGGTCGCAGGTGCTGGTGGGCATGGACAGCCGCAGTCCGGTGATGAACTACCCCCTGGCGCTGGGCGCCGCGGGCACGCTGGTCATGGGGGTGTGCATGGCGGTGTTGCTGGTGTTGCAAAGCTGGAACGAGTTGCGCGGCCACACGCCAACCGGCCAGGCTCCGAAAGCAGGAGCGCAAGCATGACCGTCGCCATTTTTCTCGTGGTGCTGTTCGCCACCATGACGGTGGGCGTGCCCATCGCGTTTGCCCTCATGCTGACCGCGCTGGCGCTGATGGTGCACCTGGACTTTTTCGACGCGCAGCTGCTGGCGCAGAACGTGCAGGCCGGGTTTGACAGCTTCCCCCTACTGGCCGTGCCCTTCTTCATCCTGGCCGGCGAGCTGATGAACGCCGGTGGCCTGAGCCGCCGCATCATCGACCTGGCGCGTTCGCTGGTGGGCCACATCCCCGGCGGCCTGGGCTACGTGGCGATCGCGGCTTCGCTGATGCTGGCGTCCATGAGCGGCTCGGCCATCGCCGACACCGCCGCCCTGGCCACGCTGCTGCTGCCGATGATGCGCAAGCAGAACTACCCCGACGGGTCGAGCGCCGGGCTGATCGCCTCGGGCGGCATCATCGCGCCCATCGTGCCGCCGTCCATGCCGATGGTGATCTACGGCGTGACGACCAACACCTCGATCAGCAAGCTGTTCCTGGCCGGCATCGTGCCCGGCATCCTGATGGCCGTGGCGCTGGTGATGGTGTGGCGCGGCATTGCGCGCAAGAAGCAGTTGCCGGTGGCAGAAAAGAGCAGCTGGACCGAGCGCCGTGGCGTGCTGGGTGAGAGCGCCTGGGCGCTGATGATGCCGGTGATCATCATCGGTGGCCTGCGTTTCGGTTTCTTCACGCCCACCGAGGCAGCTGTGGTGGCCGCAGTGTACGCGCTGCTGGTGGCCACCTTGATTTACCGCGAGCTGAACCTGCAGCGGCTGTACCGCGTGCTGGTGGACGCATCGCGCACCACCGGTGTGGTGATGTTCCTCTGCGGTGCGGCCACGGCAGCGTCTTACATGATCACGCTGGCCGACCTGCCCAGCCAGCTGGCCGAGAGCATGGGCCCGCTGCTGCAGAGCCCGATGCTGTTCATGGCCGTGGTCTGCCTGTTCCTGCTGGCGGTGGGCATGGTGATGGACCTCACGCCCACCATCCTGATCCTGGCGCCGGTGCTGGCGCCGCTGGCCGCCAAGGCCGGTATCGACCCGGTCTATTTCGGCTTCGTCTTCATCTTCGTCGGCTGCCTCGGCCTGCTCACCCCGCCGGTGGGCACGGTGCTCAACGTGGTGGCCGGCGTGGGCGGTCTGCGCATGGAACCGGTCATCAAGGGCGTGATGCCCTTCCTGGCGGTGTACTTCAGCATGCTCGCCCTGCTGATCATCTTCCCGGCCATCGTGTTGTGGCCGCTCCAGCTGATGTTCTGACCTCTTTCGCTTCCCCCCCGTTCACCCCCGGCGCCTCGTGCCCATCCACCCTGAAGGAGATACTCATGAAATTCAAGCAACTGGCCCTCACGGCCGCCATCACGCTGGCCACGCTCGGCGCCGGCATCGCGCAGGCGCAAGACATCAAGCCGCGCTTGATCCGCTTCGGCTACGGCCTCAACGAGGTGTCCAACCAGGGCCGCGCCGCCAAGGTGTTCACCGACGAGGTGGCCAAGGCCTCGGGCAACAAGATGAAGGTGCGCGCCATCGGCGCCGCCGCGCTGGGTTCGGACGTGCAGATGCAGCAGGCCCTGATCGGTGGCGCGCAGGAAATGATGGTCGGCTCCACCGCCACGCTGGTCGGTATCACCAAGGAAATGGCGATCTGGGACACGCCCTTCCTGTTCAACAACGCCAAGGAAGCCGACGCCGTGCTCGACGGCCCGGTGGGCCAGAAGGTGATGGACAAGCTGCAGGAAAAAGGCCTGGTCGGCCTGGTGTATTGGGAGAACGGGTTTCGCAACCTGACCAACAACAAGCGCGCCATCACCAAGCTGGAAGACATGGACGGCATCAAGCTGCGCGTGATGCAGAACACCGTGTTCCTCGACAGCTTCAAGACCCTGGGCGCCAACGCCGTGCCGCTGCCTTTTTCGGAGTTGTTCACCGCGCTCGAAACCAAGACGGTGGACGGCCAGGAAAACCCGTTCAACACCATCTTGTCGAGCAAGTTCTATGAGGTGCAGAAGTACCTCACGGTCACGAACCACGTCTACAGCCCCTGGATTGTTCTGTTGAGCAAGAAGTACTGGGATGGCCTGTCGAAAGACGAACATAAGGTGCTGATGGACGCCGCCAAGAAGAGCCGCGATTTCGAGCGCCAGGACACGCGCGCCGACGCCGACAAGGCCCTGGCCGACCTGCGCAGCAAGGGCATGCAGGTCAACGAGCTCTCACCGGCCGAAGCCGGCCGCATGCGCGACAAGCTG
>NZ_JAUSOO010000187.1 GCF_030656115.1 Hydrogenophaga sp.
AAACACGCCGTTGGTCACCGCTTTGGCGAAGTTCAGCATGTCGGGCTGCACGCCGTAATAGTCAGACGCAAAGGCGGTGACCAGACGGACAAACCCGGTGATCACCTCGACAAAGATCAGCAAAATGCCTTGCTTGTCGCAAATCTCCCTGAGCCTATTCAGGTAACCCTGCTGAGGCACGTACCAGCCCGCACAGCCCGCCACCGGCTCCACGATCACGGCGGCGATGTTGCTCGGGTCGTGCAGCGGCAAGATGCGGATTTCCAGCTCCAGCAGCAGGTCTTCGCTCCACACCGGCTCGGCGTTGTGGATGTAGGCATGGTTCACCGGGTCGTGGATGAAGCGCATGTGGTCCACCCGCGGCAGCAGGCTGGTGCCGTACACCTTGCGGTTGGCCGGAATGCCACCGACCGACATGCCCCCAAAACCCACGCCATGGTAGCCGCGCTCGCGGCCAATGAAGATGTTGCGGTGGCCCTCGCCGCGCGCGCGGTGGTAGGCCAGCGCCACCTTCAGCGACGTGTCGGCCGCCTCCGAGCCCGAGTTGCAGAACAGCACCTTGTTCAGGTCGCCCGGCGCCATGGCCGCAATCATCTCGGCAGCGCGAAACGCCTTGTCGTTGCTCACACTGAACGCCGTGGCGTAGTCCAGCGTGTCCAGCTGTTTTTTGATCGCCTCGTTGATGGGCTGGCGGTTGTGGCCGGCGCCCACGCACCACAGGCTGGAAATGCCGTCGATCACCTGGCGGCCATCGTGCGTGGTGAAGTGCATGCCGTCGGCGGCCACAAACACGCGGGGGTCTTTCTGGAAGCTGCGGTTGGGGGTGAAGGGCAACCACTGGTTGTCCATGCGAAGCTCGTGGGTCATGCTGTTGGCTCCTGTGCTGTTCGGTGAAACATGGGCGGTGCGGGATTTTGGCATCCCACACCCCTGCCAGTGGCTCCACTGCTGTGCGCACCGGCAGGCCCACCGGCGGCCATGCTGCGACAATCGCAGCGCCATGCAACACCACTACGTTCTCACCCTCTCCTGCCAGGACCGCCCTGGCATCGTGCACGCTGTTTCGGGCTTCCTGCTGGACAACGGCGGCAACATCGAAGAAGCGGCCCAGTACAACGATCCCGACACCGGCCTGTTTTTCATGCGGGTTCAGTTCGCCTGCGGCCAGCTCACCCAGGACGACCTGCGCGTGCGCCTGAAGCTGTTTGCCGAGCCCTTTGCGATGCAATGGACCCTGCACCCCATGGCCGAGCCGGTGCGCACGGTCATTTTTGTCAGCAAAGAAGGCCACTGCCTCAACGACCTGATGTTCCGCTGGAAGAGCGGCCTGCTGCCGCTGGACATCCGCGCCATCGTCAGCAACCACCGCGACTTCTACCAGCTCGCGGCCAGCTACAACGTGCCGTTCCACCACATCCCGGTGACCGGTGCCACCAAGGCACAGGCCGAGGCCAAGCAGTTGGAGATCATCCGCAGCGAAGGCGCCGAGCTGGTGGTGCTGGCGCGCTACATGCAGATCTTGAGCAACGACCTGTGCCGCGAGCTCTCGGGCAAGGCGATCAACATCCACCACAGCTTTTTGCCCAGCTTCAAGGGTGCCAAGCCTTACTACCAGGCGCACGACCGGGGCGTGAAGCTGATCGGCGCCACAGCCCACTACGTGACGGCCGATCTGGACGAGGGCCCGATCATTGAGCAGGACGTGGCCCGCGTGGACCACACCGACACCGTGGAAGACCTGACCGCCCTGGGCCGCGACACCGAAAGCCAGGTGCTGGCCCGCGCTGTGAAGTGGCACAGCGAACACCGCGTGCTGCTCAACGGGCACAAAACCGTGGTCTTCAAATAAGCCTCAACAGCAGGTTCAAGGAAACAACGGCATGACCATCCGCATCCCGCCCATCCAATGCCTGCTCACGTTCGAGGCGCTGGCGCGCCTGCGCAGCGTCACCCAAACCAGCGAAGAGCTGTGCGTCACCCCCAGCGCGGTGAGCCACCGCATCAAGCAGCTGGAACAAATTTTGGGCACCAAGCTGTTTGGGCGGGCCGACTTTTCCCTCACCACCGAGGGCAGCGAATACCTGGCCCATGTGCGCGAAGGCCTGGCCACCCTGCAAAAATTTCCCAGCAACACCGCCACCCCCGGGCGGCGCAAACTCAGGCTGGCGGTCACGCCCACCTTTGCGCGCTCCATTCTGCTGCCGCGGCTGAAGCAGTTCAGTGAGACCTACCCCGAGATCGATCTCACGCTGCAGGTGAGCATTCCCCTGCTGGACGTGGTGGCCGAAGACGCCGACCTGACCATCCGTTTCGGCACCGGCCGTTACGCCGACGTGGAGCACGTCTGCCTGATGAAGGACGAGGTGACGCCTCTGGCATCGCCTGCCTTCGCGCGCGAGCACGGCCCGTTTGACGCCCCCGAAGACCTGGAAGGCGTGCCCCTGCTGCGCAGCCCGCTGGAGCCCTGGCGCACCTGGTTTGCCGCCCACAACCTCGACTGGCCCGAACCCGTGGACGGCTCGCAGTTCAACGACATCGGCCTCATGTGCGACGGCGCCGCCGCCGGCATGGGCGTGGCGCTGGTGCGGCTCAAGCTGGCCGCACCCTGGCTGGAACACGGCACGCTGGTGCCGCTGTACGAACGCCACGTGCCCAGCCCGCACGCCCACTACCTGTGCTGGCGCACCGGGACCATGGACCGCTGGGAGTGCGCTGCCTTTGCCGAATGGCTCAAAAAAAGCCTGAGCTGAACCCCGTGCGGAGGAGGGCCCACGGCATCTCAGGCGCGAAGGGTTTCAGCACAGAATGCGGTGGAACCGGCTTCGCCGGGCCACTCGCATCGCCCCTGGGGGTGACGCCGCAGGCGGCGCCGGGGGTTATTCAATGGTCAGGCGCTGCCCACCGCTGGCGGTCTTCTTTGGCAGCGTCAAGCTCAACACACCGTGTTCGTAACGGGCCTTGGCCTGTGCCTGATCAATGTCGACCGGTAGCTGAAAACTGCGCGACACAGCGCCAAAATAGCGCTCGCTGCGCAGCAGCTTTTCATCGCGGTGTTGCGCATCCTGCTGCTTCACCTCAGCCCGCAGCGTGACCACGTTGCCCTCGACCGTGACCTGAATGTCCTCCTTGGGCACACCCGGCACCTCGGCCTGCACCAAGTAGGCGGCCGGGGTTTCTTTCACGTCCACCTTGATTTGCGCGGGCAAGGGGTCGCCGTGCAGAGGCTTCACATAAAAGCCCGGCGCCACGTCCTTGAAAAAATCGTCCAACAATCCACTGCGGGTCATCAATCCATTCATGATTCTGCTCCTTTGATGCCATGGGCTGGCGTGGGTTGATACAAATGAAAGGTGCCAAGCGGTTGAAACCGCACCAGCGCCTCACCCAAAAAATGGTGTTCAGGCGCAAAATTTTCAAGAGGCCCCGCAACTGCCGCCGGCCAGTTCACAAAACGCTGCAAGTTTCTTCAAACTCCGCGAACCGCTTTGGCCTAAACTGCCTTTCAGCCCAGCCCACCCCCACCGAGCCGACATGAACGCCCCCACCACACCCGCTCACGTTGCCCAGTTCAACCGCGCCAGCCGCCAGGCCGAGGTGGTTCGCGCCCTGAGCGCCGTGGTGCCGGCACACGCCCTGCTCTGGCAGGCCGAAGACACCGTGCCCTACGAATGCGACGGCCTCACCGCCTACCGCGAACGCCCGCTGGTCGTGGTGCTGCCCGAAACCGAAGCCCAGGTGGCGGGCGTGCTCAAAGCCTGCCATGCACTGAACGTGCCGGTGGTGGCACGCGGTGCGGGTACCGGCCTCTCGGGCGGCGCCATGCCCCATGCACGGGGTGTCACGCTGTCGCTGGCCAAGTTCAACCGCATCCTCAAGATCGACCCCCGTTCGCGCACGGCGCTGGTGCAAGGCGGTGTGCGCAACCTGGCCATTTCCGAAGCCGCCGCGCCGCATGGTCTGTATTACGCACCCGACCCCAGCAGCCAGATCGCCTGCACCATCGGCGGCAACGTGGCCGAAAACTCGGGCGGCGTGCACTGCCTGAAATACGGACTCACGGTGCACAACGTGCTGGCGGTGCGCGGCTACACCATCGAAGGCGAGCCGGTCACGTTTGGCGGCGAGGCGCTGGACACGCCCGGCCTGGACCTGCTCTCGCTCGTGATCGGCAGCGAAGGCATGCTGGCCATCACCACCGAAGTGACCGTCAAGCTCGTGCCCAAGCCCATGCTGGCGCGCTGCATCATGGCCAGCTTTGACGACATCCAGAAGGCCGGTGACGCCGTGGCCACCGTCATCGCGGCCGGCATCATCCCGGCCGGGCTGGAGATGATGGACAGGCCCATGACCGCTGCCGTCGAAGACTTCGTGCACGCCGGCTACGACCTGAACGCCGCCGCCATCCTGCTGTGCGAGAGCGACGGCACGCCCGAAGAGGTGGAAGAAGAAATCGGCCGCATGAGCGATGTGTTGCGCCGCTGCGGCGCCACCGCCATCGCCGTGAGCCAGGACGAAGCCGAGCGCCTGCGTTTCTGGAGCGGCCGCAAGAACGCCTTCCCGGCCTCGGGCCGCATCAGCCCGGACTACATGTGCATGGACTCAACCATCCCGCGCAAGCGCCTGGCCGACATCCTGATCGCCATCGGTGAAATGGAACAGAAGTACGGCCTGCGCTGCTGCAACGTGTTCCACGCTGGCGACGGCAACCTGCACCCGTTGATCCTGTTCGACGCCAACGACCCCGACCAACTGCACCGCTGCGAGCTCTTCGGCGCCGATATTCTGGAAACCAGCGTGGTCATGGGCGGCACCGTGACCGGCGAACACGGTGTCGGCGTGGAAAAACTCAACAGCATGTGTGTGCAGTTCAGCGCGGCAGAAAACGAGCAGATGTTTGCCGTCAAGCGGGCCTTTGACACCCAAGAGCTGCTCAACCCCGGCAAAGTCATTCCCACGCTGCAACGTTGCGCCGAATACGGGAAGATGCTGGTGCGCGGTGGCCGACTGGCACACCCGGAATTGCCCCGCTTTTAAGAAGGTTTGACGACCTCTCCCGAATCACAGCCCCAATTGAAGCATCGGGGTTGACGAAGCCATGGCATCACAGTTTACGGATGGAGTGTGTCGTTCAACCGTTTATCAACGGTTGCTCCCGCTTACTTAACCACCCCCAAAACAACCGTCTCAGACGCCAAAGAAACCGCAGATCCTGGATTCTTTTGAACGTGCTGCAAAACCACGGCCACCAGCGTCTTGTAGTTGAAGGGTTTTATGACGTGATCCGTCATGCCACAAGCCAACGCATGGGCCATTTCCTCGTCAGAATCGGCACCGGTCATGGCAACCACAGGCAAATGACACAGATCAGGGTCGGACCGTATCAAACCTACGGCGGTCAACCCATCCATGATGGGCATTTGCACATCCAATAAAACAAGATCCGTATTTCGACCATTTTTCTTTAACCACTCCACAGCCGTACAACCATTGCATTCCAGATGAACCGACGCACCCGCATGGAGCAACAGCTTTTCAGCCACCAAAAGATTGATTTTGCTATCGTCAACAACCAACAGTCGGATGCCTTCAAGAGGCGCTGCGGGAGCACCCGGTGGCATTGGTGTGCTTGATTCGCTACTCATTTATGGGCCTTCTGTGATTCGTGGAAAAGCTGTGCAAATGCAAAAACCAAAGGGGTTTGCTGAACTGCGTGCTTTTGGCATTTAAAAACCATCGAACGCGGTCTGCACCAAACGGCTTCTGCGCTTCTGCATTTTCAGCCTCCGACAATCCGTCTGAATAGATACAAACCTCATCCTGCGGATGGGCCCGCAGTTCCCCGTGCGCGCAGGTCGGAACGACAGAACCCATGCATTTTTCAAAAACCCATGGGTGTTCCCGTTTTTCAACCTAGAAACAGCAGTGGGACAGGCCCGAGTGGGCTGCCAGAGTGTGCACGACGCAGCGGGCTACGGCCCGCAAGGAAGCGCAACGCCGCCAGCGCGCACCCTGGCGGCTCAATCGGGGTGCAAGCGCATTCACCCAAAAATTGAGCTTTCTCGTAGGCAAATTCTCAGCATTCACAATCATTTCCAGCGGTTGGAGCGCGGTCAACTGCCGTTTCCAGGTTGAATCCAGCGCATTGCGTCATTTTCTTCACCAACGCGCTGAAAGCGGGTATTTCAGTTCAAGCGCCGTGGCACTTCTTGTATTTTTTCCCACTGCCGCAAGGGCAGAGGTCGTTGCGGCCGGGGGTCTCTGCCTTGCGCACGGACTCCACCCGGGGGCCCAGGCTCTGCCAAATTTGACGCAGGTCGTACACCGCCCAAATGGCGGCACCAAAGTTGTTCAGGCGTGCATCGCTCACGCTGGGTGGGCCGTCGTCGCTGTGCATGCACACCGTGGGCGTGTCGGTGTCGTCTTCCGTCAGCTCCACGATCGCGTCCAGTGCGTCGTTCAGCATGGCCGCCGCTTCTTTGTCGCGCGGTGCGGCCCATTCTTCGGCCCAGTTTTCCACCACAAACATGAAGCCCAGCGCCCACACCTGGCCAAACGCCGGCAGCTCTTGGTCGCCGATTTCGGCGCGGGCTTCTTCGGGCAAACTGGCCACCGCGCCGCGCACGTCCATCACCTCGGGGTGGTAGCTGCGCTCGTCGTCCAGGGTTTGCACATCGCTGTTCAGCGCTGCAGCCACTTCGTTCCAGCGCCGTGTCCACAGCGTCATGAACTGGGCCCGTTGCGCCGCGTCGGCAAAGTAGGTGTCTTCTTCGTCGCTGCCGGCTGCACCGGGCGTGCTGTCGCCCGTGCCCAGCAGCACCGGGAAGAACTCGCTCGGCAAGATCAGGCGGCGCGTGCACAGCAGCGCGGCCATGGCGCCTTCGCAAAACTCCCATTGCGGCACCTCCTCGCCACGCGTGCGCAGGTCGTCCAGAATGGCGTCGAGCGCATCAAAATCGTCGTGGTCCATGGGCTCGGTGGGCAGGTTCGGGGCTTCGTTCGTCATGGCGGTGAAAGGGCAGTTTGGATGATGTCGGTCAGTGTAGCCTTGCTGCACACCTGAAAGACACCCTGCTGGGCCAATTCACCGCCACCCGTGCTTTGCCTTGTGCCTGCTGGCGGCGCTGCGGAACGTGCCCGTGCGGATCGCGCTGATTGGTTCAGACGTGTCCACGACCATGGTTGACACGCATGGGCTGAAGGTGGCTGCGGGCGGCACGACCCGCCTGCAGGACGCTTTAGCATTGCTTGCGGTGGGCGGGCCTCGCTGTGGCGGATCAGCCCGCCAACGCGGTTTTCACCACTTCCGCCAACGGCGTGGTCGGGCGGCCGATCAACTGGCTGAGCTGGTGGCTGTCGTCGAACAGGGCGCCTTTCGATGCGCCCACATCGGAGTCGGCCAGCAGCGCGGCGAAGCCTTCGGGCAGGCCCACCTGCACGAGCGCCGCCTTGTAGTCGGCTTCGGGCAGGTCGTTGTAGACCACGGGCTTGCCGGACTGCTTGGCGATTTCGGCAGCGAGTTCCGCCAGGGTGTAGGCGTTGTCGCCGGCGAGTTCGTAGACTTGGCCGGCCTGGCCTTCTTTCGTGAGCACGGCGGCCGCAGCGGCGGCGTAGTCGGCCCGTGCGGCGGAGGCGATGCGCCCGTCTTTCGCACTGCCCATGACGGCGCCGTATTGCAGCGCGGCGGGCACGCTGCCGGTGTAGTTTTCGGTGTACCAGCCGTTGCGCAGCAGCACATGGGGCAGGCCCGAGGCGCGCAACATGGCTTCGGTTTCTTTGTGTTCGGCGGCCAGGCCGAGCGGCGAGCTGTCGGCGCGCAGGAGGCTGGTGTAGGCCAGCAGCTTGACGCCGGCCTTTTGTGCGGCGGCGATGACGGCGGCGTGCTGCGGGGCGCGCTGACCGACTTCGCTGGACGAGATCAGCAGCAGCTTGTCCACGCCCTGGAAGGCGGCGTCTAGTGTGGCGGGCTGGGCGTAGTCGGCCTGGCGCACCTGCACGCCGAGCGCGGCGAGGTCGGCGGCTTTTTCAGGGCTGCGCACGGCGGCCACGATCTGGCTGGCGGGCACGGTGTTGAGCAGGTTCTGGATGACGAGGCGGCCGAGCTGGCCGGTGGCGCCGGTGATGGCAATCATGGAAAAACTCCTTGTGGGGATGAACAGAGGAGTGGAGAATACCGATAAAACAAACTTTTCGTAAGTACGCACACAAAGGTAAGTACCCCATGAATGCCAACGAGCCACCGTTGAACACCGAAGCCCCGGCCCTTGCCACGCTGATGGAGCGCGGCGAGCTGTTCGCGGCCGCGTGCCCCTCGCGCGCCGTGCTGCAGCACGTGACCAGCCGCTGGGGCGTGCTGGTGCTGGTGGCGCTGCTGGCGGGCACGCACCGCTTCAGCGACCTGCGCCGCAAGATCGGCGGTGTGAGCGAAAAGATGCTGGCGCAGACGCTGCAGTGGCTGGAGGGCGACGGCTTCGTGTTGCGCACGCAGTACCCGGTGGTGCCGCCGCACGTGGAATACAGCCTCACGCCAATGGGGGTGGAGGTGGCACGGCAGGTGGAGGGACTGGCCGACTGGATCGAGGTCAACCTGGCGCGCATCCTCAGCGGGCGGCGCGAGCGGGCCGACGCGCTGGCCGCGGATCAGCCCCGCCCAGGCGTGCGCCACGGCGTGCGGACGCTGGCATGAACGCCACGCCGGGCCGTTCGCAAGCCAGCGCGCACAGCAGGCCGCAGGATGTGGCCACGCCAGTGAACGCCCAGGGACCGTTGGTTCTTCGGCCCGTGAACGAGGGCGTTTTCGCCGTGCTGGACGCCGCCGGCCAGCAGGTGGGCAACTTGAAACGCATCGGCGCGGTGTGGAAATTCAAGGCCATGGGCACCACCTTGCAGGGTGAGGTGGTGCCGGGCGGAGGACCGCTGACGGCGCGGCACAACGCGGTGTTTGAGCGGCCGGATGCGGACGAGGTGAGCGCTGGCTTGCAGGCAGGCTGAGCGCCGTTGCCTTGCGCCAGCATTTGAACGACATGCCCAACCAGGTGCACCACCGCAACGACAGCACCGCCATCAACAAGGACGGCAAACCCATCGCCGCGCTGGTGGATGCGTGTCTGTGCGCCCGCATCCTGGAAACGGGAGAAGCTCAGACCACGGCGAAACGCCCGCGCAGGTAGCTGATGATCGCGGTCGAGTCGAGCAGCCACTGGCTCTGACCCGCCGCGTCGGTGATCTTCAGGCAAGGCACCTGGGTCGCGCCGCTGCCCTGCAGCAGTTCGGCGCGGTTCGCCGCGTTGTGCTGCGCGTCGCGCTGTTCGATGGGCAGCGAGAGGCGGCGCATTTCCTGCCGCACCTTGATGCAGAACGGGCAGGTGCTGAACTGGTAGAGCGCGAGGTTTTGGCACTGCAGGTTCACCGTGGTTTGCGCAGCGGGCTCGCGCACCACGCCGCACGGCTGGGTGAGACGCTCCTTCAGCAGCATGAACGGCCCCAGCACGGTGCGCACGGTTCTGAAGAAAGCGCGGATGATTGTTTTCATGGGGTGATCTGTAGAGGTTGGGTTGCAGAAGGCGCCCATTGGCGGCGCACGCTCACGCCGAGCCGGGCCAGGCGCCTGGCCATGCACAGCACGGCCTTGTCTTTGCTCAGCAGGGTGGCGGTGTGGGCGACGGCAAGGTCGATGAATGGCTGGTCGTCGGTGTCTTTGCAGACATAGGGCGCCCTGGGCGCGATGCCGGTGAGCTGGGTGCGGGCGTCGAAGGCGGCGAGCGCGGTGTCGGCGCTCAACGAGCGTGCGGCCAGGCGCTTGACCACCTGCGGGTAGGCCAGCACGCGGCGCAACTCTTCGCGCATGACGGGCGTGGCGAACCAGCGGGTCTGCGGTTCGGCCAGCACCTCACGCAGCGGCACCGTGGCCGGGTCGTCGTAGACGAAAAGGTCCAGCACGACGTTGGTGTCGATCACCAGCGTCACTGGCGTGTCAGCGCTCACTGGACACCCCCCGCGCTGCGCACGGCGAGGCTGAGCGCCTTCGGAACGGCCTGGACGACGCTCATGCCGCTGGCGGGGTGGCGTCAGGGGCTCGCCGGGCGATCAAGTCGAAGCGGAACAGGCGGCATTCGATGGGGCCGTTCCACATCGGTACGCGGCGCGATTCCTTGAAGCGCATCTTGCCGGGCAGCTTGAGGTCGGGCGTGAGCAGCCAGGCGCTCCAGCCGGCATAGTGGGTTTTCCAGTGGGCGGCGAGCTGCTGAAAAAATTCGCTGCCGTCGCCGCCGTCGGCCATCTGGGCGCTCTCGCGGCCCAGCCGCGAGACCTCCGAATCCGCGCGGCCCAGGCCGGTCGCGGGTGGTGCGGCCTTGCCCGCCACCGTGAAGGTGCGCGGAGCGCGGGGTTCCATGCGCTGGGCACGGGCGCTGGCGCGGTCTTCCGAGCTTTGACCGGCCACGCCGGCCGCGGCAATGCGCTCGCCATAGGGCGGGTTGAGCAGCATCACGCCGGGCTTGGGGGTGGGGGGCAGGCGCTGCAGCGCGTCGCCGCCGCGCAGTTCCATGGCGTGGGCCACGCCGGCGCGCTCGGCGTTGCGCTGGGCAAAGTCGACCATGCGGAAGGACACGTCGCTGCCGAACACGATGGGCGGGTGGCCCTCGGGCCAGTCGCGTATGTCGCGCTCGGCTTCGTCCTGGATGGCGCTCCACACGTGGGGCTGAAAGGGCACCATCTTCTCGAACGCAAAGCGGCGCAGCAAGCCCGGTGCGATGTGGAGCGCGATTTGCGCGGCCTCAATCACCACGGTGCCACTGCCGCAGCAGGGGTCGTACAGCGGGGTGATGGCGTCCAGCGACTCGGCCTCGCCGCCGTTCCAGCCGGTGGCGGCGATCATGGCGGCGGCCAGGGTTTCCTTCAGCGGGGCGTCGCCCTTGTCTTCGCGCCAGCCGCGCTTGAACAGCGGCTCGCCCGAGGTGTCGATGTAGAGCGTGAGCTCTTCGGTGGTGAGGTGGGCGTAGATGCGCACATCGGGCCAGGTGGTGTTGACGCTGGGGCGTTCGCCGCGCTTGGCGCGAAAGCGGTCGCAGATGGCGTCCTTGATCTTGAGCGCGGCGAAGTTCAGGCTGGTGAGCGGGCTGTGCTGCGCCGTCACCTCGACCTTGATGGTCTGTGCGGGGGTGAACCAGATTTCCCAGGCGATGTCGCCAGCGGCGTTGTACAGGTCTTGCTCGCTGCGGTAGCCGCCGTGCCACAGCTGCACCAGCACGCGCTGGCTCAGGCGGCTGTGCAGGTTCAGGCGCATGGCGTCGCGCCACGAGGCCATCACCCCCACACCGCCGCGCGCCTTGAAAGCCAGTGGCTCGCCGGTGATGCGCTGCACCTCCGTGGCCAGGGAACCCTCCACGCCAGCGGCGCAGGGGAGAAAGAGTTTGAGTTGGTTCATGAGAAGTGGCTTCAGCAAAGGCTACGGTGCGTCCGGTGCGCTGACCCTTTCCAGCATGCACCACGGAGCCGGCTTGACCGGGCCGTGGGTGCAGCCCCTGGGGGTGGCGCGAAGCGGGGCGAGGGGTTACAAGCTTTTTCGCAGATTGGCCGGCGCAATGCGCAACGCTTCGCGGTACTTGGCCACGGTGCGCCGTGCGCATTCGATGCCTTGTTCTTTGAGCAGGTCGGAAAGCTGGTTGTCGGACAACGGTTTGGCGGGTTCTTCAGACGCGATGAACTGCTTGAGCAGCGCCCGCACGGCGGTGCTGGACGCGTTGCCGCCGGTTTCGGTGCCCAGCGACGACCCAAAGAAATACTTCAGCTCGTAGGTGCCGAACGGCGTGGCCATGTATTTGGCGGTGGTCACGCGGCTGATGGTGGATTCGTGCAGAACGTGTTCTTCGGCATTTTCGCGCAGCACCAGCGGGCGCATGGCGAGCTCACCGTGCATGAAGAAGTTGCGTTGGCGCTCGACGATGGCGCTGGACACGCGCAGGATGGTGTCAAAGCGCTGCTGGATGTTTTTGATGAACCAGCGCGCTTCTTGCAGCCGCTGCTGCATGGCGGCGTGGCCGGCTTCGCCACCAGCACCACCGTCGCGCCCGCCGCGGTTGCCGCGCATGGCGTTGGCGTACACGTCGTGCACGCGCAGGCGCGGCATGACTTCGGCGTTGAGCTGCACCTTGAAGCCCCGGCCGGCGCGGGTCACGATCACGTCGGGCACCACCACGTTGCGCTCCACGTCCACAAAGCGGCGGCCGGGTTTGGGCTCCAGCCGCGCAATGAGGCTCAGCGCAGCGCGGACGGTTTCGTCGTCAATACCGCACAGCGCGCACAGGCGCTTCACATCGCGCTTGGCCATGAGCTCCAGCGGCTGCTTGCAAATGGCCAGCGCGGCGCGGGCTTCGGGGCTGTTGCGCATTTCCTCAATTTGCAGCCGCAGGCATTCGCCCAGGTCGCGGGCACCCACGCCAGCGGGCTCCATGTGCTGCAGCCAATGCAGGGCGGTGGTGAGGCGCTGCTCCAGCTCCTCGCGCAGCGCTTCCAGACCTTCCGGGTCTTCAGAGGCTGACGGGTGGGACAGGCTGAGCCACGCCGCAGCCAGGTCGGCCAGGCTGTCTTCCAGGTAACCGTCGTCGTTGAGCGACTCGATCAACAGGTACAGGGCAGCGCGATCTTCGTCGCTCAGTCGCAGGCAGCGGGCCTGCTCGTGCAGGTGGTCTTGCAGGCTGACGGGCACGCGGGCCAGGTCGGCTGCGGTGGCGGTCTCGTCGTCGTCGCCCGATCCGCTGTTGCGCGCCGGAGCGTCGCCACCCCATTCGCTGTCGTCGGGCGCCATCTCCACGGTGCCGTCGCCTTCCCAGCTTTCCTCCACCGGGGTGGCGCCGTCGAGCCGGCCTTCCAGTTCGTCACCAGGCGTGCTTTCGGACGGGCTGTCGGTGGTCGAAACGCGCTCCGACGGCGGTGCCGCAACGTCTGCCGTGACGTGTGCGGCGTCGGTGATCTGCTCACCCGCGCTCACGGGCGCGTCGATTTGCTCCAGGCCAAACGCTTCCCGGTCGGCCACCTCCTCGGTCCGCTCCAGAAACGGGTTTTCGTCGAGCATCTGCTCGACTTCCTGCGCCATTTCCAGGGTGGAGAGTTGCAGCAGACGGATGGACTGCTGCAGCTGCGGTGTCAGTGCCAAGTGCTGCGAGACGCGGAGCGAGAGACCTTGCTTCATGAGCGGGCACCCGTCTGGGCAACGAAACGAAGTTCAACGGCGCCGCCGGCCAGAGCGCCAATGCCCCTGGCTGGCCGCAAACGGCATGGAGAGAAACACAGAGAGGCCATATTCATCACATCCTGAAGTGCTCGCCGAGGTACACCCGGCGCACGTCGGCGTTTTCCACGATCTCGGCGGGCGTGCCGCTGGTGAGCACGTGGCCTTCGTTGATGATGTAAGCGCGGTCGCAGATGCCCAGCGTTTCGCGCACATTGTGGTCGGTGATGAGCACGCCGATGCCACGCGATTTCAGGAAACCGATGATGCGCTGGATCTCGATCACGGCGATCGGGTCGATGCCCGCAAAGGGCTCGTCAAGCAGGATGAAGCGCGGGTTGGTGGCCAGGGCGCGGGCAATCTCCACCCGGCGTCGCTCACCGCCCGAGAGTGCGGGCGCGGGCGAATCGCGCAGGTGGTCCACGTGCAGGTCTTTGAGCAAGGCATCCAGACGCGCCTCGATGGCGGCGGGCTTGAGGGGTTTGCCCGCGTCGTCCAGCTGCAGTTCCAGCACGGCGCGCACGTTCTCGGCCACCGAGAGCTTGCGAAAAATGGACGCTTCTTGCGGCAGGTACCCCAGCCCGAGCCGGGCACGGCGGTGGATGGGCTGGCGCTCGATGGACTGACCGTCCAGCAAAATCTGGCCCGCGTCGGAGCGCAGCAGGCCCACGATCATGTAGAACGAGGTGGTTTTGCCCGCACCGTTGGGGCCCAGCAAACCCACCACCTCGCCTTTGTCGATGGCGAGCGACACGTCTTTGACCACCAGGCGGCTGCCGTAGGCTTTCTTCAGCCCGAGCGCTTCCAGGCGGCTGGTGGTGGGGCGGGTGTTGAGGCGGGCCGCCGCTGCCGTGGCGGGCGCCGTCACCGCTGGCCCTCGCCGATCTGGCCGCTGGGGCGCAGCGAAGCGGGCGGTGCGTTGGGGGCGGCGGTCGCACCGTCTTTGGGCACCGGCGTGAGCAGGGCCCGCACGCGGCCCGTGGGGTTGCCGGGGGTGCGGTTGGCTGCGCCACCGTCCACCGCAAACGTGTCGTTGCTGCTGTTGTAGGTGATCACACTGCCCGAAGTTTCGTCGTTGACTTGCGTGCCTTTGTAGCGCCGCAGGACCGCGCTGCCCATGAAGCGCACGGTCTCGGTTTGGCTGTCGTATTCAATGCGCTGGGCCTCGCCTTCAATGAATTCATCGCCCACATCGCGCTTCTGGCGAAAGAAACCGGGGCTGCCGGTGACGGTGCCGAACTGGTTGCCCTGGGCGTCTTGCCGCACTTCAACCCGGGCACCGCGGATGACGATGGTGCCCTTGGTGATCACCACGTTGCCGGTGAACACGCTGGTCTGGCGGGCGTCGTCGTAACGCAGCGCGTCGGCCTCGGCGTTCATGGGCTTGTTGCGGTCTGCACGCTCGGCCTGAGCCGCACCCACGCACAGCAGGCCGATCACCAGCACAGCGGCCAGTGAGCGAAAGAAGTGAAACAAGGGGAAGGTGGGCATGGCAATGTAGGGCACGAAACTTGCATTCATTGTAGCGGCGCGAACCCGGGTTTGCGGCTGTTGTGCAAGAGACTTTGCCGGCCCATAAAGCACGAAGCCCGCACGCGGCGGGCTTGTGAACAGACGCCGAGCGTCAGGCTTTGCGCAAATCGTCAATCAGCGCGTTGGCGACCACCAAGGTGCGCGGACCTTGGCCCGTCACATAGTAGCGGCCACCCACGCCGAGCGAGGGCGTTCCCTCCACTTGGTAAGCGTCTTGCATTTGGGTGGCCCGCCGGGCTTTGCCCGCCACAGCAAAAGAATTGAAGAAACCGGTGAATTTCTCGCGGTCCACGCCTTGAGCGGTGACCCAGGCGGTGATGGTTTCCGACGAGTTCAGGCGCTGCTTGTCCACATGGATGGCGCGGAACACCTTTTCGTGCAGCGCATCCACCTGCCCCATGGCGTCGAGCGCGTAATACAAGCGCTGCAAAGGCACAAAAGCGTCGTTGAAAGCCACCGGTGTGCGGCGCACCACCACATGGGCGGGAGCCTTCTTCATCCAGTCGCTGAGCAGGGGCTCAAAGTTGTAGCAGTGGATGCAGGTGTAGGCAAAAAACTCGAGCACTTCGATCTTGCCCGTCGGGCTGTCGACCGGGGCCGGGCGGCCCAGGCGCACGAAGTCAGCGCCCTCTTTCAGGCCGGCGAGCTGGGCGTGCGCAGGGGTGAGGGTCAGGGCCGCCGTGGCGCCCAAAGCGGTGGTGGCACCGGCCGCCAGCAGGGAACGGGAAAATTCGCGACGTTGCATGGATTCAAACTCCTGGTTGGGGCATTTGGGGGCTGCCGACGTGGGAAAAGTTCCCAGCACAGCGCTTGGGCGGGTTTCAGCGCTCCACGCGCACCAGTGCGGCTTCGACGCCGTTGATGTCGAGTTGCTCGCGGGTCACGTCGGCCATGGCTTTCTGGTTGAACGGCCCCACCCGCACACGAAACACCGTGCGACCCGACTGTTCGCGCTCCGTGATCTGGGCGTCGATACCGAGCATGGCCAGCTTGGCGCGCTGGGCTTCAGCGTCTTCGGCTGTGCGGTAAGCGCCGGCCTGCACAAAGTAGGTGAAGGGGTCGGCCGCAGTCGCATCGGCTGTGGCGGGCGCAGGCGCGGGCGCGGGCGTGGCCGACCCCAGGCGCGACCGCACCAGGTCACCCAGGGGATCGGCGGCGGGCTCGGGCCGGGTCGGCGCCTGCACTGCGGCAGGAACTCCGGGCGCAGGCAAGGCCTGGCCGTCGGCCGGGGGAACCACGATGGTGCCGGCTTCGAGGCCCGTGGGCACCGGTGGGGCCGCAGGCACTCCTTTGCTGCCCAGCGCGGCGTTGGGGTTCCATCCCTTGTTGCGCTCGGCTTCCTCCACATCTTGCGCGGGTTTGCGCGACACGCCGCGGTCCACGAACGGCACAGGCACGCGGGTCACATATATGGCCACCGACAAGGCCATGCCCAAGCCCACCAACAGGCCCACCACAAAGCCCACAAAGGTGCTGCCACGCTGCTGTCGGGCCGGCAAAGAAGGTTTTTTCATAGAGGATTCCAGGCTCACATTTTTTGCGGGGCGCTCACGCCCAGCACCGCCAGCCCATTGTGCAACACCTGGGCCGTGGCTTTCACCAGCGCCAGGCGGGCCCATTTCACCGCTTCGTCGTCCACCAGAATGCGTTCGGCGTCGTAGTAGCTGTGGTAACAGGCAGCCAGCTCGCGCAGGTAAAAGGTCACGTCGTGTGGCGCGAAGTCGCGCGCGGCGTCGCTCAACATGGCCGGGTACTTGGCCAGCAGCAGCATCAGTGCCTGCGCGGCCGGGCTTTGCAGCGCGGCCAGGTTCACGCTGTGGAGCGTGGCCGGGTCGCCGCCCTCTTTTTCCTGCCAGGCCGCCAGCACCGAGCAAATGCGGGCGTGCGCGTACTGCACGTAATACACCGGGTTGTCGTTGTTCTTCTGCACCGCCAGGTCGACGTCGAAGGTGTATTCGGTGTCGGGCTTGCGGCTGAGCAGAAAGAAGCGCACGGCGTCTTTGCTGGTCCATTCGATCAGGTCGCGCAGGGTCACATAGCTGCCTGCGCGCTTGCTGATTTTCACCTCTTCACCGCCCTTGACCACGCGCACCATGGTGTGCAGCACGTAGTCGGGGTAGCCCTGGGGAATGCCCACGCCTGCGGCCTGCAGGCCGGCGCGCAC
>NZ_JAUSOO010000188.1 GCF_030656115.1 Hydrogenophaga sp.
TTGCGTACTTTGACGGGCTGGGGTTACCAAGACTGTCCTGACCTCAAACTCTCGAACCGCCCGGTGCGGACCCGCATGCCGGGTGGTGTGGCAGGGGTGCAGCCGATAATGGCTGCCCCCTATGCCGATGGGCGCCCGATAATCACACCATGAACACACACGTCAACGCCGATCCGGCCGAGCTGGCCAAATTTTCTGACTTGGCCCACCGCTGGTGGGACCCAGAGAGTGAATTCCGCCCTTTGCACCAGATCAACCCCTTGCGGCTGAACTGGATTGATGGACTTGTGAGCTTGAGCGGTAAGCACGTGCTTGATGTGGGATGCGGTGGCGGTATCTTGTCCGACTCCATGGCCCGCAAGGGTGCACAGGTCACGGGCATTGATCTGTCTGTCAAAGCCCTGCGCGTGGCCCAGTTGCATGCACTCGAAGCTGAAACCCGCAACGTGACCTACCGCGAAATCAGCGCCGAGGCCATTGCGCTTGAGCAGCCGGGCAGTTTTGATGTCGTGACCTGCATGGAAATGCTGGAACACGTGCCCGATCCCGCTTCAGTGGTTAAAGCCTGTTCTGATTTGGTGAAGCCCGGTGGCTGGGTGTTTTTCTCCACCATCAACCGCAACCCCAAGTCGTTTCTGTTCGCCATCATCGGCGCAGAATACGTGTTGCAGCTGCTTCCCAAAGGCACCCACGAATACGCCAAGATGATCCGCCCCAGTGAGTTGGCGGGGTTCTGTCGGTCGGGTGGGCTGGAGCTGACCGAAACCCGTGGCATGGAATACAACCCCTTCACCCGCCGGTACTGGTTGAGCCAAGACACCAGCGTGAACTACATGCTGGCGACCCGAAAGCCATGACCGGGCGTGTATTCACCGGCATACGTGCGGTGTTGTTTGACCTGGATGGCACCCTGATCGACAGTGCACCCGACCTGGGCGCAGCGGCAGACCTGATGCGCATCGGGCGTGGGCTGCCCTCCTTGCCGTTGGCGCGATACCGGCCCATGGCGGGTGCTGGCGCACGTGGCATGCTGCGTGTGGCGTTTGACATGGCACCCGAGCACAAAGACTACGAGGCTCACAAAGAAGAGTTCTTTGTGCACTACGAAGCCTGCCTGACGCAACGCACGCAAGCGTTTGCTGGGGTTGGCGAGCTGCTGGACGTGCTGCAGGGTCACGGATTGCTCTGGGGTGTTGTCACCAACAAGTCACAGCGTTTCACCACGCCCCTGACGCAAGCCATGCCGCTGTTCGGTACTGCCAGAACGATCATCAGTGGTGACACCACGCCGCACGCCAAACCCCACCCTGAGCCTTTGCTGGAGGCTGCCCGTCGCCTCAATTTGCCGCCCAATGTGTGTTTGTATGTGGGGGATGACGAGCGAGACATCGCGGCTGGCCGGGCCGCCGGTATGCCCACCGTGGCTGCGCGCTATGGTTACCTGGGTATGGACGCCGACGTTTCGAGCTGGGGAGCCGATGCCGAGGTAAGTTATCCGCTGGGGGTCTTGAAATTGCTGGAATTGCCTTAAACTTAGACGTTAAGGGGCTGCACTGGTTTCGACGTGGGTTCGGACGCGCAGCAGGGCATGTCGAGGTTCTGTCACCTCGTTAAACCGCAGAAAAAAAACTAACTGCAAACGACGAACGTTTCGCACTCGCCGCTTAATTGCCGGTGAGCTT
>NZ_JAUSOO010000189.1 GCF_030656115.1 Hydrogenophaga sp.
GTGCGAGAGGTCAAATGTACTCAATTTTACAAGTCTGCCCTGACCGTTCATCTGCCCCACAGGCCCTTTCGGGGCCTCGAGACCCAAGACCCGGAGCACACCCAAGCATGGAAGCGACGTCGTGCGCAGTTCATCGAACCCCGGAACCCGCGTTGCCATCGAACAAACGAAAAAGCCGGAAGGCTTTGGACCGTTCCGGCTTTGAGTTTGGTACCACCAACAGGAATCGAACCTGTATCTAGCGCTTAGGAGGCACTCGTTCTATCCATTGAACTATGGCGGCAGAGCCTGTTGCCCAGGCGGTGCCGGGCAAGGGGTGCCCAGATTGTAAAGGCGCGCTGGATCGCGGTTCGGTGGGCCTTGGGGTGCGCTCAGTCGTAGCGCACGGTGAAGATCAGATCCACGGCGTTTTCTTCACCGGCGCGGGCGCGCAGCGTGAGCCGGCGCGACACGTCGTAGAAGATGGACACCGTGCCCATGGTGCCGGCCAGGCTGCGTTCGTAGGTTAGGTACAGGTCGTTGGAGATGCGTTTGCCCAGCGTGAGTGCCGCCGATGCGGTGGTGCCGTCGGCGTTGGTGGCTTGGCCTATAAAGCCGAGTTCGTCCAGACCGAGCGAGCTGGCCAGCCCGCCCTCGGTGCCGCTGCTGTTGCGGGCCAGCAGGGCCATGGCGGCTTGTTGCAGCACGGCGGCTTCGGCGCCTGCACCGGTGGCGGGGCGTCCGAGCACCAGCCAGGCGAGCTTTTCGCTGTCGGGCAGCTCGGGGTCTGAGAACAGGCGCACCCGTGGGTTTTGGGCGCTGCCGCTGATTTGAACGCCCACACGCTGCCCGCCGGTGCCTTGTTGGGGGCGCACGGCCAGGATGTCGAGCGTGGGGTCGTCGTAGGGGCCGGTGAAGCGCAGCACGCCGGTTTCGATGCTGAGTTGCTGGCCGTAGGCACGGTAGGTGCCGCTGACGGTGCGTACCTCGCCCAGCACCCGGGGCGCGGGCACGGCCGGTGTGCTGCGCACGCTGAGCTGGCCGCTCAGGCGGGTTTGCAGGCCGCGCCCGCGCACTGCAAATTGTTCGCCCAGGTCCAGGTCCACCTGCACATCGGGCTGTACCCGCACGGCGTCAGGGTCTTCGGGGGAGCTGAAAGTGCCTCGCAACACCACGTCGCTGCTCAGGGTGGGGGCGAGTTCGTCGGGCAGCACAAAGAGCGCGGAATCGGCGGTGAGCTGGCCGCGTATGTGCAGCTTGGGCCCGGCGAGTTGGGCGTTGAGCTGGCCCGAGAGGGTGAGTCGGCGGTCGGCGCGGTTGGACACCCGCAGCTTGGATGCGGTGGCTTGGAGTTCGATGAACGGCTGGCGCAACGCGCTGCCCTCAACCGCCCGCCACTCGGCGGTGCCGGTGGCTTCCAGCGTGCCGCCCGGTTCGGTGCCGCGTGGGCCTTGCAGGCTGAAGCGTTCGATGGTGATCTTGTCGCCGGCCAGGGTGGCGCGCAGTTGGCCGTTGGAAAACGCAAACCCGTCCACCACCGAACGCAAGCCCAGCTCGTCGGCCTTCAGGGTGCCGCTCCATTGGGGGGTGCCTCGCGTGCCGGCCAAGGCGGCGTTGGCCTGCAGGGTGCCGCGCATGCGCCATCCGGGCGGCACCAGCGCCGACCACACACCGACTTGCGGCAACTGTGCGCTGGCCGTGCCGCGCAGGGGAGCGCTGGCTGGCCACCAGTGGTCGAGCGTGCTGGCGGTGCTCGCCGGGGCGCTGCGGGAGGTGAGTTCGGTGCTGAGGTCGGCCGAGGCCTGGCCCAGGCGTTCGCTGGCCCAGCGCAGGCTGGCCTGCACGGTGCTGCCCTGCACACTGAGGCTGAGCTGCGCCTGTTGGATGCCGGCTTGCAGGCGCTGGCCGTTGCTGGTCGGGGCACCGTCGGTTTGCACCGTGAGGTCGCCGCGGCTGCGCTGCAGCGAAGCCGACAGGCGCAGCGGGGTGTTGCCGTCGGCTGGCAGCAGCACGTCCCATTGGCCGTCAAACACCAGGTTGCCGCTCAGGCCGGCGCGGGTCAGGGGGCCGTTTTTGGCCCCTTCGGCGGTGCCCAGCACCTCCGCCCAGGCCAGCGGCAGGTCGCTCAGGCGCCCGCGCGTTTGCAGGGTGTTGGCTTGCCAGACCAGGCTGTCCCAGACGACGCTCAGCGGGGTGGTGCCGAGGTGGGGGGCGGGCGGCTGGGTGCTGGCGGTGCGGCGCACGGCCGGCATCAGCTGCAGGCGGCCTGCGCCCGCGTCCAGGCGCAGGCCGGTCGCGGTGGTTTGCCATTGCAAGGCCAGGGGTTGGGTGTTTTGCAGGTTCCAGTCGGTGGTGCGGTCGTTGCGCGACGCATCGCTCACGCGCAGCTGCAGGCGGCTCAGGTTGAGCTGGCCCGCTTGCCAGCTGGCGGCGCCGTTGGCGCCCGGCTTGCTGCTTTTCAGCTGCCCCTGGGTGTCCAGTTCGCCGCTCCAGGGGGCCTGGGCCACCGTGCCCTGTGCGCTCAGTTGCAGGTCGTCCAGACGGCCGTCGGCTTGCAGCTGCCAGGCGCTGAGGGAGATTCCAGTGGTGGGGCTGGTGCTGTCGTTGCTGGTGTCGGGCTGCAGCTCCAGCCGGGGTACGTTGAGTGTGGCTTGCAGTTGGGGAAGGGGTGCCACGGTGGTGGGGGCCGCAGCCGCAGGCGCGGGGTAGCCCAGTGCGCCCAGGCCGCCTTGCCACTGGGCCGTCAGGTGGGCGCTGCCTTGTGCGGCCAGGCCGGGCTGCGTGTCGAGCCAGGCCCGCAGTGGCGGCCCGACCCCGGGCAGGGTTTGCAGGCTGCGCACCCAGGTGAGCAGGCGGGCGGCATCGTCGAGCTGCAGGCGGCTGTTGCCCTCGCCGGCGCTGTGGGCCAGCAGGCCTTGCCATTGCGCCTGCGCACCGGGCACCTGCAGCGCAAGCTGGCCTTTGAACTGGCGGCTGGTGGTGTCGAACTGCCCGCTGGTTTGCAGCTGCGCGTCGGCCATCTGGATCTGGGCGTCGCGCAGGTCCAGCAGGCCTTGGGTGGGGTCGCCCGCGGTGGGTTGCCAGCGGCCCTGCACCCGCAGCTCGCGCAGGCGCAGCCCGGCCAGTGGTGCACCGGCGGGTTGGCGGCCCGATGGCTGGATGAGCGCGTTCAGGTCGATCGACTCCTGGCCCCCGCTGGTGCTGGCTGTGCGGGCGGTGAGGGTACCGTCCAGCGCTGCCGGGGCCAGCGTGCTCCACAGCAGTGCGGGGTTGATGCCGCTCAGGCGCAGGTCGCCTTGCCAGGTGTCGCCCGCAGTGCGCTGCTGGCTTTCGGGTGCTGGCCGGGTGGTGGTTGTGCTGCCCAGTTGCACCTGCGCATCGCCCTGCAGGCGCCCGCCACCCAGTTGGGCGTCCAGGTGGGACAGGGTCCAGCGGGTGCCTTGCTGCGCCACATCGGCTTGCAAGCTGTGCAGCGGCAGGCGCTGCCGGTCGGCGGGCCCGCTGAGGGGGTTGCTCAGGCGCACGCTGGCGCGCCAGGCGTCGCCATCGGGTTGCGCCTGCAAGGTGCCTGAGAGCGCGGTGACAGGCGCCTGCGGCCACAGGGTGGCCAGGTTGAGCTGGTGCGCGGTGATGTCGGCGCGCACCAGGGGTTGCGTGGCCCAGGGCATGACTTGGGCTTGTGCTGACAGCGTGGGCAGCGTGTCGGCGCCTGTCTGGGTGTGCACGCGGGCGCTTACATCCAGCGTGGCACCGGGCCCACTCAGAAAACCGCTGGCCTGTGCGGTGGCTTGCAGGGTGATGTTGCTGCCACCGGGTACGCTGGTGTGCACGTCACCTTGCACGTCCAGTGTGAGCGGCATGGGCGTTTGCGCGCCCAGTGCCGCTTGCAGGCGGTAGCGCCCGCCCGCCACCTGCAGCGACTCCAGCGTCAGCCGGTGCGCATCAGGCACGCCGGGTGCCAGCGGTGCATCGGTGCGGCCATAGCGGTACACACCTTGGATGGCGCGCAGGTTCAGCGGCTGTGCGCCGTTGAGCACCAGCTCGTCCACCGACCAGGGCAGGGTGAGCGCCAGCGGCAGGGCCAGCGCCTGCAGGGGCTCGGTGGGGCTGGGCGGGCGCTGGTCCGTGATCTCCAGTTGCGCGATGTCGAGCGCGTCCACGTGCAGGCCCCGGCCCAGCGCGGCGTCGATCCACAGGTCAGGCCCCAGGCGCACGCGCACGCCGGTGGCCTTGATCGTCAAGCCGTCGCGCGACCACTGCAACTGCCCGATCTGGCCGCCGGCCCGCAGGCTGCCCTGCACATCGGTTGCGGTCAGTACGCCGGTGCTGTCTGCCCGGGACGCGGTGTAGTTTTGGGCCCAGGCCAGGGTGTGGGCCAGCGAACCGGGGGTGGCCGCCCACAGCCACAGCGCCACGCCAGCCGCCAGCAACAGCGCCAGCAAGGCGCCGGGCAGCCACACGCCCAGCCAGCCCACGCCGCGGGCCGTTGATGCGATGGTTTGCAGCCCCGCGCGCAGCGGCCGGCGGCGCGCAGCGGCCACCGGTACCGTGGTTGTGTTGGGGTCTTCGGGGGGGGCGTTGTTCATGCTGCGTCAGAAGCTGAAGCCGACGTTGAGGTGCACGCGCAAGCGCTTGCTCTGCAGCCCGTAGGCCAGGTCTACCTGCAAAGGGCCCACCGGGCTGTTGTAGCGCATGCCAGCGCCCACGCCCCATTTCGGACGCAGGTCGCCCGGCATGTTGGCCACCGCGCCCGCGTCCACAAACACCACGCTTTCCCAGGGGGAGCGCGTGCCGTTGCGCCACAACGGCCGCTGCCATTCGAGGCTGGCCACGGCCAGGTAGCGGCCCGGAGACACGCTGCCGTCGGCCTGGGGTACGCCAATGTCTCGCAGGCCGTAGCCGCGCACGGTGGTGTCGCCACCGGTCAGAAACAGCTGGGTTTCGGGCACCGGGGCAGTTTGTTTGGCCCACAGCGCGCCGCCCTGCAGCCGCAGTGCCAGGCGACCGGCTCGGCCCGTGTCGTCTGCGGCGGGGCGGGCTTCACCCAGCGGCGCGGTGCGTGGTTCACCGCTGAGCGCGCTGATCGGCCAATAGCCCAGCCAGCGGGCCTGTGCGCGGGTGAACGGCAGCCGGGCGTCGCCCAGCGTGGTGCCCACGCCCAGTTCCACACTCAGGCCCTGGCCCGACTCGGGGAACACCAGGTCGTTGAAGCGCCGGCGTGTCCACGCGTAGTTGGCCGACACCGACGATTCGGCCGGTGCGGGCAGCAGGCTGCGCAAGGCGCTGTTGACGGCCCGTGCGCGGTCGTATTGCAGAAAGAAGCTGCGGTCCAGGTCGGGGGTGTCCTGGGCCTGTCCGGCGCGCAGGCGCTGGCTGGTGGTGGTGGTGAAGTTGTCGATCTGGCGTGCTGCTTGGCCGCTGCTGATCCAGCGCCAACCCCGGTCGTCCACCGGCGCGCTCCACACCGTGCTGGCCAACTGGTCATCGCGTTCCAGTTGCAGTTTGTTCAGGGCACGCCAGCCGATACCGGGCACGCGGTGGTGTGTGTGCTCGACCGACAACCGGGCACCTTTGTCGGTGCTGCCGCCCACACCCAGCACCAGCATCTTGCGCTTCGTCTCTCGAACCTGTACCACCACGGGCGAGGCCTGCGGGTTGTTGGCGGGGTCCATGTACACGAACACCGAGTCGAAATAGCCGCTTTCGGCCAAGCGCTGTTGGGCCGCTTGCAATTGGGTCAGGTCGTAGTCGCTGCCCGGGGTGAGCCCGGCCAGTCGCACCATGCGCTCCACCATGGCGGGGTCGTAGCGTTCAATGCCTTCCACCCGCACCGCACCCACCTGCACCGAAGGTCCCGAGTTCAGTTCGATGTACAGGTTGGCACTTTGGGTGGCGGCATCAATGTCGGCCAGGCTGTTCTCGATCCGGCCAGCGGGGTAGCGCTGTGCGGTGAGCTGGCGCAGCGCAGTGGTTTTGGCCCGGTCCCAGTCGGCTTGCGAAAAGGCCACACCGGTGGCCAGCGTGCCGCTGCGGCGAATGGCTTCGCGCTGCTCAGCGGCTTCGGGGGCGGTGGCAATGTCACCTTTGAAGTACACCTGCGCCGATGCCACCCGGGTCAGAGGCCCGGGCTCGACCTGGATCTTGACCGTGCCCAGATGGCTGCGGGTGGGCGCTGTGGCGGTGGAGGTTGACGTGTTCGGTGTGGCGGGCGTGAGGCTGACCTCGATCACCGGGGAAAAATAACCCAGCGTGCCCAGCAGATCGCGCAGGTTGTCTGGGGCGGCTTCCAGCAAACGCTCCAGCTCGCTGGCGTCCAGGTCGCGCAGGGTGCGAAAGCGCTGCAGTTCCAGATGGCGCAGCAAAAAGGCGCTCAGTTCGGCCGTGGCTTGCAGGTCAATGTCAAACCGGGGCTCTGCCGGCGGGCGGGGTTGGCCGTTGCGGCGGCGCGGCGGGGTGGTTTCGTCCACGGCGGTGTCGGCCGCTGTGTCGATGCGGGCATCGTCGGGCAGCAGCGGCGCTGCTGCTTCCACAGGGTTGCTCTGCGTTGACGGGTCCGCCTGGCCCAGCGCCGCTGAGGGCAGCTGCCAGGTCAGCACCAGCACGATCAGCCGTGTGGCGACCACACGGCTTGTAAAGAAAAGGTTCATGCAATGGCTTATTTCGACAGCATTCTCATGGCGTCTTCCAGTCCCTTGATGGTCAGCGGGTACATGCGCTGGCCCATGAGCTGTTGAATGACGCTGATGCTCTGTCGATACTGCCACACGCCCTGCGGTTCCGGGTTGATCCACGCGAATTTGGGAAACGTGTGCGTGAGGCGCTGCAGCCACTCGGCGCCGGCTTCTTCGTTGTTGTATTCCACACTGCCACCGGGCTGCAGAATTTCATACGGGCTCATGGTCGCATCGCCCACAAAGATCAACTTGTAGTCCTTGTTGTACTTGCGCAAGATGTCCCAGGTCGGGAATTTTTCGGCGTAGCGGCGGCGGTTGTTTTTCCACATGTAGTCGTACACGCAGTTGTGGAAGTAATAAAACTCCAGGTGCTTGAACTCGCTTTTCACCGCCGAAAAAAGTTCTTCCACGCGCTGGATGTGGTCGTCCATGGTGCCGCCCACGTCCATCAACAGCAACACCTTCACGTTGTTGTGCCGCTCGGGAATCATCTTGATGTCAAGCCAGCCCGCGTTGGCGGCGGTGGATCGGATGGTGTCGGGCAGGTCCAGTTCCAGGTCGTTGCCTTCGCGCGCAAACTTGCGCAGGCGGCGCAACGCCACCTTGATGTTGCGCGTGCCCAGCTCCTGGGTGTCGTCGTAGTCGCGGTAAGCGCGCTGGTCCCACACCTTCAGGGCGGTTTTGTTGCCGCCCTTGCCGCCAATGCGTATGCCCTGCGGGTTGGAGCCGCCGTGGCCAAACGGCGAGGTGCCGCCGGTGCCGATCCACTTGCTGCCGCCTTCGTGCCGCTCTTTCTGCTCTTCCAGCCGCTTCTTCAGCGTCTCCATCAGCTCGTCCCAGTCCATCTTGGGCGCGTTGGTCTTTTGCTCGTCGGAGAGGATGCGCTCCATCTCCTGGCGCAGCCAGTCGGCCGGGATGGGCTTGGTGAAGTCCGCGATCATCTCCACGCCCTTGAAATAGGCGGCAAAGGCGCGGTCGAATTTGTCGAAGTGCTTTTCGTCCTTCACCAGCGCGGTGCGCGCCAGGTAATAGAAATCGTCCATGGAGCACGCATCGGGGTTGCGCGGCCCCACCACATCGGCCTGCATGGCTTCCAGCAGCGTCAGGTATTCCTTGACCGAAACCGGTAACTTGGCCGCACGCAGGGTGTAGAAGAAGTCGATCAGCATGGGGTGCTTTCTGGCCAAAGGCAGGTGGCCCGGATGGTTCGATCCATGGTTAAAGATGGTTTTTTTGCTGAATGGTAGGGCACAGGCCGCTACAGCGTGTTGGGCTCATGCGCATCTGAATCCACCTGCAAAGCACGGCCTGCGGGGGTGAGGCGGTATTTTTGCAGGCGGCTGTTGGGTTTGTGGGGCAGGGTCATTTCAATGAAGCCTTGCTCAACCAGGCGTTTCACTTGCTTGTGCAACTCGCCCGAAACGGTTTGATGCCCCAGCGACCGGGCCAGTTGGGCCTTGCCTGCTTCGGTATCGGCCAACACCACGATCACTCTGGCCGCCAACGCTGACTCTAGCCGCGACTCTAGCCGCGACTCTAGCCGTGGTGCTGTCTTCTTCGGTGCAGGCTGTGGCAATACCGTGGGCAGCAGTTGTGCCAAATGCACCACCACCCGCACACGAAGTCCCAGTTCAATGATCTGCGGCTCTGGCAGGCCGAGTTCTTGCGCTTCGCGGAAGATGCGGCGCACACCGCTGCCCCATTGCTCGATCAGGTTGAGTTCGCGGAACACACGGGCCAGCACATGGTTGCGGATTTTGGACACGCCTTGGCGCATGTCTTCCAACGTGAGGCCGGGCACCAGGGTGCCGGGGTTTTCAATTTCAATGCGGTCGTCAAAAAACGCAATGCGGATGGGCGCACCGCGTTGCGAGTAGTCGGTGTGCACCAGCGCGTTGATCACGGCCTCACGCAGCAGCGTGAGCGGGATGCTCCACACGTCCTTGCGCCGCACCGCCGAAAAGTCGGCCCCGCGCATGGCGTGTTTTTTCAGGAACAGCATGATGCTGTCCACCGCTTGGGGCAGCGGTTCGTCCAGGTCGATGTGGTCAAAAATGGCCGCTTTATCGGTGCCCACAAAGCGACCACATTGCACCCACGCATCTGAAAAATGCATGCGACGCTGTTTGCCAAACATCAGCACAGCGCCTTGGGTGGGCACCCAGTGGCCTTGGGTGTGCGTGAGCAGCTTCAAGGTACGCAGGGCTTGTTCGTCCAGCGGGCTGGTGCCCTGGAACAGTTGGCGGGCGGTGGCCAAGTCCAGGTCGTCCACCGTCAGGTGGGGCATGGGCATTTCGTCAAAGGCCACACCTTGGGCGCTGCGGCGCAGTTCTTCAATCAGCTGCGGGTCGGCCTGTCGACTGGTGGTGCCCAGGCGCACGTACACGCCGTACTCTGGCCCTTCGGCTTTGAGCCAGTGGGGGCGCGAGCCGCTGACGTACACATCCACCACCAGCAGGGTTTTGCCTTGCACGGTGATGAGTTCCACCTGCGGCACCAGGCGCGGCGCAATGCTGTCGGCAATGAGGTTGCACAGCCGCTCTTCGTCGTCCAGCGGCTGCGCCACGCCCACCACCTGGCGCAGGTCGTCCACTCCCACCACCAGCCGCCCGCCCGCCGTGTTGGCAAAGGCCACCAGGGTTTTGAGCAAAGGCCTGGGGCTGGAGAGGTCGCGCTTGAACTCCAGCGTTTTGCCTTCGGGTTGGGTGAGGAGGGTGTCAAACACGAGGCGGGGTGTCCTTTGAAGCTGAGCAGCCAATCTCCGGGGATCCGGTATCCGTTGGAGCAAGGGCTTCTTGCTTCTCTGATATATGTAAACCAAACAAGAAGTACCCGAATTCCTTCTCCAGCTCGGTTCTTAAATCCCCTCTGTCCAGGTCTTGCAAAAGGGCATAGGTTTCAGCAAACTGCAATGACTGTTTGCTCTCGGGATCAAGCCAGAAGTGATAGGCCAGTAGCACCAGTTCTGACTTACTCAGCTGTGAACGAAACAACACGACATAGCGATGGTGTTGCTCCCCGAGTAACCCTTTTGCTTCAGCGAGCAGGTGACTGACTACTCTGAAGTAGGAGTCGAAATATTCCCGCGCTTCGTAGTCCTGCCAATTTACGAACATTCGATCCATATGCTGGATTTCGTCTGCATGGTCTGTAGGGTCGTTGTTGGTGCCAACACTACCTCGATTCAGCACGAAATCGTGCAGTTCCAATGCGTTCCTTAGCCAAGCAGCCATTGCCGCTTTGCCGTTGTAGTCGCGATAACCGCGTTCAACTCCTTTGGTGGTCAGACGCGTATAGGAAATGACATTGACTGTCTGGTAGTACACATTCAGCAAATCAAAAAACCGCTGCTCCTGCCGTTGCTGCTCGGCAGTTTTCGCCTGTTCTTCCATGGCGAGCTGGGTTTGCTCAAGCGCCTTGCGTGTCAGTGCCAGTTCTTCCCGTTGCAGCTTCAACACGCGGGCCGCCACAAACAGGGTCAAGGTAGACACCAGCGGGTTCAGCAGCCCACCCAGAAAGTCGCCAAACGCCCCCCATGCGCCCGGGTCTTCGGTGGCGGGCAGGTGCCAAAAAGTCACGGCATAGGCCAGCACGGCACCCAGCGCAAATGCCGCAGGCACGAGCAGCATCAACCATGTCTTCAGTCCTTGAAGGATCGTTTTCGCGCGCACAGCCGGACCCTGACTTCGGAGTTTGAAAATTTCAATGAAACAAGCCGATTACGCACGCCCTTGTTCACCGCTTCGCCTCAGCAAATACAGCAGCTGCGCCTTGGCCTCAGGCCATTCTCCCGCCCGCATGCTGTACATCACCGTATCGCGGATGGTGCCGTCGCGGCGCAGCGCGTGGCCTCTGATCACGCCGTCTTTTTTCGCGCCCAAACGCTCGATGGCACTTTGAGAGGCAAAGTTGAAGTTGTCGGTGCGCCATCCCACCACAGAGCAGCCCAGGGTGTCGAAAGCGTGTCCCATCAGCAGCAGTTTGCAGGTGGTGTTGACATGGGTGCGCTGTGCGCTTTGGGCGTACCAGGTCCAGCCGATCTCTACCCGTTTGACGGCTGGAAGGATGTCGTGGTAACTGGTGGAGCCGAGCACTTTGCCGCTGGCTTCGTCGGTCACGGCAAAGGCAAAACGGTTACCTTCGGCGCGCATGTGCAGGGCGGTTTCGATGTAGGCACCTGTCTGCTCGGGTTCGGGCACCGAGGTCACGCGCAGCTCCCACAAGGCGCCGTCGGCGGCTGCGGCGCGCAAGCCCGCTTCATGATCCCGGGACAGCGGCACCAGAGCGATGCCGTTGGCGCGCAAGATGACGGGTTCGACGAACGCCATCGCGCTATCTTTCAGCGGTTGCGCTGGTTCATGAACACCAGCTTTTCAAACAGCGTGGTGTCTTGCTCGTTTTTGAGCAGGGCGCCCACCAGCGGCGGGATGCTGACCTTGCTGTCGGCGCTTTGCAGGGCTTCCAGCGGAATGTCTTCGGCCATGAGCAGCTTGAGCCAGTCCAGCAGTTCGCTGGTGGACGGTTTCTTCTTCAGGCCCGGCAGGTTGCGCACGTCGAAAAAGGTTTTCATGGCCGCTGCCAGCAGTTCCTTTTTAAGGTCGGGGAAGTGCACGTCCACGATGCGCTGCATGGTTTCGCTGTCGGGGAACTTGATGTAGTGGAAGAAGCAGCGGCGCAAAAATGCGTCGGGCAACTCTTTTTCGTTGTTCGAGGTGATGAACACCAGGGGACGGTGCCGGGCGCGCACCATCTCACGCGTCTCGTAGCAGTAGAACTCCATGCGGTCGAGTTCGCGCAGCAGGTCGTTGGGGAACTCGATGTCGGCCTTGTCGATTTCGTCAATCAGCAGCGCCACCGGTTGCTCGGCGGTGAAGGCCTGCCACAGCACGCCTTTGACGATGTAGTTGTGGATGTTCTTGACGCGCTCGCCGCCGTCCACATCGGCCATTTGCGAGTCGCGCAGGCGGCTCACCGCGTCGTATTCGTACAGACCTTGCTGCGCCTTGGTGGTGCTCTTGATGTGCCACTGCAGCAGCGGCATGTCCAGCGCCTGCGCCACCTCTTCGGCCAGCATGGTTTTGCCGGTACCGGGCTCGCCTTTGACCAGCAGCGGGCGCTTGAGTGTGATAGCGGCGTTGACGGCCAGCATCAGGTCCTGGGTGGCGACGTAGTTTTGTGAACCTTGGAATTTCATGGGCAGAGGCAACAGGTAGATGGCCAGCAGGCCGGGGCTCAGGGAGTGGTCTGCCGGGCGCGGTGCGGCAGGTCAGGGTAATCAATAAGTCGGCGGTGATGATCGAGTCTATATAATCGTCTATTGATTTTTATCAATGTCCATCTCATTGTGCTTGCAAAATGAACCAACTGTTGCCCACGATCGTTCGTACCCTTGTCGCCGCTGCGACGCTTTCTGCAGCAGCACTGACCGCCCACGCTCAGGGCGTCACCGGTGACGCACAGGCAGGCCAGAAGAAAGCCGACATGTGCATTGGATGCCACGGCATTCCGGGTTACCAGAACAGCTTCCCCGAGATCCACAAAGTCCCGATGATTTCGGGCCAGTCGGACAAATACATCGTCTCCGCCCTGACCGCGTACAAAAAAGGCGACCGCAAGCACCCGTCCATGCGCGGCATCGCCGGGTCCCTCTCAGAGCAGGACATGGCCGATCTGGCCGCGTTCTATGCCTCGCAAACCGACAAAACAGCTACCGAGACCCCCCGCACCGCCAGCACCGCAGCGGCTGCGCTGATTGAAAAGGGCGCCTGCGCGTCTTGCCACGGTGCCAATTTCAGCAAGCCGATCGACCCCAGCTACCCCAAGCTGGGCGGCCAGCATGCCGACTACCTGTTTGTGGCGCTCAAGGCCTACACGGTGGAAGGCAACACCGTGGTGGGCCGTTCCAACGGCATCATGGCGGGCATCGCCAAGCAGTATTCCACGGCCGAAATGCGCGAGATCGCCAAATACCTGGCGTCTGTTGAAGGCGAGCTGAAAATCGTGCCGCAGTCCCGCTTCCGCTGATAGTCCGTTGCACACCAACGAAAAAGCCGCTCAACGAGCGGCTTTTTCGTTGGTGCCCCAGCCCTCAGTCTTGGGTGGCTCTGTGGCGAACCTGCTCAATATAAGCCTCACCGTCGGGCGGGCGACCGGCACGTTGGCTCTCCCAGATCATGCGACCCAGGCATTCCATCACCTCGTGGTGCGCGGCGTGCAGGTCATCGCGGCGGGCGGCCAGCAGCTCCACCGCCTGCCGGATGCCGGGGGGCTGGTCAATGCTGGACTGCTCGCTGATGGACAGGTGCATGGACAGGTGCAGGAACGGGTTTTCCTGGTTGGGGTCGGCCAGCGCCATGTCGCGCAGGGCCGCGTCCACGTCGGACAGGGTGGCATGGTATTCGGGGTGTTCGTCGATCCACTGGCTCACCAGTGTCTCCATGGCATCCATGGGCGACCCTGAGCGGGCTTTGGCGTAAACACCGCAAAAATAACGCCGTACATCGGCCTGAGAGGGTTGAATCAGCATCCCCGGATTGTCGCGCACAGGCCGCTCTGGGTGGAAAGCAGCGGCACAATGGCTTGCGAACCATTGTAGAAACATGCAAGATAATGCATATTTTTTCCTTGAATGAATTCCACAACAGGAGACTGCATGACCCAAGCCTTCATCTGCGACGCCATTCGCACCCCCTTCGGCCGCTACGGCGGTGCCCTCAGCAGCGTGCGCACCGACGACCTGGGTGCCATTCCCTTGCGTGCGCTCATGGCGCGCAACCCGCAGGTGGACTGGGCCGCCATCACCGACGTGCTCTTTGGCTGCGCCAACCAGGCCGGGGAAGACAACCGCAACGTGGCCCACATGAGCAGTCTGCTGGCTGGCCTGCCGCTGGAGGTGCCCGGGGGCACCATCAACCGCCTGTGTGGCTCGGGTCTGGACGCCGTGGGCACCGCTGCGCGCGCCATCAAAGCCGGCGAGGCCGGCCTGATGATCGCCGGCGGCGTGGAAAGCATGAGCCGAGCACCCTTCGTCATGCCCAAGGCAGAGAGCGCGTTTTCCCGCAACAACGCTGTTTACGACACCACCATCGGCTGGCGCTTCGTCAACAAACTGATGAAAGCCCAGTACGGTGTGGACTCCATGCCCGAAACGGCCGAAAACGTGGCCACCGACTTCAAGATCGAGCGCGACGCGCAAGACCGCATGGCCCTGGCCAGCCAGATGAAAGCCGTGGCCGCCATCCAGGCGGGTCACCTGGCGCGCGAAATCTGCCCGGTCACCATCCCGCAGAAGAAGGGCGATGCGCTGGTTGTGGACACCGACGAACACCCCCGAGCCACCACGCTGGACACACTGGCCAAACTCAAAGGGGTGGTGCGTCCGGATGGCACGGTGACGGCGGGGAACGCCAGCGGCGTCAACGACGGCGCCTGCGCGCTGCTGCTGGCCGACGAAGCCAGCGCCGCGAAGAACGGCCTCACGCCCAAGGCCCGTATTGTGGGCATGGCCACGGCGGGCGTGGCCCCGCGCATCATGGGCATTGGCCCGGCGCCGGCCACACAGAAGGTGCTGGCGCTCACCGGCCTCACGCTGGCGCAGCTGGACGTGATCGAACTCAACGAAGCCTTTGCCGCTCAGGGGCTGGCCGTCTTGAGGATGCTGGGCCTGCAGGACGACGACGAGCGCGTGAACGCCTGGGGCGGCGCCATTGCGCTGGGCCACCCGCTGGGTGCCAGCGGTGCGCGCCTGGCCACCACGGCGGTCAACCGCCTGCACGCCACCGGCGGGCGCTACGCCTTGTGCACCATGTGCAT
>NZ_JAUSOO010000190.1 GCF_030656115.1 Hydrogenophaga sp.
ATAAATCCCGAGATTGACGCATCTTGGTGACTCATGCTGCGGCTCTGTCCGTATATTCAGTGCATGAACGCACCCCTGCCCCTGCAAACCCTGCTGCATGCCATGCCCACCGCAGCGCAGCCCGACACCGACCCCCAGGAAACCACCGAGTGGCGTGAAGCCTTCACCGCGCTGGCCGCGACGCAAGGGCCGGAACGCGCGCGTTTTGTGCTCGACGAACTGGCGCGGCTGGCGCGCGAGCAGCGCGTCGGCTGGACCCCGGAACTGTCCACGCCTTACGTCAACAGCATCAGCGTCAACGAGCAGCCGGTGTTCCCCGGCGACCTCGCGATCGAGGAACGCCTGGCCTCGCTGATGCGCTGGAACGCCCTGGCCATGGTAGTGCGCGCCAACCAGGCCGAATCGGGTGGATCGGCCGAACTGGGCGGCCACATCGCCAGTTATGCCAGCGCGGCCGATCTGTTTGAAACCGGCTTCAACCACTTCTTTCACGCACGCGAAGGGCTGGGTGAGGGCCAGCACCGCGGCGACCTGGTTTTTTTCCAGCCGCACAGCGCACCTGGGGTTTATGCACGCGCCTACCTCGAAGGCCGTCTCGACGAGAAAGACCTGGGCTTTTACCGGCAGGAGCTGTCGGCGCCCGGACAGGGCGCGCAAGGCCTGTCCAGCTACCCGCATCCGTATTTGATGCCGGACTTCTGGCAGTTCCCCACCGGCTCCATGGGCATAGGCCCGATCAGTTCGATCTACCACGCGCGTTTCATGCACTACCTGACGCACCGGCGTCTGCTCGACTGTACCGGCCGAAAGGTGTGGGGCGTGTTCGGCGACGGCGAGATGGACGAGCCCGAGAGCATGAGCGCGCTCACGCTGGCCGCGCGCGAGAAGCTGGACAACCTGGTGTGGGTGGTCAACTGCAACCTGCAGCGGCTGGACGGCCCGGTGCGCGGCAACGGCCGCATCATCGACGAGCTGGAAAAGCTGTTCGCTGGCGCGGGCTGGAACGTGATCAAGCTGGTGTGGGGCAGCGACTGGGACGGCCTGTTTGCGCGCGACACCACCGGCGCCCTGGTGCGCGCCTTTGCCAACACGGTGGACGGCCAGATGCAGACCTTCGCCGCCAAGGACGGCCGCTTCAACCGCGACAACTTCTTCGGCCAGAACCCCGATCTGGCGGCCCTGGCCCAGGGCATGACGGACGAGCAGATTGACCGCCTGAAGCGCGGCGGCCACGACCTGGTGAAGATCCACGCCGCGTACGCGGCCGCCGCCGCGCACAGCGGCCAGCCCACGGTGATCCTGGCGCAGACCAAGAAGGGCTACGGCATGGGCGCGGCCGGCCAGGGCAAGATGACCACGCACAGCCAGAAGAAGTTCGACGAGGGCGACCTGATCGAATTCCGCAACCGCTTCAACCTGCCGCTGTCTGATGAGCAGGCCAAGGGCCTGGCCTTCTTCAAACCTGCGGAAGACAGCGCCGAGATGCGCTACCTGCGCGAGCACCGCGCGGCGCTCGGCGGCGCCATGCCCCGGCGCGAGACTGCGTGCGAGGCGGTGCCGGTGCCGTCCATCGACGCCTACGCGCAGTTCGCGCTGAAGGCCGACGGCAAGGAGATGAGCACCACCATGGCTTTTGTGCGCATGCTGGGCACGCTGCTGAAAGACCCGGCGCTGGGGCCGCGCATCGTGCCCATCGTGGCCGACGAGGCGCGCACCTTCGGCATGGCCAATTTGTTCAAGCAGGTGGGCATCTACAGCAGCGTGGGCCAGCGCTACGCGCCGGAAGACATCGGCTCGGTGCTGAGTTACCGCGAAGCGCTGGAAGGGCAGATTCTGGAAGAAGGCATCAGCGAAGCCGGTGCGCTGGCGAGCTGGACGGCCGCAGCCACCAGCTACAGCGTGCACGGCCTGGCCATGTTGCCGTTCTACATTTACTACTCCATGTTCGGCTTCCAGCGCGTGGGCGACGCCATCTGGGCTGCGGCCGATCAGCGCTCGCGCGGTTTCCTGCTGGGCGCCACTTCAGGCCGCACCACGCTGGGCGGTGAAGGCCTGCAGCACCAGGACGGCAGCAGCCACCTGGTGGCGGCCACCATACCCAACTGCAAGGCCTACGACCCGGCGTTTGCGGGTGAGCTGGCGGTGATCGTGGACGCCGGCATGCGCGAGATGCTGGTGGAGCAGAAGGACGTGTTTTATTACGTCACGCTGATGAACGAGAACTACGCCAACCCGGATCTGCCTGAAGGGGCGGCTGAGGGTGTGCTGCGCGGGGGCTATCACTTCGGCAGCTACGGGCCGCAGGGTGGGCAGCGCGTAGCGTTGCTGGGCTCGGGTGCGATCTTCACCGAGGTGGTGAAGGCGGCGCTGCAACTGGCTGAGCAGGGTGTGGGGGTGGATGTGTTCAGTATTACCAGTTGGAGTGAGTTGGCGCGAAACGGGATGGCTTGTGAGGGGGTGCCGTACATCACGCAGCTGCTGGCGCGTGGCGAAGGGCCTGTGGTTGCGGCGACCGACTATGTGCGGGCGGTGCCGGAGAGTGTGCGGGCTTTTGTGCCTGAGGGCCGGCGCTTTTTGACGCTGGGCACCGACGGCTTTGGGCGCAGTGATACGCGGGCGGCGTTGCGGGCGTATTTTGAGGTGGATGCGGCGAGTATTGTGAAGGTGGCGTTGGGGGCGGTGGGATCGTCTGCGGTCTGAACGGCTTCTGCTTTCATCGGCCCTGACTGGCTCCTTCCCCCGCTGGGGGAAGGAGCCAAGTCACATCGGAAAAATCAAACCGCCAACCCGAACTTCTTCGCCCGGTACGCCACCGTCGCCCGACTCACCCCCAGATCACGCGCTGCTGCCGACAGATTGCCGCCGCTGCGGCGGATGGCCTGGCGCAGCAGGGCCAGCTCGGCCTGCTCCAGCGGGCCGCCTGGGGCACCGTTCGCTGCCGTTCGCTCGTCGGGTGCCTTCGCTGCGCCGCGCAGGTTGAGTGTGGCTGGACCGTCTTCGCGCCAGGCCAGCGACAACACGTCCTGCGCGAGCGCCTCGCCGCTGCTGAACAGGTGGTGCACCTCGATCGCCTCGCCGTCGCCCACCAGGATCACGCCGCGCTCCACCAGGTTCTGCAGCTCGCGGATGTTGCCGGGGAAGCCGTAGTTGTACATGGCCTTCACGGCGGCCTGGCTGAAGCCGGCCACGCTGCGGCGGTGGCGCCGGTTGTAGTGCGTGAGGAAATGGCTCATCAGCAGCGGAATGTCGTCGCGCCGGTCGCGCAGCGGCGGCAGGTGGATGGGGAAGACGTTGAGGCGAAAGAACAGGTCTTCGCGGAAGTGGCCTTGGCGCACGGCCTGGCGCAGGTCCACGTTGGTGGCGGCGATCACGCGCACGTCCACCGGGATGGTCTTGCTGCCGCCCACGCGTTCCACTTCGCCCTCCTGCAGTGCGCGCAGCAGCTTGCCTTGGGCCACAAAGCTCAGCGTGCCCACCTCGTCCAGAAACAGCGTGCCACCGTTCGCGCGTTCAAAACGCCCGGCGCGCGAGGTGCCCGCGCCGGTGTAGGCGCCGCGCTCCACGCCAAACAGCTCGGACTCCATCAGCGTTTCGGGTATGGCTGCGCAGTTGATGGCCACAAAGGGTTGATCGGCCCTCGGGCTGATGCGGTGCAGGGTGCTGGCGAACATTTCCTTGCCCACGCCGGACTCGCCGGTGAACAGCACGGTGGCCGTGGTGGGTGCCACGCGGCGCAGCATGTGGCAGGCCGCGTTGAACGAGGACGACGCGCCGACCATGGTCGGGTCCGGGCCCGGGTTGGCGGCGGCGTACGCTTTGAGATCGACAATCGGAGCCACCTGCGGATCGGCTGAAGCGGTGCCCACAAAGGACTGCACGTTCAGGAAACGCAGGTCTTGCTGCACATCGTCCCAGAGCTCGGCCGACCTCCCGATGACGCGGCAATGCGCATCACCCGACGAGCGGCAATTCACCTCGCGGAACACGATGAGGCGCCCGAACAAGGTGCTCACATAGCCCGTGGCATAGCCCACCTGCATCCAGCAGGCGGGCGATCCGCCCACGCCGTAGGCGGCAATGTGTTCGTCGTCTTCGCTGGCGTTGTGCCAGAGGAACTCGCCGTCGTAAGCGCCCGAAATCGCGTCGTAGCTGACGTGCACCACCTCCACCTTGACCATGCCCTCCAGTGCGTGCAGGCGCGTGCCGGCGAGCGCGACCGAGGTCGGGTCGGCGTCGGGCCACTGTTGTCGCACCATCTGGGCATCGCGCGCACCGCTCACGTAGCCTGCCCGCGTGAGCAGGCCGCGCGCCTTGTCCAGACCAATGCTGTCGATCAGCTCGCGCCGCAGCGACCCCATGGCTTCCGTGTGCAGCAGCACCATGCGATGGTCCTGCAGCCAGATGCGGCCGTCGCCCGGCGAGAAGAACAGGCACTCGCTCAGATCGGCCACGGTGGGGTGGCCGGCCTGGCTGATGTTGGTGGCGTCAAAACCTGCCAGGGGCAAGGGCGCGCCTGAGGGCCCCGCTTCGGCCTGCCGCGCGTTCGCGATGCGGGCCAGTTCGGCCAGGGAAATGCGCTTTTTGGGCATGGGTGAAGGTGAATTATTTGATGTTTGGTGAAAATTCAAACATCAAATTTGGTTACCCATCATAAATATGCGGAAGGGTTTCGAACAGCCCAGACCGCCGTTTTTCACCCTAGGGAAACTCCCGATCTTCGCCTCTGAAAAACACGGCTTTTCAACCGCCCGAAAGCCGGTTGTGTGAACGGGCTGGTACGCCCGTTGCAGTTCCTGTGGCACCCACCGCTTGGTGGCGTTCAAGTTCAACAGGAGATGAATCATGGGTGTGAGCGAACAACTGACCTGGCTCGACAGCAGCCTCTGGGACGGCAAGGCCTTTGACGGCCAGTGGACCACCGCGCTGAGCAGCGTGCGCGACGTGAAGGAGCCGGCCACTGGCCAGGTGCTGTCCAGGGTGGGCATTGCCAGTGCGGCCGACATGCGTGCCGCCATCGGCCGTGCGCAAGCGGCCCAGCCCGCCTGGGCCGCCATGGGCCCACGCGAACGCTCGGCCGTGTTCCACCGCGCCGCCGCCCTCTTCCAGCAGCACTTTGGCGAACTGGCCATGACGATTGCCCGCGAAACCGGCGGCATCGTGCCCAAGGGCCAGCACGAGGTGAACGAGTCCATCACGCTGTGCCACCTGGCCGCCGGCCTGCCCATGCAGGCCCAGGGCCAGATACTGCCCAGCGCAGCCGGCCGGATGTCGCTCGCGCGGCGCGTGCCGCACGGCGTGGTGGGCGTGATCTCGCCGTTCAACTTCCCGCTGATCCTGAGCCTGCGCGCGGTGGCCCCGGCGCTGGCGCTGGGCAACGCGGTGGTGCTCAAGCCCGACACGCGCACGCCTGTGAGCGGTGGTTTCATCATCGCCCGCGTGTTTGAAGAAGCCGGCCTGCCCAAGGGCCTGCTGCAGGTGTTGCCGGGCGACGCCGAAGCGGGCGAAGCGCTGGTGGTCGACCCGCGTGTGCCCATGATCGCCTTCACCGGTTCGCCCGGCGTGGGCCGCCGCATCGGCGCGCTGGCCGGTGAGCACCTGAAGAAGGTGTCGCTGGAATTGGGTGGCGCCAACAACCTGATCGTGCTGGAAGACGCCGACCTGGACGCCGCCGCCAGCGCCGCCGCGTTCGGCGCCTGGTTCCACCAGGGCCAGATCTGCATGGCCTCCAACCGCATCCTGGTGCACGAGTCCATTGCCGAAGGCTTCAAGGCGCGCATGGTCGGCAAGGCCACGCACCTGCCGGTGGGCGACGGCGCCAGCGGCCAGGTGGCCCTGGGCCCGATGATCGACGCCAAGCAGTTGAAGCACTTCGACGACGTGATCCAGGACAGCGTGAAGCAGGGCGCCGTGCTCGAAGCCGGCGGCACCTACGAGGGCCTTTGCTACAAGCCCACGGTGCTCTCGGGCGTGAAGCCCGGCATCCGCTCGTTCGACGAAGAGCCCTTCGGCCCGGTGGTCAACCTGGTCACCTTCAGCACCGATGACGAAGCCGTGCAGTTGGCCAACACCAGCCAGGGCGGCCTGGCCGCTGCGGTGATCAGCCCCTCGATCAGCCGCGCCCTGGCCATCGGCCAGCGCCTGCGCGCCGGCATGGTCCACATCAACGACCAGACCGTCTGCGACGAGTGCACCAACCCGTTTGGCGGCCCCGGCATCGGTGGCAACGGCGGCAGCGTGGGCGGCCCGGCCGACATCGACGAGTACACGCAGTGGCAGTGGATCACGGTGAAGGACGCGCCGCCGGCTTTCCCCTTCTGAAGCACCCCCCGCAGCGCTTCGCGCTACCCAGGGGGCGGCACTGGCCGTCCGGCAAAGCCGGCCCGGCGGTGCCCTGGGGTGGTGCTCCGGCACCACGGAAAAGAGCCGATTCACCCGAATCATCCCCAACAACGAGGAGACAAACATGAACAAAACACAAACGAACTTCGGCCGCCGCGACGTGCTGCGCGCCGGTGTGGCCACCGCCGCCGGTGCCGCGCTGCCCATGCTGGCATTTGCCCAGAGCGACACGCTGCGCATCGGCGTGGTCAGCCCCACCTCGGGCCCTCTGGGCATCTTCGGCGAGGGCGACGGCCATGTGCTGGACCTCGTGCGCAAGACCGTGGCCGGCGGCGTGGACGCCGGTGGCAAGCGCCTCAAGGTGGAGTTCATCCACAAGGACACGCAGTCCAACCCGGTGCGCGCCGCGCAGGTGGCCAAAGAGCTGATCAACAGCGACAAGGTGGACCTGGTGCTGTCCACCTCCACGCCGGAAACGGTGAACCCGGTGGCCGATGCCTGCGAGGCCGCCGGCATTCCGGCGCTGTCCACCACCTCGCCGTGGGAGGCGTTCTACTTCGGTCGCGGCGCCAAGCCGGGCGAGCCTTCGCCGTTCAAGTGGACCTACCACTTCTCCTTCGGCGTGGGCAACTTCGCCAAGCTGTATGCCGACCAGTGGAGCAAGGTGCCCACCAACAAGAAAGTGGGCATGCTGCTGCCGGCCGACGCCGACGGCAACGCGATCCGCGGCCTGCTGATTCCGGCGCTGCAGAAGGCCGGCTTCACCGTGGTCGACGCCGGCCCGTACCAGAACGGCGTGGCCGACTTCTCGGCCCAGATCGCGCTGTTCAAGAAGGAAGGCGTGGAGATCTTCAACACCTTCCCCTTCCCGCCCGACTTCGCGGTGTTCTGGCGCCAGGCGGCGCAACGCGGCCTGGCACAGCAGGTGAAGGTGGTGCAGCTGGCCAAGGCCGGTCTGTTCGCCGCCGAGCTGGACGCGCTGGGCACGCTGGGCCACGGCCTGCACGCCGGCGCCTACTGGCACCGCAGTTTCCCGTTCCAGTCGTCGGCCACCGGCCTGAGCTGCGAGCAACTGGCGGCCAGTTACGAGAAAGCCAGCGGCAAGGCCTGGAACCAGCAGCTCGGCGCCACCGCCTCGTTGTTCGACGCCGCGCTGGCCGCCGTGCGCGCCTGCCCCAACCCCAAGGACCGCACGGCGATGGCGCAGGCACTGGCCACGCTGAAAGCAGAGACCGCCGTGGGCCTGGTGGACTTCACCGCCGGCCCGGTGCCCAACTGCACCCCCACCGGTCTGGTGGGCGTGCAGTGGGTGCGTGCCAAGCCGGGCTCGAAGGCGAAGTTCGACATCGAGATCGTCTCCAACGCGGACCACCCGCGTGTGGCGACCACCGCAAAGATGAGTGCTTACGCGATGGGCAAGGGCTGACTCCGTGACTGGCGCCTTCCCCCGCTGGGGGAAGGCGCCAAACCACAGCACGCTTGTTTCCGCCCGCGCGGGCATTTTTCTCTTCTCTTTCCATTCTTCGATTGAAAACCATCATGGATCTCTTGAGCGGTAAAGGCATCGTCAAGCGCTTTGGCAGCCTGCAGGTGCTGCACGGTGTGGACATCACGATCCGGCGCGGTGAGGCGCTGGGTGTGGTGGGGCCGAACGGCGCGGGCAAGACCACCTTGTTCGGCGTGCTGGCCGGCACGCTGCCGGCCACCGAAGGGGTGGTGCACTTTGAAGGCCAGGACATCAGCGCCTGGACCGCGGCCACGCGCTGCCGCCACGGCATCGCGCGCACGCACCAGGTGCCGCGCCCCTTCCTGGGCATGTCGGTGCTGGAGAACACATTGGTGGCCGCGCAACACGGCGCGGCCCTGCGCGGCGCGGCGGCCGTGAAACAGGCGCAAGACGCGCTGGACCGCGTGGGCCTGGGCGCGCTGGCGGCGCGACCCACTGCCACGCTGGGCCTGCTGGACCGCAAGCGCCTGGAACTCGCGCGCACCCTGGCCACCCGGCCCACGGTGCTGCTGCTCGACGAGATCGGCGGCGGGCTCACCGAGGGTGAACTGCACCTGCTCGTGGACCTCATCGGCACGCTGCGCGACGACGGCCTGACCATCGTCTGGATCGAACACGTGCTGCATGCGCTGCTGCGCGTGATCAACCGCCTGGTCTGCATGGACGCCGGGGCCGTGCTGGCCGAAGGCGCGCCCCACGAGGTGATGGCCAATCCGCTCGTGATGAGTGCCTACCTCGGAGGCGTCGCAGCATGAGCGAGTCACTGCTGGACGTACAAGGCCTGCGCGCGGCGCACGGCCAGCTGGTCGCCGTGCGCGACCTGGGCTTTTCCATCGCGCGCGGCGAGGTGGTGGCCCTGATCGGCGCCAACGGCGCGGGCAAGACCACGCTGCTGCGTTGCCTGGCGGGCGTGCACCCCAGCGCCGCGGGGCGGGTGATGCTCGACGGCACGGACATCACCGCGCTGCTGGCCCACCAGCGCGTGCGGCGCGGCCTGGCCATGGTGCCCGAAGGTCGGCGCCTGTTTGACGACATGAGCGTGCGCGAGAACCTGCGCGTGGCGGGCGACCACGGTCGGGCGGGTGACTGGACGATCCAGAAGGTGCTGGACGCGCTGCCCGCACTGCCACCCATCATCGACCGGCCGGCTGGCGCGCTCTCCGGTGGCCAGCGCCAGGCCGCCGCCATTGGCCGCGCACTCATGACCAACCCCGACGTGCTGCTGCTCGACGAGGTGTCGCTGGGCCTGTCGCCGCTGGCGGTGGAAGAGGTCTACCGCAACCTGGCCCACCTGCGCGAGGCCGGGCGCACCAGCCTGCTGCTGGTGGAGCAGGACCTGTCGCGCGCCATGGCCTTCGCCGACCGCGTGTTGTGCCTGCGCGAGGGCCGCATCGTGCTGCAGGGCCCTGCGGATTCCCTCACCCGCGAAGCCGTCACGGCGGCGTATTTCGGCGTTGAAGTCGACGTTCAGGCCGAGCGCCCCATGGAGACACAAGCATGATCGAAGCCCTGATCCAGGGCCTGCTGCTGGGGGGCTTCTACGCCATCCTCGCGGCCGGCCTGTCCCTGATGTTCGGCGTCATGCGCATCATCAACCTCGCGCACGGCGACCTGGCCATCGTCGGTGCTTTTGGCGTGCTCGCGCTCACCGAACGTTTCGGCCTCTCGCCCTGGCTGGCACTGGCGCTGGTGCTGCCGGTGATGGCGCTGGTGGGCATCGGCCTGCAGCGCTGGCTGTTTGCCCGCACGCTGCGTGCCGGCATCCTGCTGCCGCTGCTGGTCACCTTCGGTCTGGGCGCGGTGCTGCAGAACGCGCTGTACGGCGTGTTCGGCTCCGAGGCGCGCTCGCTGGGCAACGCGCTGGGCGATCTGGCCTGGGCCAGCTGGGAGTTGCCCGGCGGCATCATCGTCGGCCAGTTGCCGGTGATCATTTTCGTGATCGCGGTGGCGGTGCTGGCCGGGCTTCAACTCATGCTCAGCTACACCCGGCTGGGCCGCGCCATCCGCGCCGCCGCCAGCGACCCCGAGGCCGCTGCGTTGTGCGGTGTGGACGCCACGCGCGTGCACCGCGCGGCCGCCGCCATTGCGGTGGCCCTGGCCGGGCTGGCCGGCGCGCTGCTGGCCATGCAGGCCACGGTGGAACCCTATGGCGGGCCGATGCTGCTGATCCAGGCCTTCGAGGCGGTGGTCATCGGCGGCATCGGGTCGCTGTGGGGCACGCTGCTGGGCGGTGTGTTGCTGGGCGTGGCGCAGAGCCTGGGCGCGCTGTGGTCACCGCAGGGCTTCCAGCTCGCCGGCCACCTGCTGTTTCTGGCCGTGCTGGGCGCGCGCCTGTGGCGCCAGCACCGCCACCAATTGGGCAGCCCTGCGTTGCCGCGCTGGCGCCATGCGAGTGCACGAAAGGCGGTGCGCGCATGAACACGAGCAAACAATTCGGCGTGGCGTTCGCCGCCGTGCTGCTGCTGGCCTGCGTGCCGGCCTTTGCGGGCGCCTCGGTGGTGGACAAGCTCACCACGCTCTTCATCTACATGCTGCTGGCCACCACCTGGAACCTGATGGCCGGTTACGCGGGTCTGGTGTCGGTGGGCCAGCAAGCGTTCTTTGGCCTGGGTGGCTACCTGGCACTGCGCCTGGTGGACGGCGGCCTGCCGGCCTACCCCGCGCTGCTGGCCGGCGCCCTGGGGGCGGCGCTGCTGGCCTGGGTGCTGTCGTTCTACGTGCTGCGGTTGAAAGAGGGCGAGTTCGCCATCGGCACCTGGGTCGTGGCCGAGGTGATCCGCATCCTCGTGATGCTGGACCCGCTGATCCAGGGCGAAACCGGCACCTCGCTGATCGCGCTCAACGCGGTGGAGCCCGAGCTGCGCCGCAGCATCGGCTACTGGTTCGCGCTGGCCGCGCTGGCCGGCATGGCGCTGGCCATGGCCGTGCTGCTGCGCAGCCACGTGGGCACCGCCGCCCGGGCCATTGGTGACGACGACGAGGCCGCCGCCTCGCTGGGCGTGCGCGTGCTGCGCACCCGCCAGGCGATCTATGTGCTGGCCGCGTTCGGTGCGGCGCTGGCCGGCGTGGCTTGGCTGGCCAGCGCCATCACCTTCCTGCCGCGCACCAACTTCGGCGTGCAGTGGTCGGTGCTGATGCTGTTCATGGTGCTGGTGGGCGGCCTGCGCAGCGGGCCCGGCCCCTACATCGGCGCGCTGCTGCTGTTTGCGCTGCAGGAATTCATGGGCGACTTCGGCGCCTGGTACCTCGCTGGCCTGGGCGCGGCCGCCGCCGGCTGCGCGCTGTTTCTGCCGCAAGGGCTGTGGGGCGCGCTGAGTCCCCGTTTGTCGCGGCTCTTCACCCGGCCTCACGTTTCTTCTTCCCTCTCCACCCCCCAAGAAAGGACTGCCCCATGAACCTCCAAGGAAAAACCATCGTCGTCACGGGCTGCGGCTCGGGCATCGGCTCGGACTTCGCCAAGCTGGCCCGTCTGCAGGGCGCGCGCGTGATCGGCGTGGACCGCAACGACCCCATGCTCACGCTGGACGGTTTCGTCAAGATCGACCTGGGCGACCCGGCGGCCATCGACGCGGCCATGGCCCAACTGCCCGCGCACATCGACGCGCTGGCCAACATCGCCGGTGTGCCCGGCACGGCGCCCGCCGAGCTGGTGGGCCAGGTCAACTTCCTGGGCCTGCGCCACTTCACGCAGCGCGTGATGGAGCGCATGGGCGAAGGCGGCTCGGTCGTCAACATCTCGTCCATCCTGGGTGCCGAATGGCCGGCCCGACTGGAACCGCACCGCGAGCTCGGCGCCACGCCCAGCTTCGAGGCCGGCGCCGCCTGGCTCGCCCAGCACCCGGTGCCGCAGGAGACCTGCTACCAGTACTTCAAGGAAGCGCTGATCGTCTGGACCTACACCCAGTCGCAGAAGGTGTTCCTGGAACGCGGCATCCGCATGAACTGCGTGGCCCCCGGCCCGGTGTTCACGCCCATCCTGGGCGACTTCGTGCAGATGCTGGGCAACGAGCGCGTGGAGAAAGACGCGCACCGCATGAAGCGCCCCGCCTTCAGCGACGAGGTGGCGCCGGTGATTGCGTTCCTGTGCAGCGACGCGTCGCGCTGGGTCAGCGGCATCAACCTGCCGGTGGACGGCGGGCTGGCTTCGACCTACATCTGAACGGAGGCCGCCGTGCGCACAACAACACGTCATTGGCACGCGCTGGCCGTCGCCGTGTGGACGACTTCGAGCGCACTGACTGCCTGGGCCCAGGGCAGCGAGCGACCGATTCGCGTAGGCGCTGTCAGTGCGCTTGCGGCCCAGGCTGGTTTTCCTGAATCGTCCAGAGCGGCCGAGCGCTACTTTGATGCCGTCAACGCCGCCGGTGGCGTGAACGGGCGCCGCATCGAATACGTGTCTCTGGATGAAGGCACGGCACCCCCCATGGCAGCCAGCGCGGCCAGAAAGTTGGTGGCAGATCCCGAGGTGGTTGCGCTGGTGGGTGGGTCGGGGCTGCTCGACTGCTCCGTCAATGCAGCCACCTACGCCGAAGCGGGTCTGGTGTCGCTGCAAGGTGCATCGGTGGCACCCGAGTGTTTCGCCTCGTCGCACATCGTTCCCATGAACAACGGGCCCTACCTTGGCCTGGAGAACGCCATGGCCTTTGCGGTCGAAAACCTGAAACACCAACGGGTCTGCGTGACCATTCTGGACCTGCCCGGCATGGCGACCGGGTACAAGCGATCGCTCGATCGCCTGAAGGCCTCGTTGAAGTCGGCACTGGACGATGTTGCCTATCTGCAGCCGGAGGCGAACTTTGCCGACGCCGTTCGTGAGCGCCTGGCGCGCGGTTGTGGTGCCGTGGTCTTCACCGGCCATGAGCCCACCGTGCTGCAGTGGCTGGACGCAGCTCAGAAGCAGGGCATGGGAAACGTCGACTGGATTTTTCTCACCCCGGCCTACACCGACCGGGTGGCCAAAGCCATCCACTCACCGAATGCGCGCGTGTACGCGATGGCGGAATTCGAACCCTGGCAGAGCGCGTCGCTGGCGATGCTGGACTGGAAGCGCGTCATGCGCCAAGGCGGGCTGCCGCTGAGCGCGCTGGCGCAGGGCGGTTACGTCTCGGCGCAGGTGTTCGTGCGCGTGGCACGCCGGATCCAGGGGCCCATCACCCGCGCAAGTTTCGCCCAGGCCTTGCGCGACCTGCCGGCCACCGAACTCTCGTTTCTGGGCATGCCGTTTCAGGTCGGGCAGGCACAGGCCCATGCCCCCAACCGCGCCAGCCTGCCTGTGACCTGGCGCAACGGCCACTGGAAGATCGCGGCCTCGGTCTGGATACAGGCGCCGCCACTGGCAACTGCCGCAACGGCCGCAACAGGCGCTCGCTGATTCATCACCCTTTATTTCAACCACCAGAGGAGACTTCATGACAAAAACCTGGCTGCTCATGGGCGCCGCCGCCCTGCTCACCGCCGCCTCGCCGTCGTTTGCCACCGAGGGCGGAGGTTCCACCCATCCCGTCGGTGCCGAGAACCCTCTGGCGGGCGCCGCACCGCCGCCGGGCATCTGTGTGCGGGCGTGCGTCCACGGCGACAGCGCCAGGCTGGCCAGGGAGTCCGGTGTGCGTGCGCGCACGCAGGGCACGCAGTTCTGGGGCAAGACCACCATTTCCGTCTGAGGCATCTGCCATGAACGACCTATTCGTTTTGATCGATGGCGGCAGGGTTCGCTACTGGGACAGCGGCGGCACGGGGCCTGCGGTGCTGATGACGCACGGTATTGCCGAGTCGCTGGAGTTCTGGCACCGGCAGTTCGATGACCTGGGCCAGGCCTTGCGCCTGATCGCCTGGGACATGCCCGGACATGGCCTGTCGGATGAACTCGCCACCGCCGTGCGCCTGGAGGAGCAAGCCGGGGTGGCCTGGAAGCTCCTGGACCAACTGGGGGTTGACCGGGTGCATCTGGTGGGCAACTCGCTGGGGGCGGCCATGTCCCTGCGCATGGCCGACCAGATGCCTGCTCGCGTCTCATCCCTGGTGCTGTGCAACTCGGCCGCTTTGGGCGCCGAGGTGTTCGGTGCGTTCAAAGTGATGACGCTGCCCTGGCTGGGCGAGCTGATGAACCGGCCCGGCCCCATGGCGGTGGCGCAACAGATCAAGGCCATCGTCCTCAAGCCCGAGGCGATCACGCCGCAGGTGCGTGCAGCCATCGAGCGCAATGTGCACCGGCCAGGCGCTGGGGCCCACTTTCTGAAACTGCTGCGCGCGTTGACCTCGCTGCGCGGCCAGCGACAGGAGGTCTGGTCCCGTTCACATCAGATTCTGCGTGGCCTGGGCATGCCGACGCGGATCGTTCATGGTGAGCAGGATGTGGTGCTGCCGATCGCCCACGCCGTCACGGCGCAGGGTCTGTGCAAGGGCTCGGAACTGGTGCGGCTCCAGGACTGCGGTCACACCCCACAGCTTGAACAACCCGAGGTTTTCAATGCGCTGCTGCGCAAATGGTTTCTGTAATCCCTGTGCCGGCATTGCCGCCACCCTCTTGACCCAGGAGATCCCATGACTGTCACGACCACGCTCCCCAGCGCACCCATGGACCCCGGCCTCGCCGGTTTTCTGGCCCATGCCGCCGCACAAGGCAACCCGCCGCTGGAATCCCTGCCGCCTGAAATCGGGCGCCAGATCTACCGCGACCTGGCCGCGGGCCTGGGCTTGCCGCCGCCGGTGGTCGCCACGGAGGACCGCCAGATCGCGGGCCCTGGCGGACCGCTCAAGCTGCGCATCTACCACCCCGACGCGCCCGGGACACTGCCCGCGCTGTTCTATGTGCACGGCGGCGGCTTCGTGATCGGCGACCTGGAGACCCACGACACGGTGTGCCGCACCCTGTGCCACAACGTGGGCGCCGTGGTGGTGGCGGTGGACTACCGGCTCGCGCCGGAGCACCCGTTTCCCGCCGCCGTGGACGATGTGGTCTGCGTGCTGCAGTGGCTGGCAGCGCATGCGCCCGCGATGCGCGTCGATCCGTCGCGCATCGCCCTGGCGGGCGACAGCGCGGGGGGCCAGCTGGCCACGGTCGCCTGCCTGCGCACGGCCGGCGCGATCGCACCGCGCGCCCTGGGCCTGATCTATCCGGTGGCGCAGCACCACAGCGAGCCCAGCGCCTCGATGGCAGAAAACGGCGAGGGCAAGTTCCTCACCCTCGGCGTCATGCAATGGTTCTTGGACAGCTACCTGGGTGGCCGCAGCGAACTCAAGCGGCACCCGGACTTCGCCCTGCTGAGCGCACCCACACTGGCCACCCTGCCAGCCACCTGGGTCGCCACCATGGGCCACGATCCGCTGCGCGACGAAGGCCATGCGCTGGCGCAACGCATCGAGCAATCGGGCGTGGTCACCGAACACCGCCACTACCCGGGCGCCATCCACGCCTGCATCCACTTCACCGCCGTGTCGCCGGTGGGCTCACAGGTGATGGCCGATCTGTGCGCCTGGCTGCGGGACCGGTTGGCCAACCCGGGCACCGGTCACTGATACGGGTTCGCCTTCAAACGCACCACGGCGTTGGTTCGCCTTGCCGTGCCACAGCACTCTCTGCGGCTCCCGCCTGGTTCTGCGCTTGAAGGCGAACCCGTGTGAAGCACACGGCCCCCGCCCACCCGATGACCCACCGCAGACCCCGGTCTCGCGCGGATGGGCGGTGCCGTGCGGGTGCGGCCATGGGCATCAGGCCATGCGTTGGCCCGACTTCTGGTCAAACCAGCTGACGTGGCTGGCCTGGATGTCCAGGCCCACGCGGTCACCGGGGTTCACGCGCACCTGCGGCGCGGTGCGCACGGTGACGTCGCCCGCAGCGGTCTTGATGACGACGTAGGTGTCGGCGCCGGTGGGCTCGACCACGCTGACCTCGCCGCGCCAGGCGGCGCTGTCGTTGAAGGCGATGTGTTCGGGCCGCAAGCCCAGCAGCGCGCGGCTGCCGCTGGCGGCCGGGCAGGCCAGTGGCAGCTCGGTACCGAGGATGCCGAACCCGTGGCCGTTGGACGCGGCCAGGCACTGGCCTTCGATGAGGTTCATGGTGGGCGAACCGATGAAGGTGGCCACGTAGGTGTTGGCCGGGCGGTTGTAAATGTCGTCCGGCGTGCCCAGCTGCTGCAGGATGCCGTCTTTCATCACCGCGATGCGGCTGCCCAGCGTCATGGCCTCGATCTGGTCGTGGGTCACGTACACGCTGGTGATGCCACTGGCCTGGTGCAGGCGCTTGATTTCGGCGCGCATTTCCACGCGCAGCTTGGCGTCCAGGTTGGACAGCGGCTCGTCAAACACAAACAGCTGTGGCTGGCGCGCCAGCGCCCGGCCCATGGCCACGCGCTGGCGCTGCCCGCCCGAGAGCTGGCTGGGGCGGCGGTCCAGCAGGTGCTCGATCTGCAACATGGCGGCCACTTCGTCAATGCGTTTTTTGCGCTCGGGTTTGGGCACCTTGCGCATTTCCAGCGCGAAGCCAATGTTGTCGGCCACGCTCATGGTGGGGTAGAGCGCGTAGCTCTGGAACACCATGGCGATGTCGCGCTGCGCCGGGGCCACGCCCACCACGTTGCGCCCGGCGATGTTGATGGCGCCTTCGGTGGGTTCTTCCAGCCCGGCAATGATGCTGAGCAGGGTGGACTTGCCGCAGCCCGAGGGGCCGACGAGGATGAGAAATTCACCGGGTGCGACGGCGATGTCGATTTTTTTCAACACCTCCACCGCCCTGTCGCCTTTGCCGAAACACTTGCGAACGCCTTGAATGTCGAGTGACGAAGCCATGATGTTGTCCTTAACCTTTGACGGCGCCAGCGGTGAGGCCGCGCACAAAATACCGACCCGCCAGCACATACACCGCCACCGTGGGCAGCGCCGCGATGAGGGCAGCGGCCATGTCCACGTTGTAGGCCTTCACGCTGCTGGTGGTGTTGGCCAGGTTGTTCAGGCCCACGGTGACGGGCTTGGAGTCGGCACCGCTGAAGGCGACGCCGAACAGAAAGTCGTTCCAGATTTGGGTGAACTGCCAGATGAGCGTGACCATGACGATGGGGGTGGACATGGGCACGATGATGCGAAAGAAAATTTGCCAAAAACCCGCTCCGTCCAGCCGCGCTGCGTTCAGCAATTCACCCGGCACGGCGGCGTAGTAGTTGCGGAAAAACAGCGTGGTGCTGGGCAGACCGGCGAGGCAGTGCACAAAGATCAAACCGCCGATGGTGCTGGAAATGCCCATCCAGCCCAGCACCTGGCTCATGGGCAGCAGCACCACCTGAAACGGCATGAACACGCCAAACAGCAGCAGGCCAAAGAAGGTTTCGCTGCCGCGAAACTTCCACAGGCTCAACACATAGCCGTTGAGCGCGCCCCACACGGTGGAGATCAGCACGGCGGGAATCGCCATCCACACCGAGTTCCAGAAGAACGGCTCCAAGCCTTTGCACTCCACGCCGGTGCAGGCGGTGGACCAGGCCTGGCCCCAGGCCGAAAAATTCAGACTGCCGGGCAGGCTCAGCAAATTGCCGTTGCGGATTTCGTCAGCGTCTTTGAGCGAGGTGACCACCATCACATACAGCGGTGCCAAAAAGAAGGCGGCACCCACCAGCAGCGTGGTCATGAGCGCAAAGCGCCCAAAAGGGAATCTAGCGGTCATGGGGTTTGCTCCTCAGCTCGCTGTACAAATACGGGACCACAATCGCCGCCACGGTGACCAGCATGATGGTGGCGCTGGCGGCACCCAGGCCAATCTGGCCGCGGGTAAAGCTCATGGCAAACATGAAGGTGGCGGGCACGTCGGTGGCGTAGCCGGGGCCGCCCGATGTGAGCGCCATCACCAGGTCAAAACTCTTGATGGCCAGGTGGGCCAGCACCATCAAGGTGGAAAAGAACACCGGTCGCAAGGCGGGCAACACGATGCGCAGGTAAATGCGGGGCAAGGAAGCACCGTCGATCTGTGCGGCCTTGATGATGCTGTCGTCCACACCACGCAAGCCAGCCAGAAACAGCGCCATGGCAAAGCCCGCCGACTGCCAGACGCCGGCAATCACCACGCAGTAAATGGCCATGTCGGACTGGACCAGCCAGTCGAACGTAAAGCTGGTCCAGCCCATGTCCTGCACCATTTTTTGCAGGCCTTCGCTGGGGTTCAAAATCCATTTCCAGGCGGTGCCGGTCACCACGAACGACAAGGCCATGGGGTAGAGGTAGATGGTGCGGATGAAGCCTTCGCCGCGCACCTTCTGGTCCAGCAGCACGGCCAGAAACACGCCGAGTGCCATCGACACGCCGACATACAGCACGCCAAAAATGGCCAGGTTCTTCAGGGCGACCCACCAGCGGTCCATTTCCCACAGACGCTCGTACTGGGCCAGCCCCACCAGTTCGTAGTTGGGCAACATGCGCGATGCCGTCACGGACAGCAGCCCGTTCCAGACCATGAAGCCGTAAATAAAGGCCAGGCCGAGTACAAAGGCGGGCGCCAGTACCAGCTTGGGCAGGAGGTTGTCGGGTATTTTGGGCATGGGAGGTTCTGGCACGGACACCCTGGGGCGCCCGTGCCTGACTCGCTGATGGGGCTTCGGGAAGCCGCTTTAGTTGGTGGCGGCTTGTGCGATGCGCTTCTGCGCCTCGGCCACGCTCAACTTGTCGTCGTTCCAGAACTGCGTGACCGCGTCCTGAATGGCACCGGCTTTGGCCGGGTCCACCGCCATGCCGTGGGCAATGGAAGGCACCAGGCCGCCGGACTTGGCGCTGGCCACAAAGTCGGTGGCCGAGAGCTTGGCGCAATCGTCAAACTTGTCCATGTTGTGGCCCAGTCGCACGGGGATGGAACCCTTGTTCTGGTTGAACACTTCCTGGAACTCGGTGCTCAGGATGGCCGAGGCCAGATCGGCCTGGGCTTTTTGGGCACCGGCGTCCTTCAGCTTGAACATGATGAAGGAGTCGACGTTGAAGGTGTAGGCGTTGGCCGTGCCCGGTGCGGCGGCGCACAGGAAACCTTCGCCCGGCTTCTGGCCGGCGGCGGTGAACTCGCCCTTGGCCCAGTCGCCCATGAACTGGAAACCGGCCTTGCCACCGATCACCATGGCGGTGGTCATGTTCCAGTCGCGCCCGGTGGAGGCGGCGTCGGTGTAGCCCTTGAGCTTGCGGAAGGTGTTCAGCGCCTTGGTCATGGTGGGGCTGGCAATGGCGGCGGGGTCCAGCTTGACCAACGCGTTGTTGTAGAACTCAGCGCCACCCACGCCCAACACCACCGACTCGAACACGGTGAAGTCTTGCCAGTTCTGGCCACCGTGGGCCAGTGCCACGTTGCCCGACTTCTTGATCTTGTCGGCCGCCACAAAGAACTCGTCCCAGGTTTTGGGCATGCCCGACACGCCGGCCTGCTTCAGCACCTCGGGGTTGGCCCACATCCAGTTGACACGGTGCACGTTGACCGGAGCGGCCACATAGCTGCCGTTGGCCTTCATCACATCGGCCACCACCTTGGGCAGCAGCTCGTCCCACTTCTCGGCCTGGGCCACGCTGTCGATGCTGGCCAGCATGCCCTCGGTGGCCCATTCCTGAATGGCCGGGCCTTTGACCTGCGCCGCGGTGGGCGGGTTGCCCGACACGGCACGGCTCTTGAGCACGGTCATGGCGTTGTCGCCACCGCCACCGGCCACGGCAAAGTCTTTCCACTCGTGGCCTTTGGCTTCGAGCATCTTCTTGAGCTCGGATGCCGAAGCGGCTTCGCCACCCGAGGTCCAGTAGTGCAGCACCTCGACCGAGGTTTTGGCCGGTGCGGGTGCCGCAGCGGGAGCGGGCGCCGGGGTGGCGGCAACGTCTTCTTTTTTGCCGCAAGCGGTGGCCAGCGTGGCGGCCACCAAGGCTGCGCCCAGGGTGTAATTGAACTTCATGGCTGTCTCCGAGAGGGGCCTGCGGCCCGTTGTTGGTTGGCCCCACGCACAGCGCGTCGGGAGTCATTAATTTTTCATTAATTAATGAAAACAACCATCAGGGAAAACCCGCAAATCCGTTACTAAATTTCAAACTCAAACGCCCAGTGCACGGGCGGCGCCGAGCAACGCCGGTGATTGAGCCGAGGTGATCACCCACACCGGCAACGCGCTCAAATACGGCTGAAACCGGCCCTTGGTTTCAAACCGCTCACGGAACGCAGAGGTGTCAAACCACGCGCCCAGGCGCGGCACAATACCGCCGCCCACGTACACCCCGCCCCGCGCGCCCAGTGTGAGCGCCAGGTTGCCGGCCACCGAGCCGAGCATGGCGCAAAACAGGTTGAGCGCTTCCAGGGCCTGCGGGTGCCCGGCTTTCAGGGCGGCATCGGTCACGTCAGCCGCGCTGTTGAAGGCGCCCATGGTCACGCCGTCGGCTTCGCAAAGCAGCAGGCAGGTGTCCAGCAAACCCTGGCCGCAGGCCACGCGCTCGGCCGAGGCATGGCCATACCGGCGAATCAAGCCGTCCATCACCAGCCGCTCGCGCGCGGTGGTGGCGGGCAACGTGACGTGGCCGCCCTCGCCTTCCAGCGGTACCCAGCCACCCAGACCGTTGGGCAACAGGCCCGAAACACCCAGCCCCGTGCCGGCGCCCACCAGCGCCATGGCCGCCTGGGGCTGCGCCACACCGCCACCCACCTGGCGCAGTTCGCTGGCGGGCAGGTCGGGCAGTGCCAGCGCCAAGGCGGTGAAGTCGTTCAGCAGGCGCAGCGTGCGAAAGCCAAACTCGGCCTTCACCGCCGCTTGCGAAAACGACCAGTGGTGGTTGGTCATGCGGATCTGGTCACCGGTGATCGGGTTGGCAATGGCAATGGCCACCGCGTGCGGCGTGCCCCGGCCCAGCCCGTCAAGATAGGCCCGGGTGGCGTCTTGCAGTGTCGGATAGTCGGCGCAGGCCAGCACCCGCACATCGGTGATGGGCGCACCCGCAGCGGCTTGCCAGGCAAAGCGGGCGTTGGTACCGCCAACGTCGGCGAGCAAGCGGGGCAACAGGGTGGGGTTGGGGGTGGATGCAGACATGGGAAGTGGCTGTAGAAGTGGCTGCGAGACCCTGCCAACAGGCGTCTCGTCCGGGGTTTGAATAATACCCGGTGTGTAACTTGATTACGAACAATCCGACACATCCATATTGTCTTTTTTTCGGACGAAGAAAAAGGGCCGAACGTCGCCGATCGGCCCTTTCTACGGTGTGTGGCGACGCGGTACTCAAACACCGCATGGGTCCACATCACCGCCTGCCATCCTCTGCGCCTGACACAGGCGCGGATTTATCAGTTCAGTTGAATGCAATCGGTCCCATGTTCAGACCGTTGGGGTACAGGCCTGCTGCGTCACCACCTACGTTGTATTGCAAGTTGTCACCCAGCACCTGCACATTGACCTGTGTCACACCCGTGGCCAGTACCGCGGCCACATTGGCCAGCCCACAAGCCTGCAACAAGCTGAAGCCCGCCAAAGGCAAAACGTAGTTCTGGACCCCAGCGCCTGCGACCTGGAAATCGCTCTTGATCGCCGGGATACAGCTTCCAATGGCCGGCGCGTTCAACACCGCCGTGAAATTGGGACGGGGATTCTTGTTCACCAGCTGGTCATTGCCCCACACCGCCAACTTCAAGTTGGTGTAAGCGCCTACGTTGGCTGCCCCGTTATTGGGCGCTTTCACGAAGACACCGAAACCCCATGGTTTTTGATTGGTGTTGACACCGTATCCAAAATAGACGCTCGGCGTTGCATCACCCGCAGCCAGACCGCTCCACCACAGGGGTGCCGTTACGCTTTCGTCTATGTAAATACCCACATCACCGCCAGCGGTAGATTTCCATGTTTCGATGGTGTTGCCAACGTAATTCGCGGCAAATACGCCACCCGGCAAATCAACCACGGCGCCAGGCGTGCCACCTCCGCTACCACCGGAACCTCCAGCTGTCGCTGGAAACTGAAGATCGTCGATGTACATCGTTGTATCGCTTGCGACCTTGCTGCGACCATGGGGAAATACCACAACGGTTGTAAAGGTCCCTGTATTGGGCATCACAAAAGTCAGCGTTTCCCACGCGCCCGCCACCGTTGTGGCCACATCTTTTTCAGTAACCGCCGCGTTGCCACCGGTGCCACCTTCCAACTTGAGCAGGAAGTTGGTGCCCACTGCAGGCGAGAACACCCGCATCGTGACCGTCCTGGCATTGTCTGTCAGCACGGGGTTGACACCCAGGCCGGTGATGGTGGTTCCAAAGTAATCGGGGTCAGCTGGCTTCTTCACAAACTTAACCACTTTGTTACCGGCATCAAGAGGATCGACACCCATTTCTACAGTGCCTGCCGGGTTTTCAAATGGGCCAAACCCAATGCCTGAACCCGAAAAATCAACGCATGCCGGTGCTGCGCAGCTTTGTGCCGGGGGTGGCGGGGTTGCCACTGACATGGCGTATTTCAACTCATCAAAATAGAACGTGGTGTCAGCGGTCAAGGCCGGTTGAGACTTCTCTATTTCGCTCCAGGCGGGGAACAGAGACGCCATGTCGTAACTCACATTGGCGTTGAACGTTCCGGCGCTGGGACTGGCAAAGTTGAACGTCAGGGTTTCCCATGCGTTCTGCTGGGTGGTGCGCGCCTCGGCATAAACAGAACCTGCTCCCAGTGCATTTTCCAGCTTCAAAGTCACTTTGGTTCCCACCACCGCGCCTGAGTTGACGCGCACCGTCACCGACTTGTTGACACCCAGGCCGACGGTTGGCACCGTCCGAATGGTTTTGTCACCGTCTGTGGCGAGTGCGGTGAACACAGTGGCTCCGGCCCACAGTTCGCTACTCGGTCCCTTGACCATTTTCAGCAGCTTGTTGTTGGAATCGGCTGGATCGGTCATCACTTCTGCAGACACCAGCTTTTCGAAGGGATTGGCTCCCGCGTTGGCTTCGCTGAAGCTGATGCATTGCTCGGTACTGGTGTCACAGGTTGTGTTTGCCGGTGGGGGTGGCGGCGGCGCAACCACGTCGGATGCGGGTGCCAAAACGATGTCGTCAACCCAATAGCTTTGAGCCCCAACATTGGCCACGTCCGTGTCGGCTGAGAACACCATGACGTTGTAGCTGTTTGCTGGATTGACCCCGCTGAGATTCCAGGTCAAGGTCTGCCATGTGTTGGCAGCGGTCACCGTGGCAGGCAGTTCGGTAGACACTCCGCCTGCGACCTCCACCTTGAGGTAAACCACAGCGTTGGCACGTGTCGCATAAACACGCGCGGTGATGGTTTTGCGGTCTGCCGTGAAGGGGATCACCGGCACATTGAAGTAGGTACCCCCGAAGTTCGAGCCACCGGATCGGTCGAGTTTGAGTGCGTTTCCGCTACCCCCTGTGGGGGCCGCGGCGACGGAAGGAGAACCGTCACCAAAGGCGCCCATGTCGACAAAAACCGGGTTGGCTTCGTCAAACGACAACAGGACCGTACCGCTTGCGGGCGGCGGCGGCGGGGGTGGCGTCACCGTTCCGCTGCCCACTTGCTCTACCAGCTGATTTTTAAGTGCTGCGGTTGCATCACCGGGTACGCCCTCCAGCGCACTTTTGTTGGCGATCACAAAACTCTGGATCGTGGCGCTGCCTTGCTGGGCCTTTGTTGCGTCTGAAATGGACTGGGCATCGGTGGCATCCAGGATGATCTTGGACTGCGCCGCGAGTGCGCTGGCCATCACCTGGGCCAGGCTGTCTGCATTCACGCCCGCCTCCACCCGCATTGCGGCGGCCTTGATCACAGCCGAGACGCTCGCTTCGTTGACGACACCGCCCGCAACCAGACTCGCAGCAGCGGGGGTGCGCAACACAGAGGCCATGGCCGCAGTGGCCTGGCTGTACATCGCGGCCACATCGTTGGAGTTGGCCAATGCAGCCAGCGCTTCAGCTGTTTTTTGCAGCACCTGCTGAACCACCAGTGTTTTGCGGAACAGATCGGCATTGACGAGTTCGCCAGCCACCTTGCGTGCCGGGTCCAGCGTGGTCACGTTGGTACCCGCCGGCAAGCCCAGCGCGGTGTTGATCTGGTCCTGGGTCATGCCCTCGGTGAGCAACGTGGTCAAAGGGGTCACGAGGGTGGAACCCGCAGGCGCCTTGAGTTTGCCCACAAAAGGCAAATTCGTATCGATGTTGGTGCCACCTGTGACCACCAGCCCGGAGGCACACACGGCTGCGAATTTGAAAAAGCCGGTGGAATCGGTGGTGGCGGTGGCCTCGCCGGTGTCCGACGCACCATTTCCATTGGCATCGCAGACCACGGTGGCACCACGGATGTAGTCGTCTACCGCCAGACCGCTGGAACCAATGACGGTGGGAGGCGCCGATGCGTCGCCGCCGCCGCAGGCACTGACCAACAGTGCGGTGGCCAAAGCGCAGGCCGTCAGGGGGATGTGTGAGATGAGTGGTCGCATGAGTTGTCTCCGATCAGGGTGGAAGTAAACGTCTTTTTAAAGATGCGTTTGAAAGCGCATCCATGAAAGCGCTTTCATTCAATGTAATGTGTCAGATTGCTTTTGGCAACACACAGCGCTAAGGACTTTCCCTAGCAGAAGGCGCAGAAAGCCCACCGACCTGTCCAGCTGTGCCGGCACCACAGACCAAAAAAGCGCCCGCGGTCTTTCGACACACGGGCGCACAACATGCAACCAGTCCAAGGGGCGGTGAACTTACCGCTGGTACACCCGCACGTAGTCAATCTCCAGGCGCGCGGGCAGTTGGTCGTCTCGCACCGCACCACCCAGCACGCCCCCCACCGCCAGGTTCAAGAGCAGGTGCTGCGGCCTGAAGAACGGCCATTCGTTCACGTTGCCGTTTTTCGGGTTGGCGTAGGTGAAGTAATACGAGCCGTTCACGCCAATGCGAATGCGATCCTGATCCCATTCCATCTGATACACGTTGAAATCGGTGCAGGCGGTGGGCAGTGACACGGTTTCACCCTTGCTGCCACCACCGTGGTAAGCCTGGGTGTGCACCGTTCCAAGCACGCGTGTCTTTTCACCCGCATCAAAACCTTTCTGCTCCATGATGTCGATCTCACCATCCAGAGGCCAGACCCCGGTGTCTGGGATGCCGTCACCCAGCGTCCAGATGGCGGGCCACGTACCCAACGCACAGGGCAGCTTGGCGCGCACCTCCCACCGCCCGTAAGTCCAGCTGGCTTTGCCTTTGGTGTACAGGCGCGCCGAGGTGTAATTCTGGTTGCCGTGGTCGGCCGCCGTGGTGAGCCGCTCGCGCTGGGCGGTGATGATGAGCTTGCCCCCCTCAACGCGAGCGTTTTCCGATCGGTTCTGGCTGTAGTACTGCAGCTCTGCGTTGTACCAACCGTCTTGGTTCCGGTGGGTGTCATAAGCCCATTTCTGGCTGTCGGGCAAACCATCGGTATGGAACTCGTCGTTCCACACCAGACGCCACCCATCGATGCCAGGAACCTCGGGCACCGTCGGCACGCCGGGTGCTGGTACCTGACTGCCTGGAACGGATGGCACGGTCACCGGAGCATCGGGCAATGCGCCGTCACCTCCCCCGCAAGCGGCCAGTAAAACCAGCCACCCCATGTAACCGGCCGCATGGTGTCCGCGTTGGCTCATTGCACACGACCCAGGGTTCGGGGCGCCACCGTCAGGGTCTTGCCGTCGCTGAACGTCACATCCATCGGTGTGGTACCTGCGTTGTAAGCCAGGTAGGTTTTGCGACCGTCGGGCTGCTTGAACACCGCGTACAGCAGCGTGTCCGCACGCACGCTGAAGTCGGGCAGACCCATTTGCTGGAGGCTCAACAGGAAGTGCAAGGCATGGGTGCGGGTTTCACCCACTTCCACAGAACCCCAACGGTCCCAGCTGGCCAAGGCGGCGGTTGGATCGGCCAGGGCACCGTACTTGGCAAACACGTCTTGCCATATATCGCGTGGGGGCGGGTTGGGTGGAAGCTTGCCGTATTTTCGGTAGGTCTCCACCTCAGGACCCAAAGCGTCGAGGTTGCGCTTCACATAACCCGGGTCCACCCCCAGGTAGGTGGACGCCGTGGTGATGGGCAACAGATTGATCCCCTTGATCTGGCGTGGCTCATCGGTCCACCAGGTGTTGTGGGCGTACTTGCCACCAAACAACATGCTGACTTCGACGTTTTTGTATTCCGGTGCAAACACCAGCCCGTGGATGTCAAACCAGTAGAAGTTGATGGCCTCGGTCTCTGCGGTGAACAGGTAAACGCCCAGATCCCGCAGCGCCTTGTTGCCGGTGACCTCGCCCCACAGAATCAGCCCCACCCAGGCGTTGATGGCCTCTGAGGACGACTCCTGGTTGTTGCCCCACTCGCCCAGCCCGATACCCGATGCCCATGAATGGCCTTCGTAGGGATCGAAGTTGCGCAAAAAGGGAAACGCGGAGCCGCTTCGCTCGGTGGTGGCGATGTCGGCCACCAACAGGTCCACCATGGCGCCCCACTGTTCTTGGGCCGCCCAGGCCGGATCACGCAGTGCAATTTCAGCGGCGGTGCGAATCCAGTAGCCGTAGGTGAAATGGTGGTCGTTGATCTGGGCAACCTGGAAAAACTCATCGGGGTAGGCGGCGACAACGCCCAGGCTTTTGTCCAGGTGAAAGTAGCCCTTGGAATTGCCGCCCGAAAACCATTCCTCCATGCGCTTTTGCACCATGGCCAACAGCTGGTCACGGCCTTCTTGGTCGCCCTGCTGTTCGGCCACATCCATCAGTTTGATGTTGCGCTGAATACCCTTGCCTTGCCAGTAAGGGCCCTGTCCGTTCTGCAGCATCATGCGGCGGGCGGTTCGCTTGTCGGCTTTGAGCAGATCGTCCAGCTCGGCCGTGCGGGGCGTTCCACCGACCGCTGGCCAGAAGGGAACAAAACTGCTGTAGGTGTTGGTTTTCTGGAAGCTGTTGGCAGCCAGCACATGGATTTTTCCGCGGATGGTGTCAAACGCTGGGCCCAGCCTGCCTTGTACCGAAGCGTTTTGAAACCATTGGTGCGGATACAGCCCGAGCAACGGCCCGTTATCGGGCCCTTCAAGGGTTCGTGTCGTGGCCTTGAAGCTGGTTTCTACCTGGCTGCGGCTCGGGTCGTACGTCCACTCCACCCGGGTGTCGGTGATGAACGCATACGCATGGCGGGCGAACAGCTCCAGCGTGGCGGGCTGCGCGTCGGGCAAAGCGGCGGCAGACAAATAGCCCTTGCCTGCAGGCAAGCGTGCGATCCATTCGGTGGTTGACACCGACTCCCAGGTCACACCTGCCGGTCCAAACAAGGCGTAAGACTGGCCACCCACGTGCAGGGCGAGCACACGCGGATCGACCACGGGCAGGCGACTGCCATCCGACGGGAGGCGCACACGCATGTCGCCACGGCTGACTTGCATCGACACAAATGGGCTGCCGTGCGCCACGGTCATGAGCCAGTCGTCGACGCCACGGGCCATGGAGATATCGATCGACCAATCACCGGCTTTGGCCAGCTTGGCAGGCCCCGGCTCGAACGCAGTGGGCGTGAACAGCAACGGGTTTTTGTGCGGGTAGTGCACCTCCACATCGCGCCGCACCGTGGGCACGATCTCTTTGCCGGGCAGCGCCATCTCAAAACCCGCAGCGGTGGGTTTCACCGACAGCGGGTGCGCAAAGATGGCCTCGGGTGTGGAATTGAAGATCAGCGTGGAATACCACTGGTTGGTTTGCGCAGCGGTCTTCAGCATGGCTTCGGTGCGCATGGGTGCCGAAGGCATGGGTTTGTCACTGCCCTTGGGTGTCAGAAAGTAGGTACCCGCACCCGCTTTCACCGGCTGGGCCGAGGCCGCACCGAGGCTTGCGCATCCCATCAGGAAAGCCAATTGGCAAGCATGGATAAATCTCATATCAGCATCCTTTTATCGGGTCAAACAGCTTCGCCAGATCATAATGAAAGCGCTTTCAAATTGCACGACAAGGATTACCCGTAATGGTTTACCCGGCCTGCCGGGTGACGCCCAAGGCATTCATGGAACGGCGCAAAAGGGCACGGGGCGCAATTCGCACAGACGCGCAACGACCTAAGGGAAAACACGGGGACGGTAACCGTTGACGATCGTTGCATGCATTCCCTACACTTGTGAAAGCGCTTTCAATGTACGCACCAACGGACGGGCACCGATATGAAACCTCAATCACATTTACACAAACCTCATACCCAGGCCGTTCGGTCAGCCTGGGCGGCCAGCCGCGGGCTGGTGATCGGTGCTTGCGCTGCCACCGTCGGCCTGGGCATGGCGAGCACCGTGCATGCACTTGAATTTGGACCCGACGGCATGTTCAGCCTGAACGGGTTTGGTGAGGTGACCGTGACACGCGCCAACAACCAATGCCCTGCCTCCACATGCCAGATCAGCCCCGAAGAAAACCGCCATCTTCCGTGGGCAGATGCGGTACTGCCCGGACAACCGCTGTCACGCAAAGACAGCAACTTCAACCAGGCCCAGCTGTGGCTGGGTGCCAAATACGATCTGGGCAATGGTTTCAAAACCAAGGCCACACTGAGCCAGAACTGGCGCGACGGAAAGGAAGACACACCCGGTTTCTGGCGCGAAAAAAACATCGCGTTGAGCCATGAGGAGTACGGCATCCTCACCGTGGGGCACATGCTCACGCGCACCTGGCAATTCTCCGACTACCCCTTTGGCACCAACATTGGACTGTCCTATGCATGGGCAGGCACGGGCGCAGGCTACCGCAACCTGACCAACGCGGTGCGCTACACGTCCCGGGTGTTTGACGTGGCCGAAGGCGACTTGGTGCTGGAAGCCACCTACGACGGGGGAAACAAAGACTTCAAGATCAACAAACCACGATTTCTTGAACTCTGGGCCCACTACGGCAAAGGGGATTTGTCGCTGGACATGATGTACCAGGACACCCGCAACGGCACACCGAGTGCCTTTGGCGCAGCGGTGTTCAGTGGCCCGTTTTACGACGCGGCAGCCGATGGCAAACTGGGCAATTCCGGGCAGAGTGTGGCGCTGGTTCAAGCCGTCTACCAGTTGAATCCGAAGATTGAGCTCTCGGGTGCGGTGCGCCGCAACCGATGGAGTGGTGCTTATGCAGCGGCAGCGCTGCCTGGACCACGCTGGAACTTTCCTTTCAACATCGATTGGTTTGGCTCCGTCAATGGTGTCCCACATCCAGGCTATTCCGCAACGTCGACCGATATGTCGCTGGGCGCACGTTACCGCATGGACAAATGGACCTTTGCCACTGGCGTGGCCTATCTGGGCAAAGCCCGCACCGCCAACCCCAGCGAACGCGGGCAAAGCAACAGCGCACTGATCAACACCCTGCAGGCCACCTACGCCTACGGTAACGGGCTGGAGTTTTCAATTTTTGGCGGAATGATTCATTACCGCCTCAAGGGTCTGGCACCGCTGTCCATGCCGTCCAACGCCATGGTCAATGGCATCGACTCGCGCGTGACCAAGGCCGGCAACTGGTTTGGCGTTGGCGCCAAGTATGCGTTCTGACGCCTGTCAACGGCCAACGCACCCCATGACGTTCACAGGACTCAACACCATGTCTATCTCTTTGAAACAACTTGCACGTGCCGCTGCGGCCGTGCTCACGGCATCGCTGATCGCCGCCTGCGGCGGTGGCGGTGTGACCAGCACGGCACCCTCACCCACGGCGGTATCCGTGAGCAACCCGCGCGCGCTGCCCGCCGAATACCTGGCCCGCCAGGCCGTGGCCTACAGCCCATTCAGATCCGGAAATCGGGACACGGAAACCATCACGACAGCCATGGTCAAAGAAGATCTGGACTTGCTGGTTCAAGGCAACATGCGTCTGATCCGCTTGTTTGACAGCTCCGACAAAGTAGCCAAATTGGTTCTGGATGTCATCGCCGACAACAACCTGGACATCAAAGTTCAACTGGGCGCCTACGTCAACTCGTTCAAATACGTGGCCAACCCTTACACCCAGGAAGAGATCAAAGCAGGGAATGGACGCGAGCTGGACCGTGCTGTGGCGTTGGCCACAAACGCCAAATACAAAGACACCATCCTGGCGGTGAGTGTGGGCAACGAGACGATGGTCAACTGGTCCATCGTGCCCATCGATCCGGCCGATATGGCGGTTTACATCAAATACGTCAGAGACCGTGTGACCCAACCCGTCACCACCGACGACAACTTCCTGTTCTTCTCCAACCCGATTCCCAAAGTCATCACCGACCAGATTGACTTTGCGGCCATTCACGCTTACCCCAACATCGACACGGAGTTTCCGGAAAGCCCCTTTTATTGGGACTGGAAACAATTGAGCGTACCACCCGGTCCGGCGCGTGCGGCGGCCATGATGGACGCCAGCATCGTCGAACTGAAAAAACAATACCAAGGTTCACGCGATGCGCTCGACAGCATGGGTCTTGGCAAGATGCCGATCGTGATCGGAGAAACCGGCTGGAAAGCCCGCATCACCGGCGATCAGACTTTGCGCGCCCACCCGGTCAATCAAAAAATGTATTTTCAGCGTCTGGAGACGTGGCGCCAGGAAAGTCGGGTGAGCGGTACCGGCCCGGCCAACATCATTTACTTTGAAGCCTTTGACGAACCCTGGAAGCAAAGTGACGACGGTTGGGGTTTGTTCAACGTGAACCGCAAGGCCCGCTATGTGGTTCAAAACCTGTATCCGCAAAGCCTGTGGGAAAGCACAACCCTCAAGGACACCGACGCGGTGTACTTTGTACCGCCCACCATCAACGAGCCTTTCGCGGGCAATCAGTTCACCCTGTATTCAGATGCCCCGACAGCAGCGCCCGTGGCAGGTTACAACCTCGATGCATTTGACGGCACGACAGCGCCCAGAAATCTGGCCGACACGTCCACATTTGCCCCAGGTGACGGCAGCGTCAGCATGTCCATCACGCCGGCACCGGCCAACTACGGGTGGGGACTGCTGTACAACCCCCAGGTCTCACGCACAACCCAAAACCTCTCGGCTTTCGGCTTTGTCAATGCGTCGATCAACACCACCTACCCTGGCAAGATCGAGTTCGGCCTTTCCACGCTGGACGCAGATGGCAATGCACAAGAGGCTTTTGTGCAATTTGGCAACGGCGAGTACGGCTATTGCAACACCGGCGCCTGGTGTCGGGTGTCCATTCCGTTGAGCGTCTTCAAGGCGAAAAATCCGAAGCTTGATTTCCGCCTCGTGGTGAATCCTTTCTACATCGCGGATCGGTACACCTTTACCGGCAAGGATCTGAACTCGAACATCAGGACCCCGCTGAACGTGGACGGGATTCACTGGGCCCGCTGAGCAAGCACCATCCCCTGCGGCGTTCTGTCCTTGGGACGGGACGCCGTTTTTTTTCGTCCTCGACACACACCATGCGCACTTTCATCACCTCACGCGACAGCGACCAGCGCCTGAGCGAACAAACGTTCATTCCCGCTGTGGAGCACACCGACAACCTCGCCTCGGTCTGGATCGATCCCGCACGCCGCTTCCAGACGATGGAGGGATTTGGAGGCGCCTTTACCGAAGCGGCGGCCGTTCGCTGGCAAAGTCTCAGCCCCGCACAACAAGAAGCTTTGTTGCAGGCTTACTTTGGACACCCCCATGGCCACGGCTACACGCTGTGCCGCGTGCACATGAACAGCTGCGACTTTGCCCTGGGCAACTACGCCCACGCCGACACGCCGGGTGACACAGCCCTGAAGCACTTCAGCATCGCCCGCGACGAGCAAGCCCTGCTCCCATTCATTCAAGCAGCGCAACGGGTGGCCCATCGTCAGATCCAGCTGCTGGTGTCACCGTGGAGCCCACCCGCCTGGATGAAGACCAACGGACAGATGAACCAGGGTGGCCAACTGCGGCCTGAACACCGGAGCGCCTGGGCCCGCTGTTACGTGAAATTCATTCAAGCCTATGCCGCGCACGGCGTTCCCGTGTGGGGCGTGTCGGTGCAAAACGAGCCAGCAGCCACACAGCGTTGGGACTCGTGTATTTACAGCGCTGAAGAAGAACGAGATTTCGTGCGCGACCACCTGGGCCCCGAACTGGCAGCGGCCGGTCTGGGCCATGTGCGCATCGTCATCTGGGACCACAACCGCGACCTGATGGTGGAACGCGCCGGCACGGTGTACGCCGATCCCGAAGCCGCCAAGTACGTCTGGGGCACCGGCTTTCACTGGTACGGTGAAGACCACTTCGACCATGTGCAGCTGCTGCACGACGCCTGGCCCGACAAACACCTGTTGTTCACCGAGGGCTGCCAGGAAGGCGGACCACACACCGGCTCCTGGGCACTGGGCGAGCGCTACGCGCGCTCCATGATCCATGACATCAACCGCTGGACCGTGGGCTGGATCGACTGGAACCTGCTGCTGGACACACAAGGTGGGCCCAACCATGTGGGCAACTATTGCAGCGCACCCATTCTGGTGGACCCCGACCACGATCGATTTGAACGGCAAAGCTCCTACCACTACATCGGACACTTTGCGCGCTTTGTACAGCCCGGCGCCCAACGTATCTTGTGCGCATCGACCCGCGAGGCGCTGGAGGCCACGGCGTTCGTCAACCCCGACGGTGGCGTGGTGGTGGTCGCCATGAACCGCACCAAGCAGCCACTGCCGTTTTCACTGAATACCGGTGGCCACCGGCACCTGACCGTGTTGCCCGCGCGGTCGATCGCGACGTTGTTGTTGCCTTAAAACACACCCGGCGAACCCACCGGAGTGGCGCTGGGACGCGCTCTGCGCATGGGTTGGTCCGAGTCCACACCATGCGCTGCGCCATGCCGGGGGCTCTGCCTTCAAGCCCCGTACTTGGGCTGCTCGTCCTTGTCCCACAAGCCCCACTGCGCCCCCAGTTCGCCTTCCTGACGTGACTTCCAGGGCTCGTCGAACGATGAGAAGTAGAACAGCTTGACCCCTTCGCTGCGAGCCCATTGCTGAACCTCGACAAAGTAGCGCATGGCGTTGTCAGCAGATGGCACGGCCGAGGCCACCGCCTGCCCGTTCCCCGGCCAACCCGTTTCCGTGACGATCACGCGCTTGTCACCTCCCGCCGCTTGCACCAGCCCCACCATGCGGCGCAGGTACTGAGGGGCCATGGTGATGTCAACGCCTTCCCAGAAGGGGTAACAGTTGGGCAGCAACACGTCGCAGGCCGCCGTGAGCGCCGGGCGTTCCAGGAACTGGTAATAGGCATCGACGCAACCCACGGGCACGTCTTGCGGCACGGCGGCCCGGACCCGACGGATGTACGCCAGCAGTTCGGCCTCTGGCAGCTCTTCGCGCAGCAGCACCTCGTTGCCCACCACCGCGATGTTGACCAGCCCTTGTTGGGCGAGTGCCACCAGGGCTTCTATCTCGCGCTCGTTGCGCTCACGGTCTTGGCTGATCCAGGCACCCGCCATGGTCTTCAATCCTTTGACACGGGCCAGGCCGGGAATGAGCTCGTGACCTTCGGTGCAGGCGAAGGACCGCACCCACCGCGTGTGGGGGGCGACCAGCTCCATGCGTCTGCGGATGTTGTGTTCCAAAAGGGTGTCGCCCACGCCCTGCCCTTCGGTGTAGGCGCTGAAGCACAAACCGTACACACCGTTGTGCAGTTGCTCGGCATACAGCCCGCTGATTTGTGCAGCGGTCTTGCTGGACAGGGGCGCGCCGGGCATGGCAGGCAGGTGCAGGCCGTGCTCCTCCAGCCAGGGCCGCACCCCTGAGCCCTGGGACGAAGTGACCGCCGCACGCCGTTTGCGCCGTGCGAGCTCGGCATGCACCTCGGTGGCCCGCGCCTCGTCCAGGTCGTAATCGCGCATGATCCACATGGCCAGCAGCGTCCCAAAGATGGGCACGCCGGAGTAGAACAACCGCAGCCCGTCCACAGCCCCAGCGGGCTGCACGGCAGCACCCGGCGAGAACGCAACCCAGCTCATGATGGCGCCGCTGAGCAGGCCGGCGATGGCGAAACCGAACTTGACCATCCACCAGTAGATGGCGCCAAAGATACCCTCGCGCCGCTTGCCGGTGGCCAGTTCGTCGAGGTCGCACACGTCCGCCGTCATGGACATCATCAACGTGAACAGACCACCAATGCCGAACGAGAAAAACGGCAGCGCGAACATGAACATGTAGGGCTTGCCCGGGATCATCAGAAACCACAGCAACACGTAGCCCACGAGGGAAATGCCCTGCGACAGCATGAAGGCATTTTTCTTGCCCATCTTCCGGGACATCCACGCCACCGTGGGAATGACCGCGAAGGTGGTGATCAGCGCGCCAATGCTGCCAAACAGCGTGGGCCAGATGCCGGCCGCCGGCGCATTGCCCTGAAACAGGTGGTAGACCACGATGAAGAACGAAAACGCCGCCACCGTGTTGAAAGCGTTGAAGATCAGGAAGGTGGAGAAGCAGAGTTTGCGAAAGGGTTTGATGCGCAAGGCATCTTTGAAGCCGCTGACAATCTCCCGCATGCCGCCACCGACATTGGCCCAGTTCAGCGGGATCAGATGGGTGTCATCTTTTGTGGATCGGCTGGGCAGGAACAGCGCTGGAACCATGGCCAGCAGCATGCAGACGATGCCGACGCCGACCGACAAGGTGCGCGTGGCCGTGTCGGCGTTTTCGAACCAGCCCGGGTCGTACATCACGACCCAGAACCAGGGCGCAATCACCCAGGCCCACTGACCGATCCACTGCGCCACCGCCATGATGCTGGTGCGCTCGTGGAAGTCGTCGCTCATCTCGTAGCCCATGGCCACATAGGGGATGCTGAACAACGTGAGGCCGGTGTAGAACACCAGCGACCAGCACAGGAAGTAGATGAAGTTGTAGGCCACGCCGTTTTCGCGGTGGAGCTGCCACATCGCAATGAAAGAGATGCCCATCACGATGGCGCCGATGAGCACGTACTGCTTGCGCCGGCCCCAGGTGGAGCGCGTGTTGTCGGAAATGAAACCCATGATCGGGTCGGTGACCGAATCGAAGACCCGCGGCAGAAAGAACAACACGCCCCACATCCACGCAGGGAAGCCCAGATCCTGCACCAGCACCACCATGAAAATGCCCAGCGCCGCCGGGAACATCTGGTTGGCCAGCATGCCCAGTCCAAAGGCAACCTTCTGCCCGAATGGGATCTTGTGCGCTGAAGTGGCGACGGGTTGGGTCATGATTGGCTTTCTGTGGTGCGGTGTGCTGCGTGCTGGGCCATCTGATGGCGCGGGTGGCGAGATCGGCTGCCGTCAGCCTGGGAGGGGCGGTGGCATCAGCTCGGGATACAGCGCCTGCATCACCAGCTTGGGCTTGCGATCGACGGTGAACAGGCCCCAGTGTTTCTCGGGCTCCAACGGGTCGGGCGAGCCCTTCCAGGTTTCGTCGAAGGCCTCAAAAACGAAACACAGCAGGCCTTCGGCGCGTATCCAGTCCATCAGGTCCTGGTAGTAAATGGCCTGCAATTCCTGCACCGCGTGTTCGGCGTGCATGCCGCGGCCGTTGCTGTTGGTGCACCAGCCGGCTTCGGTGATGACCACCGGTTTGTCGGGGTACAGGTGCGCCACGCTGTGCACGTTGTCTTTGGTGTAGTCCAGCGCTTCGTGGATGTGCTTGTATTCCCACACCGGGTAGGTGTGCAGCGAGATGAAGTCGAGCTCGGCCACCAGGTCGCGCAGCTTGTGTTGCCAGGGCACGTAGTTCTCGCAGAAGGTGACGGGCTGGCGCACGGCCGCCTTGACGCGGCGCACATACGCGATCATTTTCGGCACGGGCACGAAGTGGTCGGTCCAGTCGACTGTGGCCTCGTTGCCCACGGCGACCGAGAACACGGTGTCCGGGTAGCGGTTGGCCAGCGCGATCAGGCGTCCAATCTCGGCGTCGTTGGCGGCCCGGCTGGCCTCAAGCTGTTCTTCGGAGTAGGTGGCACCCCACGGGCAGCCGAAATTGTTCATCTCAGCGCCCAGGTAGGCGCCCAGCATCACCTGAAAGGGCAACCGGTCTTCGGCAATGACCTGCAACACGCGATCGGCGTGCGGGCTGCAGTCGTACAGGCGCAGCAGCTGCCAATGCTTGCGCAGAATGCCAAGGTCTTCGCGGATCTCGTCCAGCGATGGGTAGGTTTGCTCGCCAGGGTTTTGGCCGTCGCGGTAGCCGCTGTAGCAAATGGCGTTGCCCGAGGGCAGTTTCAACGGGGTCATGGGGTTGTCTGCTTATCCGAATTTGAGTGAGCCGTCTTTGTCCCACAGGCCCCAGTAGGCACCGACATCGCCTTCGGCGCCGACCTTCCAGGCTTCATCAAAGGCGGCAAAGTAGAAGATCTCGATGTTGTCCTCCTCGGCCCAGCGGCAGCAATCCACAAAGTACTGCATCGCCCCTTCCCGCGAAGGCACCGAGCCATGAAACGGGCTGCCCTGGTCGGGCCAACCGGTTTCGCTGATCAGCACGCGCTTGCCGGGTGCTGCGGCGCGCGTGCGCTGCACCATGGTCTGCATGTAGGCCAGCGCCTGCTCGCGCGGGCAACCTTCCCAGAAGGGGTAGCAGTTGGTCATCACGACATCGCAAGCGGCGGTGATGCGTGGGTGTTTCTCGAACAGGTAATAAGCATCGACATAACCCACCGGCACGCCGGGCAGTGCGTCCTTGACGCGCTGGATGCAGGCCAGCAGGTCGTCCTCGCTCATGTCCTCGCGCAGCAGCACCTCGTTGCCCACCGCCACGATGTCGGCATGACCGGCGCGAGCCACCTCGATCACGCCCCGCAGTTCGCGCTCGTTGATCTCGGCGTCGGTGCCCAGCCAGGCGCCCACCAGCGTTTTCAGTCCGAGTTCGTGTGCCAGTCGCGGGGTCTGCTCGTGGCCGTCCGTACAGGAAAAAGTCCGCACCCAGCCGGCATGCGGCTGCAGGATCTGCAGGCGCTCGCGGATCTGTGCCTCGCTCACCTGAGAGCCAGGCTGCTGGCCTTCGAGATAGGGGCTGAAACACAGACCGTGAACACCGCGCTGCAATGTGGCGCGAAAGTCCACACTCAGTGCGTCGCGCGCCTCGGTGGTCCATACCGTGGGGGCACTGCCCGTCCATGCTGCGGTGCGGGTGACCAAGCCCGGGTCAAAGCCCGGGTCAAAGCCCGAGCGTGAAGGCGCCATTTCGCTGGAATCGCCTTGGTGAATGCCCGCAGCAGCGGTCGTGGCGAAGTCGGGATGGGGTTTGGACATGGCTTGGCTTTCAAAATGCGGGGCGGCGGATAAAACGGGGCGTCAGCGCGTCTTCCTCTCGGACTGCCAGGGAAACCGGCCCTTGCCGATCGGTTGTGTCTCGGCGTATCCACCGACCTTGTCGTACACACGCACATAGTCCACCACCAGCTCGGCCGGGAAACGGGTCTCAGGGCTGGGAACGCCAGGGAAGTTGCCGCCCACGGCGACGTTCATCACCAGGTAAAAAGGCTGGTCGAAAGGGGCGGGCCACGGGTTCAAGTCCTTGGCGCGGCGCGCCACCACCCCGGTGCCGTCCTGGGTGACGCTGCAACTCCACCAGTGGTCGTAGGTGCGGGTGTGCACCTCATCGACATAGAAACGGATTTCGCCCGGCTCCCACTCCACCGCGTAGGTGTGCCAGTCGGCCACGGTGCCGCCATTGGGCAGGGGATGCACGTGCGTGATCAGCGAACGGCCTTCGCTGCCCGAAGACCCAAAGTGGATGCTGTTGAGCACCTCATGGGGCTTGTCGCCGACAATTTCCATCAGGTCGATCTCACCCGACGCGGCCCAGCCACCGTAAACATCGTCTTGCGGCAGCATCCACAACGCGGGCCACAAACCCTTGCCCCAAGGCACCTTGGCGCGGAACTCGATGCGTCCGTATTGTTTGGTGAACAAGGGGGTGCCATCGCGCCGGCGCGTCATCAGCCGGGCCGAGGTGTAGCCACACCCGTGGGCAGCCTCCCGCACCGCGCGGATGGTCAACAGGCTGTCCTTGACCGTCACGTTGGTGGGTGAGTCGGTGTAGTACTGCAGCTCTTCGTTGCCCCAGCCAGGCACCCAGGTGTGGCTGCGGTAGTCAAAAAATCCGTTGCCCAAATCGAAGTCCCACTTGCTCCGATCGATCTGGTTGCCCTCGAATTCGTCGCTCCAGACCAGCGTCCAGACATCTTGTGTGTGCGAAGTCATCTCTAAACCCTCTGTCAGTGAACGGAACGCCCTGCCGCGTCGAAAGCCAGCGCCCCGCTCGCATCGGGTGCCAGACCCACCGCATGACCGGCTGCGTGCTGGCTGTTGTCGGCACCCACTTTGGCGTGCAACAGCTCGCTCACACCGTCGACCCGCAAATGCAGAACGGAAGAATCACCCAGGTGTTCGGCCAGCGCCACCGTGGCCGGTATGCCTTGGCCAGCAGGCACCACGTGCAAGTGCTCCGGCCGGATGCCCACACGCATGACACTGGCGATGGCACCGGGCATGAGGCTCGCCCAGAGGGACCGGTGATCCTGGGTCGCGGTATCGGCAGGGCGGTCCACCAGGTTGATGCGGGGAGCACCCAAAAAGGTTGCCACGAATTCATTGGCCGGGTGGTTGTACAAATCCATGGGCGCACCCAGCTGCTCCACAACGCCCTTGTTGAACACCGCAATGCGGTCGCCCATGGTCATGGCTTCCACCTGGTCGTGGGTCACATAAATCATGGTGCTGCCCAGCTCTTTGTGCAGGCGCGACAGCTCAATGCGCATGTTCACCCGCAGCGCGGCGTCCAGATTGGACAGCGGCTCGTCAAACAAAAACACCTTGGGCTTGCGCACAATGGCGCGGCCAATGGCCACGCGCTGGCGCTGGCCACCCGACAGGTCTTTGGGAAAACGCCCCAGCAGTTCGGTGATGCGCAAGATGTCGGCGGTGCGGGCCACCTGCTCGTCGCGCTGGGCCCGGCCCACGCCCGCCATCTTGAGCGAAAAACCCATGTTCTCGGCCACCGTCATGTGGGGGTACAGCGCGTAGCTCTGGAACACCATGGCCGCACCCCGGTCGGCGGGTCGCAGATCGTTGGCGCGCACGCCATCGATCAACAGGTCGCCACCGGTGATGGTCTCCAGACCTGCGATCATGCGCAGCGTGGTGGACTTGCCGCAACCCGAGGGTCCCACGAACACCATGAACTCCCCATCGCGCACCTCCAGATCAATGCCCCGGATGACTTCGATCACGTCATAACTTTTGCGCAGACCGCGCAGCGTCACTTGTCCCATTTCAGACGCCCGTCAACACGGTGGCGGATTCTGTGACGGGGCCGCTGAGGGCTGAAGCGCTGGTGTGTGCCCGAGCGGCTTTTTGCTGGCGCAGAAAGTCGCGGTACCAGAGGGCACTGTCTTTGAGCGTGCGCGCCTGGGTCTCGTAGTCCACATGAACAATACCGAACCGCTTCTCGTAGCCCGAGGCCCATTCAAAGTTGTCCATCAGGCTCCACACCATATAGCCGGCCATCTGCACACCCTGGTTCATCGCTTCGGCCACGGCAGCGATGTGGCGGGCGATGTAGTCGGTGCGCTGGGCGTCGTGCACGCGCCCGTCTTCAAAACGGTCTTTGAATGCGCCGCCATTTTCGGTGACGTACAGCGGTGGCACGTTGTAGTCGCGGTCCATGCGCACCAGCAACTCGGTCAGTCCTTCGGGGTAAATCTCCCAACCCATATCGGTCAAGGCAAGACCGCTTTTCTTGACGTCCCAGTGGCCTGCTGCGCTGATCACAGCGCGTGAGTAGTAGTTAATGCCCAAGAAATCCATGGGAACTGAAATCGCTTTCATGTCACCCGCAGAAATGAGGGGGGCATCCTCACCCAGATAAGCCAACACATCGTCAGGATACGTTCCGTTGAACAAAGGATCCATATACCAACGCAGCAAGCGACCGTCTTCGAGTTTCGTTTTCTCGATGTCTTCGGGCGCAGCACTGGCGGGGTGCATGGGCGAGAGGTTGAGCACAATGCCCAGCTTGCTGCGCACCCCATCGGCCCGCAGCGCCTGCAGCGCCAGCCCATGGCTGAGCAACAGATGGTGGGTCACTTGCATGGCCGTGGCACGGTCTTTGATACCCGGGGCAAAAATGCCCGACTCATGCCCCAGCGTCGCCATGACCCAGGGTTCGTTGTGGGTGGTGATGGACGTGACCCGGTCGCCCAGCCGCTTGGACATGCCCCGGGCGTACTCCACAAAACGGTGCACCGTGTCGCGGTGGGCCCAGCCACCGTGCTGCTGCAGGGCGTCGGGCAGATCCCAGTGGTTGAGCGTGAGGTAGGGCTTGATACCCCGCTCCAGCAACCCATCGACCAGCTGCTCGTAAAAATCCAACCCCGATTCGTTCCATGCGCCAGTACCCTCCGGGCGCACCCGTGGCCAAGACACCGAAAAGCGGTAAGCGTCCACACCCAGGTCGGCAATCAGGTCCAGATCGCGTTCCCAGAGGCGGTAGTGGTCGCAGGCCATATCGCCGTTGGAAGCGTCGGCGATGGCTCCGGGCACGCGGCAAAACGTGTCCCAGATCGACGGCCCTTTGCCATCTGCGGTGGCTGCACCCTCAATCTGGAAAGCACTGGTGGCAACACCCCAGACGAATCCGTCCGGGAATTTCTTGAGGGTCTTGAGGGGATCAACAGGTTTCATGTGTCACGCAGGAAAGTTCGGATAGATGGTTGCTGCAGCGCCATGCGGTTCAAGCGTGGCTTACTTGACGGCGCCCGCGGTCAGCCCTGAGATGAGCTGGCGGGAGGAAATCATGAACAGGATGATGAGCGGGATGGTCGCGATGGCCGAACCCGTCATGAGCGCACCCCACTCGGTGTTCACCGGGCTTTGCAGGCTTCGCAACGCCAGCGGCAGGGTGTACATCTCGGGCGAACGCATCACGATCAGGGGACCAATGAAGTTGTTCCAGGACGCGATGAAGGTGATCAGCCCCAGCGTGCCCATGGCCGGTTTGAGCAGTGGCACCACGATGCGGGCGTAAATGCCCCATTCGCTGCAACCGTCCATGCGCGCTGCTTCAATCAGGTCGCGCGGTATGGAGGTGCTGACAAACTGGCGCATCAGGAAGATGCCAAAGGCGCTGGCAGCACCCGGCAAATACAGCGCACGCGGCTGGTCGATCCAGCCCAGCAAGTCCATGATCATGAAGGTGGGAATCATGTTCATGAACGAGGGCAGCAGCATGGTGGCCATGACGAGCGCAAACAGCGCGTTCTTCCATGGAAAGTGGAACATCGCAAAGGCGTAGCCCGCCATGGAGCAGAACAACAGGGTCAACGCGGTCGAGGCCAGCGCCACGTACAGACTCCAGCCCAGGTTGCGCCAGAACGGGATGCGCTCGGTCAGAATCTTCAGGTTGTTGAAAAAGTCGTCGCCAAAAAACATGGGCGGCGGCAGGCTGAAGATTTCGGTGCGCGAATGCGTGGCAAACACAAACATGAAATAGAAAGGCGCCAACATGATGAGCGCACCCACGCCCACCACACAGTAAGCCGCCCAGGGGGCCAGACGATCGGTTTTCATGGGCTGCCTTTAGGCTGCGTTGCCACGGGGGCGGAAGGCGCGGTTGGTCAGCCAGGTGAGCACCACCACCACCACGAACAGCATCCACGACATGGCGCTGGCAGCGCCAAAATCGTTGAAGTCAAAGGCCATGCCGTAGAGGTACATGGCACTGGTCATGCCGGCCTGGTCGGAGCCGCCGCGCCCACCCGTCAAGATGAAAGGCTCTTCAAACAGCTGCAGGCCACCAATCACGCTGAGCGTGACACCAAAATACATCATGGGACGCAGGCTCGGCAGGGTGATGAACCAGAACTGCTGAAAGCGCCCGGCACCGTCCATGGTGGCAGCCTCGTACAGGTCTTTCGGTATGGTTTGCAAGGCCGCCAGGTACAGCACCACGTTGAAGCCCACATAGCGCCAGAAGACGATCATGGCCACGGCGGGCTTGATGTTGTCGGGCTGCCCCATCCAGTCGATGTTCTCAGCCGGCACCATCCAGCCCAAACCGGGAATTTGCCCCATGGCCTGCAAGCCCACGTTGATCAGTCCGTAGTCGGTGGACAGCAGCGAGCTGAACATGATGGCAATGGCCACCGTGGAGGTGATGTAGGGCAAAAAGTAGGCGCCCACCACCCCGTTGCGCAGACCTTTGAACGAGGTGTGGATGAAATACGCCAGCGGTATGGCCACCAGGTGCTGCGGCACACCGGAGGCCAGTGCGAGCCAGCCGGTGTTCTTCAGCGACTTCCAGAACCACTCGTCTTCAAAGGCGAATACAAAGTTGTCGAATCCGACAAACTCCATGCTCTGCAACCCGTTCGTGGGCTCCCACACCTGAAAGGCCAGGTAGAGCGAGAACAGCAGGGGAAAGAGCCCGAAGATGACAAACAGCACCAGAAACGGACTGATGAACACATAGGGCGCCATCTGAGGCGACAGTCTTGGCAAGCGTGGCAATTTCGTACTCCAACCATGGCAGGTCATGTGGGTGAACGTCAGCGTCCAGTGCCTCAGCGGGTTGCGCGCCTTTCCAGCAGGCGGTGCGCATCGGCCAGCGCGGTCTTGATGTCTTTGCCTTGGTCCAGCACCTTGTCCAGTTCGGTGTTGATCACCTCTTCGGCAAAAGCGTCTTGCTTGTGCACCGCCACGGCGCTGATGCGGCTGGCCGCCGTGCGCCATAACAGGCGGGCTTTCTGGCCGCCCAAAAACTCGATGGGCTGCTCAAAGAACGCGTCCGAATGGGTTTCCACCAGCGCAGGAAAGGCGTCTTGCGACTTGAACGCGGCCAATTGCAACGCTCGGGTCTGCGTCAGCAGCTTGATCAATTCCCAAGCCATCGGTTTGTTGGCGGCTGCAGCACCTTTGGGAATGGCCAGAAAAGCACCCCCAAACGCTGCAGAGGCCCCTTCAGGCAAATCGCTGGCCCGCCATTTGCCTTTGGTATCGGGCGCCAGCCAGTTGTTCAGATGACCGGCGAGCCAGGCGCCCGTCAACTGGGTGGTCAGCGCGCCGCGCTTGAACCCTTCAGACCACTCGTTGGACCAAGCCGTCACTTTGGCATCCAGCTTTTGTGCACGCACCTGCTGTGCCAATTTGAACGCCCGCTCAAACCGGGGCGAGGTCACCAGCACGCGGTTGCCCTTGTCAAAGTACAAACCCTCACCCGGCTGGATACCGGTGCGAATAAGGATGTCTTTGATGTCGCGCGCGTGGGCGAGCAAATAAGAACCTGTCACAGTCTTGATCTTCACACCGCTGCTCACATAGCTGTCCCATGAGCGGGTCAAGTCTTCTGGCTTCACGCCCGCTTTTTCCAGAATATCGCTGCGGTACAGCAAGGTGCCCGGACCGATGTCGGAGGGTGCGGCCACCACCTCACCACGGACATTGGTGGCCTGGTCGTAGGCGTAAGCCACATAGCGCGACTGGCTGGTCTGGATGTTGTAGGGCGCTGCCGACAGATTCTCCAGCCCATTGCCTTGAGCGAAGCGCCCCACGTACCCCACCTCCAGCGCCATCACATCGGGCAGATAAGACGATGTTGAAAGCGCGGTGGTCATGGCGGTGTGGTGGTCGCTGAACTGGCGGCTGACCACTTTGATGTCGACGTTGGGATACTTTTTCTTCCAGGCCGGAATGGCAGCCCGAACAATGTCGTCGACCGCCGGAAATGCAGCCACGGTCAGCACCTGCTGTGCCCAAGCCCCAGATGCGGTCAAAGCGGCGAAACCGACCAAAATCACCGAAGAAAGCACCGCACGCAAAGGTTTGAAACGCTTCATCTTTATCTCCAGTTTTTTGGGCTGTCCAACATGGCCACCATGCGATTGATACGAACGGATGAATGCATTCATCGGTCAATATGAAAGCGCTTTCAAATTATTATAGGATGCGGCAATGCACAAACAACCAAGGGAAATCCCGGGGATGGCAGGCCTATCGAGGTCCTGCGGCGGACACCCGGCTGGAGCCTACTGAGGGGCAGAGCGTCTTTCTTTCGTTCATGCCCGCTGACCGCCCCCAAACGCACCCGCTCTGCGTTGCAAAGGCGCTTTGCTGGTCCGAGCTATGGCGGTGCTTTGCGCCTTGATCGGGCACGTTGTGAGGCGCTGCCCGGGAACGCCCGGGAACGCCCGAAAACGCTCAACCGTTCAAGCGGCGGCACGACTCGCGCGTGATCAAGCGCGGCGCGGGCACCTGCAACTGCGGCTTGGTGCCAGCCAACAACTTCAACATGGCTTCAGCGGCCAGTTGGCCCATTTCATAAGCGGGTTGGTGCACCGTGGTGAGCGGTGGAAACGCATACAGCGAATTGGGCAGATCGTCAAAACCGACCAACGAAACGTCTGCGGGCACGTGCAAGCCCTGGCGAAGCAAGCCATGGGCAGCGCCCACGGCCATCTGGTCGTTGGCGGCAAAAATAGCGGTGAAAGGCTGCTTGCTCGCGATCAACCGCAACACGGCCTGCAGGCCGCTGTCTTCGTTGTATTCCCCTTGAACCACCAGCTCGGGATTGAACACAATACCGGCTTGTTCCAGCGCCAGCTTGTAGCCAGCGAGTCGCTGTATGGCGTCTGGATGCTGGGGATCCCCTGAAATGAATGCGATCCTGGTGTGGCCCTGGTCGATCAGGTGCCGCGTGGCCAGGCGAGCGCCTTCCAAGTTGTCAAAATTCAGGGAAAAGAGATCGGGCGCCTTGAGATTTCGACCGGTCACCACGACCGGCACTTTCTTGGCACAGGCTTTGAGCGCAGCATCGGTCAGACGGCCCGTCAAGACAATGATGCCGTCCACCCGGCGCGACAACAAAATATCGATACAACGGGCTTCGGCCTGTGCTTGCCAGTTGCCGCTGACAAACAAGGGGCTGTATCCCGCGGGGTCCAATGCGTCTTCAATGCCACGCAAAGCCGGTCCGTAAAAAGGACTGTCCATCGACTGGGTGATCACCCCAACGCTGAAGGTCCGGCCACCGGCCAAGCCCCTGGCCATGGGGTTCGGCACAAACCCGAGCTTGGCCACCGCATCTTCAACCGACTTTTTCTTGGCCTCGCTCACCACCGCCGTGCCATTGAGAATGCGCGACACCGTGCTGGGCGACACGCCGGCCTCTTTGGCCACCCGTTCAATGGTCATCGGCCCCTGGCCTTTGCTCTGTGCCGGCTTCGAAACGCCGGCGACATTGGCTTTGTTTTTCATGGCACTCCGCATGTTGAATCCCCGTCTCTTGGGATGGCAGTGTAAGCCCAAGAAAAGGCACCAAGGCGCGGGGAAACGCCACAGAAACAAACAATGATTGCGATTTCAGAACAACCGCCCACCAACCCACACGCCCAACCGGCAGCACCCACTGACCGCGCCCAAGCCTCAGCCGGGCCGCTGCGAACGCGCCCAGCGCACGATGTCGGCCGCGCCCATGGCGCCAGCCTGGCGCGCCACCTCGCGCCCGCCCACAAACAACGCCAGCGTGGGAATGCTGCGAATGTTCAGGCGCGCGCCCAGGTTTTGCTCGGCCTCGGTGTCCACCTTGGCCAGCCGCATCTGCGGCTCCAGCTGCTGGGCGGCCTGCTCAAACGCGGGCGCCATCATGCGGCACGGGCCGCACCAGGGTGCCCAGAAGTCGACCAACACCGGCACCTGCGAGCGGGCGATGTGTTTGTCAAACGCGGCCTCGTTCAGCGCCACCGGGTGGCCGGTGAACAGCGGCCGGTGGCATTTGCCGCAATCGGGCGCCTGGCCCAGGCTGGCGTTCGCCACCCGGTTGGTGGTGTGGCAATGGGGACAAACGATGTGCAGGGATTCGGTGGACATGGTGGCTCCGTGGTTTTGTAGATGTTTTCAGTTGGCGACTGGCACTGAAAAATCAAGACACCCCGGTGGGTATACCCACCTCCGTGCGGGACCTCAAACGAACTGCGCGATCAGGCTGGCGCCCCAGCTCAACAACAAGGTGGTGGTAAACGGCAAAAACCAGTCTCGCCCCAGGAACCGAAAGCGAACATCGCCCGGGAGTTTCCCCAGCCCCAGCTTGTGCAGAAATGGCGTGAACCAGCTGATGAGCAGCAGGGCCAGAAAGATGACGATCATCCAGCGAATCATGGGCGGCCTGTGAAAAAGCAGGTGTCAGAGGAAAGCACAAGAAAGCACAACGCGGGCTCGACAGAACCGGGGCCTCACAGCCGGTGCGTGCGGTCGCCGTGGGCAAAGCCCAATGGCTCCCAGCCGATGGCGCTGGCGGCGGGCGCCAGCGCCAGCACCTTGAACAGCTCGCCCATTTCGTGCTCGTTCACCAGTTTCTGCATCATCGCGTTGTCGCGCACGCTGGCGCTTTGCGCCAGGTCGAGCAACCCGCAGTTGAACAAAAACCGGGCCTGGCTGGTGTAGCCCAGCACCTGCATGCCCGCATCCTGCGCGGCCAGTGCCACCGCAGTGAAGTTCACGTGGGCGGTGATGTCTTTGAGGCCCAGGTCGGTCAGCGGCTGGTGGTCGGTGCGGTGGCCTCGGTGGCAGATCAGCGTGCCCATGTGGCGCTGCGGGTGGTAGTACTCGGCCTCGGGGAAACCGTAGTCAAGCAAGAAAACCGCGCCGCGCTGCAGGCGATCGGCCAGGGTGTTGACGAAGGCCTCGGCCTGGGGGTGTATTTCGGTCAGGTAGTCGTGCGCACCCTCCACCTCTAACGGTGGGCGCAGCGCCGTGGGCTGGTCGGCCCAGGCCAGTTCGCCAGCAGCGTCCCGCGCCACGCCGCGCTCAAACCAGGCGCCGCCCACCCGCGCCAGCAGCTGCACGGGCATGGCGTCCAGCACCTCGTTGCCCAGCACCACGCCGTCAAAACGCTCGGGCAGGGCGTCGGCCCACTGCACCACGCCGGCATGGGCCGCCAAGGTGGCGCGCTGGCGCTCTCTCAAGCTGCCCGACAGGTCGACAATGGTGTAGCGCCGGGGCGTCTGGCCACAAGCCGCCAAGGCATCCAGCAGCTGCAACGCCAACGCGCCGGAGCCGGCGCCAAACTCCCACAGCTCGTCGGTGCCGGTGGCGCTCAAAGCCTGCGCCACCTGGGCCGCCAGGGTGTGGCCAAACAGCGGCGTGAGCTCGGGTGCGGTGACAAAGTCGCTGCCCTGCCCGCCCTCGCCCGCCGGCATGTGGCCAAATTTGGGTGTCTGGTTGGCGTAATAGCCCAGGCCGGGTTCGTACAGCGCCAGGGCCATGAAGCGGTCAAACGGCAACCAGCCACCCGCCTGCGCCATGGCCTCATGCACCCGCTGCAGCAGGTCGCTCGTTAAACTAGACGGTTCTGTCATCAAGGGGGTTTTCACCCCCAGATTGTCGCCCAATGTCCCTGGTCTCCCCCTCTGCCACAGCCGCAGCGCCCGCGCACCGCACCGTGCTGGTGACCGGCGCAGGCAAACGCCTGGGCCGCGAAATTGCCCTCAAGCTGGCCAGCGCGGGCTGGAACGTGGCCGTGCACCACCGCCAGTCGGTGGGCGACGCGCAGCAAACCGCTGCCGACTGCGATGCCCTGACCGGGCGCGACGGCAGTGCCCACCCGTTCTACGCGGACCTGGCCAACGAGGCCAGCGTGCGCGCCCTGCTGCCCGCCGCGGTGGCCCATTTTGGTTCGGTGGATGCGGTGGTCAACAGCGCGTCCACCTTTGAGCACGACAGCGCCGAGAGCTTTGGCTTTGCCGCCATGGAAACGCACCTGCGGGCCAACACCGGTGCCGCCGTGCTGCTGGCGCAGGCGCTGCACACCCATTGCGTGGCCCGCGATGGCGGTGGCCCGGGCGACGCCGCCGTGGTCAACCTGCTGGACCAGAAGCTCTGGAACATGAACCCCGACTTTTTCAGCTACACGCTGTCCAAGGCGGCACTGGAGGCCGCCAACACCATGCTGGCCATGGCGCTGGCGCCGCGCGTGCGGGTGGTGGGCGTGGCCCCGGGCCTCACCCTCACCAGCCACATGCTCAGCGACGAGAAGTTCCAGGCACTGCACCGCCAGTCGCCGCTGGGCCGCTCGTCCACCCCCCAGGACGTGGCGGCCACGGTGGCGTTTGCGCTGGACAACCGATCCATCACCGGCACCACCTTGCTGGTGGACGGTGGCCAGCACCTGATGCGCTTTGAACGCGACTTCTCGCTGATGTAACCGGCCTCCCGGCCCAACCCCTTCACGTCTGCCATGAACACACCTTACGCGCCGCAGGCCGGCACCCAGATCCTCGCACTCACCGGTTTGCGTTTCGACGCCAACCTGGGCATTCTGGAACATGAAAAAACCAGCCCGCAGCCGATCCAGGTGGACGCCGAGCTGAACCAGGGCACGCAGCCACTGCTGCCGCACGACGACGACATCGGCCATGTGCTGGACTACCGCAAGGTGCGCCAGATCATCATCGACGAATGCACCGCCGAACATGTGAACCTCCTGGAGAGCCTGATCGGCAAGCTGACCCGCCGGCTGATGCAAATGCCGGGTGTCATTGGCGTGCGGGTAAAAATCGCCAAACTGGAAATTTTCGATGACTGCGAAGTGGCGATCCGCATGGAAAGCGGACAGTGGTGAACGGGTGGACAACACACCATCCTTTCAAATCAAGTGAAGTTTGAAAAGTTACTGATTTTTTATAATTTGACAAACTTCAGTATCATTCACCCATGAACCCGATCCGAAATCCCTTCGCCCCGGGCGCAGGCACGCCACCGCCGGAGCTGGCCGGCCGGGGCGCGCTGATCGAATCCGTGCACATCGCCCTGGAGCGCGCCCGCATCGGGCGCCCGGCCAAAAGCGCGATGCTGGTGGGCCTGCGTGGGGTGGGCAAAACCGTGCTGCTCGACCGCATGCGCGACGACGCCGAGGCCACGGGCATCCACACCGTGCGGCTGGAAGCCCCCGAAGGCCGCTCGCTGCCGGCGCTGCTGGCTCCGCAACTGCGCCAGGCCTTGCTGCGCCTGAGCCAGCTCGACGCAGCCAAAGCCTTCGCCATCCGCGGCCTGCGGGCGCTGGCCGGTTTCGCCAGGCGCCTGAAAGTGACCTACAACGACATCGAAGTCGGCATCGACTACGAACCGGAGCCCGGCCTGGCCGACAACGGCGACCTCGAACACGACCTGCAGGCGCTGCTGGAGCAGGCCGGTCTGGCCGCCAAAGCCGCTGGCACGGCGCTGGCCCTGTTCATCGACGAGCTGCAGTACGTGCCCGAAGCGCAACTCGCCGCCCTCATCACCGCCATGCACCGCACCGAGCAGCGCCGGTTGCCGGTGGTGCTGGTCGGCGCCGGCCTGCCCCAGCTGCGCGGGCTCATGGGCAACTCCAAGTCCTACGCCGAGCGCCTGTTCGACTTCCCGTTCATCGGCGCCCTGGCGCCGGAAGACGCGGCACAGGCCATCGAAAAACCGCTGCTGGACGAAGGCGTCGCGATCACGCCCGAAGCGCTGGCCGAGATCCTGCGCGTCACCCAGGGCTACGCCTATTTCCTGCAGGCCTGGGGCAGCCACACCTGGCTGGCGGCCGACGCCAGCCCGATCGACATCGACGCCGTGCGCAAGGCCAGCGTCACGGCCATCGCCGGGCTGGACGAGGGCTTTTTCCGGGTGCGTTTTGACCGCTGCACGCCGAAGGAAAAAAAGTACCTGCGGGCCATGGCGGAACTCGGCGAAGGCCCGCACCGGTCGGGCGACATCGCCGACTGCCTGAACGAAAAGGTGTCTTCGCTGGCCCCCACGCGCAGCGCGCTGATCGGCAAGGGCATGGTCTGGAGCCCCAACCACGGCGACACGGCCTTCACCGTGCCCATGTTCGACGCGTTCATGAAGCGCATCATCCCCGGGGATTGGAGATGACCCCCCGCGGCGTTCCCGGTTCGAATGCCCTTCACGCCAGCGTTTCTGTTTTGTACTGAGAGTTGTTGACATGAATCCCGAAAAAATTGCGCACGAAAACCACAAGCTGGAAAAACGCCTGTGCCGCGAAGTGGGCCGCGCCATCGTGGACTACAACATGATTGAAGAAGGCGACCGTGTGATGGTCTGCCTCTCGGGCGGCAAAGACAGCTACGGCATGCTCGACATCCTGCAAAAGCTGCAGGCCCGAGCACCCATCACCTTTGAGCTGATCGTGGTCAATCTGGACCAGAAGCAACCCGGCTTTCCTGAGCACATCCTGCCCGCCTACCTGACGAAACTCGGGGTGAAGTTCCACATTGAGAACCAGGACACGTATTCCATCGTCAAGCGCGTCATACCCGAGGGCAAGACGCTGTGCAGCCTGTGCAGCCGTCTGCGCCGGGGCATTTTGTACCGCGTGGCGAGTGAGCTGGGCGCCACCAAGATCGCACTGGGCCACCACCGCGACGACATCTTGCAAACCCTGCTGCTCAACATGTTTTTTGGCGCCAAGCTGAAGTCCATGCCGCCCAAGCTGGTGAGCGACGACGGCCAGCACGTGGTGATCCGCCCCATGGCCTACGTGGCCGAAAAAGACCTGAGCCGCTGGGCCGAGCTGCGCGAATTTCCCATCATTCCCTGCACGCTGTGTGGCAGCCAGGAAAACCTGCAGCGCAAGCAGGTGGGCAACATGCTCAAAGATTGGGAAAAGCAGTTTCCGGGCCGCATTGAAAACATGTTTTCGGCCCTGCAAAACGTGGTGCCCAGCCATTTGCTGGACACCAAACTGCACCCCTTCACCACCCTCCAGGCCACCGGCGTGGCCAGCGAAGACGGCGACAAGGCGTTTGACGAGGAGCCCTTGCCCGCTCCAAAATTTGACACCAAGGCCTTGCTCACCGAAGCCGGGAACGACTCCAGGGCCAAAGCCGTCATACCCATCGCCACGGCGCACTGACGCTTCTGCCGGGGCATGCGCCAACCACCCGCCAGAGGCCCCATGACGAAACACCCACCGCACCGACCACAGCGCACCGCCCACCGGCTGTACCCCCTGAAAACGGCGCTGGCCGCGCTGACCGTGAGCCTTCTGAGCGGATGCGCCAGTGTGTACCTGGTGGACAACCAGGTACAAAGCTTCGCGCGCTGGACCGACACCGCAGCCCCTGCCACAACGCCGGCGGGCGTGCCCCAGGCACCACAAACCTACCGCTTTGAACGACTGCCCTCGCAAGGTGCCGGGCCGGGTGCTGCCGGGCAAGACGCGCTGGAAAATCTCGCCCGTGTGGCGCTGGCCAAGGTAGGCTGGACGCCGCACGACACGCCCACAGCGGCCCAATGGACGGTGCAGGTGAGCGCCGGCACCTTGCGGTTGCCGCGCGCACCCTGGGACGACCCATGGGACGAGCACTGGGGCGGGTTTGGCTTTCCAAGACACGGGCTCGCCATCACCGCCAGCGGGCACATCATCGGTTCACCGCTGTTGATGCGCATGGACATGCCTTACTACAAACGCGAGGTGTCGCTGGTGGTGCGCCACGCAGCCAGCGCGCGGGTGGTGTACGAATCGCGTGCGGCCCACGAAGGCCGCTGGAACAGCATGCCCGGGCTGTGGGGCGCCATGCTCGATGCCGCGCTGCGCGACTTCCCGACACCGCCCGATGGCGTGCGGCAGGTCAACATTGAAGTGGCCCGCTGAAGCGGATCGGCATCTGGTTCGAGCCAGCGGCGGTGACACGGACGCGCCGACTCAACAGGCCGGGGCCGTGCGCTCCAGCAGTTCGCGAATCGCATGACCCAGTGCGTCCACACTGTCCTGCTTACCCATCACTTCGATCACGCCCACCGCAGCGGCAGCGGCCTTCAGCGTGTCGCTGACATGCCCCGACACCAGAGCCACGCGCAAGCCAGGGCGCTCCTGCGCCAGCGCACGGGCCACATCCAGACCCGACATGCCTGGCATGTTCTGGTCGGTCACGACCAAGTCCACCGCGGCCTGTGGGTGAGCCTGCAGCCAGTCCATGGCCTCTTCGCCCGATCCAAACGCGCTGACGCGGTACCCCCGCTTGCGCAACAGGCGCCCGACCAGAAACACCATGGCCTCGTAATCGTCGATGTAGACGATGTGTTTGCCCGGGGCCTCACAGGTCTGGTGCGGCGCGGTCACCGGTGCAGCCACCACCTCCGGCACGTGCCCGGCGCTGGCCAGCGGCAAATACACGTCAAAGCGCGCGCCCTCGCCAGGGCGGCTTTGCAGGTCGATCGCGCCGCGGTGTGTTTTGACAATACCGTGCACCACCGCCAAGCCCAGGCCGGTGCCTGCGCCCGGCGCCTTGGTGGTGAAAAAAGGCTCAAAAATACGGTGCTGAATCTCTGGGTCCATGCCCGGTCCGTTGTCGGCCACACTCAAACAGGCGTAGGTGCCACTGGGCAGTTCACCCAATTGCAAAGCCTGCGCGGCATCCAGACGCACCTCACGCAGCGCCACGGTGATGTGGCCAGAGCGCCCATCCATGGCCTGCCAGGCGTTGGTGCACAAGTTCATCAGCACCTGCTGTATTTGCGTGGCATCGGCCACCACCGGCAGGGTGGCCGCAGGCAAACGGGTCACCAGCTGAATGCCCGCTGGCAGCAGCGAGCGCATGAGGCCCAGCGCCTCTTCCACCAAGGGCGTGAGCGGCTGGCGCTGCATTTCCTGCTTCTGGCGGCGGCTGAAGGTCAGTATCTGCTGCACCAACTGGCGGGCCCGAATGGCCGCACGGCCGATCTCGGTGAGGCTTTCCTGGGCCGGGTGGTGTTCGCCCACGTCTTCACGGGCCAGCGCCAGGTTGCCCAAAATAGCGGCCAGCAGGTTGTTGAAATCGTGCGCCACACCGCCCGCCAAGGTACCAATGGCCTCCATTTTTTGAGACTCGCGCAGCTGGGTTTCCAGCGCACGCTGCTGGGCTTCGGCCTGTTTCAGCTCGGTGATGTCGGTGTGGGTCCCCACCATGCGCAGCGGTTGCCCGGCGCTGTCGCGGGCAATCACCATGCCGCGCGAGAGCACCCATTTCCAGGATCCGTCTTTGCATTGCACCCGGTGTTCGTTGCGGTAGACCGGCGTGTGACCGTCAAAGTGAGCCTGCCGGTCGGTCAGCATCTGCGCCACGTCGTCGGGATGTGTCCTGCTGTCAAGTGCTTCGGCCAGGTTGGCCAACTCGCCTTCGTCAAAGCCAAACATGGCCAGGATGCGGCCTGAGAAAAACTCCTCCCCGGTCGCGAGGTTCCAGTCCCAGACGCCATCGCCCGTGCTGTCCATCGCCAGCCTCCAGAGCGCCTCGCTTTCGTGCAGGGCGGCTTCGGCCTGTTTGCGCCCGGTGATGTCGAGCAGCACCCCCACCCGCAGGAAACCCGACGCATCGCTCGACACGGTGCAGGAGCGGCGGTAGACCCACCGGATCTGGCCGTCGGGCATGACGACGCGGAATTCCCCGCCCAGATCGACCGGCCCCTGCCTGATCTGCTGCATGTCCTGCTCCAGCACGGCCTGGTCGTCCGGATGGCGGTAGCGCGCGATGAGCATGGGGTCGCGCATCAGATCTTCGGGATCGAAGTCATAGATGTCGCGCACGCCGGAGCTCACGAAGCGGTACTCCCGGCGTCCGTCGGGCGCCACATGAACGACAAACACCATGCCCGGCACCTGCGCGGTGATCTGGCGCAGCTGTTCTTCGCTGCGGCGCAGGGCCTCCTGGTTCCGGATGCGCTCGGTGACATCTTCGACCGTGCCTTCGTAATAGAGCACCTCCCCTTGAGCGTTCCGCACAACGTGCGCGTTTTCGCTGATCCAGATGCGCTCGCGGGTCTTGTGGCGCCAGATCTCGGACACAAAGCCCCGCACGAAACCTTCGCGCTCCAGCTGCTGCTTGAATGCGCCGCGCCGCAGGGGGTCCACGTACCACTCGCGGGCAATGTCCTTGACCGCGGCCAGGTGTTCGGCCTCGGTGGCATAGCCGTTGAGTTCCACCAGCGCCTGGTTGGAACGGATCATCTGGCCATCGGGCGAACTCCGGTAGGCCCCGATGGGCAGGAAGTTGAACAGGGTGGCAAATTCCCCGAGCGGCACGGCGGCGGGCAGCGACATGCGGCAATTGTGTCCCAAAGCACCCGATGGCCCGCGCACACCGGCTCGTATTCCGTGCGGTTTTGCAGACCGGAGGCAACCCGGTACAGTGCACCCTGCTGACCGCCCATACTGAAAAGGACCCCACTTGCACGTTACCCGCATCCTGGCCGTGCGCCACGGTGAAACCGCCTGGAACCACGACACCCGCATCCAGGGCCACACCGACATTGACCTCAACGACACGGGCCGCTGGCAGGCGGCTCGGCTGGCGACAGCCCTGGCCGACGAACGCCTGACAGCGGTGTACGCCAGCGACCTGCAACGGGCCTTCAACACCGGGGCCGCCATAGCCCGGGTGCAAGGCCTGAGCGTGCAGGCACACAGCGGCCTGCGCGAACGCCACTTTGGCGCGCTCGAAGGCAAAACCTGGGCAGAAATTGAAACCCAACACCCCGAAGAAGCCAAGCTGTGGCGCTCCCGCGTGCCCGAGTGGTCACCGCCAGAGGGTGAATCGCTCCAGGTGCTGCAACAGCGCATCTTGCACACCCTGCAGGCACTGGCCAGCCGCCACATCGGCGAACAGATCGCCCTGGTGGCCCACGGTGGCGTGCTCGACATCCTCTACCGCGCCGCCACCGGGCTGGAACTGCAAGCCCCACGCAGCTGGCTGCTGAAAAACGCAGCCATCAACCGCCTGCTGTGGACCCCCGAGAGCCTCACCCTGGTGGGCTGGGGCGATGTGGCGCACCTGGAAGCACCCCATGATCACGCAGGGGCGCTGCTGGACGAAAAAACGACTTGAGCAGGAGCCTGTCGGACTTGGGACACCGAAGACGAAAGAAAGGTGATCAGCACGGTTTTGTGGTTCAGGGAAGGTTTTCGAACAGCCGCGCGCCCCCCGGGCCCGGTGGCAGCAGCCCCAGGTGCCGGTAAGCCGCCTGGGTCGCGATCCGTCCGCGCGGCGTGCGCTGCAGGTAGCCTTGCTGAATCAGGTAAGGCTCGATCACGTCTTCAATCGTGTCGCGCTCTTCCCCGATACTGGCCGCGATGTTGTCCAGCCCCACCGGCCCGCCGTCAAAGCGGTGGATCACGGCTTCGAGCAGTTTGCGGTCCATCAGGTCGAAACCTTGCGGGTCCACGTCGAGCATGGCCAGCGCGCGGTTGGCCATGTCCAGCGTGATGGTGCCGTTGCCTTTCACGTCGGCGTAGTCGCGCACCCGGCGCAACAACCGGTTGGCAATGCGCGGTGTGCCGCGCGAGCGCCGCGCCACCTCCATGCCACCGGCCTCGTCCATGGGCGCGTTCAACAGCCCCGCACTGCGCTTGACGATGAGCGCCAGCTCTTCGGCGGTGTAAAACTCCAGCCGGGCCACAATGCCAAAGCGGTCGCGCAGCGGGTTGGTGAGCATGCCGGCGCGCGTGGTGGCGCCCACCAGGGTGAAGGGTTGCAAATCGAGCTTGATGCTGCGCGCCGCTGGGCCTTCGCCAATCATGATGTCGATCTGGTAGTCCTCCAGCGCGGGGTACAGGATCTCTTCCACCACCGGGCTCAGGCGGTGAATTTCGTCAATAAAGAGCACATCGTTGGGCTCCAGGTTGGTCAGCAGCGCCGCCAGGTCCTTGGGTTTTTCCAGCACCGGCCCGCTGGTCTGGCGCAGGTTCACACCCAGTTCCTGCGCAATGATGTGGGAGAGCGTGGTCTTGCCCAGCCCGGGCGGGCCAAACAGCAGCACATGGTCCAGCGCCTCGCGGCGCATCTTGGCCGCGCCCATAAAAATCTCCAGCTGCTCGCGCACCTTGTGTTGGCCGATGTATTCGTCGAGCAGCTTGGGGCGCAGCGCGCGCTCAATGGCCTCTTCTTTGGGTGAGGCGGGTGCTGCCGACACCATGCGGGGTGCGGGGGCGAAGTCGTCGGTTTGTATGCTCATCAGATATCCAGCAACCAGCCGCGGTGGGCCATGCACACGCTCAACTGCGAACGCCGACTCTCGACAGCATCGGCACACCCCGCGTAATCACGCGCCAGCACCTGCGGGCCACGATCGCCCCAGGCATCGCGCCAAGCCAAGTCCTGCACACGGGGGGGCAACGAGGCGCAAGCGCCAAGTCCCAGCAGCAGCCATGGGAAACACAACGTCCATATCTTTCTCGACCGCGTCATGGCGCCTCCTTTAAACGGCTCATCGGCTCAGACTCTTGAGCGCCAGCCGGATGCCTTCGCTCACACCCACCCCATCGGGCAGCAGCTTGAGCGCGGCAGCCGCTTCTTTGTCGTTGTAGCCCAGCGCCAGCAGGGCCTGCTGAATATCGGCTTGTGCATCGGTGCGGGGCGAACCAGAGCCCGCGCCCCCGAAGTCGCCCAAATCGGGGCCGAATTTGCCTTTGAGTTCCAGCAGCAAACGCTCGGCCGTCTTCTTGCCAATGCCGGGCACCTTGACCAGACGGGCCACTTCTTGGCGGGTAATGGCCTGTGCCAGGTCGGCCACGCTCATGCCGCTGAGCACCGACAGCGCCATGCGAGGCCCCACACCGGTGATTTTGATCAGTTGCCTGAAAGCTTGGCGCTCCTGCGCTGTACCAAAGCCGTACAAAATTTGTGCGTCTTCGCGCACCACGAAATGGGTCAGCAGGGTGACCGCTTGGCCGGTTTCGGGCAGGTTGTAGAAGGTGCTCATGGGCACATCCACCTCGTAGCCCACGCCGTGGCAGTCCACCAGCACCTGGGGCGGGTTTTTCTCGGCCAGCAGGCCTTGCAGTCGTCCAATCATTTCAGGCCTTGTCCATGGGGGGATGAGCAGTTTGCCATGCAAACAGCCCCCTTCCCGCCAGCGCTCATGGATGCACCAGCCCCCGGCGGGCCGCTTCCAGCGTGGCCTCGGCGCGGGACGACACATTGAGTTTGCGGTAGACCTGCTTGATGTAGTGGTCCACGGTGTGGCGCGACAGACCGAATTGTTGGGCAATTTCCAGCAAGGTGTAGCCCTTGGCCACGCGCTGCAACACCTCGGTCTCGCGCTCCGTCAGGTGAACCGCATCGTCCCCCGGGCGCGGCAAGGTCGTGCGCAGTTGGGCTCCATTGGCAAAGTGGGCCAGCACCCGCCGGGCAATGGGTGGTGAGAGTTGTGGCTCGCCATCAAGCAGGCGCAGCAACTGGGCCACCAGCACCTCGGTCGGCTGGTCTTTCAGCAAATAACCGAAGGCCCCGGCTTGCAGAGCCGGAAACAGGTGGGCATCGTCGTCGTAAATGGTGACCACCACCGGCAAGGCACGGGGCTGGTGGTGGTGCAGTGCACCCACCACATCCACACCCGAGCCATCGGGCAAATCCAGATCGATCAGTGCCAGATCGAATGCGTGCTCGGCCACACAACGCAAAGCCGTGTCGCGGCGGCTGGCCAAACTGACTTGGACTTGGGGAAAGGCCGCCTTGAGCACGGACCCCAGCCATTCCCGGACGTGAGGCAAATCTTCAACAATGAGGGCGTGCTGCATGGACAGCGATGGTAGCGGAACGCGCCGCTCCACCGATTGCCCGAGTGCACCGTGCAAGCAGCCACCATCCTTGCCGTCCAGTTAAAACAAGTCCGTTGGCTGCGGGGTTGAATCAGGACCCGTTGGTTTCAAAGTCCAAGCGGCACTGACGGTAATAAAGCGTGTTGGTCGTACCACCCACACCGTGAATGTTTTTCGCGATCACCTTCAATTGACCCGTGCCCAGTGGCGCGACATCCAGGCTGATCGTTTCCAATGGCACACCCGGTTTGGACATGCTGGCTGACTGAATGAGGCTGCTGTAATAAGAGCTCAGGTTGTTATACCCACCGCTGACCGTCAAGGCAAAGGTGTTGTCCTTGACGCCGTCCTTGAAACGAAAAGTATTTGCTGCCGTATCAATGGTGACGGTGCAAGCTGCCCCATCAATGTCAGTGCCAACGTATGTACCTGCCAAACAAGCGATGTCGCTCATCTCCGCGTTGTAGGCGTTGGCTTTCACCTTGCACGCGCTCAATTGCGCGGCCGTGACGGTCGTTCCAGCACGGGGACGCCAGTCTGGCAAGCTGAAAGTGCCACTGATGCGCGCAGTGGCTGGGTTGCCACTCAGAACCGTGGCTTTGAGTTCGGTGTCGGCAAAGGTCACGGTGCCTGCCGAGGCATCGACTGTGATGCCATTGCAAGCAGGAAGCTCGCAAACAGCGTAGTAGTTGGTGCTGCCCACTGGCGCAGTCGGCTCTGGAACAACAATGACCGATGCCGACAACACCTGCCCGGTGGCCGCCACGTAGCGCACGCTCACACTGTCGAAAGACGAAGCACCGTTCAGCGGATCCGTGGCTTGGCGCATGGCGAGCTTCCGACCAGATCCGAAACTGGTGGTTTCGATATCGAAGTCTGGCAACCGGTTGGGTTTGAGGGTGCGATCCGCAGAGAATGCCGTGCTTTTTATCGTGACCGTACCCCAATCTTTTACAACGGGCTCGGTGCTTGAACTGGCGCTGCGGATCACCGTGGTGCCATCGGCCAACACGCCGTTGAACTTGCCTGCGGCCTTCAAATCCACATGGCCATGGGCACCGAAATGCACCACCAATTGAGAAGCACCGGTTTCCATGCAAACAGACGACACGGTTTGCGCCTGGGCATTGACCGTGAGGGCTCCAGCCGCGCTCAGGGCCAGCGATACAGATCCGGTTTTCTGGAATTCAAAGTTGTCGTTGAACATACCGGCTTCGCCGGTGTATTCGGTGCCAAACGAGGCGATTTCCTGCGCCGTGGCATTGCGCACGCCACCCGAAAACAGGCTGGTGTTGCAGGTGGGCAATGTGCCGCCACCACCACCGTTACCCGGGTCTTTGGGAAGGATCGTCGAAAGGTCGGTGCCCGCGCCGGCACCCGTGCGCAAATCGGTGAAGGTTTTTCCCGCTTTGTCCAGGGCGCTGCCCAGGGCATCGAGCACCTTGTCGTCGGCATCGCCCACCACCAGCACGTCAGCGATGGGGTCGCCAGCGTAATCAACACCGGTGACGGCCTTGAGCTGGTTTTTCACATAGGTTTTGGCCGCTGCCAGCCCATTCAGAAGGCCGTCAGACGTTGTCTTGTTGAAACCCGCAAAAACATCGGCAGGGCTGCCCTTGAGGGCGTGGGCCAGCACCAGGTCGGTGGCGGGCGTGATGTTGACGCGCCCCGCCTCGGTGGCAAAGCTGTAGAGCCGGGATGCGCCGTTCACCACCTCCAGCATGCAGGGGGCCGTGTGGGTGGCCGACAGCGTGAGGGTGAACACGCCGTTGGCATCGGTGTTCCCGGTCAAGGGATCACCCGCCACGCAGCGGGCGGTGACGGGAGCGTTGGAAATGGCGGCCCCGGTGGCGGCCAGTCCCGTCAGGGTAGGGGAAGGCGTGGCGCTGTTGTTGGCGGCGTCATCACCACCGCCACAGGCGGTCAAGGCCATCAAAATACTGGCGCACAAGGCGGTGCTTTGGATACGGATCATGTGGGGTACTCTCAGCAAAATGGGGAACGGAAGGCTTGGACAGACAGCACCTTAGCCAGACCCGAACCGACTGCACACCCCGTGAACACGTGGGTAGAGACCCGGGCGCCCAACAACTCAGCGGCTGAGCGTTTTTCGAACGTGTCCGAGCAACGCCTCAAAACGTGCCCGATCAAGGTGCAAAGCACAGCCATAGCCATAGCCATAGCCATAGCCATAGCCATAGCCATAGCCATAGCCATAGCCATAGCCATAGCCAGGCTATGGCGCGCATTTGCAACGCAGAGCGGGTGCGTTTTGGGGTGGTGAGCGGGCATGAACGAAAGACTCTCCGCCTCTCAGGATGCCGATGCACCGCCTGCGGCACCCAGAGGCACCTGCACCCACACCCTGGCACCACCCAACGGGGAAGCATCAAACAGGTGACGTCCACCCAACTTGCGGGCGCGGCGCTCCATGTTCGACAAGCCCAGACCCGTGCCCGGGTTCCGAGCGTCAAGACCATCGTCAGGCGGATGCACGGGCCACCCCCGGCCATCGTCCTCCACCGACAAAGTGACCTGATCGGCCTGCGCCCGAATGCGAACCACACAAAGGCGGGCACCGCTGTGCCGAATCACGTTGCTCAAAGCCTCGCGCAGCAGGCGCGACAGTTGCAACTGCACACGCGCCGACCAGACGCAGCCGGGTGGCGGGTCATTCACGTCCCATTGGACCTTCAGACCTGCTGCGTGCAGACGCGAAACCCCTTCGGCCCGCCAGTCGGCCAGCACCTCTTCGGCGGCCACCGACTGGCCCGCCATGCCTTTGACGCTCTGGCGCATGTCGTGCAAGGCCTCGCGGGCCAATTGGGCCGTGGCGCCGTGGCCGCCCATCTGCACCAGCGTCATCAGCTTGGCCCCCAGGTCGTCGTGCAGGTCGGCGGCAATGCGCTGGCGCTCGGCCTGAGCACCCCTGGCCTGAGCCTGTCCGGCCTCCAGCCCGTGGCGGATCAGCGTCACGATCTGCTGACAGCGCTGCACATCCTGCGGGTTGAACAAGCGTGTGCCCCGCATGGGCAGCCCCAGCGCCAGCGCCGGCAAAGCGCCCACGCTGGGCACCTTCAGCCACCGACCTTGCGCCTCCGCCTCCACCTCCACGCGATCGCCACACGCCAACACGTTCATGGACTGGGGTTGAAACTGTTTGTCCCACAAGCGCTGCCAGCGCTGTGAGATGACCGGCGAAGGCGCACCGCTTTCGGTGGCCAGCGCCACCACATCGGGCAGCACGTCGGCCAACTGTGGCAAAGCCGACTCAGACAAGCGCCGCCACAGCCACTGGCGCAAAGGAAAGTAGACCCAACCGGCCAGCGCGAGTGCCACCGTCAAGGCGTACCGACCATTCCAGGGCAGGGCCAGCAGCAAGACCACATCCAGCACGACGACCAGCAACCCGCCCAGAAACCACAGCCAGGCACGCGGCCACCAGGCCTCCAGCTCAAACAGGCGCAACCGGGTGACCAGCGGCACAAAACCCAAAAAAACGAGCGAAAACACCACCATGCCGTAGGCGATGGGCAAGGGGCTGTAAACGTCCACGATGGCGTACACCGAGGCCACGAAAGGCACGGTCAGCGTCAGCACCAGCAGCAGCCCCAGCCATTTGATCTGCGCACGCTGCATGGGTTGGTCCCGGCTGCGCCGCCACTGGACCGTGTACAAGCCCAACAACAGCACGGCAGGTGCCAGGTTGGGCAGCCGAAAGCCCAGGGAAATGGAATCCACCCACTCCAGCACATCCACCAGCATGAAACCCGTGCACCACACCACCAGGGCGGTCAGCAAACGCTGGCGGTTTATCCAGCGGCCGTCCAGCGGCACCGGAAAGCGCCACAGCAACAGGCACAAGCCCATGAGGTACAGATAGGCGGCGGCGTGCGTGCCCCAGTGCAGCCACTGAAAACTCACCGCTTCCTGCGTGAGCAGGCGCGAACTGGTGCCCGCCAGCACCACCATCCAGTAGCCGTAGGCCAGGCTGGACAAGGCGTACCAGTTGGCCGCACCGTCCACCGAGCGGTACACCCACACCGCCAGCCCCACCGACAGCGCCAGCAACGCCGTGCACCAAGGCACCCAAAAACGCGGTCCCAGCTCCCCCCATGTTTTGCCTTGCACCACCAAGGAGGTGGTGCCGCCCGCATGTTCCACAGACAAATGGACGCGGCCTGCGTGCGCCTGCACCAGCCAGGTCCACAGGGCGACGTGCTCGTTGTAGAAAATCCGTTGGTCGCGGTAGTACAGCGTCAGCCCCCCGGTTTCGGCCACCAGCAGCGCCGACAACGCCAGGCGGTGCACCGCCCCTTCCGCCGTTGTGACCCGCAATGCCGATACGCCCGACAGCGGTGGCAGGTGGGGCCGCGTGGGTACCGCCGTCACACCGTTCTGGGGAGATCCGCCAAACCGGTAGCCGGTGGACGGCTCGGACAGTGCGCGCCACAGGCCCATCGCGCCGATCAGCAGCAGCACCAGCACCGCCAGACACAGGCGAAGCCGCACCCCACGCAGGTTGCCAGCAGAAGCGGGACTGCCTGCGACAATGGACGCCATGTCCGAACGGGAATTTTCAAACCACTGCACCACATGATTCTGCGCCACACCTTTTCCCCACCCGACAACACCCGCATGGGCCACCTCTGCGGCCCCATGGACAGCCACATTCGCAGCATTGAGGCGGCCCTGCAGGTCAAGGTGGCGCACCGCTTCGAGCAGTTCCGCATCGAAGGCCCCAAAGCCAAAGCCACCCAGGCGCTGGAAACGCTGCAGGCCCTGTACGAAATGGCCAAAAAACCGATTCCGGCCGAAACCGTCCAGCTGATGTTGAGCGGCGACACCGCCCTGCCCACCGGTGGTGACGGCGCGCTGGCCATGCAGACCCGGCGCGGCGAGGTGCGCGGGCGCACGCCCAACCAGGCGCGTTACCTGGAAAACATGGCCACGCACGACATCACCTTCGGCATTGGCCCGGCGGGCACCGGCAAGACGTATTTGGCCGTGGCCTGCGCGGTGGATGCGCTGGAACGCAGCGCGGTGCAGCGCATCGTGCTCACCCGCCCGGCGGTGGAAGCGGGCGAAAAGCTCGGCTTTTTGCCGGGCGACCTGGGCCAGAAGGTGGACCCGTATTTGCGCCCGCTCTACGACGCGCTGCACGACCTGATGGGCTTCGACAAGGTGCAAAAGGCGTTTGAGCGCCAGCAAATTGAAATTGCACCGCTGGCCTTCATGCGCGGGCGCACGCTCAACCACGCCTTTGTGATCCTGGACGAAGCGCAAAACACCACGCCCGAGCAGATGAAGATGTTCCTCACGCGCATCGGCTTTGGCAGCAAGGCCGTGGTCACCGGCGACGTGAGCCAGATCGACCTGCCACGCACCCAGCTCTCAGGCCTGATCGACGCCGAACGCGTGCTCAAGCGCGTCACCGGCATCGCCTTCAACCGCCTCACCAGCGCCGACGTGGTGCGCCACCCGCTGGTGGCGCGCATTGTGGACGCCTACGATGCCCGCAGCCCACAGGCCGACGCCGATGAAGCCCCGCCCGTGAAACGCACACGCCGCAAAACGCTCTGACGCTCAATCCCATGCCACTGCCCACCCTCAGCCTCTCGCTCCAGTTCGGCGCGCTCGCCGATGCCGCCACCCACCGCGCCGCCCTGCCCCGCCACAAGGTCGCCCGCTGCATCCGCCATGCGCTGGACGCCGACGGCGAAATCACCGTGCGCATTGTGGACGCCGAAGAGGGCCAGACCCTGAACCGCGATTACCGGGGCAAAGACTACGCCACCAATGTGCTCACGTTTGACTACGAAACCGAGCCCCTGGTGATGGCCGACCTGGTGCTGTGCGCGCCCGTGGTGGCCCGCGAAGCCGCCGAGCAGGGCAAGACCCTGGCCGACCACTACGCCCACCTGCTGGTGCACGGCACCCTGCACGCCCAGGGCTGGGACCACGAAACCAGCGAAGCCGATGCCGAAGAAATGGAAGCGCGCGAAATTGAAATTTTGGCCGGGCTGGGGCTGAACAACCCCTACGCCTGAGCAAACGCAGCGGCGGTCAGGCCGTGATGCGCAGCGGAATCGTCACCGGCCCATCGTTGACCAGATGCACCCGCATGTCGGCACCAAAGCGCCCGGTTTGCACCAGCGGGTGCTGGGCGCGCGCCGCCGCCACGAACTGGTTGTAAAGCGCCTCGCCCAGCGCTGGGGCGGCTGCACCGGTGAAGCCCGGCCGGTTGCCACTTTTCGTGTCGGCGGCCAGCGTGAACTGGCTCACGATCAACAGGCCACCGCCCACGTCCTGCACGCTGCGGTTCATCTTGCCCTGCTCGTCGCCAAAAATGCGCAGCTTGAGTATCTTGGTCAGCAGCCTTTGGCCCACCGCTTCGGTGTCCTCGGGTTCGGCGCACACCAGCACCAACAAACCCGCGCCAATCTGACCCACCGTCTCCCCGGCAATCACCACCCGGGCTTCGCTCACACGTTGCAGCAAGGCGATCAAATCAAGTCCCTTTCGTCGCCAAAGTGGGCTTCCACATCGCTGGGCAGCAGCTGAATGGTGGCGCGCAAGCCGGGCACGGCGCTCATCAGCGCTTGCTCCACACTGGCACGCACGGCTGCTGCGCGCCCGAGCGACCACGCCGCCGGCATGTGCATGTGCACATCCAGGAACCGGCGCTGACCGGCTTTTCGGGTACTCAAATGGTCAAACCGGATGATGGCCGCCTCGCCCTCCTGGCTGGCAAAACCCGCCAGCGCTTCCTGGATATCGGCCATGATCTCGGGCTCCACCGCCTCGTCCATCAAGCCCTGCGACGAGCGCCAGATCAGGTGAACGCCTTCTTTCAGAATATTGGCGGCCACGGCCATGGCCACCAGCGGGTCCAGCCAAAGCCAGCCGGTGAAATGCACCAAGGCAATCCCAATAACGACCCCCGCCGAGGTCCATACATCTGTCACCAAGTGTTTGGCGTCGGCCTCCAGCGCAATGGAACGGTGCTGCCGGGCGGCGCCAAACATGACCCAGGCCAGCAACCCGTTGAGCACCGAGCTGGCCACCGACAGCGCCAAACCCCAGCCAACCTGTTCTATCGGCTGCGGGTCGAAAAGGCGGTGGGTTGCGACCCACATGATGCCCAGGGCCGCCACGATGATGAGAATACCTTCGAACCCTGACGAAAAATACTCCGCCTTGTGATGCCCGTAGGGATGGTCTTCGTCGGCGGGACGGGCGGCAATGGTCACCATCACCAGACCGAAGGTCGCAGCGGCCAGGTTCACCAGCGACTCCATGGCGTCGGACAACAGGCCCACCGAGTCGGTAATAACCCAGGCCAGGGTCTTGAGCGTGATGGTGATCAGGGCAACCACCACCGACGCCATCAGCAGGCGTTGTGGGGTCAGGAAGCGGGAGGCAAGAAAAGACATGGCACGATTGTCCGTTACCGCAGGCGCAATGCGCAGCGCAGGACAGGCAAAGCACGCCTCCCGCGCGCAGGGTCAACCCAGCGTCACTTTGGCAAACTTCCGCTTGCCCACCTGCACCACATAGGTTCCAGCGCCCAGCTTCAGGCCCTTGTCGCTGACCACAGCCGAATCGATGCGCACGCCCCCGCCGTCGATCAACCGATTGCCCTCGCCATTGGACCCCACCAGCCCGGCCGCATTGAGCATGGCCGCCACCCCCAGCGGCGCACCCGAGAGCACCACATCGGGAATGACATCCGGTACACCACCCTTGCTTCGGTTGATGAAGTCCTGCTCGGCCGCATCGGCCGCCGCAGCGCTGTGAAACCGCGTGGTGATCTCCTTGGCCAACATCACCTTGGCGTCCTTCGGGTTGCGCCCGCCCTCCACTTCTTTTTTCAGCGCCTCGATCTCGGCCAGCGACTTGAACGACAACAGCGTGTACCAGCGCCACATCAGCGTGTCGCTGATGGACAGCACCTTGGCAAACATGCCATTGGGCTCTTCTGTGATCCCGATGTAGTTGTTCTTGGACTTGGACATCTTGTCGATACCGTCCAGCCCTTCCAGCAGTGGCATGGTCAAAATGCACTGCGGCTCCTGGCCATACTCCTGCTGCAGGTGACGCCCCATCAGCAGGTTGAATTTCTGGTCGGTACCGCCCAGCTCCAGGTCGCTCTTCAGCGCCACCGAGTCGTAGCCTTGCATCAGCGGGTACAAGAACTCGTGCACGCTGATCGGCGTGCCGGCCTTGAATCGGTCGTGGAAGTCGTTGCGCTCCATCATGCGCGCCACGGTGTATTTGGCCGCCAACTGAATCATGCCCATAGAACCCAGCGGCAGGCTCCATTCGCTGTTGTAGCGAATTTCGGTTTTGCTCGGGTCCAGCACCAGGCTGGCCTGTTTGTAATACGTCTCGGCATTGGCCTTGATCTGCTCGCTGGTGAGCGGTGGGCGCGTGTTGTTGCGCCCAGAGGGATCGCCGATCAGGCTGGTGAAGTCGCCAATCAGAAAAATCACCTGATGCCCCAGGTCCTGCAGCTGGCGCATCTTGTTCAACACCACGGTGTGACCAATGTGGATGTCGGGTGCCGTCGGGTCCAATCCAAGCTTGATCCGCAACGGCACACCACTGGCTTCTGATTTCATCAGTTTTTTGGCCCAATCGTCCTGCGGGATCAACTCTTCACATCCACGCAGGGTCACGGCCATCGCCTCGCGCACGCCGTCGGTCAGTTCAAGCCCTGAAGGGGTCTGGTTTTTAGAACTATCGACGTCTTTTTGGCTGGGGTTCATAAGGGGTTTTTCGGATGCAATAGCCCTTGATCTGGCTATACTTTTGTGGATCGACCGTGAATTTTAGTGGTCTGGCCTTTGGGCTCTGAAAACTGTCTCACAGGTTCGCCTTGGCCAACGGGAACCATCGTGCATCCCGCTGTCTCCATCATGTCTTTCGCACACCGCCGCGGCGGTGTGCTAGCTGGAACCGTATCTTGATCCATCCACTACTCAACACGCTGACCAGCCTTGTTCAAGCCACGAGCACAAGCCTTGCAAAACACCCCCGCCGCATCATGGGCGCTATCGGCGTGCTGTTGCTGGGCACCGGCGTTACCGCCTTTGGCATAGCGCCGCTCGCACCCGATGCAGCCAAACTGCCCGTCAGCCAGGTCATTGAGTCACTGGCCCTGGAGCCACTGGTCGTTGACACCCTTGCTGCAGCCGTGCCGCTCACGCTGTTTCGCAGCGACACCATTCGCCGTGACGATACCGCCCAAAGCCTGTTGCAGCGTCTGGGCGTGAGCGACACAGCCGCTCAGAATTTTTTGCGCGCAGACCCAACCGCCCGGCAACTCTTCAGCGGCCGCAGCAGCAAAATGGTCAGCGTCGAAACCTCCGACAGCGGGGAACTGCTTCGCCTGACCGCCCGCTGGCTGCCAGACGATGGCCGACTGTTCAACCGGCTGGTGATCGAAAAACAAACCTCGGGTCTCAGTGCGCGCATCGAAACGGGCGAGCTGACCGCCTCCGCACAGCTGGCCAGCGGCACCATTCACAGCTCGTTGTTTGCGGCCACCGATGCAGCCAACCTGCCCGACAGCGTCGCCGTTCAACTGGCTGAAATTTTTGCCTCTGAAATCGATTTCCGTCGCGACCTGCGCCAGGGTGACCGATTCAGTGTGGTCTACGAAACCCTGGAAGCCGATGGCGAAGCCATGCGGGCCGGCCGTGTGCTCAGCGCCGAGTTCATCAACAACGGCCGCGAGCACGAAGCCGTCTGGTTTGATGGGGAGGGCAAAAAAGGTGCGTACTACGGTTTCGATGGACAAAGTTCGCGCAAGTCCTACCTGACTTCACCGCTTGAATTCTCCCGGGTGAGCAGCGGCTACGGCATGCGTTTTCATCCCATCTCGGGCCAACGCAAAGCCCATCTGGGCGTGGACTATGCAGCCCCCACCGGCACGCCGGTGCGCACCATTGGTGATGGCGTGGTGACCTTTGCGGGCTGGCAACGTGGCTACGGTAACGTCATTCAGATCCAGCACAAAGACCGCCAAAGCACACTGTACGCCCACCTGAGCCGCATCGACGTGAGCCGTGGTCAGCGCGTGAACCAAGGCGACCGCGTGGGAGCAGTCGGCTCCACGGGAGCGTCCACAGGCCCCCATTTGCACTTTGAATTCCGCACCAACGACGTTCCTCAAGACCCGCTTGAGATTGCTCGCCAGAGCGAAACCATTCCTGTGAGCCCTGCCCTGCGCGCCCGCTTTGACGCTGTGGCCCAGCTGCAGCGCCTGCAACTGGATGCAGCAGCCACTTTGCAACAGGCCAGCGCGCAGTAATACCCAGAACAGGGGGCGTCACACCAACAAACGCCGGACACAAAAAAGGGAGCCAATGGCTCCCTTTTTTGTGTCCGGGAACGCTCCGGAAACTCAGACGCTGAAGCTTGAACCGCAACCGCAGGTGCTGTTGGCGTTGGGGTTCTTGATGACGAACTGAGCACCTTCCAGGTCTTCCTTGTAGTCGATCTCGGCACCCACCAGATATTGGTAGCTCATGGCGTCGATCAGCAGCGAAACACCGTTCTTGGACATGATGGTGTCGTCCTCGTTGATGACTTCGTCGAACGTAAAGCCGTACTGGAAACCCGAACAGCCGCCGCCCTGCACGAAGACGCGCAGCTTCAAATCGGGATTGCCCTCTTCGGCCACCAGATCGGCCACCTTGGCTGCAGCGCTGTCGGTAAAGATCAGCGGTGCGGGCATTTCTGTCTGGATGTTTTCGGCCATTGCGCTCATGGATCACCTCGTTTCGTGGGTGCAACGGGCCACCCCGTCACAAGGAAAATATGGCTGCTGATGACCATCACCCGCAGCAAGTCCAAATGCTATAGCAAAACGGTCGGAATTGTGCTCAACCGTTATTTGCCGCCAGTTTCAGTGTGGGTTTGTCTTCCACGCTGCCAGTCATCGGCTTGAGCTGACCCGAAATGGTAGCCCCCTGGTGCATTTCCAGTGCCTTGTAGGACACGTCCCCTTCAATGCGCGCCTTGGGCTGCAGCTCCAGCAGATCGTGCGCAAACACCGGGCCCTTCACCGCGCCATTGATGATGACGTGGTCGGCGTGGATCTGGCCCGTCACGCTGGCAGATTCGCTGACCACCAAAATGCTCGGCTGCTCGTCGCTGGCGCGAATGTCACCGACCACATCGCCATCCACGCGCAGACCATCGTGAAACACCACGTTGCCCTCAATCCGAGTGCCTTGGGCAATCAGGCTTTTGATCGGTGGTTGTTTTTTTTTGCCAAACATAGGGAATCTCCAAACGACGAATACAAATTTATAGTTTGATGGTTTGCACCGACTTGACGGCACCGCCTTGCAGGATTTTGGCGGTCACGACGTTCACCACAGCCAGCGGCGGCACCGCCACGATACCGTCTTGCCTCAGATAACTCCTGATCACCACCGCTTGCGGCGCTGCAGCGTGGGCCATCGACCAGGGCTTGCCTTCCAGCGTACCGGAGAAGGTGATCTCGAGCATACCTTTGAATTCTGGCGCGTTTTTGGACGCCTGAATCATCAACGCCTGCCACTTGAGTTGACCTTCGGACAGCCGCTCCACCTGCAAGCCACGAATGCTCAGAGAATCGGTGCCTGTTCCTGGAATCAAGCGCTCAAAAAAACCAAGGTCGCTGCGCAACATTTGGTTGTCCATCTCCAACTGGCGAATCTGTTGCGTCAGTTGCTCTTGCACCGCCTTTTCCGCGGTCAGCAGGCTTTCTGAGGTATTGGCCACCGATTGCGCTTTGACCAGATCAGAGCGCAACTGCTGCACTTCCCCGCGCAACTGCACCAGCTCCTGCTTGGCATGGCGGTCCAAGCCCGCAATGTCCTTGCCCACCTCGAAAGCCCAGAGCGCCAGCGCCCCCGAAAAACCGAGCACCACGGCACCCAACAACCAGTGAAACGGCCAAGGCAAGGCACTGCGAACCGCCATGCGGGGTGCACTCACGGTCAATTTTCTTCGCAACAGACGCAAACGCATTCAGACCACCTTCCATTTGCAAACCATCGCAACAGAACGCCAAAATGCAAAAACCGCCCCAAGACAAGCTTGAAGGCGGTTCTTGCTGCAGAAGCCTGGCGAATTAACGCTTGCTGAACTGCTTGGCGCGGCGCGCAGAACGCAGACCGACCTTTTTACGTTCGACTTCACGGGCATCGCGGGTCACGAAACCGGCTTGCGACAGGCTCGGCTTGAGCGTGGCGTCGTAGTCGATCAGGGCGCGGGTGATGCCGTGGCGCACGGCGCCGGCCTGACCGGATTCGCCACCACCGTGCACGTTCACCATCACGTCGAAGGTATCGGCGTGGTTGGTCAACAGCAGGGGTTGCTTGGCGATCATGATCGAGGTCTCACGGCCGAAGTAGGACTGGATGTCCTTGCCGTTCACAACGATCTGGCCGGAGCCTTTTTTCAGAAACACGCGGGCGACGCTGGATTTGCGACGGCCGGTTCCATTGTTCCATTCACCAATCATCTCAAGGCTCCTTTAGAGTTCCAGCACTTGCGGCTGTTGGGCGGTGTGCGGATGCTCTGCACCACCATACACCTTGAGCTTCTTGATCATGGCGTAACCGAGCGGGCCCTTGGGCAGCATGCCCTTGACAGCCTTTTCGAGTGCGCGGCCAGGGTGCTTGGCCTGCATGTCGC
>NZ_JAUSOO010000191.1 GCF_030656115.1 Hydrogenophaga sp.
ATGCCACGGTATTCCGCCATCACGAGCGTTTGAGCTTTTGCGGCGAGGCTGGTCACTTCGGAAATGACCGCTTCTTTCTCACTGCGATTCAGACTCAAGGTCTACTCCTTAAATGTGCCTATGGCCCAATGGCCTTCGGCACGCCTCATTGCAGCGACCAACTGTTTAGGGAACCGGATTCCATCTGCAGCGGGATCGCCATCTGCGTTGGCTTGTCACAATTAAGTCCGGCCGCATCCCAAAGGACACCGCCCGACACCAACGGTCTTGGATGGCTCCGGGGTCGGGCAGCCAAGCCACCGAACCCCAGACCCACCACACCCGGGCGCCTCGTCCGAGAACGGGCACCCGAATTTTCTTCCAGCGATCAGGCCGAGATGGATTGCATGTCGACGCGAACGCCCACACCCATGGTCGACGAAACCGCCACTTTGCGCAGGTACACGCCTTTGCTGGTCGCTGGCTTGGCTTTGGTCAGTGCGTCCAGCAAGGCCACCAGGTTGCCCTGGAGCTTGTCGCTGTCGAACGAACGGCGACCAATGGTGCCGTGCACGATACCGGCTTTGTCCACACGGAACTGCACCTGGCCAGCCTTGGCGTTGCGCACGGCTTGAGCGACGTCAGGCGTCACGGTACCGACTTTGGGGTTGGGCATCAGGCCACGTGGACCCAGGATCTGACCCAGGGTACCCACAACGCGCATGGCGTCAGGCGACGCGATGACCACGTCGAAATCCATCTTGCCTGCCTTGATGTCGGCAGCCAGATCGTCCATGCCAACGATGTCGGCACCGGCAGCCTTGGCCTCTTCGGCCTTGGCACCCTGGGCGAACACGGCCACGCGCTTGGTTTTGCCGGTGCCGTTGGGCATGACGACAGCACCACGCACCACCTGGTCCGACTTCTTGGCGTCCACGCCCAATTGAACGGCCACGTCGATGGATTCGTCAAACTTGGCGTTGGCGCAGTCTTTGATGATGGTCAGCGCGTCGGTCAGCGCATACAGCTTGGTGCTGTCGACCTTGCCTGCAAAGGCCTTCTGTTTTTTGGTCAGCTTGGACATTTACACACCCTCCACAATCACGCCCATTGAGCGGGCCGAACCGGCGATGGTGCGCACAGCGGCGTCCATATCGGCAGCGGTCATGTCTTTCATCTTGACCTTGGCGATCTCTTCAAGCTGGGCTCGGGTGATCTTGCCAACCTTGTTCTTGTTGGGCACGGGCGAGCCCTTGACCAGCTTGATCGCTTTCTTGATCATGGCCGTCGCCGGGGGCGTCTTGATGATGAAGGTGAAGCTCTTGTCGGCAAAAGCGGTGATCACGACCGGCAGCGGCGTACCCGGCTCGACGCCTTGGGTCTGCGCGTTGAACGCCTTGCAGAACTCCATGATGTTCAGACCGCGCTGACCCAGCGCCGGACCGATCGGAGGGGACGGATTGGCTTTGCCAGCTGGTACTTGCAGCTTGACAAAGCCGACGATTTTTTTCGCCATGGTGTTGCTCCTGCGAGTTCAAGCGGCTGCACATGGCAGCCTCCTCGCGGCTTTCGGCCCGAATCACAAAAATGCCAACAACCGCTTCGGGCCGACCCTGGCGTTTGGTGCTGCTACGGCCTCACGCCACGGCAGTTTTAAAAATAATTCAGGTTTTTAGCGAAAGACTTACGTCTTTTCGACTTGGCTGAACTCCAGCTCAACGGGCGTCGCGCGACCAAAAATAGTCACCGACACGCGCATCTTGTTCTTTTCGTAGTTGACTTCCTCAACCGTTCCATTGAAATCGGTGAAAGGACCTTCTTTGACGCGAATGTACTCACCCACCACAAACTCCACTTTGTGGCGGGGCTTGTCGGTACCTTCTTGCATCTGATTGACAATCTTCTGAACTTCTTCTTCAGAAATTGGGGCCGGGCGGTTCTTAGCCCCCCCGACAAAGCCAGTCACCTTGTTGGTGTGCTTCACCAGATGCCAGGTGTCGTCATCCATCACCATTTCCACCAACACATAGCCGGGGAAGAATTTGCGCTCGGTGGTGCGACGCTGACCGTTTTTCATCTCCACCACCTCTTCGGTGGGCACGAGAATGCGGCCAAACTTGTCCTGCATCCCGGCACGGTTGATGCGTTCGACGATGTTGCGTTCTGCTGCTTTTTCCATACCGGAATAGGCATGCACCACATACCAGCGCATTCCTTCTGCAGCAACACCGTCGGTCACAGGACTTTGTTGATCGCTCATTATTTTCTCCAGCCCAGGATCAGGTCGTAAAACAACCACTCCAGGGTCTTGTCGGTCAGCCAGAGGAACAGCGCCATCACAAAGACAAACGCAAACACATAGGCCGTCATCTGAATCGCTTCTTTGCGCGCAGGCCAGACCACCTTTTGTGTTTCGCGCCACGCGTCACGGCCAAAAGCCAACAACCGCTTGCCCGACTCAGAAACACCAAAAACCACCACCGCGGCAACCAGGGCAACGATCAAAGCACCCCACTGCGCCAAAGCGCCCTGAGAAGACAACAGATAGAACGCGACAAAACCGCTGAGCATCAAAACCACAGCTGCAGCCAGCTTGGCTTTGTCAGCACCGGTGTTGACGGTTTGAACTTCGGAAGTGGCCATGAGAATCCAGACGATGCATTACAAAATTTCGCGCCACCGAAGCCTGAAGCTTGAGACACGCAAGCCCACCAGAGGTCACAACGACTTCGGTGGGCTTGTTAACCACGAAACAGAAAGATCAGATAACTGTTTGATCCTGTTTGGTGGCAGGGGCAGTAGGAATCGAACCTACAACCTTCGGTTTTGGAGACCGACGCTCTGCCAATTGAGCTATACCCCTACTGGCTATACCCCACTAACGGGGAATTAGGCAATGATCTTGGCAACCACACCGGCGCCGACGGTACGACCACCTTCGCGGATGGCGAAGCGCAGGCCTTCTTCCATGGCGATGGGGTTGATCAGCTTGACGGTGATCGACACGTTGTCACCAGGCATCACCATCTCTTTG
>NZ_JAUSOO010000157.1 GCF_030656115.1 Hydrogenophaga sp.
CACTCCCGCGCAGAGATGCGATCCTGGCGGCTGCGGCGAGTCGGTTCCGGCGACAGGGTTTCGAGCGCACCTCGGTGCGCGAGATTGCCCAGGCCATGGGCATGACTTCGGGTTCGATCTTCTACCACTTCGCCACCAAGGAGGAACTGCTGGTGGCGATCATGGAGGAGGGCGTTCGCGACATCATGCAGTCGGTGCGCGACGGGCTGGCTGGCGAGACGCGCCTGCCCGAGCGGCTGCTGTCGATGGTGCGCAGCCACCTGAAGGCATTGCTGGGTACGAGGCTCGACGCCATGACCGTGCTGCTCTACGAGTGGCGCAGCCTTTCGCCGACCGCCCAGACCCGGGTGATGGCATCGCGCGACGCCTACGAGGCCTTGTGGACGGCTCCGATCAGCGAGGCTGCGGCGCTGGGGCTGGTCGATGCCGATGTCGTGCTGGTGCGCCAGACGGTGCTCGGCGCCCTCAACTGGACGGCGCAGTGGTACCGACCTGGCGGGCGTCTGGATATCGACACGTTGGCGCAGCGCATGTACACGATGCTGTTTCCTCGTGTGGTCGCATCCGATGTGCAAGGTGCGGCATGCGCAAGTAGGTCGAAGGCTATCGGTACCCCTTCGGAGAGCCCGGGAGCAGGGCCGTCCGAAACAGTACCTTCTTTGAATTGAAAGCTAAACAGGAGAAAAGCAGCTATGAAATCGACCATGATGCAAGTGCCGCTCTCGCTCAATCATTTCCTGGAGCGGGCCAAGCTGTACCACCCGAAGGTGGAGATCGTATCGAGGATGCCCGACAAGTCCCTGCATCGCCATACCTACGCCGACTTCCACCGTCGGGCCAAGGGTCTGGCCGAGGCGCTGGTCAAGGCCGGCATCCAGCCCGGTGACCGGGTCGCAACCCTGATGTGGAACCATTACGCCCACCTCGAGTGCTACTTCGGCATTCCGGCGGCCGGCGCGGTGATGCATAACCTCAACTTGCGCCTGTTCCCGCACGACATTGCGTTCACCGTCAACCACGCCAAGGACCGTTTCCTGATCGTCGACGATGTTTTGCTGCCGTTGCTGGCGCAGTTCGCCAAGGATGTCAACTTCGAGCGCATCATTGTGGTGCCGCTGACAGGCAAGCCGGTGCCGCAGGGGTACGAGGACTATGAAGGCTTCATCGGTGGAGCGACTGATGACTTCAGATGTGTTGAAGTCGATGAAAACGCGCCCTGCGGCATGTGCTACACCTCGGGCACCACGGGCAGCCCCAAGGGTGTCGTCTATTCGCACCGCTCCACCGTGCTGCACACGCTCGTGGCGGCACTGCCAGGGGGGATCAACGTGTCGGGTACTGACACAGTGCTGCCGGTGGTGCCAATGTTCCACGCCAACGCATGGGGTTTGCCATTCGTCTCAACTTTCGTCGGTGCCAAGCTGGTGTTTCCCGGCCCGCACCTCGACTCAGAATCGCTGCTCGACTTGTACCAGCGCGAGCGGGTCACCGTCACCGGTGGTGTGCCCACCATCTGGTTGTCGCTGCTGCAGACGCTGCGCGCAAACCCGGGCAAGT
>NZ_JAUSOO010000175.1 GCF_030656115.1 Hydrogenophaga sp.
CCTGCCTGATTGGCACATCCAACTTCTTCGAACTCGCCGTGGCGGTGGCCATCTCGCTGTTTGGTCTGAACTCAGGCGCCGCGCTGGCCACGGTGGTCGGCGTGTTGGTCGAAGTGCCGGTGATGCTGTCGCTGGTGGCCATCGTCAACGCCCGGCGCCCCGCCACCGCTTGAGCCAGTTGCCACAACCCTCATCCATGCCCAATATCACCATCTTCCACAACCCAGCCTGCGGCACCTCGCGCAACACGCTGGCCCTGATCCGCAACAGCGGGGTCGAACCGACTGTCGTGGAGTACCTCAAGAACCCGCCAAGCACCGAGCAACTGCGCCAGTTGCTGAGCGCCATGGGTGCCACGGTGCGCGACGTCCTGCGTGAAAAAGGAACGCCCTACGCCGAACTTGATCTGGGCAACCCGACATGGACCGACGCGCAGTTGCTGGCCTTCATCGAACAACACCCGATCCTGCTGAACCGCCCCATCGTCGTGACGCCCATGGGTGTGCGCCTGTGCCGGCCATCCGAAGCGGTGCTGGACATTCTGCCTTTACCCCAGCAGGGTCCGTTCGTCAAAGAAGACGGAGAGGTGGTCATCGATGCCCGGGGGAACCGTGTCTGAGACTGTCTCAAAAGCCGTGACCAAGCCCTTGTCCGACTTGCCCCAGTTGGCGCCCGAACACTTCCGGGTGCCCGACCCCGCCAGACTGCAGCGCCCACCCTCGGCCCACCCGCCCCGCATCCTTCTGCTGTACGGCTCGCTGCGTCCGCGCTCGTTCAGCCGCCTGCTGGTAGAAGAATCGGCCCGGTTGCTGCAGGCCATGGGCGCAGACGTTCAGGTGTTCAACCCGAGCGGTCTGCCCTTGCCCGACGATGCACCGGACTCGCACCCCAAGGTGCAGGAGCTGCGCGAGCGGGTGCTCTGGTCCGAGGGCATGGTCTGGTGTTCGCCGGAACGCCATGGCGCCATGACCGGCATCATGAAAGCGCAGATCGACTGGATTCCGCTGGCCGCTGGCGCGGTGCGCCCGACCCAGGGCAAAACCCTGGCGGTCATGCAGGTCTGCGGCGGCTCCCAATCCTTCAACGCCGTCAACCAGATGCGCGTACTCGGGCGCTGGATGCGCATGATCACCATTCCCAACCAGTCGTCGGTGGCCAAAGCCTTTATGGAGTTCGATGACAACGACCGGATGAAGCCCTCGCCATACCTTGATCGCGTGGTGGACGTGCTGGAAGAATTGCTCAAGTTCACGCTGCTGACGCGCGACGTGTCGCCCTACCTGGTGGACCGCTACAGCGAACGCAAGGAGAGTGCCGAGGAACTGATGAAACGGGTAAACCAGCCAAAGGCGGTGTGATGCCGCCGCCAGCGCCCTTCAGTGGTTGTGCGCATGGCCATGTTTTTGGGGCGCAGCGCACCCGGCAGGCCAGTCGCCGCAAGGCGCTGTGAAAGGCACCCGCACCACCTGGATGGTGGCGTGCTCGATCTCAAAGCGGTGATGCAACTGCTCGGTGGCGTTCTGCAAGAAGGCATCGTCGGCGTGGCCCTCAGGCATCACCAGTTGTGCCGTCATCGCGATGTCCGAGGTGCCCATGGCCCAGACATGCAGGTCGTGCACCCGAGCCACGCCCGGAAGAGACTCCAGCAAGGCTTTCACCTGCAGCAAATCCACGCTTTCGGGCACACCGTCAAACAGCAAGTGCAGCGACTGACGGAACAGGCTCCAGGTGCCCACCACGATCACCACGGCAATCAACAGGCTGACGACGGGATCCAGCCAGGTCCAGCCGAACCACAACGCCAAGGCGCCCGCCACGACCACGCCGGCCGAGACCAGCGCGTCCGCCGCCATGTGCAGGAAGGCACCGCGAATGTTCAGGTCTTTCTCCCGCCCACGCATGAAAAGCAAAGCCGTTGTGGTGTTGACCACAATGCCGACACCGGCCACCACCATGATGGTGATGCCCTGCACCGGCTCGGGCGACTGCAGGCGGTGCAGCGCCTCCCACACCAGCGATCCCATGGCCACCAACAGCAACAAGGCATTGATGAAGGCGGCCAGAATGGTGGCACGCTTCCAGCCGTAAGTGTGGCGTGCATCGGGGCGCAACTTGCCCGCCAGCGCCCCGCCCCAGGCCAGCACAAGGCCGATCACATCGCTCAGGTTGTGGCCCGCGTCGGCCAGCAGCGCCAAGGAGTTGATCTTCCAGCCGTAAAACGCCTCCATCGCCACAAAGGCGATGTTCAGCGCGATGCCGACAGCAAAAGCGGTATTGAAATTGGCGGGCGCATGGCTGTGGTTGTGGCCCGCGTTCATGGGGTTTCTTTCTTGCGCAGCAGCACGCCGCAGAGCTCGGTACCCGGGGCCACGGTGTTGAAAACGGTGCCGTACTGCTTCACGTTGTGATGCAACAAATCCAGGCGGCGATCGGTTTCGTCGGTGTCCACCACAATTTCGTAGCGGATGGATTCCATGCGTGGTGGCACGTCCTGGCGCACACCGTGCACATGCACCACCACACCGCGCAATTGAAAATGAAGGATGGGAACCACCCGCTCAATGCCCTTGATCATGCATGCCGACAATGCAGCCAGCAACAGCTCGGCGGGGTTGAAGGCGTCGGGGTTACCGGCCAGGTCGGTGTCCAGATCGATCTGCGCATTCTTGCAGGTGGAATGGCTGAGGTGTGCACTCTCGCGGCGTGAGACCACGTGAAACTGCATCTTGGCGGGGGGGTTGGTCATGAGGTTCTCTGTCGTTGAGCGGGTGGAAATTCTGCACTTCAAGCCTTGCCTCAAAGCCACTGTAAGCCCAGAGCCATCCAGTACAGACCCGCCACAGCCAGGAGCGCGGCAAATAGCCGCTGCCCGGGCAGCCAGGCCACCCAAGGCACGAGCCGGCGCACCATGCCGGTGGCCGCAGCCGGGACGGCACCCGCCAGCAGCAGCAAGACACTGCGACCCAGACCGTAGGCCAGCAGCAGCGCCGCACCCCACCCCATGGAGGCGCCCAGCACGGCACCAGACCCCGCGACCGTCAAGGCCGCTGCCAGCGCGGGCGTAGCGCAAGGGCTCATCACCGTCCCCATCAAGGCACCCAGCACCGCCGCGCCCCAGAAGCCGGAGCGCGCCAGCAGCGCCTGCCAAGCCAGAGGCAAGGCCACGCTGCAACGGCCCGCATGCGCACGCCACAAAACCACGGCCAGCAGAACCAGCAGGCCGCCGACCACCACCAGCCAGGGCCCGGGCAGCGTACCGAGCAGACCACCCAAGCGGGCGACCGCCAGGCCCATCACCAACAAGGCGGTGTTCATGCCGGCCACAAAGGCCAGCGACAGGCCCCAGGCGCGGCGCGGGCTGCTGCCCTGCCCGCCGACAAAGCCCACGGCCACCGGCACGGCGGCCAAGGCGCAGGGCGAAGCCGAGGTGACCACGCCCGCCAACAGCGCTGCCAGCAAGCCTTCGGTACCGGTCATGGCTGGGCCGGTGGCCGACCCAGACGCGCCAGGATCTCGTCCCCCGAGATTTTTCCCATGTGGCGCCCGGTCTCACGGCCTTGCGCGTCGAAGAATATCTGGGTGGGCATCAGACGGATCTGGTAGCGGCTGATCAGATCGCGGTCTTTCAAGATGTCGAAGTCGGCCACGGTGATGCGGTCCCCATGTGTTTTGATCAGATCGGCCAGGATGGGCTTCATCTCCCGGCAGCTCACGCAGGCATTGGCGCCGAACTCGATCACCGCCGGTTTGCCTGTGACCAGCACCTGGGCCACCGGGTCGGCAGCCCCCTGTGCCATCGCATCGACCTGCGGCGGCTCTGGCGTGTCGTTTTGCCGCAGGTAAACCACACCGCCCAACAACAGCGCCACAACCGCCAGCGCCCAGGGCAGCGTGCGGCCCATGTTCAGCAGCAACCGGTTCGCGTGGGCGCAGCAGCGTCGACCGTCGATCCGCAGCAGCCGGTGTCAGCTGCAGGCACGGCCGGCGCACAGCACGAGACGGCCACCGCGTTGCCACCACAACAGCCGGTGCTGGCGGCAGGCGCCTGATGCCGTTGGCCGATCACCGGAAAACCCTTGCTCATCCATTTCAGGATGCCGCCTTCCATGTTGCTCACGCGGTCGAAACCGTGGAACTGCAGAAAGTAGGTGGCCTTGAGGCTGCGTGCGCCGTTTTCGCACACCAGCACGGTGTCACGGTCTTTGGGCAGCTCGCTCCAGCGCTGTTCCAGCGCCATCAGCGGGATGTTGACGAGGTCGGGCACATCGAACGCCAGCGCGGCCACTTCGCTCAGCTCGCGCACGTCCAGCAGCAGCGCACCCTCGCGCACCAGGCGCTGGGTGGTGGTGGGACAGACCTGTTTGGCTTCTTCCAACATGTGTCTGTTCCTTCAGGCGCTGAGCCACTGTTCGATCTTCTCGCGGCTGGGCACGCCGCCAGCGTGTACCACCTTGCCGTTGATGACCACGCCGGGCGTGCTCATGACGCCGTAGCCCATGATGTCGCGCAGCTCTTCCACCTTTTCCAGCTTCACCGCCACGCCCTTGGCCTGCGCCACCTGGTCGATGAGGGCGATGGTGTTCTTGCAGTTGGTGCAACCGGTGCCGAGTACCTTGATGTCCATGATTTACTCCTGTTCCATTTCGAGATAGGTGCGGTTGGCGATCTGGGGCAGCCAGACCTCCACGTGTTTGAGATGCTTGAACGGTGCGGCATCAAAGCCCTTGATCGCGGTGCCCATGTCGGTGCCAGCTTCTACCGCTTTGCCCATGTGGGCGCGCAGGGCCTTGAGCAGGTTGCCTGTGTCCTTTTGTGCCTGGGCGAGCGTGGTCACGCTGCCGTGGCCGGGGACCACCACCTTGGGGTTCAACGCTTCGAGCGCCTCGAAGGACTCGACCCAGGTTTTGGTTTTGCTCACCGGGTGCAGGCCCAGGATGCGCTCCACATAGACCACATCGCCCGTGAACACGACGCCGCTTTGCGGCAGCCAGACCAGACTGTCGCCCGGCGTGTGGCCGCCTTTGCGGTGCACCACTTCGATGACCGTGCCGCCGAGTTCAAGCTGGGTGTTGGCGCCCTTCAGCCAGCGCGTGGGCAATACGATCTCTGTGCCGTCCATCTTTTCCTTGAGCACCGGCGCGTTGGCCTTCAGATGCTCCGGGCCACGCGCCTTCATGTCGGCCTCGGCATCGGCATGGGCCATGATTTCTGCGCCCTGCGCCTTAAAGTAGCCATTGCCCAGCCATCGGTGGTCTTGTCCACCGGTGTTGATGACCCATTTAATGGGTTGTTGCGTCACCTTCTTGGCCGCCTCGGCAATCTGGCGGGCGCTCTGGAAGCTGGCGCCCGGATCGATCAACACCGCGCCGGCTGGCGTGACCACCAGGCCAATGTTGGCGTTGAGCGCTTCGTTCTCATAGGTACGGCCTTCGATGTCGCCCACATGGGCGTACACATTGGGTGCCACGGCCTGGAATTTCACGTCCAGAGCATGGGCGCTCCAGGCCAGGGTGGTGGCCAGACCAACGACAGCGAGCTGGCGGATGCGGCTTAAGGTGGGGTGCATAGGGATGTATCTCCGGTTGGTTTTATGTGGAAAAGTAAAGCGTTCAACCGCTCACAGCAGTGCATTGAAGATAAAACCCACCGCCAGGATGCCGGTGGAAACGATGGACACAAAGATCACGATCAGACGCAGCTTGAGCACCTTGCGCAGGATGATCATCTCGGGCAACGAGAGCGCCACCACACTCATCATGAAGGCCAACGCAGTGCCCATGGCAGCGCCTTTGGCGGTCAGCGCCTCAATCACCGGCAGGATGCCGGCGGTGTTGGCGTACATGGGCACCCCCATCACCACCGCCAGCGGCACCGACCACCAGGCGGCATCCTTTCCCATAAAAGAAGCGAGGAACTCGGCCGGTACAAAACCGTGGATGCCCGCACCCACCGCGATGCCGCCCAGCACATAGGGCCAGACCTTGCCCACGATCTCGCGCACCGACGCCATGCCCGCCGCGATGCGGTCGGTCATACCCAGTTGCTGCGCCTCCACCTCAGAAGACACCTGCGGCATCTCGCGCACCCAGTCTTCCAGATGGCGTTCCAGCTTCATGGCGCCCATGATCAAACCAACGACGATGCCCAGCAACATGCCAAAACCCACGTAGAGAAGCGCCACCTTCCAGCCAAACAGCGAGAACAACAGGGTCAGCGCCACCGTATCCACCATGGGCGCAGTGATCAGGAAAGAAAACGTCACCCCCAGCGGCACACCGGCCTGCACGAAGCCGATGAACAGCGGCACCGACGAGCAGGAGCAAAACGGCGTGACCACGCCCAGCGCCGAGGCCATGCCATTGGCCACACCATGCGTGCGCCCAGCCAACAACGCGCGCGTGCGCTCCGGGGTGAACCAGGTGTTGACCATGCCCATGACGAACACCACCCCCGTCAGCAGCAACAGCACCTTGGGCGTGTCGTAGAAGAAAAACTGCAGGGAGTTGCCCAGGTGGCTCTGACGCTGCACCGGCAACAGGGACACCACGGCCTCGGAAAAGGGGATCAGCAACTGGTAGAGGCCGAGCCAGACCGCCGCAGCCACAATCAGAAAAACGCCAGGCTGGCGCTTGGGCCAGGCAGACAAGGAAGCAGTCAGGGTGTTCATACCAGTGAAGACGGTACTCAGGTCCAAAAGATGCAGGGTGGGCGCCCGTTATTTTTGCAAAGCGAACACTTCTTCAGCCATGCGCACCGCGTTTTGACCGCGAAAGCGCTTGTCATCAAAGTTCGCCAAATACGAAAAAGCCGACTGGTCGAGCTTCTCGGCCACCTCCACCGGGTCAAATGCCCCGTCGACAATGAGCTTTCGACTGCCATCGCGCAACATGAGCAGATAGCCCAGGCTGTCTTTGAGCGCCTTGTCCAGCGTGGTCACGTTGCCGTGCCCGGGGATCACGGTGACGGGTTTGAGTTCGTCGCGCAGACGCTCCAGCGCAGCGATCCACTGGAAACCGAGCCCCGGCTGGATGCCCAGCAAGCGCTCGGCAAACACCGAGTCGCCCGCGAAGACGATGCGTTCGGCAGGCAACCAGACCCAGAGGTCGCCGCCTGTGTGTGCCCCACCGGTGTAGATCAGCTCCACCTGTACGCCCTTCACGTCCAGTCTGTGGCGTCCTTTGAACGTGGTGTCCGCATGGACCTCTTTCGTACCGGCAAACCCGGCCTCGCCGATGTTGCGGCGGGCCATCTCCATTTGCTGGAAGCCGCGCGCCCGCTGGTCTTTCAGGCCCTCTTCGGCGGCGATGATGCGCGCGCCTTGCACAGAGCGGAAATAGTCGTTGCCCAGCCAGCGGTGATCCTGGCCCCCGGTGTTGACGGCCCAGCGGATGGGTTTATCGGTCACGGCGCGGATGGCCTTGACCATCACCTCGGCACCGGCGCGCGAGCCACTGGTGTCGATGACCACCACGCCGTCGTCGCCGATGATGAAACCCGCCGTCATGTTGTTGCCCAGGTTGCTGGGCGAGCGCTGACCGAGCTCGCCCACCAAGGCGTACACCCGTTCATGGACCTTGACGGTCTTGAACGTTCCCGTGTCGGGCAGAGTGGTCGATGGTGTCGGGTGGGCACAGCCCATCAAAAACACCAAAACGGCCAAAGCACCGTGCAAAAAAGCCTTGCGTCGCATCGTCGTCTCCATATTGGTATTCACTGGAGACGGTGCTGGGCCGAAAAAGACGCAGGTCACTGCAAATTTTTTGTTTGCGCTGCGCGCACCCGTCACAGCAACTGAGCAATGGCCTCCACGTCTTCGGCAAACATCTGACCTTTTTCGGCCAGCAGCAACTTGCCGTCGCGCCCGCCCAGCAGGGTAATGGGCAGGCCTCGGGGCTTGGGAAAGGCCTTGCGCCACTCGGGGCTGGCCCAGGCGGCGGGAAAGGTGTAGCCCTTCTTCTGTAGGTACGCCACCGCGTCCTCGGGCTTCCTGTCAATGGACAGCGCCACCATTTGCAACCCCCTGCCCTTCTGGCTCTGCCAGAGCTTTTCCATGCTCGGGCTCTGCAGCGCGCAGAACGGGCAGGTACTGGACCACCAGTACACCAGCAGCGGCTGGCCCGTGCTGCCGGACGGATCAAAAATCGAGCCATCCAGCAGGGCGATGCGCGGCAGGTTCAACACAGAGCCCAACGCGGGCAGGGGCGGCGCTTTGGCTTCTTCGGCGGCGGCAGACACGGGCTGCGCCTGGGTCGGCAGCGCGCACAGCAGACCGGTCATGCCCGCCAACAGCAGGCAGTCGCGTCGGTTCAGCCCCGATGCGGTTTCATGCGCTGCGATCGATTGGGGTGTGTCTGACGTGTTCATATCAAAGTACCTGGTTGGGCCACATCGGGCAAAGGCGGACGGGGAACAAAATCGTCCACACTTCCGCAAGCATCAAAAGACACCTGGCAGCCCTGCGCCATGCGCTCACGCATGCGCTGGCGGGCGCGTTGCACGCGCGATTTGGCGGCCGACAAACTCAAACCCTTGATCCGGGCAAATTCGGCTTGGGCCATCCCTTGCAGGTCGCACAACTCAATGGCTTCACGGTCTTGCGCATCCAGCTCGGACAAAACCCGTGGCACACACGCCACCAGCGCGTCCACCGCGTCCAGTTGCGCCGACTCCTCGGGCAGCTCTTCCCAATCGGCCGGCAAGGGCACCCACGGTTTGGCCGCCCGCAAGCGGTCGATCAGCGTGTTGCGCGCCACCTCGAACAGCCAGGCCCGTGGCTGGGCCACGTCAGGCAGTCGCGGCTCCTGCCGCATGACCTTGATGAAGGTGTCTTGCAGGATGTCTTCAACCTCAGCCTGAATTGGCATTCTGGCTCGCAGCCAGCCACGCAACTCCGCTTCGTGCCGGGACCAGAGAGACATCAAGGTGTTCATGTGGTGTGATTTTCAGGCCTGCTACCAAGGGCATGCATGTTGACTTTCGAATATAAGCGTCTGACGTTGAATCTAACACTTCAACACGTGTTGAATTTTGGTGCTGCCTCGTGCGAATTGATCCCAGGAACCCTGGTTGACCTCTTTTTCCCCTGCTGGAAACCCGGATGAATACCGACATTTTTGGCTACGAAATGAAGCACCCGTTGGGTGAGATCGTTGCGCGCCCAATGGGCGCTCTGCGGCATTGACCACCAGCCTGGCGGGCTGCCCACTCCAGGCAAAACACCGCGCCAAGCTGAGAAACACGCCTGCGGCAGGACGACGCACAAAACCGCTGCCGCGCCGCCAAAGACAGGCCCAGTAAGGCTGACGCCGAACGCTTGGGAAAAATCATGAAGGTGGTGCACAGCGACCGGCTGCAAGCGTGTGGGCGACAACAGCAATGCACCAACAATTTCATCGGGGTCTTCAAGATCCCGTCCCTCACCCTTGCAAAGGGGTGGGGATTTTTTTCATCCGATCTGAACCGACTTTTCCCCGTCTTCCGTGAGCACTTGCGAAAATCGACGGCTTATCGGAGATTGGGATACCTGCAGCCCGTGTCCAACAACCGCTGCGGGCCTGCCAGAATACAGGTCTGTGACGATCCATCCATCCCACGCCCACACTCTTCCCTCCCACGCACTGCCGCTGCTGTGCCATCCGGCCACACCCTGCACACACGACCTGCATATCAGCGCAAGCATGGCGTTCGCGGGTACCGTGGTCGGCAACGAAGCCCGTGGTGGCTTGCTGCTGAGCTACTGCATCAGCGGCGACGTGTCCGCTCTGAAGATACCTGCACCGTCCACGCCCGGAGCGACCGACGGTCTATGGCAACACACCTGTTTTGAGGCATTCGTGGCAGTCCCCGGCGAAGCGGCTTACCGCGAATTCAACTTCGCGACTTCCGGCCAATGGGCAGCCTACCGGTTCAGCGACGAGCGCGTGCGCGACACTGCCCATGAATTGGCCCAAGAGCTGGCTGAGCCGCATATGGACACAAGTCGGGATGCCCACACCTTGCGTCTGCAGGTATGGCTTGCGCGCAGCGCCCTGCCCACACCAGCGGCGGGGCAGCCCCTGCAATGGGGTCTGACGGCCGTGGTGGAAGACCTCCGTGGCCAGCTCAGTTACTGGGCGCTGCACCACCCCGCCGCACGGCCCGACTTTCACCACCGAGGTGGCCTGGCGCTGCCGCTTTTCGATCCATCCTCGCCGCCCAAGACACCCCATGAAATTTGGTATTGAACGTTTCTTGCAAGACCCTGCCCTGCGTGCCCCCCTGGCGGGTCGGCGTGTGGCCCTGCTCGCCCACCCGGCCTCCGTCACGCGCGACCTCACCCACTCGCTGGACGCCCTGGCTGCCCTGCCCGACATGCAGCTCACGGCCGCCTTCGGCCCGCAACACGGCCTGCGTGGTGACAAGCAAGACAACATGGTCGAATCGCCCGACTACCTCGACCCTCGGCTCGGCATTCCGGTGTTCAGCCTGTACGGCACGGTGCGCCGCCCGACACCGGCCATGATGGACAGCTTTGACGTGTTGCTGGTGGACCTGCAAGATCTGGGCTGCCGCATCTACACCTTCATCACCACGCTGCGCTACGTGCTGGAAGCCGCTGCGCAACACGGCAAAAGTGTGTGGGTGCTGGACCGCCCCAACCCAGCTGGCCGACCGGTGGAAGGCCTGACGCTGCGCGAAGGCTGGGAAAGTTTTGTGGGCGCAGGCCCCATGCCCATGCGCCACGGCATGACCATGGGCGAACTGGGCCACTGGTTCGTCGCCACGCTGGGCCTGCAAGTGAACTACCACGTGATCGCTATGGAAGGCTGGCAACCTGGCGCTGCGCCGGGCTTTGGCTGGCCGGTGGAGCGCACCTGGGTGAACCCGAGCCCGAATGCCGCCAACCTGAGCATGGCTCGTGCGTACGCCGGCACGGTCATGCTGGAGGGCACCACGCTGAGCGAAGGCCGCGGCACCACGCGTCCGCTGGAGTTGTTTGGCGCGCCCGACCTGGATGCCCGTCGCCTGATGGACGACATGCGCCGCCTCGCACCCCAGTGGCTGCAGGGCTGCGTGCTGCGCGAGTGCTTTTTTGAACCCACCTTCCACAAGCACCAAGGCCAGCTTTGCGCTGGTGTGCAAATTCATGTGGAAGACCTTAAACACTACGACCACACGGCGTTCAAGCCTTGGCGCCTGCAAGCGCTGGCCTTCAAGGCGCTGCGTCTGCAAGCACCCAACTACCCGCTGTGGCGCGACTTTGCTTACGAATACGAGCACGACCGCCTGGCGATTGACCTGATCAACGGCGGGCCAGCACTGCGCGAGTGGGTGGACAATGCAGCGGCGATGGCTGCCGACCTGGACGCAATAGCGGAGCCTGACGAAGCGGCCTGGATGGAGACCCGCAAACCGTTCCTGCTCTACTGAGCAAGAAAAACGGGGCCGCAAAGATGCGGCGGAATCGACACCGGACCGCTCGAAAAACCCGATCAGAATACGGCGTACAGCGCGGCGGTGTTGTACCGCTCACAGCCATTTTTGAAAGAACTGGGCTGTGCCCATCTCCGGGTCGAGCTGGTAGCCTTCGTACCCGATGCGGCGGTACAGCTTCACGGCGGGCACGTTGCCCGAAAGCACTTCCAGCGTCATCTTCACAGCGCCGCGCTCTTGTGCAATGCGCTCGGCCAGTGCAAGCATCCGGACTGCAACGCCTCGCCCCCGATGGCTGTTCAGCACCGCTACATCGTGCACGTTCACCAAGGGCTTGCAGGCGAAAGTTGAAAATCCTTCGATGCAGTTCACCAATCCCACCGGTTGCCCTGCGTCCAATGCCAGCACGCTGTAGGCTTGAGGCCGTGCTGACAGTTCGCGCACGAGGTGGGTCTTGGCGTAGTGGCTCAACGGCTTGCCTCCACCGGCTGGGTCGCTGGCATAGGCGTCAAGAATGTACACCACAGCCGCCGCGTCGGAGGCGCTGGCGTAGTCGGCAAGGCGAACGGTCAATGCGGCAACCATCAGCCGGCCTTCACCGCATCGACCAGGCGTTGCGCGCACGCTTGGGCCTGCTGGCCGTCGCGTGCTTCCACCATCACACGCAACAGCGGCTCAGTCCCGCTGGCGCGAATCAGCACCCGCCCAGCATCCCCCAGCTCGGCCTCCACAGCGCGGGTTTCCTCGGCCAAACGGGTGCTGGTTGTCCAGTCCTGACCGGATTGCAGACGAACATTGATGAGGGTCTGAGGGAAAAGCGTCACGTCGACCAGCAACTGCGCCATGGTTTTGCCACTGTCCACGCAGGCATGCAGCACCTGCAGGGCCGACACCAAGCCGTCGCCTGTGGTGTGGCGGTCCAGTACCAGAATATGCCCGGAACCCTCGCCACCCAGCACCCAGCCGTGGCGCTCCAACTCTTCGAGCACGTAGCGGTCACCCACCTTGGCGCGCACAAACTTCACGCCTTTGTGCTTGAACGCCACTTCTACGGCCTTGTTGGTCATCAGCGTACCGACCACGCCAGGCACGTCGATATCGCGAGCAATGCGGTCGGTTGCAATCAGGTAGAGCAGCTCGTCACCATTGAACAGGCGTCCGCTGGCGTCCACCATTTGCAGGCGGTCGGCGTCGCCATCGAGTGCAATGCCGTAGTGCGCGCCGTGTGCCTTCACAGCGTCCACCAGTGCCTGCGGATGGGTTGCCCCCACACCGTGGTTGATGTTCAGACCATCGGGTGAGCAGCCGATCTTGATCACCTCTGCACCGAGTTCGTGGAAAACGTCGGGTGCGATGCTGTACGCAGCGCCGTTGGCGCCGTCCACAACGATCTTCAAACCCTTCAAGGTGAAGTGGTGCGAGCAGGTGCTCTTGCAAAACTCAATGTAACGACCGGATGCATCGTCCATGCGTCGGGATTTGCCCAGACTGGCAGAGTCCACCCAAACCGGCGCCTCTTCCAGCGCCGATTCCACCGCCAACTCCCAGTCGTCCGGAAGCTTCGCGCCTGTGGCGCTGAAAAACTTGATACCGTTGTCTTCAAACGGGTTGTGACTGGCCGAAATCACCACACCCAGACTGGCCCGCTGGGCCCGGGTGAGGTAGGCCACGGCCGGCGTTGGCACAGGGCCCAGCAACAGCACGTCGACCCCAGCGGAGTTGAAGCCACTTTCCAGGGCGCTCTCCAGCATGTAGCCTGAAATCCGCGTGTCCTTGCCAATCAACACCGTTGGGCGCGCCTCGCTGCGCTTGAGCACGCGGCCCACCGCGTGGGCGAGGCGCAACACGAAATCGGGCGTGATGGGAGGCTGCCCAACTGTTCCGCGAATGCCATCGGTACCAAAATATTGGCGGCTCATATCTTTGTCCTTGTGTGGTGTTTGCTGTTGGTATTTTGTGGAGTCGGTACGCGACGGCCGCCTCTTCACCGGCATGCATTATCGGGGCACCGCTCGCCCACACAAAAAATCAGGTGGGCAAACTGGCTTGCCAGACCTTCAGAGCGTCAACGGTTTGACAAACATCGTGCACACGTACCACGCGCGCGCCCCGATCGACCGCCAACAGAGCGGCCGCCACACTGGCCGAGACGCGCTCCGCAGGTACAGCGCGGCCCGTCACATGCCCCAGCGAAGACTTGCGCGACCAGCCCGCGAGCAAAGGGTAGCCCAGCGCCAACAGCGGTTGCTGGTGCGCCAGCAGGCTGAAGTTCTGCGCCACGGTTTTGCCAAAGCCGATGCCGGGGTCGAGCACAATGCGCTCAGCAAGCACACCGTGCGCAGCCAAAACGCCGGCACGCTGGTTCAAAAAAACAGCCACCTCATTCACCACATCGCCGTCCATAGGTGCCACCTGCATGGTTTGCGGGTCGCGGTGCATGTGCATCAGACACACACCGCAGCGCGGATGCGCGGCCACCACAGCCAGCGCACCGCCCTGGCGCAGCGCCCAGATGTCGTTGATCACATCGGCACCGGCATCCAGCACAGCGCGCATCACCTCGGGTTTGTAGGTATCCACCGATACCGGGACGCCCAACGACACCGCCGTTTGCACCACAGGCAACACCCGGGCCAACTCCTCCTCTAGCCCCACCGCCGGGCTGCCAGGCCGAGTCGACTCACCACCAATGTCGAGCATGTGAGCCCCGTCTTTCAACAGCTGCTCGCAATGGCGCAGCGCTGCGGTGGTGGTGGCATGGCGCCCGCCGTCTGAAAACGAATCGGGCGTGACATTGACGATACCCATGACCTGGGGTGTGGAGAGATCTATGTCAAAACGGGAGGTTACCCAACGCATGGCACGCCTTTGAACGGGAAAGTCATGTGAAAAGTTGCAAAAAGCAAACAACAACGGGGCCCAAGGCCCCGTTTGTTGAAAATCAGCGAACCGCTTCTTCAGGCTGCTGTCGGCGCCGGATCGGTGTTCACCGCTGGCGTACCGCCACTGTCACCCCCACCCACCGAGGGGTTGCGTGGTGTCCAGTCCTTGGGTGGGCGAGGTGGTTTGCCTGCCATGATGTCGTCGATCTGCTCAGCATCAATGGTTTCCCATTCCAGCAAGGCCTTGGCCATGGCATGCATCTGCTCGGTGTGCTCTTCAATCAGATCACGGGCCAATTTGTACTGCTGGTCGATGATGCGGCGCACTTCACCATCTACCTTTTGCATGGTCTGCTCGCTCATGTTGGTGGTTTTCGTCACCGAGCGGCCCAGAAACACTTCGCCTTCGTTTTCAGCGTAGACCATCGGGCCCAGCGCATCGGTCATGCCGTACCGCATCACCATATCGCGGGCGATCGAAGTAGCGCGCTCAAAATCGTTGCTGGCGCCGGTGGTCATCTGGTTCATGAACACCTCTTCGGCAATACGGCCACCAAACAGCATGCTGATCTGGTTCAGCATGTAGTCTTTGTCGTAGCTGTACCGGTCTTGCGCCGGCAGGCTCATGGTCACGCCCAGCGCGCGGCCACGGGGAATGATGGTGACCTTGTGCACCGGATCGCATTTGGGCAACAGCTTGCCAATGAGTGCGTGGCCGGACTCGTGGTAGGCCGTGTTGCGGCGCTCTTCTTCCGGCATCACCATGCTCTTGCGCTCGGGGCCCATGAAGATCTTGTCTTTGGCTTTTTCGAAGTCCTGCATTTCCACCACGCGGGCGTTGCGGCGAGCGGCCATCAGGGCAGCTTCGTTGCACAGGTTGGCCAAATCTGCACCGCTCATGCCAGGTGTCCCACGGGCAATGACGCTCGGGTTCACGTCGGTGCCCAGCGGCACTTTGCGCATGTGCACGTTCAGGATTTGCTCGCGGCCCCGAATATCGGGCAGCGTCACATACACCTGACGGTCAAAACGGCCGGGGCGCAGCAAGGCAGCGTCCAGAATGTCGGGACGGTTGGTGGCAGCCACCACGATCACACCGACGTTCGTCTCAAAGCCGTCCATTTCAACCAGCATCTGGTTCAAGGTCTGCTCGCGCTCGTCGTTACCGCCGCCCAGACCCGCGCCACGCTGGCGCCCCACGGCGTCAATTTCATCAATAAAGATGATGCAAGGTGCATTTTTCTTGGCATTGTCAAACATGTCGCGCACGCGGGCTGCGCCCACGCCCACAAACATTTCGACAAAATCAGAACCTGAGATGCTGAAAAACGGTACTTTGGCTTCACCAGCGATGCCCTTGGCCAGCAGCGTCTTGCCGGTGCCCGGAGGACCAACAAGCAACAGACCCCGTGGAATACGGCCACCCAGTTTCTGGAACTTGGCAGGATCTTTCAGGAAGTCAACAACCTCCTTGACTTCTTCCTTGGCCTCATCGCAACCGGCCACATCGGCAAAGGTCACGGTATTGTTGTTTTCATCGAGCATCCGGGCCTTGCTCTTGCCGAAGCTGAACGCGCCGCCTTTGCCGCCGCCCTGCATCTGGCGCATGAAATAGATCCAGACACCGATCAGCAGCAGCATGGGGCCCCAGCTGACCAGCAGTGTCATGAGCAACGAGCCCTCTTCGCGGGGACGCACATCGAACTTGACATTGTTGTTGATCAAGTCGCCGACCAGACCACGGTCAAGATAGGTGGCGGTGGTGCGCACACGGCGATCATCTGTGGTGATCGCCACAATGTCGGTACCACCCGGACCTTCCTGGATGGTGGCCGACTTGAGTCCGCCTGATTTGACCAGATCAAGAAATTCAGAGTAGCCGACGGTGCCGGCACTCGCGCTGGTGCGGCCGTCAAACTGCTTGAAGACGGTGAAAAGCACCATGGCGATAACCATCCATACGGCGATTTTCGAAAACCACTGGTTGTTCAAGTGCAGCTCCTGGCGGGGATATTGATAGACATTGGTAGATTGAGCCCATTTTAGGACTTTCAAGCGGGCATGCCTTTGATAAATGCTGAGGCAATATCAATCAAAGGGTTAGTCATTTTTGTGTGTTGAACACGCGCTTCAGACAACAGCCTGCTTTTTCAGACCCATGCCCACCAGAAAGGTTTCAGATGATTTTTCTCGTGAGGCCTTGGGCTTGATCGCCTTGACGGTGCGAAAAGTCTGCCGAAACAGCGCCACCATCGGGTCGTAGGCGCCGCCATGGAACAGCTTGACCACCAGCGCGCCATCAGGCTTGAGGTGGTTGACAGCGAAGTCCACTGCCAGCTCCACCAGATCGGCAATACGTGCTGCATCGGTAGAACCAATGCCCGACAGATTGGGCGCCATGTCTGAGACCACCACATCGACAGCACTCACGCCGCGGTCTACCAACGCTTGTTCCAGTTGGGCCAGTACCGCAGACTCACGGAAATCGCCCAGAATAAAATGCACACCCTCCACCGGGTCCATGGGCAACATGTCCAGCGCAACAATGGTGCCGTGCAACTCGCCCACGGCCGCACCCTGTGGGCTCAGGCGTCGACGCGCATACTGGCTCCATGCACCCGGCGTAGAGCCCAAGTCCACCACGCACTGGCCCGGACGGATCAGGCCCAGCGTTTCATCCAGTTCCTTGAGCTTGTATGCCGCACGTGCGCGGTACCCATCCTTCTTGGCCAGAAGCACATAGGTATCGTTGACGTGCTGGTTGAGCCAGGCCTTGTTGACCTTCTTGCTCTTCGTTTTAACTTTCATGCTGCGCAGATACCTTGACAGGCTGCCTGCACGAAAAACGCACAACGGCCGCCGTTAAACGATAATTGTCCCATGCCTCAGATCACACTCACACCCGCCCAGCGCAAAGTCCACCGCGCCGAGGCCCACCACCTTGATCCCGTCGTCCACATTGGCGGCGATGGATTGACCCCCGCAGTCAAAAAAGAAATCGACGGTGCACTTAAAGCACACGGATTGATCAAGATCCGTGTTTTCAACGACGACCGTGCCGCCCGTGAATCCATGCTGCAAGCGCTGGCTGGCGAGCTCGATGCCGCACCCATCCAGCACATCGGCAAATTGCTGGTGCTGTGGCGCCCCATGCCAGAGAAGGAAAAATCGGTGGACGAGGACCGCATGCCCGGCCCGCGCGATGTCAAGGTGCTGAAATTCAGCAGCCGCGGCGGCCAGCGCCCTGAAGTGAAGGTGGTTCGCGTTCTGGGCAATCAGCGCCTGACCACCGGCGGCCAGGTCAAACGCGCCAAACCGATGCAAAAAAGCGTCAAGAAAAGCGCTCAATCGCAGTAGCCACGCTCCGGAACGCAATCCGGACAGTACACAGGGCAATCGGGCGTGGCTACCATGCTTGGCTGTCCTTTTTTTTGCCCGGCACCACCTGCGACAGCCTCCGGCCACCTTGAACTTCGCACCCTGCGCCACATCTGAACAGCCATGAACGACCGCACCGCCCCCGCCACGCTCAATCCTTTGCTGGATTTTTCCGATCTGCCGCTGTTTGATGCCATCACGCCCACTTTGGTAGCCCCGGCCATCGACGCCTTGCTGGAAACCACCAGCACCGCGCTGGAAACGGTGACTGCGCCGGATTTCCCGGCGCAATGGTCGCAAATTTCCCTCACCTTGGACGTGCCCGCCGAGCGCCTTTCACGTGCCTGGGGCGCCGTCAGCCACCTCAACAGCGTGGCCGACACGCCCGAATTGAGAGCCGCCTACAACGAGGTTCTTCCCAAGGTCACCGAATTCTGGACGCGCCTGGGCGCCGACGAGCGCCTGTACGCCAAATACAAGGCCATGGACCCCACCAGCCTGACGCCCGAACAGACCCAGGCGCACAAAAATGCCGTGCGGGGTTTCGTGCTGGGTGGCGCCGATCTACAAGGCGAGGCCAAAACCCGATTTGCATGGCTGCAAGAACGACAAGCCGAACTGGGACAGAAATTCAGCGAAAACGCTCTGGACGCTACCGATGCGTTCGCCCTCTACGTTCCCACGGAAGACATGGCTGGCGTGCCTGAAGATGTGAAGCAAACCGCGGCCGCTGCAGCCTTGGCCGACGAAAAGACCGGCCACAAACTCACGCTGAAAATGCCGTGCTATTTGCCGGTGATGCAATTCGCTCACAGCAGCGCCCTGCGCGAAACACTCTACCGCGCATACGCCACGCGTGCCAGCGACCAGGCTGCGGGCGATGCGGTGAAATTCGACAACGCGGCCATCATGGGCGAGCTGCTGGCGCTGCGCCATGAAGAAGCGCAGCTGCTGGGCTACCGCCACTTTGCCGACGTGTCGCTGGTGCCAAAAATGGCCGAAACGCCGGAACAGGTGATTGCCTTTCTGCGCAACCTGGGCCAGAAAGCCCGCCCGCATGCCGTCAAAGACGTGGCCGACCTGCGCGCCTTCGCCTCCAGCGAACTGGGCCTGAGCGATCCACAGGCCTGGGACTGGCCGTACATTGGCGAAAAACTGAAGGAAGCCCGTTACGCCTTCAGCGAGCACGAAGTCAAAGCCTATTTCACCGCCCCCAAGGTGCTTGCGGGCCTGTTCCAGATTGTTGAAACGCTGTTTGAGGTGGCGATCCGCCCCGATACCGCGCCGGTGTGGAACCCCGGCGTCGAGTTTTACCGCATTGAACGCAGCACGCCCGAAGGCATGCAGTTGGTGGGCCAGTTCTACCTGGACCCGGCTGCACGCACCGGCAAACGCGGTGGCGCCTGGATGGACGATGTGCGGGCCCGCTGGCTGCGCCCGGACACCGGCGCGCTGCAAACGCCCGTGGCGCATCTGGTGTGCAACTTCGCCGAAGGCGTCGAGGTGGATGGCATCAAGAAGCCGCCGCTGCTCACACACGACGACGTGATCACCCTTTTCCACGAATTTGGGCACGGCCTGCACCACATGCTCACGCAGGTCAACGAGCGCGACGTGTCGGGCATCAGCGGGGTGGAATGGGACGCTGTGGAACTGCCTAGCCAGTTCATGGAAAACTTCTGCTGGGAATGGGATGTACTCAAGCACATGACCGCCCATGTGGACACTGGCGAACCGCTGCCCCGTGCGCTTTTTGACAAAATGCTCGCCGCCAAGAACTACCAGAGCGGCCTGCAAACCCTGCGCCAGGTGGAGTTTTCTCTGTTTGACATGCTGCTGCACAGTCAGACCGAGCCGGTCACCAGTGGCGAAGCCATTCTGGCCTTGCAACAACAGGTGCGCGACGAGGTGGCCGTGCTGCAACCTCCGGCTTACAGTCGCTCACCCCACACCTTTAGTCACATCTTTGCTGGCGGGTATTCGGCCGGTTACTACAGCTACAAGTGGGCCGAAGTCCTGTCAGCAGACGCTTACGCGGCATTCGAAGAAGCGGCCCAAGCCAACGGCCACAGCACGTTGGACGTTGCCACCGGACGGCGCTACCGCCAAACCATTTTAGAGGCCGGTGGAAGCCGCCCAGCCATGGAATCGTTCAAAGCCTTCCGCGGACGCGAACCCAGCATCGAGGCCTTGTTGCGTCACCAAGGTATGGCGTGAGAAAACTGTATGAACATCATCAACGCAGCCCTCGCTACGATCCACCCCGGCAAGCACCTGTCCAAGCCTGTCCTTACCGCTGTGGTAGGGCTTGTCTTTGGCTTGGTAGCAACACCCATGCTGGCCCAGGGTGTCTACCGCATTGTGGGTCCGGATGGCCGCATCACCTATTCTGACCAGCCTCCCCCTGCCCTGGTGAATCCCCGGCCAATCGATAGCGTAACGGCAAAAACGGTCTCCAATGCAAACTCACAACTGCCATTTGTACTGCGCCAAGTGGCCAGCCGGTACCCCGTGAAGCTCTACACCAGCACAGGCTGTGCGCCCTGCGACAGCGGGCGCAATCTGCTGAACACCCGCGGCATTCCGTACGTTGAAAAAACCATCAACACCCAGCAAGACGCTGAAGAACTGAAGAGATTCAGCGGTGCGACATCGCTGCCGTTTCTGACCATCGGAGCTCAGCAAATCAAGGGGTATTCAGAGACTGAATGGACCCAGTTCATCGACGCAGCGGGCTACCCCAAGCAGTCAATTCTGCCCAACACCTACCAACGCCCAGCGGCCACTCCTTTGGTCACGATAGCGCCTTCAGAACCTGCAGCTGCGGTACTTGACAACGCACCCCGTCAACGCACCACGGAACCGGTGGTACCTGTCACCCCACCCACTGAGAACCCATCGGGTATTCGGTTCTAAATGAAATAGATTTAGAAAATAGGTCAAGCTCACGCACGTGACCAGCCCGCTCACGAGCGCTGCCTTCTGGCCAATGAACAATCTCGGTTAAACGAAGTTTCCAGCGTTTTTTGAACATCCCTGTGCGGGCGACCAGTGCTTGCCTCCTCCTACAATGGCAACCATGGAAATCGCTGACCTTCTTAAACTACAAACGCTGGTGCTGTGGTCCGCTTTCGCAGTGGCTGTGGCGTTTGGCTTCATTGCTCAACGCACCCATTTCTGCACCATGGGCGCCCTCAGCGACATTGTGAACATGGGCGACTGGACGCGCATGCGCACTTGGGGCATGGCAGTGGGCGTGGCCATGATCGGATTTCACACCATGGCATGGCTAGGATGGATCGACGACAAAAACACCATTTATGCCTCGGGCCGCATCATCTGGCTTTCCGCCTTGGTGGGCGGTGGGCTGTTTGGTTTCGGCATGGTACTGGCCTCGGGCTGCGGCAGCAAAACCCTCGCGCGCATCGGCGCAGGCAGCCTGAAGTCCCTGGTAGTTTTCTTCGTAATGGGCTTTGCAGCCTTCGCCACCTTGCGCGGCGTGCTGGCTGTGTTGCGCGTCAACACCGTTGACCGTGTGGCTTTTGACATACCAGCAGGCAGTGCAGTGCCTGCCTGGGTCGCTTCCGGCTTTGGCCTTGACCCGACCGTCACGGGCATGCTGGTGGCCTTGCTGGTGGGTGGTGCACTGATCATATGGGCATTATTGGGCCCCGACTTTCGCAACACCAACAACTTGCTGGCCGGCGGTGGCCTGGGGCTGGTTATTGCTGCGATGTGGTGGGTCAGTGGTCACTTGGGTTTTGTGGCCGAGCACCCTGAAACCCTGGAGTCGGTGTATGTGGCGACCAACACCGGCCGTATGGAATCGCTGACCTTCACAGCACCCATGGCCTACACCCTGGACTGGGTGATCTTCTTCAGCGACACATCTAAAGTGTTGACACTGGGCGTGGTAACTGTGGTCGGCGTGGTGGTGGGTGCTTTTGTGCAGGCCCAGTTGAGCCGCAGCTTTCGGTGGGAAGGTTTTCGCAGCACCGAAGACACCGCGCTGCACTTGGTCGGTGCCGTGTGCATGGGCGTAGGTGGTGTCACAGCCATGGGCTGCACGGTGGGACAGGGCCTATCGGGTCTGTCTACGCTCAGCCTCACGAGCATGATTGCTGTCGTGGGCATCTTTTTGGGGGCCATCGGTGGTTTCCGCTTTCAGATGTGGCTTCTGGAGCGCGAGTGACCGCCAAGCTGGACGCTGGCCCGATTCAGCCAGACGCAACCAAAAACTTCGAGCGCCGCTTTGGTGGTTTGCGTCGCCTTTATGGCGTTGACGGCGCGCAGCGCATTTTTGACGCGCATGTGGTGGTGGTTGGCATAGGGGGCGTGGGGTCCTGGTCGGTCGAAGCACTGGCGCGCAGCGGGGTGCGCAGGCTCACCCTTATCGACCTGGATCTCGTTTCCGAATCCAACATCAATCGGCAGATTCACGCACTGGAACCCACACTGGGGCAATCCAAGGCCGAGGCCATGCGCGAGCGCATCGCGCTGTTTCATCCCGACTGCACCGTTGACGTTATCGACGACTTCGTTACTCCTGACAACTGGCCTGCTTTGCTCAATACCGCTCTGGGTCACAGCGTGCCCTTACCCTGCGCGCTGATCGATGCCTGTGATCAGGTGCGCGCCAAGACCACGCTGGCGGCCTGGGCAGTTTCAAACGGTGTGCACTTTGTGACGGTCGGAGCAGCCGGCGGCAAGAGCCAAGCGCAGGCGGTGGAGGTCGATGACCTCGCAGCTGTCACACACGACCCCTTGCTGGCGCAGCTGCGTTATCGCTTGCGCAAACATCACAACGGGGCACGCACAAGTCGCATGCGGGTGACCTGTGTCTTTAGCCGCGAGGCGGTTGCACCACCCGACGCGTCGTGCGAGGTCGACAACCTGGACAGCACGCTCAACTGCCACGGATACGGCTCCATGGTGAGTGTGACCGCGACCTTTGGCCTGTGTGCAGCTGGGTGGGTTTTGAATGTTCTGGCTGCAAGTAAAAAAAGCATCCCACCCCCTCAAAAGAGAGACGAAAGTGACGCTATAATTTGAGGCTTCCCAGAACGATGCAAATTGTTATGTGAACCAAAGTGGGACGTTAGCTCAGTTGGTAGAGCAGCGGACTTTTAATCCGTTTGTCGTGGGTTCGACCCCCGCACGTCCCACCAGATTTTCAGGTTGCAACCAAGCTCGGCTGGTTCTCCTGCCCAGGTTTTGACGTCAGCATATTAGGCTGGCATTGAAATTGATGGGACGTTAGCTCAGTTGGTAGAGCAGCGGACTTTTAATCCGTTTGTCGTGGGTTCGACCCCCGCACGTCCCAC
>NZ_JAUSOO010000177.1 GCF_030656115.1 Hydrogenophaga sp.
GGGGGGGGGGGGGGGGGGGGGGGGGGGGGGGGCCCCGCGGGGGGAGCCCTCACCCCTGCCCTCTCCCAGAGGGAGAGGGGGTGAATTCGGGGATGGAGATTGCTGTGCCAGCCAGGCCTTGAAGTTGGCCTGTACGCGCTCGGGATACGGCACGAGCTCGTTGTCTTGCTGCATGGCAAAGCGCACAAGGCTGACGATGTCGGTAAGCAGGCGTTTCTGGTTGCTGCCTTTGACCTTGCCTTTTTGCAGTGCGGCGTAGGCCTGCCAGAGGGCGCTTTCGTCAATGAGGTGCGGCGGGCTGTGCAGCGCGTCGGCCAGGGCCTGGATGTCTTCAAACTTGAGCGGCGCGCGCACCGGGCGGTTGTAGAGGATTTGCAGCGCGGTGATTTCGTCTTTGTGCTGCTGGATGAAGGCTTCGAAGCTGTGCACCAGTTCTTTGGCGCGGTCGCTGCCTTCGGTGAAACCGGCGCTCACGAGCTTGTCGCTGGTGACGGTGTCGATGATGAGATCGGCCTTTTGCCTGAGCTTCAAGATGAGCTCGCGCAGCGCGGGGTTGCTGAAGGGTTGGGCGGCTTGGCGCAGAGTGGCTTCCAGCTGGGCGGGGCTCTGGTCTTCGCTGTTGGCCTCCAGGTTGAGCGCTTGCACGATGCCGCGCGCCAGGTCCTTGAGGCTGTGGCCGCCGCTGGCTTCGATGACCTTGGCGTGGTCGGCTTCGCTGATGTCTTTGCCCAGGCGGCTCAGGCGGGCGGCCACGCTGGAGAGCACTTCGTCTTCCACATTGCCCAGGGCCACGGCTTGCAGGAGCTTGTCAAGCGGCACGCTCTTTTTCTGGTCCATGGGGCGGCTGTCGGTCTTGTCGCGCTCGCAGACGCCCACGCAGTCGACGATGACGAAGTGGTCCTTTTTCAGCTGCTCGCCGGGGGCAGAAGGGTTCACGGCCATGAGGTCGGTGGGGTTGCAGATGCGCACACCCCGGCCTTTCATCTGCTCGAAGAAGCTGCGGCTTTTGACCGAGCGCATGAACATGACGATTTCGACCGGCTTGATGTCGGTGCCGGTGGCGATCATGTCCACGGTGACGGCCACGCGCGGGTAGTAGGCGGTGCGGAAGTCTTTGATGAGCTGTTCGGGGCTCGTTCCTCCACCCTGTGCACTGCGGTAGGTGATCTTTTGCGCGAACTCGTTGCCGCGGGCGAACTCTTCGCGCAGGATTTCGACGATCTTCTCGGCGTGGTTGTCGTCTTTGGCAAAGATGAGCGTCTTGGGCAGTTCCTGCCGCTGGGGGAACAGGTCCACGCGCCATTGGTCGCGCAGGGTGCGGACGACGGTGCGGATCTGGTCGGGCGTCTGCACGGCGCGGTCCAGCTCGGTGGGGTCGTATTCAAAGTCTTCGTCGAGCTGCCAGGCGGTCTTGCGGCGGGTGGCTTTGTCTTGGGTTTCGAGCCAGTAGCCTTTGTCCACCTTGGCACCGGCTTCGGTCACTTCGGTCTTGATGCGGTAGACGTCGTAATTGACGTTGACGCCGTCGGCCACGGCCTGGGCGTGGCCGTATTCCATGACGAGGTTCTGGTTGAAGAAGCCGAAGGTCTGTTTGTTGGGCGTGGCGGTGAGGCCGATCAGGTAGGCGTCGAAGTATTCCAGCACCTGCCGCCAGAGGTTGTAGATGCTGCGGTGGGCTTCGTCGGTGACGACGATGTCGAAGCTCTCGATGGGGATGGCCGGGTTGTAGCCGATGGGTTCGGGGTCTTTGAACAGGGCTTCGGCGCCCTCGGTGCTGGTCTCGTCGGCCTCTTCGGGCAGCTCTTTGCCCTTGAGCATGCTGAACATGCGCTGGATGGTGCAAATGACGACGCGGGCGCTGCCGTCGAGCTGGTTGCCCTGCAGGTGCTGGACGATGAACTCTTCGCCGAACTTGTAGGCGTTGTGCGGGCTGGCGTAGGCGTCGAACTCTTTCTTGGTCTGGCGCGCCAGGTTGCCACGGTCCACCAGAAAGAGCACGCGCCGGGCACCGCCAAACTTGATGAGCCGGTAGATGAAGCTGATGGCGGTGAAGGTTTTGCCGCTGCCGGTGGCCATCTGGATCAGGGCCTTGGGCTTGTTGGCGGCGAGGCTGGTTTCCAGGTTCTGGATGGCTTTGATTTGCGCCGGCCAGAGCTGGTAGCTGGCGCCGCCCTGGCCCCACTCGGTGACGAGTGGCGGCATGTGTTGCAGGCGGGCGAGGAAGGTGCCGGTAGGCAGATAGCCCGCAGGGGGTTCGGCGGTGGGCTCGGTGCCTGGGGCGATGTGGTTGGGCGAAGGGGGCTCGGCGGTTTTCAGCCACAGCCACAGCCACAGCCACAGCAGCTCGGGCCGGAAGAAGGCAAACAGCGGGCGGGCGCGGGGAGCCGGGTCGAGCCCGTTGGTAAAGCGGGTTTCGACCCCGGTGGACTCAAACACAAAGGGCAGCGGCCGGCGCCAGGCGGGCAAGGCGGCGGGCAGGCCCTGGGCGTAGCGGGCGCTTTGCACTTCCACGCCGCTCAAGGTGGCGCCTTCTTTCTTGGCTTCGATCACGCCGCAGGCTTTGCCGTTGACGTAGAGCAGGTAGTCGGCGAAGCCGTGGCCGGGGTTGAGCGGGAACTCGCGGATGGCGACGCCGGTAGCGGCATACATGTTGGCGCTGGCCACATCGCAAACGTGCCAACCCGCTGCGGTGAGCAGTGCGTCAATGGTCTGGCGGGCGCGGGCCTCGGGCGTCATGCGGTGGGCTTTGTCGTTGTTTCCTCTTGTTGCATTCTAGGGGGCCACCGCCGAGCCCTTAAACCAACCGCGCCAAAGCCTGCACCCCCACCGGCGGCTCGGGCAGCCAGGGCAGCACAAACGTGCGCTTCGCCAAACCGTTTGCAATTCTTTCCGTCTGGCGCACCTCGCCCGCCAGCCGCGCTTGCAGCAGCGGGTCTGTCGTGCCGGTGGCGACGATGCTCTTGTTGATGACCCAGGCCCAGGGTTCAATCTTGGCGCGGCGCAGGTCGTCTTGCAGGGCGGCGGCCTGGCTGACCGGGGTGACTTCGGGCAGGGTGACGATGATCACGCGCGTCATGCTGCCGTCTTGCAGGCGCATGAGCGGCGTGATGATGTGCAGGCCTTTGGCGGCTGCCTGGCCTTCGTACTGCTGCGTCATCTGCCGGTGGTAGGCGCCGGTGGCGTCCATGAGCAGCAGGCTGTGGCCGGTGGGTGCGGTGTCGAGCACCACGAACGACGAACGCGCTTCGTTCACCACGCGGCTGAAGGCGTGGAACACGGCCACTTCTTCGGTGCAGGGCGACTGCAGGTCTTCCAGCAGCAGGGCTTTGCCTTGTTCATCCAGCGCCTTGCCGCGCGTGGCCATGATCTTGGCGATGTAGGCGGCGGTCTCGGCCTTGGGGTCGATGCGGCCGACCTTGAGGCCTTCCAGGCTGCCGTTCAGCGCATCGGCCACGTGGGCGGCCGGGTCGGTGGTGGTGAGGTGCACGCTGTGGCCGCGCTGCACCAGGCCCACGGCCAGCGCGGCGGCAATCGTCGTCTTGCCCACGCCGCCTTTGCCCATGACCATGATGAGGCCGTGGCCCACGGCGGCGAGCTCGTCGGCCATTCTGGACAGCGGCTCGGCCGGCAGCGCGGGTGTGGCCGCATGGGGCGCAGGCGCGGTCACGTCGCCGCCTTGCAGCAGCGCCCGCAGCGCCGGCAGGCCCACGGTGTCGAAAGCGCGCAGCGGCACTTCGTCGCGCGGCAATTTGGCGAGCGCGTCGGGCATCTCATTCAGGGCCTGGCGGCCGAGCGCTTCGATGGCGTTGGCAATCGGGTCGTTGGCGCCGCTGGCATGAAACACGCCGTTGACGGCCAGGCGCTGGTTGGCCAGGCCGAGCTGGCGCAGCTCTTCGGCGGTGCGTGCGGCTTCCTGCATGGGGCGCGGGTCGGGCCGGGTGACGAGCACCACGGTGGTGAGTGCGGGATCGCTCAGCGCTTGCAGCGCGGCGTTGAAGCGCGCTTCCTGCATCTTCAGGCCGGAGTGCGGGCCCAGGCACGAGGCGCCCCGGTCGTTGCCCGCGAGGAAGCCGGTCCAGGCCTTGGGCAGGCTGAGCAGGCGCAGCGTGTGACCGGTGGGCGCGGTGTCAAACACCACGTGGTCGTACGCGCTTTCACCGCCCTCGCCCGCCAGCAGCGCGGCGAATTCGTCAAACGCGGCGATCTCGGTGGTGCAGGCGCCCGAGAGCTGTTCGCGCACGGTCTGGCGCTCGTCGTCGCTGGCGCTGGCTTCGAGCTGCGCGAGCACACGCTGGCGGTAGGCCTCGGCGGCGGTGTCGGGGTCGATGTTGAGCATGTGCAGCCCCGGCACGCCAGGCACGGGCACCGGCTGGTTGGACAGCGGCACACCGAGCATTTCGTCGAGGTTGGACGCGGCGTCGGTGCTGACCAGCAGCACCCGCTGGCCCGCATCGGCCAGCGCAATGGCGGTGGCGGTGGAGAGCGAGGTCTTGCCGACGCCGCCCTTGCCAGTGAAAAACAGAAAGCGGGTGGTTGCGGAGGCAAAGCCGGGAAGATTTGGGGTGTTCATGCCAACAGCATGGCACACACGGCGTACACGCGGTCTGACGCCCATCAACCCCAGGAGCGTGTCAGCTCACAACGGCTGCGGCCAGAGCCGCGCCACGTGTTGCACACGAAGTATTTGGACCACGCCATCTTTCACACGGTACGGAACGACGTAGTTTTGATGCACCACGAGTTCGCGTGTGCCGGGCACGCGGCCAGGGCGCCCCAAGGCAGGAAACTCGGCCAGACGTTCTGTTTTGGTTTTGATTTCGCCCACAAACGACGATGCGCGCACCGGGTTGTCGTGCGCGATGTGGTCGGCAATGGCTTGGAGGTTGGCCAGTGCCGTGCGGGTCCAGCGAATGTTCACGGGGCATCAGTGTCCGTGTTTGGCAAATACCGCTTGCACTTCGTCCGCAGAGGCAAAGTCGCCACGGTCGGCCTCATCCATACCGGCCTGAATGTCTGCAATTTGCCATTGCTCTTGGCTGACGTAGCTCCTGAGGGCTTCAACCGTCAGGAAACTTTTGGTGCGGCCTGTGGCTTGCACCAGTTGCTCCAGCTGGCTGTGCAGTTCCACCGGCAACCGGACATTGAGAATTTTTTCAGCAGTTGGCATGGTCGTCACCTCGGTATTCACACAGCTTCAGTGTATGTCATACAAGCGTTGCATAAGCCCACACAAATAGCTTTCTGCGTTGCAGGCCAGGGTTTAGCCGCCGGGCAGCGTCACCGTCACAGCCAGCCCGGGCGCCGCATTGCGCACCGCAAAAGTGCCGCCATGCGCCTGGGCCACAAGCTTGCACAGGTACAACCCAAGGCCCACACCGCCCTGCGCGCGGGTGCGTGCGGTGTCGGGGCGGAAGAAAGGTTCGGCCAGGTGGGCCAGCTGCTCTGCTGAAACGCCCGGGCCGTGGTCGCGCACCTCGATCTGAATGCCCTGGCCCACGGTGCGCAGGTGCAGTTCGGGTGGCAGCGGCGCACCCGCGCTGTAGCGCAAGGCGTTGTCAAGCAGGTTGCGCAGCAAGAGGCGAATGCGCGCGGCGTCCAGCGCGAGCGTGGGCAGGTTGGGGTCTTGCAGCAGCGTGATTTCAGGGCGGGCACCGGGCCGTGCAGGCTGGCGCGCCAGCACGTCGCTCATCACGTCTTGGGCCAGTGGTGCCAGCGCTACCGGCTCGCGCTGCAGCGCGGCGTGTTTGGCCGACAGGCGCTCGCTCTCCAGCAAATCGCTGATCAGGCCGGCCATTTCCTGCAGGTCGCGCAACAGGGCTTCGCGCTGCGGGTTCACGTCTGCCGTTTCGGGCAGCAGCTCGGTGTTGAGCCGGGCGCGGGTGAGCGGGCTGCGCAGCTCGTGGCTGATGGCCAGCAGCAGCGCGCGCTTGGCTTCCAGCATCTGGTGAATGTCCTGGCCCATGGTGTTGATGGTCTGGGCCAGCACGCCCAGCTCGTCGGGGCCATGCAGGCAGCGCTCGGGAATGGGCTGGCTGAAGTCGCCCGCGCCAAATCGGCGTGCGCCCTCGCCAATGGCGTCCAGCGGCTTGAGCAAGCGGCGCACATACAACCAGGCCAGCAGCGTGAGCAGCAGCAGCGCCGTGAGCGCATAACCAATCAGGCGCGGGCGGCGCTCGAACACCTCTTCGTTGATACCGAACTCGATGCTGTGGCCATCGGCCGTGGTGCGCTTCAAGATGCCTTGCCAGTCTTTGCCACCGCCCCAGTCTTCGCGCTGAAAGCCCTGTTCATTGGCGCGATCGTCACGCCGCCAATCGGGTACCGGTTGGTCAGGGTGCGAGGCCCAGCGCACCTGCGGCCCTTCAATGCGCACGGTCAGTGGAAGCCGCCCGGTGATGGCTTGCGCGCGCTCCACGCTTGGCGCGCCGCCGGCCGTGATGTCGCTGGCCAGCCGGTCCACATAGTCCATCAGCAGGGGCCGAGCGGCTTCGCGCCAACCCATGGAAAAGGCCTTTTGCGCGCCCGTGACCACCACGAAGGTCATGGCCGCGGCCAGCACCAGAAACACCAGCACCATGCGCAGCTTGATGGAGTGCGCCACGCGGTGTTTGGCGCGCCGCCAGGACGACGACCTCGGGGGCTGAGCCGCGCTCATACGGTCAGTCGGCGCAGCGCCAGCGAGTAGCCCGCGTTGCGCAGGGTTTTGATGCAGTCCAGCGGCTCCAGCTTCTTGCGCAGGCGGCTCACCACAATGTCCACCGCGCGGGTGTACAGGTCGGCCTCGTGGCCGCGCAGCTGGTTCAGGATGTCGTCGCGACTGAACACCTTGCCCGGCTCGCGCGCCAGCAACAGCAACAGTTCGTATTCGGTGCCGGTGAGTTCAACCGCCTGGCCTTCGCGCACCACGCTGCGGCGCGCGGTGTCAATGTCCAGGCCATCAAAGTGCAGCGTGGGCGCGGCACCCAGGGTCACCGCCTGGCTGTTGCCGTTGGGCTTGCGCCGGCGCAACACGGTTTGCAGGCGCGCCACCAGTTCGCGCGGCTCAAAGGGTTTGGGCAGGTAGTCGTCGGCACCCAGCTCCAGCCCCACCACGCGGTCCATCACATCGCCCCGCGCCGTGAGCATGACGATGGGAATGTCGTTGTCTTTGCGGATGGTGCGGCAGAGTTCAAAGCCGTCCATCTCGGGCAGCATCACGTCCAGAATCGCTGCGTCAAAAGGCTGGCTGCGCAGCAGGGCCAGGCCCTCGCTGGGGCGTGTGGCGTGGGTGAGCTGCAACTCGAATCGCTGGAAATACGTGGCCAGCGGCGGGCCGAGTTGTTCGTCGTCGTCGATCAGCAGGATGCGGTTCATGGGGCATTTTCACATGTCGCGCAGGGCGCGGTGCCGCACGATCAGGCGGCGCAGCCGGTGCTGTACCGGGGCGCCCAGGGCGTCGAAACGATCCGCCGCTGACAGCAGCGCGGGCAGCACTGGCAGGGCTCTGGCGGGTTGTTGTTGCGACAGCCGTGCCCAGAGATCGAGCGCGTGCTGCCGGTCAAAGCGCGGCCCCCACACCAGGGCCAGCAGCTCGGCGTGGGGGTCTTCGGCCCCGGCCAACAGCGCCGGGGCGTGCGCCCTGCTCTGCTGCGCCAGGTGGTGAATGGGTTCGAATGCGGGCGACATGGCAACGGCTTTCAAGCCACCGCGATCAGCCCCGGCCCCACCAGCCGTGGCCGCGTTTTTCCATGCGCTCGCGCACCTGCTTTTGCTGCTCGGCGTTCAGGCTGTCGTAAAAGTCGCCAAAGGCGCTGAGCATCTTGGGCCCGTTGCCTTGCATGACCTGCATTTTCTGGTCCATGAGGGCTTGGGCTTTGGTGCGGTCAAACTTGTCGCCGGCCACCAGCGCTTTCAGCTCGGCACGGGGGTCGGTGGTGTCGCCCCGAAAGGCCTTGCGCGAGGCGATCATCTCGTCGGCCAGCACCCCCAGCTTCTGCTTTTGTTCGGCGTTGAGATCGAGCTTGCTGCCGATCTTGTCAATGGCTTTGCCGCGCACCTCGGTGATGCGCTCGTCGCTCCAGCCGCGGGCATGGTCGCCACGGCTGCCACAGGCGGTGAGTCCCCCCAAAACGACGGTGGCGGCGGCGAGGCCAATGAGAGAGCGCTTGATCCAGTTTTTCATGATGGTGGTCCTTTCAGAACCTTGTTGAACATGACCATCATGGTGCCCGCGCACAGTGCGCGCCGGGTGTCAGCGCGGTTGCGGTTCTTTTCGTTTTGTTTCAGTCCCCGTCGGCGTTCAGCCACGCATCGGCAAAGCAACGCCGATGGCGACAAACATGCCGCCGCACACCTGATTGAAGCGGCGACCCACCCGCTGAAGCCAGTCGCGCACCCGGTGAGCCATGCTGGCGATCAGCCATTCGGTGGCGATTTCGACGGCAGCGAAGGTACCCGCCATGACCAGAAACTGGGTGAACAGGCTGCGCGCCGGGTCGAGAAACTGCGGCAGGAAGGCGGCGAAGAACAGCACCGCTTTCGGATTGGTGAGCGCCGACAGTGCACCTTGTCGGAACAGCGATGCGCCGCTGCGCGGACGGGCATCGGCGTGCAGATCCGCGCCGACAGGCGACGCGCGCCACACCTGCACACCCAGCCAGACCAGATAGGCACCGCCCACCCACTTCATGGTGGTGAGCCAGTGGGCCGAGGTCTTGAGCAACGCACCGATCCCAAACAGGGACAGTGCGATCACCAGCACAAAGCCCAGCGCCCCGCCCAGGATGGTGAACAAGGCACGGTTGCGCCCATGCAGGGCGCCATGGGTCAGTGCAAGCAGTCCGTTGGGGCCAGGGGAAAGTGAAAGACCGATGGCTGCGAGCAGGTAAATCAACCAGGTATCGAGTGCCATATGTCAGAACACCTCGGTGTCCACCTCGCTGTTGGCTTGCGCGTTGTAGCGGTCACCCTGCACGGTGTGCTGGTTGATCAGCGCATCCAGGCGCGCCAACACATCGCCGGTGAGCGTCACGTTGACGGCGCCCAGGTCGTCCAGCAGATGCTCCACACTCGTGGTGCCGGGGATGGGCAGGATGTCATCGCCCTGGTGCAGCAGCCAGGCAATGGCAAGCTGAGAGGGCGTACAGCCCACTTCGGCCGCGATGGCGTTGTAGGCTGGCAGCAGCTTCAGATTGGCAGCGTAGTGGTCGGGCGCAAAGCGCGGCATGCTGCGGCGGATGTCTTTGGCGTCGAAGGCGCTCACGTCCATGGGCGCGCACAAAAAGCCGCGCGCCACCGGGCTGAACGCCACGAAGCTCACGCCCAGTTCGCGGCAGGCTTGCAGCACCGCAATCTCGGGGTTGCGGGTCCACAGCGAATACTCCGTCTGCAGCGCCGCAATGGGGTGTTCGGCGTGGGCCTTGCGCAGGGTGTGGGCCGAGACCTCGCTCAGGCCCACGCTGCGGATCTTGCCCGCACGCACCAGGTCACCCAGCGCGCCCACGCTTTCTTCAATCGGCACCTGCTTGTCCCAGCGGTGCAAATAGTAGAGGTCGATCACGTCGGTTTGCAGGCGCTTCAACGCGGCTTCGCAAGTGGCCTTGATCGTGTCGGGCCGGCCGTCGATCACGCGCACCTTTACGCCGTCGGCATTGGGCACGCCCTGCATGCCGCATTTGCTGGCCAGCGTGAACCGGGTGCGGTGTTTGGCCAGGTATTTGCCCACCAGCGTTTCGCTGGCGCCAAAGCCGTACAGCGCTGCGGTGTCAAAGTGCGTCACACCCGCGTCCAGCGCAGCGAGCAGCACGCGCTCGGCCTGCTGTTCCGACACCGGAGCGCCGTAGGCATGGCAGATGTTCATGCAGCCCAGGCCGATGGCTGAGACTTGGAAGGGACCGAGTTGGCGTTGTTGCATGGTCAAACTTTCAAAAAACAGTGAAAAGGTTCAGGTGCGATCCGCTTCGTCGGGCACGTCTGGCACCGCCTGCAAGAAGCGGTCAAAGTCTTGCCGACTGCCTTGGGCTGCCTCTTGGCGCAGGTAGTCCACCGTGAGGATGGACGCCAGTTTTTCGCCCGCCGCACTGGCGATGAACTGGTTGACGGAAATGTCGTCGCGCGCGGCGAGTTCGCGGATTTTGGCGTGCAGGGAATTCGGCAGGCGGATGGTCAGGGCAGTCATGGTGTGCTCCTCAGGCGGGCCAGGAATTCAGTGGGCGTCAGCGGTTCAACGCCCAGTTGGGTGATTTTGCGGAAATCGCGCAGGTTGTGTGTGACCAGGTAGCGGCTTCCCGACGCCACCGCGCACTCCAGCACCATGTCATCGTCCGGGTCGCGCAGAAACGGGCGCCACAGGTAATACACATCCTGCAGATGGGCGATGGACGCCAGGTAGCGCAAGAAGCCCCGAGCGTCTTCGGGCTGCATGCCCGGCGGCAGGTGCTCCGGCCGGCTCAACACGTCCTGCCACTCGGTGTAGAGCGCCACGCTCAGCGCTATCTGAAAACGCGGATCGGGCAGCAACGACAGCAATTCGAAGCTGGAGCCGTTTCGCGACCGAGTGGCTGCGACCAGCACATTGGTGCCCAGAACGATTCTCATGGTTATGCCAGTGTAACCATTGTGCAACTGGGTGTTTGACGGCCATGCGAGCGCGCCGGGGCAGTGGACGCGGCTGCCGTTGGGGCTTATCCGGGATCTGGGGCTGGGGATTGATTTTTTTGGGCGATGGATGGGTGCGCTGGCACCCTCACCCCAACCCTCTCCCGCCAGCGGGAGAGGGAGTGAATACGCTCAGGCGGCGTTCAGCTGCTGCTCCAGGTTGTGCAGCACCTGATAACAGTTGAACACCTGCGCCACGCTCGAATTCGGCTCGCGGCCTTCTTTGATGGCGGCGAAAAACTCGCGATCTTGCAGCTCAATGCCGTTCATAGACACCGCCACCTGGCTCACGTCGATCTTTTCTTCCTTGCCGGTGACCAGGTCGTCGTAGCGCGCGATGTAGGTCGCGGTGTCGCCGATGTAGCGGAAGAAGGTGCCCAGCGGGCCGTCGTTGTTGAAACTCAGGCTCAGCGTGCAGATGGCGCCGTTGGCGGCCTTGAGCTGGATGCTCATGTCCATGGCGATGCCCAGCGTGGGGTGGATCGGACCCTGAAGGGCGTTGGCCTGCACGATCGGGCTGCCGGCCTGGTAGGCGAACAGGTCCACGGTGTGCGCAGCGTGGTGCCACAGCAGGTGGTCGGTCCAGCTGCGCGGCTGGCCCAGCGCGTTCATGTTGGTGCGGCGGAAAAAGAAGGTCTGCACATCCATCTGCTGGATGTTGAACTCGCCCGCCTTGATCTTCTGGTTCACGTCCTGGTGGCTGGGGTTGAAGCGGCGGGTGTGGCCGCACATCGCCACCAGGCCGGTCTGCTTCTGCAGCGCCACCACGTCTTCGGCGCCCTTGAGGCTGTCGGCCAGCGGAATTTCCACCTGCACGTGTTTGCCGGCCTTCAGGCAGGCCAGGGTCTGCTCGGCGTGCATCTGCGTGGGCGTGCAGAGGATGACGGCGTCCACCTCCTTCATCGCCAGGCTGTCGGCGAGGTCGGTGGTCACGTGACCGATGCCGTACTTGGCTGCCACTTCTTGGGTCTTTTCCAGATCGCGGCTGATCAGCGACACGACTTCAACGCCGTCGATGTTCTGGATGCCGTCGAGGTGTTTGATGCCGAAGGCGCCAGCGCCGGCGAGTGCGACTTTGATGGTCATGGTGTGTTCCTTATGCGTTCTCGAGAATCAGGTGGCCCACTGCGGTGTTGCTGGCGGGCACATGGTAGAAGCGGTGTTTGACGACAGGCGCAGGGCCTTGCACCTTGCCGTCGACGATGTCGGACATGGCGCCACGGGCAATGAGCCACATCACGAGTTCGATGCCTTCGCTGCCGGCTTCGCGCACGTAGTCGATGTGCGGCGTGTCGGCGCAACCCACCGGGTCGGCAATCATCTGGTCGAGCCAGGCGTTGTCCCATTCGCGGTTGATCAGGCCGGCGCGCGAGCCCTGCAGCTGGTGGCTCATGCCGCCCGTGCCCCAGATGTGCACGTTCAGATCGTCGTCGTAGCTCTCGACCGCCTTGCGGATGGCCTGGCCGAGCATGAAGCAGCGCTTGCCCGAGGGCACCGGGTACTGCACCACGTTGACCGCGAACGGGATCACCGGGCAGGGCCAGGCGTCTTTCTTCGGATCCAACTCGCCGCACATCAGCGACAGCGGCACGGTCAGGCCGTGGTCCACGTCCATCTTGTTGACGATGGTGAGGTCAAAGTCCTGCTGGATCACGCTCTGCGCGATGTGCGAAGCCAGGTCGGGGTGGCCGATGACCTTGGGCACCGGGCGTGGGCCCCAGCCCTCATCGGCCGGCGTGAACTCGGCCGCGGTGCCGATGGCGAAGGTCGGGATCATCTCCAGGCTGAAGGCCGTGGCGTGGTCGTTGTAGACAAGGAAGATGACGTCGGGCTTGTTGTCCTTCATCCACTGTTTGGAATAGTCGTAGCCCGCGAACACGGGCTTCCAGTAGTCCTCCTGGGTCTTGCCCAGGTCCAGGGCCGCGCCAATGGCGGGCACGTGGGAGGTGAAAACGGATGCGGTGATGCGTGCCATGTCAGTGCTTTCCTTGGGGTTGGCGGTGCGCCTGGGCGTCGCCGTCTTCGCCGACAACGCGGTTGCCTTCGACGCTGCGCCCGCCGTTGATCATCATGTCGCGGTATTCGGCTTCGGTCATGCCGGTCATGGAGCCGGCCATCTGCTGGAAGCTCTTGCCGTCGGTGGCGCCGATCTTGGCCAGGAAGTAGATGTTGCCGCCGGTGCGCATGCACCAGTTCAGGTCGCGCGCCAGCACGGCCTGCTTCTGCTCTTCGGTCATCGCCCATTCGTCGAGGTAGGCGCGCTCGTCGGCCTTGAAGCGCTCGCGGTTTTGTGCCTTCATGAGCGACATGCAAAACTGGTTGAGCCAGTAGCCTTTGCGTGACTGTTCGGCGTCGAAGATGATCGTGCCGGGCACATCAAGGTAGGGTTTTTCGAGGGACATAGGTACTCCTTATGCAAGTGGAATCGCCGCCGGGCCGCCCCAAGGCGATTCGCATCCCCTCGGGGGGCAGCGACCCGCGCAGCGGCGGAGCGTGGGGGTCAACATTCTTCAGGCCAGTAGAGCTTCATGGGGTTCGTCACGAGCAGTTTTTGCTGCAGCTCGGCGGTCGTTGCGATGTGCGGAATGAAGTCCACCAGCAGGCCGTCGTCGGGCATGTGGTCCTTCAGGTTGGGGTGCGGCCAGTCGGTGCCCCAGAGCACGCGGTCGGGGAACTGCTCAACGATGCGGCGGGCGAACGGGATCACGTCGGTGTAAGCGTTCTGCTCGCCGCCCAACGCCTTGGGGCCGGTGACGGACAGGCGCTCGGGGCAGCTCACCTTGCTCCACACATTGCTGTGTTCGCGCATGAATTTCTCGAACAGCGCGAACTGCGGGCCGTCCACCGGCAGCGACACGTCCGGGCGGCCCATGTGGTCCACCACCACCGTGGTGGGCAGCGCGGTGAAGAAGTCCCACAGCTCGGGCAGGTCCACCGCCTCGAAGTAGATCACCACGTGCCAGCCCAGCTGGGCGATGCGGCCGGCAATTTCCAGCAGCTCGTCCTTGGGCGTGAAGTCCACCAGGCGCTTGACGAAATTGAAGCGCACGCCGCGCACACCGGCGGCGTGCAAGGCCTGCAACTCTTCGTCGGTGATGCTGCGCTTGACCGTGGCCACGCCACGCGCCTTGCCGCCGCTGGACAGGCAGGCATCGACCATGGCGCGGTTGTCGGCGCCGTGGCAGGTGGCCTGCACCACCACGTTGCGGGCGAAGCCCAGGTGGTCGCGCAGCGCGTACAGCTCATGCTTGCTCGCGTCGCACGGCGTGTATTTGCGCTCGGGGGCGTAGGGGAACTCGGCCCCCGGGCCAAACACGTGGCAGTGGGCATCCACCGCGCCGGCGGGCAGTGTGAAGGTGGGCTTGGACGGGCCGGTGTACCAGTCCATCCAGCCTGCGGTTTTGGTGAAGTCACCGGAAGTGGGTTTGCTCATGGTGGCTTCCTCAGTCGATGTATTTGAGACCCGCAGCGGCCAGCGGCTCGCGCATCTTGTACATGTCCAGCCCCAGCACGCCCGAAGCCAGCTTGTCGCGCTTCTCGCCCTCAAAGCTCTCGCGCTTGATGGCGGCGGCCAGCGTTTCGGCCGCACGCGCCGCCGGCACGCAGACCACGCCGTCGTCATCGGCCACGATCACATCACCGGGCGTGACCAGCATGCCGGCGCACACGATGGGGATGTTCACCGAACCCAGCGTGGCCTTGATCGTGCCCTTGCTGCTGATGGCCTTCGACCAGACGGGGAAGTTCATTTCCTTGAGCGTCTTCACGTCGCGCACACCGGCGTCGATGATCAGGCCGCGGGCGCCGCGCGCCTGGAAGCTGGTGGCCAGCAGGTCGCCGAAATAACCATCAGAGCATTCAGCCGTGACGGCCGCGACCACGATGTCGCCGGGCTGGATCTGCTCGGCGGCCACATGCATCATCCAGTTGTCACCCGGCTGCAGCAGCACGGTGATGGCCGTGCCCGAGACCTGCACACCGGTCTGGATCGGGCGCATGTAAGGCTTGAGCAGGCCGACACGGCCCATGGCCTCGTGCACGGTGGCCGAGCCCAGCGCGGCCAGGCCGTCGGCCGCTGCGCGGTCGGCCCGGGTGATGTTGCGGTAAACGACGCCGAGTTCGTACATGGTGTTTTCTCCTGTTTGGGTGTAAAGCCCTCCCCCTCTGGGGAAGGGTTGGGTGGGGGCGAGCGGCGCGCCTGCCCCCATCCCTGCCTTCCCCCAGAGGGGGAAGGAGCAAGTCAGTGGCCCTTGGCTTTCAAAGCTGCGTCCAGACGCGGAAACACGCGGCGCGCATTGCCTTCGTAAATCTTGTAGCGGTCGTCCCCCACGACGATGGTGCTCGCTTCGATGTAGCGTTTGGTGTCGTCGTAGTAGTAACCGGTCTCGGGGTCGATGCCGCGCACGGCGCCGATCATTTCCGAAGCGAACAGGATGTTGTCCACCGGGATCACCTTGGTCAGCAGGTCGATGCCCGGCTGGTGGTACACGCAGGTGTCAAAGAAGATGTTGTTCAGCAGGTGGTCTTTCAGCAGCGGCTTCTTCAGCTCTTGCGCCAGACCCCGGAAGCGGCCCCAGTGGTAGGGCACCGCGCCACCGCCGTGGGGAATGATGAATTTCAGCGTGGGGAAGTCCTTGAACAGGTCGCTGGTCAGGCACTGCATGAAGGCCGTGGTGTCGGCGTTCAGGTAGTGGGCGCCGGTGGTGTGGAAGCAGGCGTTGCAGCTGGTGCTCACGTGCACCATGGCCGGAATGTTGTACTCGACCATCTTCTCAAAGATCGGATACCAGGCCTTGTCGCTCAGGGGCGGCGAAGTCCAGTGGCCACCCGACGGGTCGGGGTTCAGGTTGATGCCGACGTTGCCATATTCCTTGACGCACTTTTCCAGCTCGGGGATGCAGGTGGCAGGGTCCACGCCCGGACTCTGCGGCAGCATCGCGGCGGGGATGAAGTGGTCGGGAAACAGCTGGCTCACGCGGTAGCAGAGCTCGTTGCAGATCGCGGCCCAGGTGGCGCTGATGTTGAAGTCGCCGATGTGGTGCGCCATGAAGCTGGCGCGCGGCGAGAAGATGGTGATGTCCGAGCCGCGCTCTTTCATCAGGCGCAGCTGGTTGGTCTCGATGGTCTCGATCAGCTCGTCGTCGCTGATCTTCAGGTCACTGACCTTCGGGCTCAGGGCCGGGTCTTTGATGCCGGCGATCTGCGCATTGCGCCAGTTCTCCAGCGCCTTGGGCGCCGTGGTGTAGTGGCCGTGGCAGTCGATGATGAGGGGTTTTTGCTGGCTCATGGGGTGTCCTGTCGGTGCGGGATGAACGGGTCAACGGAGAAAATCAGGCGGGGTCCATGCCCTGGCGGCGTTTGGCGTCAGCGGCTTCGCTGGAGGCCATGAACGCGATCAGCGCGCGCGCCGCTTCGGGCTGGGCGGCGTTGACGCACACGCCGGCTGAAAACGTGGTGGTGATTTGAATCTCGGGCGGCAGCGGGCCCAGCACGGCAATGCCCTGCACATGCAACAGTTCGCTCAGCTGCTGAAAGCCCAGCTCCACCTCGCCGCGCGCCACCAGCGTGCCCACGGGCACGCCGGGCGGGGCCTGCACGATGCGTTCGCGCACCGCGTCAGCAATGCCCCAGCGCTCAAACAAGGCGGCCAGGGCCACGCCGCTGGGGCCGGTGGAATAGCTGATGGTGCGCGCCGCCAGCACGGCCTGGCGCACGGCGTCTTCCGATGCGATATCGGGCTGTGGGGCACCGGCTTTGACGGCCACCGCCACACCCGAATGCACCAGGTCCACGACGCTGCCGGCCACCACCTGGCCAGCGGCCACCAGCTTGTGCAGGGCGTCGGACGCCAGCACCACCACATCAAAGGCTTCGCCAGCCCGCACACGCTGGGCGGCGTCCACGCCACCCACCGACTCGATGGCCGCCGCCATGCCGCTGCGTTGTTCAAAGGCGGTCACCAGTTCGGCCAGCAGCTGGCGGGTGGCCATGGAAGAAATGCCGCGAATCGGCGTGGAACCAGGCAAGGTGGGTGTGGGCATGAACCCGATTGTCGCCATCGCCAGTCAAACCACAAGTGGAATACCGTACTATTAGCCATTCCATCTTGATATAACCGAAGCCCTGCCATGGACCTGAAGCAGCTGGAGTATTTTGTGCGTGTGGCGGAGCTGGGCAGCTTCACCCGCGCCGCCATGGCGCTGGACGTGGCACAACCCGCACTCTCGCGCCAGGTGCGGCTGCTGGAAGTGGAATTGCGCCAAAACCTGCTGGTGCGCAACGGCCGGGGCGCCACACCCACCGAAGCGGGCAAGCTGCTGCTGGAGCACGGGCGCGGCATTCTGCACCAGGTGGAGCGCGCCCGCGAAGAGCTGGGCCGGGTGCGCGGTGCGCTGGCCGGGCGCGTGGCCATTGGCTTGCCACCCAGCCTGGCGCGGGTGCTCACGGTGCCGCTCACGCGGGCGTTTCGCCTGCAGCTGCCTCAGGCCAGCATTTCCATCAGCGAAGGTCTGTCGGTCACCATGCAGGAATGGCTGACCACCGGGCGGCTGGACATTGCCGTGCTCTACAACGCGCAACCGGCACCCGAGATCGAGATCACCCCGCTGCAGGACGAAGAGCTGCTGCTGGTGCAACCGCGCCCACCCGGCCTGCCCGAAGACCCGCCGCCCGGCCCCATTGCGCTGCGCGACGTGGCCGCGTTGCCTCTGGTGATACCCAGCCGGCCCAACGCCTTGCGCATGCATGTGGAAACCGAGATGGCCAACATCGGCTGTCGGCCCATCGTGGCGCTGGAGATCGATGGCGTCTCGGCCATTCTCGACCTGGTGATCGACGGCGCGGGCGCCGCCCTGCTCTCACGCAACGCGGTGGCCAGCTCCATCCGCCCGTCGGCCTACCAGACGCGCCCGGTCTGCGAGCCCGCGCTGCGCACCCGCCTCTACTTGGCCACCAGCTCGCTGCGCCCGGCCACCCTCACCCAGCAAACCACGCTGGCCTTGATCGGCCGGACGCTGGCCGCGGTGAATGCGGCTTGAGAACTTCACATGAAGCGCCCCACCGCTCATGCCGACAGCCAGCCCGGGCTGTGGCGCATGAGCCAGAGGATGCCGCTGAGCGTAAAAAACGAGATGGCTGTGGTGGCCAGCAGCGCGGCCGCCGTGAAGGATTCAAACCCGTGGCGCTGCGCCAGGATGGCATAAATACCCAGCATGGGCATGGCGGCTGACAGCACCGCCGCCGCCCGCAGATCGCCGTCCACCGCCGGCAGACCCAGCAACGGCAACACCATCACGGCAGCCCACACCGCCAGCGGGTGCAGCAGCAGCTTGCCCAGCGCAATCATCGACACCTGCCGGCGCAGCCCCTTCACCTGCAGCCCCACCAGCGTGCCGCCAATGATGAACAAGGCCAGGCCACCGCTGGCCGCTGAAAACAGGGTCACGGTGCGGGTGATCACCGAGGGCAGTTGCCAACCCACGAGCGAGACCAGGAAGCCCGCCACAATGGCGATGATCATGGGGTTGCGCACCAGCCGCTCGACGGTCTGGCGCAAGGTGTGCCCCAGAGAAACCCGCTCACCGGGGTGGGCACCCGCGTCGGCCAGGGCCAACAACACGGGCAGCTTAAGGAGGTTCTCAACGAGCAGGTTGAGCGCCAGCACCACGCCCGCCAGCGGGCCAAACAGCAACAGCATCACCGGGTAGCCCACATAGCCGCTGTTGGAACACGTCATGCCCATGGCCACGTAAGCGCTTTCGGTGAGGCTTTTGCCCTGCACCCGGTGGGCGAACCACAGGGAACCCAGCATCAAGACCAGCGAACCCACCGCGAACGCCACCAGGTAGCCGGGGCGGATCACCTCACCCAGTGGCCGCGAAGCCAGCGCGTTGAACAGCAGCGCGGGCAATGCAATCTGGATAACGAATTTGCCGAACACCCGCATGTCGGCTTTGCTGAAGAGGCTCCAGCGCACGCTGGCAAAGCCGGCCGCGATACACAGGTAGATCGGGCCGGTGATGGCCAGGATGTCGAGCATGGGGTGCCAGACCGGCGTTTACAGCCGCAGCACAAACAGGGTGATGCCGGGAAACGCCACCAGAATCGCGGTGCGAATGAAGTCACTGGCCACGAACGGCATCACCGCGCGGTAGGTCTGCGTGATCGGGGTATCGCGCGCCATTGAGTTGATGACGAACAGGTTCATGCCCACCGGCGGCGTGATCAGACCCACCTCGACCACGATCAGCACCAGAATACCGAACCAGATCGCGAACTCTTCGGGCGGCAGGCCGAAGTCGAGCACCGAGACGATGGGGAAAAACACCGGAATGGTCAGCAGGATCATGGACAGCGAGTCCATGAAGCACCCCAGCACCACATAAAGCAACAACACACTGACCAGCACCACCCAGGGGTTCAGGCCCGAGCCTGCCACCATTTGCGCGGCCTCCTGGGGCAGCTGCGACAGCGCCAGGAAGGTGTTGTACACGCCCGCACCCAGCACGATCATGAAAATCATGCCGGTGGCAATGGCCGTGCCCAAAATGGCACCCATCAGCGTCTTGCGGTTGAGCCCACCGCTGAGCCATGCGGCCAGACCGGTGCCAAAAGCACCAATGGCAGCGCCTTCGGTGGGTGTGAACAGGCCGGTGTAAATACCGCCCACCACCGCAATGAAGATCAGCATGACCGGCCACACCTTGGCGGTGGCGATCCAGCGGTCTTTCATGGGCATGGGCGCCATGGAACCCACCTCTTTCGGTTTCACCCGGGCATAAATGGCGATCACGATCATGTAACCGATGGCGGCCAGAATGCCCGGCACAAACGCCGCCAGGAACAGCTTGGCGATGTTCTGCTCGGTCAGGATGGCGTAGATCACCAGCACCACCGAGGGCGGAATCAGAATACCCAGCGTGCCGCCGGCCGCCAGCGCGGCGGTCGAAATGCCGCCCGCGTAACCCGCGCGCTTGAGCTCGGGCAAAGCCACCTGGCCCATGGTGGCCGCCGTGGCCAGCGACGAGCCGCAAATGGCACCAAAGCCGGCGCAGGCACCCACCGCCGCCATGGCCACACCGCCCTTGCGGTGCCCAATCCAGGCCTCAGCCGCCTTGAACAAGGCTTGTGACAAGCCCCCCAGCGCGGCAAACTGCCCCATCAGCAAAAACAGCGGAATGACCGACAGCGAATAGCTGGAGAAGGTGCTGTAAGTGACCTGCTTGAGCTGGTTCAGGATCGGCACATACGAGCCGTACACCACCCAGGCACCGGCCAGGCCACACACCAGCATGGACAGGCCAATGGGAATGCGGATAAAGATCAGGAACAGCAGGACCGGGAAGGACCAGAGGGCGAGTTCGACGTTGCTCATGTTCAGTGTCCCGCGTTGGCTTCGGTGGTCCAGCCCTTGGGCTCAGACGCCAGACCCAGCTGGGTCAAGGTTTTGGCGATGTAACAGGCACAGCCAATCACCGCGCCCACAAAGCAAAGCGCATAGGCCCACCACACGGGCATCTGCAAGATGAAGGTGGTTTCCATGTATTCCTTCTTTTCAACCAGGCCGTCCCAGAGCTTCCAGGTGAGCATGAGCCAGACCAGCAGCATCAGCAGGTCGCTGAGGGTGTCAACCGCCTTTTGGGCCCAACGCGGCACGTGCATGTAGAGCAGGTCCACCGTGGCGTGACCACCACGCAAATAGCACCAGGGCATGAAGAAAAAGATGGCAATGCCCACACCCACTTCAACCAACTCAAAGTCGCCCGGCACAGGCCCCAGGCCCATGCCGATCAGGGCGCGCCCGGCCACACTGGCCACGACCATCAGCGTCAAGGCACTTAACATCACACCGCCGGCAATGGCGGTCCATTTGGCGGTTCGGTAGATCCAGTCAATCATCAACAGGTCCTTGTGTTGGGTAGGCGTCGGCTACGTGATTGTCACCCACAGCATCGGGCGAACCACAGGCGGTCACCCAGGGGGTCTGCGACTATAGCCGACAATTTCTTATCGTTAAACGTGTTTTACTTACCGAAATTACAAAACACAACCCTCAGCCGATGGCCTGCGCCGCCATCAACGCCAACGCAGCCAGTGGCCGGCAGGTCACCGGCCTGTGCAATATGCCGATTTTCTCCCGCACTGAACAGACCGTCTGGAATCTTTCAGCTATGCCGAGATGGCATGGAAAAAAACACTCCATCACCAAACGGCATAGCAGTAACTGCGGGGAAGCAACGGCAAGAAACCAGCACGCACAAAAAAGGGCTGCCCAGCCAGCACCGGACAACCCCGCCAAAACCACCGCAAGCCAGGCTCGCGGCGCCAAAGCCTTATTTGCTGTACTTCGCGATCAGCGCGCGGGCTTCGGCGGCCAGCTTGGCGCCGTCGATGTTCTTGCCCTTCACTTCGTTGATCCAGTCGGTTTCCACCGTGGCGGCCGTGCGGCGCCAGCGCTGCGTCTCGGCCGCATCCAGCGCCACGATGTTGTTGCCTGCCTTTTCGGCAATGGCTCGGCCGGCTTTGTCGCCCTCGTCCATGGCACGGCCAAACATGGCCGCGGCCGGGAGGCCCGAGTTGTTGTCGATCACCTTCTTCAGGTCGGCCGGCAGCTTCTCGTAAGACGCCTTGTTCATGGAGAAGGCGAACGTCTGGGTGTAGAGGCCGCGGTCGCCGGCAAAGGTGGTGTGGTTCTTCACCAGCTCGCTCACCTTCAGGGCGGGCGTCACTTCCCACGGAATGGTGGTGCCGTCGATCACGCCCTTGGACAGCGCTTCGGTCACGGCGGGCACCGGCATGCCCACTGGCGTGGCGCCCAGCTTGGTCAGCATGTTGTTGATGATGCGCGAGCCGCCCCGCACCTTCATGCCGCGCAGGCTTTCCAGCCCGGTCACGGGAGCCTTGGTGTGGAACAGTCCGGGGCCGTGGGTGTGCACCGCGATCAGCTTGACCGAGCTGAACTCGTCGGCCGCGAACTTCTCGACGTATTCCTGAAACGCCTGCGACGACTGCTCGGCCGAACCGCTCATGAACGGCAGTTCAAACACCTCGGCCTTGTTGAAACGGCCGGGGGTGTAGCCCAGCACGGTCCAGGTCAGGTCGACCACGCCGTCACGGGCCTGGTCAAACAGCTGCGGTGGCGCGCCGCCCAAAGCCATGGCGTGGAACAACTGCACCTTGATCTTGCCGCCGGACTCGGCTTCCACTTTTTGCGCCCAGGGGATCAGCGCTTTGGCCGGAATGGTGGCTTGCGGCGGGAGCATCTGGTGCAGACGCAGGGTCACCACCTGCTGCGCAGCCACAGGGCCGGCCAGCAAGGTGGTGGCAACGGCGCCCAGGGCGGCCAGTGCGGTTCGACGGGGAATGAATTTCATGGGTGTCTCCTGTAAAAAACTCGGTGAATGATGGACAAGGCGTCTGGCCGGGAGTGGCCAGGGACCGGCCTCACGGACGGCGGCGGATCAACTTGAAAGACGGCATGAACGCGGGCGTCTGCTCGGGCGTGTGGCCGGCCAGCACCTCGGCCAGGTTGCGGCGGGCCAGGCGCGAGTGCTCGCGCATGATGGACTCGGCCCGAGCGCCCTCGCGCTGCTCAATGGCGTCGAGCACCTGGCGGTGCTGGTCTTGCGCCACCACCAGCATGTCGCGCGCACGCGCTGAGTGCGACTGCAGCACCACAAAACCCGAGGGCGATGCAAAAGGCAAGCTCGCCGCCCGCTCCAACTGGCGCGCAATGGTGGGACTGGCGGCCATTTCGTAGAGCAGTGCATGGAAACGGCTGTTGAGCGACACATAGGCCGAAAACTTTTCATCGTCGAGCGTGGGCGTGGCCAGCGCCCCATCGATCTGCGCCAGACACTGCCGGGCCTGGGCCAGCAACGCCGCAGACGCACCCCGCTCGGCCGCCAGCCGGGCCAGCAAACCTTCCAGGGTGCCGCGCAGTTCAATGCCGTCGGCAATGTCGTGCTCGGTGAACGACTGCACGCTGTAGCCACCGTTGGGCAGGGCTTGCAGCAGCCCCTCTTGCTCCAGCCGCAGCAGCGCCGCACGCACCGGCGTGCGCGACACCCCCAGCCGCTCCACGATGGCCAGCTCCGCAATGCGGGTGCCACCGGCCAGCTCGCCCGACAAGATCAGTTCGCGCAACTGCAACAGCGCGCGCACCTGCACGCTCTCACCGCTGGCGGCAAAAGCCACTCCAGCGGTTTCGGACCATTCGGTTGCGGCGGTGTTCATGGGCCTGCAATGTATACAGAAAAATGGTTTTTTGGCCTAATTTGCGCTCATATCAGGGTAATCCATGACTTCCTGTATCCCAAAAAATCCACACCGGTCGAACAGGCCGGCATCCTGCCGGCGAGGGTTCAGTCGGCCAACCCCAGCAGCCGCACCGCGTTGCCTTTCAAAATGCCGGGCATGACCTCGGGCTTGAAACCGGCCACTTCAAAGTCTTTCATCCAGCGCTCGGGCGTGATCAGCGGGTAATCGCTGCCGAACAGGATGCGGTCTTTCAGCAGCGTGTTGGCGTACTGCACCAGCTGCTTGGGAAAGTATTTCGGGCTCCAGCCCGACAGGTCGATCCAGACGTTGGGCTTGTGCGTGGCGACCGACAGCGCCTCGTCCTGCCAGGGAAAGCTGGGGTGGGCCATGACGATCTGCATGTCGGGGAAGTCGATCGCCACGTCGTCCAGGTGCATGGGGTTGCTGTATTCCAGCCGCAGGCCGCCGCCGCAGCGCATGCCGCTGCCAATGCCGCTGTGACCGGTGTGGAAGATGGCGGGCAGCTTGTGCGCGTTGATCACCTCGTAAATGGGCCAGGCCATCTTGTCGTAAGGGTGGTAGCCCTGCACCGTGGGGTGGAACTTGAAACCCTTGATGCCTTCCTCCTGGATCAGGCGTTCGGCCTCGCGGGCGCCCATCTTGCCCTTGTGCGGGTCGATGCTGGCGAAGGCCACCATCATGTCGCTGTTCTCACGCGCGGCCTGCGCGATTTCTTCGTTGGGAATGCGCCGGCGGCCGAGCTGGCTTTCGCTGTCCACGGTGAACATGACCAACCCGATTTTTCGCTCGCGGTAGTAGGCAATGGTTTCGGCAATGGTGGGACGGCGGTTGCTGCCGAAGTACTTGTCGGCGGCGCGGTCGTATTCCTCACCGTAGTTGTCAAAAGGATTGCGGCAGCTCACCTCGGCATGGGTGTGGATGTCGATGGCGATCAGGTTTTTGTGGTCCATGGGGTCTCCGTTCTAAGGGTAAATACGGGGGCAAAAAATGGGTTGAGAACTTGATTTGGTTATTGTTTATAACAATAATGCAGGCACTCAACAAGCCCGATTTAACCGCACCACCATGACCACCACCAACCCCGACCTGAGCCTGAGCCTGCGTGGCGAGCAATCCGACGTGGCCGTGATCACGCTCAACCGTGTCACCAAGCGCAACGCCCTGAACGACGGCCTGATTCTGGCCATTCGGGACGTGTTCCAGAACCTGCCCAAGAGCGTGCGCGCCGCCGTGATCGACGGCAACGGAGAACACTTCTGCGCCGGTCTGGACCTGTCGGAACTGAGCGAGCGCGACGCCGGCGAAGGTGTGTTGCACTCGCGCATGTGGCATGCCGCACTCGACTGCGTGGAAAAAGGCCCCGTGCCGGTGGTGGCCGCCTTGCACGGCGCCGTGGTGGGCGGCGGCCTGGAGCTGGCCAGCGCCTGCCACATCCGCGTGGCCGATGAGTCCACGTTTTATGCGCTGCCCGAAGGCACACGCGGCATTTTTGTGGGTGGCGGCGGCTCGGTGCGCGTGCCCAAACTGATTGGGGCGGCGCGCATGGCCGACATGATGTTCACCGGCCGCGTCTACAACGCCGTCGACGGTGAGCGCATTGGCTTGGCGCAGTACCTGGTGCCCACCGGCACCGCGCTGGACAAGGCCATTGAGTTGGCCACCCGCATCGCCACCAACGCGCCGCTGACCAACTACGCGCTGGTGCACGCCCTGCCGCGCATTGCCGAGCAGCCCAGCGACCACGGCCTGTTCACCGAAGCGCTGATGGCTTCCATTGCCCAGAGTGCGCCAGAAGCCAAAGCACGGGTGCGGGCCTTCCTGGAAGGCAAAGCCGCCAAAGTCAGCAAGGGATGACCTCACGCGCCGCCTGACGGCGTCACCCCCCTTTAAAAGAGGGGGCCATGCCAGAGGCCCGGCACAGCCGGTTCCTCGGCCTGCTTGGGTAGAGAGAGACGCGCGCGCCGGTGCGGCCCGGGCGTCGAGCCTGGAAGAGTTATGAGAAACCGATGGAGACAAGCATGACCCCCGCAAAATACCGCCCCCTGACCTTCGGCGTGACCCGTGCCGTTTTGCGCGACGGCGAGACCGGTGTGCACTACCTGCGCGCCGACAACGCCCTGCCGCCCTACCCCGAGCGGCTGACCGACCGGCTGGTGCACTGGGCCCAGGTGCGGCCCGACCAGACCCTGTTTGCCCGGCGCGTGAAAAACGCCGACGGCAGCACCGGCGACTGGCGCCACATCAGGTTTGCGCAGGCACTGGACGCCGCACGCCGCATTGGCCAGGGTTTGCTCAACCGCGGCCTGAGCACTGAACGCCCGGTGCTGATCCTGAGCGAAAACGACCTGGAACACGCGCTGCTGGCGCTGGGCTGCCTCTACGCCGGCGTGGCCTATTGCCCCACCTCGCCACCCTACTCGCTCATCAGCCAGGACTTTGACAAGCTGCACCATGTGGTGAAGACGCTCACGCCCGGCCTGGTGTTTGCCAGCGACGCCAACCGCTACGCCCGCGCCATGCTCGCCACCCTGGGCGACGATGTGGAACTGGTCTGCACCGAAGGCACCGTGCCCGGCCGCGCCACCACCTCGTTTGCCGCCCTGCTCGCCACCGAGCCCACCCCCGCGGTGGACGCCGCCATGGCCGCCACGGGCCCGGACACGGTCACCAAGTTCCTGTTCACCTCGGGCTCCACCAAGCTGCCCAAGGCGGTCATCAACACGCAGCGCATGTGGTGCGCCAACCAGCAGCAGATGGCCGAGTCGATGCCCGTGCTCGCCGAAGAACCGCTGGTGCTGGTGGACTGGCTGCCCTGGAACCACACTTTTGGCGGCAACCACAACTTTGGCATGGTGGTCTACCACGGCGGCACGCTCTACATTGACGACGGCAAGCCCACGCCGGCCCTGATGCACGAGACCCTGCGCAACCTGCGCGAGATCGCACCCACGGTGTACTTCAACGTGCCCACCGGTTTCGAGGCGATTGCCAACGCCATGAAAGCAGACACCGACGAGGGGCGCCTGCTGCGCAAGACGCTGCTGTCGCGTGTGAAGATGTTCTTTTATGCTGGCGCCGCGCTGGCCCAGCCGGTGTGGGACAGCCTGTTTGACAGCGCCGAGCAAGAGATCGGCGAACGCATCGTCATGGGCACCGGCCTGGGCATGACCGAGTCCGGTCCGTTTGGCATCTTCGTCACCAGCCCCAACGTGAAAGCCGGCGACCTGGGCCTGCCCACGCCGGGCCTGGAGCTGAAGCTGGTGGACACC
>NZ_JAUSOO010000185.1 GCF_030656115.1 Hydrogenophaga sp.
CCTTCTTGATCTCTTCTTCCTTGCGGAAACGGATCTGCGTGGAGATGTCGGGCCGGGTCACGACCAGCGAGCCGGACTCGCCGCAACAGCGCTTGCTCTCGATCACTTTGTCGCCCATCAGCGCCTTCACCGTCTTCATCGGGTCCTGCAGCTTCATGGGGGTGTGGCAGGGGTCGTGGTAGAGGTAACCCCCCTGCCCGGCGGGCAAGGTGATGCCCTTCTCCAGCAGGTATTCGTGGATGTCGATGATGCGGCAGCCGGGGAAGATCTTGTCAAACTCGTAGCCCTGCAACTGGTCGTAGCAGGTGCCACAGCTGACCACCACGGTCTTGATGTCGAGGTAGTTCAGCGTGTTGGCCACGCGGTGGAACAACACCCGGTTGTCGGTGATGATTTTTTCAGCCTTGTCGAACTGGCCTGAGCCGCGCTGCGGGTACCCGCAGCACAGATAGCCCGGTGGCAAGACCGTCTGCACACCCGCGTGCCACAGCATGGCCTGCGTGGCCAGGCCTACCTGGCTGAACAGCCGCTCCGAACCGCAACCGGGGAAGTAAAACACCGCCTCGGTCTCGGCCGTGGTAGCCACCGGGTTGCGGATGATCGGCACGTAGTCCTTGTCTTCGATGTCCAGCAGCGCGCGCGCCGTTTTCTTGGGCAAGCCACCGGGCATCTTCTTGTTGATGAAGTGGATCACCTGCTCTTTGATGGGCGCTGGGCCCAGCGTGGCCCGTGGCGCGCTGGTTTGCTTGCGCGCGGCGATCTTCAGCACCTTGTTGGCCAGGCGCTGGGCCTTGAAGCCCACGTCCACCATGGCCGAGCGCATGAACTTGATGGTCTCGGGGTTGGTGGCGTTCAGGAAGAACATGGCCGCAGCATTGCCCGGGCGGAAGCTCTTCTGGCCCATCTTGCGCAGCAGGTTGCGCATGTTCATGGTCACGTCGCCGAAGTCGATCTTGACCGGGCACGGCGACAGACACTTGTGGCAGACCGTGCAGTGGTCGGCCACGTCTTCGAACTCTTCCCAGTGTTTGATGCTGATGCCACGGCGCGTCTGCTCTTCATACAGAAACGCCTCGACCAGCAGCGACGTCGCCAGGATCTTGTTGCGCGGCGAATAGAGCAGGTTGGCGCGCGGCACGTGCGTGGCGCAGACCGGCTTGCACTTGCCGCAGCGCAGGCAGTCCTTGACCGAATCGGCGATGGCGCCGATGTCGCTCTGCTGCATGATCAGCGACTCGTGGCCCATCAGACCGAAGCTGGGTGTGTAGGCGTTGGAGAGGTCCGCCCTGCGCAGGCTGGTGTCGGCGGCGAGCCCTTGTACGCCCGACAGGTCGCGAATCAGTTTGCCCTTGTTGAAGCGGCCTTCCGGGTCCACCTTGGCCTTGTACTCGGCGAAGGGGCGCAGCTCGTCGTCGGTCAGGAATTCCAGCTTGGTGATGCCGATGCCGTGTTCGCCCGAGATCACGCCGTCCAGGCTGCGCGCCAGCACCATGATGCGGCCCACTGCTTCGTGAGCGGTCTGCAGCATCTGATAGTCGTCGCTGTTGACGGGGATGTTGGTGTGCACATTGCCATCACCCGCGTGCATGTGCAGCGCCACCCAGACGCGCCCCTTGAGCACACGCTGGTGGATGGCGTTGATTTCGCTCAGGATGGCGCCGAACGCCGCACCATTGAAAATGCCTTGCAGCGGCGCACGGATCTGCGTCTTCCAGCTCGCGCGCAGGCGGTGGTCCTGCAACTCGGGAAACAGCGCATCCACATCGCGCAGCCAAGTGGCCCAGAGCGAGCGCACTTCGCGCACCAGCGCCAGCGCTTGTTGCACGCGGTCTTCCAGCAGCTCGGCGCTGGGGATGTCGTTGGCATCGTCGGTCTTACCCAGCGGCAGCTGGCCGCGGGTGAAGAAAGTCTCCAGCGCTTCGCAGAGCTTGAGCTTGTTGCGCAGCGAGAGCTCGATGTTGATGCGCTCGATGCCCTCGGTGTACTCGCCCATGCGCGGCAGCGGGATCACCACGTCTTCGTTCACCTTGAAGGCGTTGGTGTGTTTGCTGATGGCCGCGGTGCGCTTGCGGTCGAGCCAGAATTTCTTGCGCGCTTCGGCGCTGATGGCCACGAAGCCTTCGCCACTGCGGCCGTTGGCCAGGCGAATCACCTCGCTGGTGGCGCGGGCCACGGCGTCGGCGTCGTCCCCCACGATGTCGCCCACCAGCACCATCTTGGGCAGCGTGCCGCGCTTGCTCTTGGTCGCGTAGCCCACGGCCTTCAGGTAGCGGTCATCGAGGTGCTCCAGACCCGCGAGGATGGCGCCGCCGGGGCGCTTCATCTCGCCGAACATGAAGTCCTTGATGTCCACGATGGACGGCACGCAGTCCTTGGGGTTGCCGAAGAACTCCAGGCACACGGTGCGCACGTGTTCGGGCATGCGGTGCACCAGCCAGCGCGCGCTGGTGATCAGACCGTCACAGCCTTCTTTCTGAATGCCCGGCAGGCCGGCCAGGAACTTGTCCGTCACGTCTTTGCCCAGACCTTCCTTGCGGAAGGTCGAGCCGGGGATCACCAGCTGTTCGGTGCGGACGTGCGTCTTGCCATTGGCTTCAAAGTACTTGAGCTCGAAGGTGGCCACTTCGGCATCGTGGATCTTGCCGCGGTTGTGGTCCAGGCGCGTGACTTCCAGCCACTGCGCCTGCGGCGTCACCATGCGCCAGCTCACCAGATTGTCCAGCGCCGTGCCCCAGAGCACGGCCTTCTTGCCGCCGGCGTTCATGGCAATGTTGCCGCCCACGCACGAGGCCTCGGCCGAGGTCGGGTCCACCGCGAACACATGGCCGGCGCGTTCGGCCGCGTCGGCCACGCGCTGCGTCACCACACCGGCTTCGGTCCAGATCGTGGGCAGCGGCTCAGCGTGGCCGGGCACCGCCACGAACTCCACCTCGGTCATGGCTTCGAGCTTTTCGGTGTTGATCACCGCGCTCTTCCAGGTCAGCGGGATCGCGCCGCCGGTGTAGCCGGTGCCGCCCCCGCGC
>NZ_JAUSOO010000003.1 GCF_030656115.1 Hydrogenophaga sp.
GGTGGTTGCAGATGTTGGTCAAACACGGGTTTGTGCCGACTCCAGCCTGAAACGCTGACCGGTCGAGATTGCTTCGTTGTGCGTTTGGCCTTGCAGGGGCCAGGGCAGCGCTCGTCTCGATTTGCGTTTCTTTCACGTTAACACCCGGCCCGGATTGAGCAGGCCCTGTGGGTCCGCGAGGGCGGGGGCTTGGTTCAGAGGAAAACCGTGGTCCGACACCATTTTTCTTGTTTGCACACTTTTCATCGTCAGGCGATCGCCATCAACCCTTTCTTTTTGATGACGGTGAGCAACCGTAGGGCTGGGCCGCCAGGCTTCTTGACGCCGCGCTCCCAGTCCGAAACGAGATTCTTGGAAACGTTGAGGTAGCGTGCAAACACCGGCTGCGAGATATGCTCACGCAGGCGGATTTCCAAGATCTCATCCGGTGCCAACACATGCACTGGCGTCAGGCAGGCCTCGTCGAATTCACGCATCGTCTGCTTGTTGACGGCACCAATCTCATGCAGACCCTCCATCGTTTCGTGGATCGCGGCCAAGGCATCACTGCGGTATTTCTTAGGCATCTTTGATGACCTCCTCAAACTGGCGGTTGTGGATGAGCCGCTGCAATTGCTCATCAGTGAGTGCAAGGACCTCCTTGGCCATTCTCTTGAACTGGGCCTCCTCATCCTCTCGGATGTTGTCCTGCACGTTCTTGGGAAACCCAAAAACAAAGAATGCCTTGTCACCCTTGCGGTACAACACGATGCTGCGGTAGCCCTTGGACTTGCCGCCGCCTGGACGTGCAATCCGCTGCTTGATCACACCACCGCCCAGATCGGCACCGATCTGGCCTTGTTCGGCGCGCTCCACTGCATCCCAAAGCGCTTCGGCTGAGATTTTTTCTTTGCGGGCAAACCGCACAAACCAAGCGTTTTTGAAAACCCTCAAGCTGAAGCGCTCCTTTCCATGGCTCTATCTTATCACACCAAGCGTGATACATGAAGCGCCATTCACCTTGCAGCCAACTCTACTGGTTACCTAAAGATGCCCTGTTGGCCCGAAGGCAGCAGCTCGGCCCGCACTGCAGGCGTCAGCATGAAGTGCTCGGCCAGACGCTCTTCGACCTCGCGCAAGGTAGCACCGACCAGCCCAATGGCGCTGACGCTCAGGCGCGCACCAACACCCGGCCCGGATTGAGCAGGCCCTGCGGGTCCAGCGCCTGTTTGATCTGGCGCATCAGGGCCAGCGCCTGCGCGTCTTTGTAGCGCGGCAGGGTGGCGGCGCGCAGGGTGCCGATGCCGTGTTCGGCGCTGATCGAGCCGCCGTGGCGCTGCACGCAATCGAACACCAGCGCGTTGATGTGTGCCTCGTGCTGGCGCAAAAAGGCGGCGGCGTCGGCCCCGGCAGGGCACTGCACGTTGTAGTGCAGGTTGCCGTCGCCCAGGTGGCCGAAGTTGACCAGGCGCGCACCCGGAAGGGCTTGCGCCAGCAGGGCCTCGGCCTCGGCGCAAAAGGCCGGAATGCGCGAGATCGGCAGGCTGATGTCGTGCTTGGCGTTGAGCCCTTCCTGCGCCTGGGCCAGCGGAATGCACTCGCGGATGTGCCACAGGCGCTGCGCCTGTGCCAGCGTTTCGGCCAGCACCGCATCAGCGGCGCAACCTTGCTCCAGCGCGGTTTGCAGCAGCGCCTGCAGGCGCGCCTGCACCAAGGCGTGCGCCTGCTCGGGCGCGGCGCTCTCGCTGAGCTCGATCAGCACGCAGTAGGGCCACTGCGCTGCCAGCGGCGGGCGCAGATCGGGAAAGTGCTGCGCCACCAGTTGCAGCGCCAACTGGCCCATGAGCTCAAAGCCGCTCAGGCCCGGCCCGAGCTGGCGCTGCGCCAGCGCCAGCAGATCCAGCGCCGCTTCCAGCGTGGGCAGGCCGACCCAGGCGCAGCCTTGCGCCGCCGCTTGCGGTTGCAGCTTGAGCGTGGCGGCGGTGATGATGCCCAGCGTGCCCTCGCTGCCGATGTAGAGGTGCCGCAGGTCATAGCCGGTGTTGTCTTTGCGCAGGCCGCCCAGCCCGTGCCAGACCTCGCCGCTGGGGCAGACTACTTCGAGCCCCAGGCACAGATCGCGCGCGTTGCCAAAGCGCAGCACTTGGGTGCCACCGGCGTTGGTGGCCAGGTTGCCGCCGATGGTGCAACTGCCCTCGGCCGCCAGCGAGAGCGGAAACAGAAAACCGGCTTTTTCAGCGGTTTCCTGCAGATTTTGCAAAATGCAGCCGGCTTCCACCGTCAGGGTGAGGTTGGCGGCGTCGAGGGCGCGCACCGCGTTCAGGCGGGTGAGGCTGAGCACCACCTGGGTGCCGCTGCCGTCGGGCACCGAGCCCACCACCAGGCCGGTGTTGCCGCCTTGCGGCACGATGCTGGTGCCCGCCGCCGCGCAGGCGCGCACGACGGCCGCCACCTCGGGGGTGCTGCCTGGGCGCACCACCGCCAGGGCGAGCCCCTGGGTGCGTTTGCGCCAGTCTTGTTCCCAGGCGCTCAGGTCGGTGGCGGGGTCTTCGTGGGTCAGCACGTGCGTGGCGCCCACCGCGTCGCGCAAGCTGTTGATGAGATTGTTCATGCTTTTGAGGAGGGTTGGGGTGCCACCGGGTCGGCCGCCGCGTGGGTTTCGGCGGCGTGGCGGGCTTTGTCGGCGGCCACGGCTTCGGTGCCCGCCGCGCGCAGACGGATGCGCACATGCAGGGCGCAGGCCACGAACAGCGCCACGCACAGCAGCACCTGCACGCCGGCCAGCCCGGCGGACAGCCCGCTGTCGCTCCAGGCGCGCACCGCGCCTTCGGTGAAATACAGCCAGACCAGCAGGCTGACCCAGCGGTAGGTGTACATGCGGTTTTTCAGCAATCCCGCCAGTGGCAGTGTGAGTGGCAACACCTTGATGGCCCACCACGAGCCGCCGGGGCGCAGTGGCGCCAGCCAGAGTTCCCAGGCCAGCCCGAGCACGATCAGGCCGAGCACGCTGCCCACGGCGAGCCAGCGGGTGCCGTTGACGGCAGCGGATGTGCCTGCACGGGCGGTATGGGATGGCGTGGGGGTGTGGGTTGTGGCGTCGGTCATGGCGAAGGCGGGTGGTGCCGTACATGGGCAACTGGCATGATACCGGGATGACCTTGAACGACCGTTTGCGGGCGCTGGAGACCTTTGTGCGAGCGCTGTGGCGCGACACGCTCCAATTCCCCTGGCAAAACACCGCCCTGACGTTGCGCGAGCGCTTTCGCGAAGACCGCCTGGGCATCACCGCCAGCAGTCTCACCTTCACCACCACCATTTCGCTGGTGCCGCTGTTCACGGTGGCGCTGGCCATCTTCAGTGCGTTTCCCATGTTTGCGCGCCTGCAAGACACGCTGCAGCGCTGGCTGATTCGGAGCCTGGTGCCTGAGAACATCGCCAAGCAGGTGTTGAGCTATCTCAACGAGTTCGCTGGCAAGGCGGGGCAAATGGGTTGGGCTGGCGCGCTGGTGCTGCTGGTGACCGCGCTGGCCCTGATTCTCACCATCGACCGCAAGCTCAACGATATTTGGCGCGTGCGCCAGGCGCGTCCGCTGACCCAGCGCGTGCTGGTGTACTGGGCCTTGCTGACGCTGGGGCCGCTGTTGCTGGCGGGCAGCCTGGCCGCCACGTCGTATGCGCTCACGGCCTCGCGCGGCGTGGTCTCCAGCCTGCCGGGTGGTGTGCGATTTTTCATCGAATCGGTGCAGCTGGCGCTGGTCACGGGCGGCATGGCCGCGCTCTACCGCTACGTGCCCAACACCCAGGTGCGCTGGACGCATGCGCTGCTGGGCGGGTTGTTTGTGGCCACTGGCCTGGAGCTGGCCAAAAAGGTGTTGGCCTGGTACCTGGCGCAGGTGCCGACCTATTCGGTGGTGTACGGCACCTTTGCCACGGTGCCGATCTTGCTGGTGTGGATTTATGTGGCCTGGGTGATCGTGCTGCTGGGGGCGGTGGTGGCGGCGTACCTGCCCAGCCTGTTGTCGGGCATTGCCCGCCGGGGTGACCAGCCGGGCTGGAATTTTCAGCTCGCGCTGGAGGTGCTGGAGCAGCTGCACCGGGTGCGCAACGACGCCCAGCGCGGCATGGGTCTGGAGACGATGGCCCAGGTGCTGCGGGTGCAAGCCCTGCAGCTCGAAGCGCCCGTGGCGGCTCTGGTGGCCCTGGACTGGCTGGGCCGCCTGGACGAAGACGGCGAGCGCTATGTGCTGTTGATCGATCCGGCACAGACCGCGCTGGCGCCGTTGGTGGAGCGCCTGCTGATGGCCCGCCAGGCCAGCACCGCCCGCTTTTGGCACGAGAGCCTTTGTGCCCAGCTCACGGTGGCGCAGGTGCTGGCCGATCCGCCTTCCGGCGAGGCCAGCGCAACAGGTGCGGTAGAGGCGGTGGGGCCTTCGGTGGCGTCGGGCTGATACCTGCCCTGTCGTCCCTGGTTAGGCGGCGCTGAACGGGGCATGCAAAAACCCCCGGAACCGGGCCCGGCCACCCCGCTCCGGTGTCTGCGTGAGCCGGTAATGGGGGAAACGCTGCAGAAAGCGGCCAATGGCAATGCGGCCTTCCAGCCGCGCCAGGCTCAAGCCCGCGCACTGGTGAATGCCAAAACCAAATGCCAGGTGTTTGTTGGGCTCGCGGGTGAGGTCCAGCGTTTCGGGGTTGGGAAATTGCGCCGGGTCGCGGTTGGCTGCGCCTATGCACAGGGTGACCAGCGCGCCCGCCGGCAAGTCAACCCCGCCCACCGTGGTGGCGGTGAGCGCACGGCGGTTGCCCAGCTGGTTGGACGACTCAAAGCGCAAAAACTCGTCCACCGCCCGCGTCAACACGGTTTCTTGAGCCGCTGCATCGCCACTGGTTTGCTGCAGGGCTTGCAGCAGCTGTGCGTGGGCCTGCGGGTGTTCTTGCAGCACCAGCAGGCCGTTGCCGATCAGGTTGGTGGTGGTTTCGTGCCCGGCGTTCAGCAGAAAAATGCAGTTTTGCAGCAGCTCCACTTCGCTGAGCTGTTCGCCGCTGGCCTCGCCTTGAATCAGCCGGGTCAGCACGTCGCGCTCGGGGTCGCCGGGTTGCCGGCGGCGCGTTGCCACCAGGGTGCGCAGGTAGTCCAGCATCTCGGTCACGCTCCGGTTGCCCAGCGCCTGCTGCTCGGGCGACACCACCGGCTCCAGCGCACCCAGAATGGCGAGCGACCACGCCCGCAACGGGCCGCGTTCGGTGTGCGGCACACCCAGCAGGTTGCCGATGATGTCCACCGGAATGGCCGAGGCAAAGTCTTCGATCAGATCACCGCCACCCTGCTCAGCCATACGGTCCAGCAGGCTGTCCACCAGTGTCACCAGCCCGGGTTCCATGTCGGCGATGGCGCGGCGCGTGAGCGCGCCCATGATCAGCTTGCGCACCCGGGTGTGCAGCGGCGGGTCGTTGAACACCAGGCTGGTGGTGTGGTGCTCAAACAGCGGTGAACCTGCGCCGTATTTGGGTGCAAATTCCACGTGTTTGTCCGAACTGAAGGTGGCGGCGTCTCGGTACACGGCCACCAGATCGGCGTAGCGGGTCAGAAAATACGAGCCGTCGGGCATGCGCCGCACCGGTTCGGTTTCGCGCAGGGCCGCGTACACCGGGTACGGGTTGGCCAGGAAGTCGGCGGGCAGGGCGCGCAGGTCGAAGGCGGTGGCGATCTCGTGCGCCCGCGCCGCGCTCAGGGGTGGGGTGATCGGGTCTTTCAGCATGGTGCGGCCATTGTGGCCGCGGGCGCTGGAACGCGGGTGCTGGTTTTCCCGCCGCGCAGTCGCCTAAGCGCGCCGCAATATCGGTGGTGTCGGGCTGGCGGCGGGGCGCTCCAGCATCTGGCGCGCGATCTCGCCGATGCGCGCCAGGGCCTGCATGGTGATGGCGTTCCAGGGGCCTGAGAAGTTCAGGCGCAGGCAGTTGCGGTAGCGGTCGGTGGCGGTGAAGAGTTCACCCGGGCCGAAGGTGATGCCTTCGCTGGCACAGCGTTTGAAGAGGTCCATGCTGGCGATCGCCGGATGCAGTTCCAGCCAGAGCGTGTCGCCCGACGGCGGATTGCTCACCCGCGTTCCCGGGGGGAAGTGGTGGGCGATCAGGTGGCGCGCTTCGTGGCGGCGCTGCCGCATGGACGCCGTGAGGCGGCGCAGGTGGGCTTCGTAGCTGCCCTGGGTCAGCAGATCGGCCAGCGCTTCTTCCAGCACCACGTTGGTGGCCGCGCCCTGCAGCCGCTTGTGGGTGGCGACGGCATCGCGCCAGCGTCCGGCCTCGACCCAGCCCAGGCGGATCCCCGGCGTCAGCGTCTTGGCAAACGAGCCGCAGACCATGACGTTGCCTTCGGTGTCCCAGGCCTTGGCGGCTTTGCGCCGCTGGTCCCCGGACAACAGGTCGTTGAACACCACGTCTTCGATCAGAGGCACCCGCCGCTGGGCCAGTAGCTTGACGAGCCGCTGTTTGGCCGCCAGCGGCATGACCGATCCCAGCGGGTTGGACAGCGTGGGCGCGGCCAGCACGGCCCTGACGGGCTGTGTGTCCAGCGCCAGTTCCAGCGCGGGCAGCGAGAGCCCGGTGGCCGGGTGCGTGGGAATCTCCAGCACCCGCAGGCCCAGGGATTCGATCAGGTCGAGGTAACCAAAAAAGGTGGGCGATTCGAGCGCCACCACGTCGCCTGGCTGCGTGACGGCGCGCAGGCACAGACTGACCGCCTGGGTGCAGCTGGCGGTGATCACGATGTCGCTGGCGTCCAGCGCGCAGCCCAGTTGCAGGGCGCGCTGGGCCACCGCCTGGCGCAGCGCGGGCCGCCCGGCATCGGCCGAGTTGTATGCAGCGAGGCTGTGGCGGTGCACGCGCGAGGCGCGGCCAACAGCCACCCGCAGACGTTTGTCATCGAACAGTCCACTGCCTTCAGGCATGTAGCTGAAGCTGGCCCGGTCGCCAGGCTGGTGCAGCATGGCGAAGGCTTCGGAGCGGCTTTGCCGCTCCAGCAAAAAGCTGCGCTGGGGCGGCGCGCTCAGGCCGGGCTGGGCGATGCGCTGGGCGCGCTTCACGAAGTAGCCCGCCTTGGGCCGCGCCTGCACCAGGCCCTGCTCTTCGAGCTGGCGGTAGGCCTGCATCGCGGTGGAGATGGACACACCCTGCGTCAACGCCGTGGCCCGCACGGAAGGCAGGCGCTGACCGACCTTGAAGGCACCGCTGTGGATCAGCTGCGCGAGTGTCTGCGCGATCTGCTGGTACAGCGGCAGGGTGGGGACCGGTTCGACCGACGGGGCCGGACACAGCGCGAGCGTGGAAGGGGGCGCGGGCATGGCGTTTCCATGCTAACCGAGTGCCGGCCCACACCAGGCGCCCAGGCGCGTGGGTGACCGGTACAGATGGGCCCCAAAGAGACCACACAGATGGCGCGAAAAGCGCGTCTGGTGCGCACCACCTGGGCGATCTGTGTGTCTGTTGCGCCAGGGCTCAAACAGGGACAGTGAAGCCTCATCCACAGGAGGCCCGCCATGCACCCCACCACCGCCCAGCCCACCCGCTTATTGCCACGCCAGACGCGCATGATCGACGCCAGTGCCGGCATGCGCCTGAGGGTGGTCAGTGGCCGTTTCTGGATAACCCAGCCGAACGCCGCGCAGGACCTGTTTCTCGGCCCCGGCGCCAGCATCGACCTGCTGCAGGACTGGATACTGATCGGCGCCGACGCCGGGCCTCGCCCGTCCGAGGACGCGCCACCCTGCTACAGCGAGTACCTGCTGATGCCGCTGGTGGAGCCGGTGCCGCGCCTTGGCTGGAGCGTCGCCGTCTGGCGCGCATGGCGGCGATGGGCCCGGCAGGCCGCGGCGGCGACGCGCAACGCCTGGCCGAGCGCCTTCGCCAAGTGAGCCTCAGCGGCTCCGAAGGAAATCGCGGATGGCGAACAGCGTGGCGTCGGGCGTTTCCGTCATCTGGTGGTGACCGACCGGCAGGCTCTCCACCCGCACGGTCTTGCCCGCCGCCTGGGCGACCTTGATCAGGCCCTGCGCGGCTCTGGGTTGTGTCATCTGGTCCTGGGCGCCGAGCAGGAACAGCACCGGGCAGGTGATGGCGGCCATGGCCTGCTCGCCATTCGCATAGGTGTCGCAGGCCACGAAGCCGCGGTGGAACACGTTCACCTTCGGGTTGCTGGCCAGCACGCGTCGGCCCAGCGCCATGCTCGCGCCATAGACCCAGGTGCCGGGGCCGAGCGCCGAGGGCGGGGCGGCCAGGGTGCTGCGCGAGAACACGTTGACCATTTTGAGCGCTTTCTCAGGCTCGTTGAGCGAGGCTTCGATCAGCGCGGGTGAGACTTTCATGGGGTAGGCCGTGCCCACCAGCACCAGGTGGCTCACCCGTTCTTTCAGCCGGGACGCGGCTTCGAGCGCGATCAGCGAGCCCCAGCTGTGGCCGATGAGCGCGGCGCGCGGCACGCCGGCCGCGTCGAGCAGCGCGGCGATGAAGTCCGCGGCTTCTTCGACCGAAGACGGTGCAACGCCTGCGCTCTTGCAATGCCCGGGCAGGTCGACCGCGAGCACGTTGAAGCCATGGTTCGCGAGGTAGCGGGTCTGCAGGATCCAGACGCTGTGGTCGTTGAGCACGCCGTGGATGAAGACCACGGTGGGTTTGGCGGCATCGAAGGCTTTGCCGCCGGTGTAGCAATAGGTCTGGGCACTGTTGACGATCAGATGCATGAAATCACTCCAGTGAGGCGAAAGTGATGCGCGCCAGCGGCATCCGTGGAACCGGCTTTGCCGGGCCACAGGATGCGTCCCCCTGGGGGGAAGCCGCGCAGCGGCGCAGGGGGGATCAACACTTCTCGGCAGCCTTCAAGGCGCGCTTGAGGTCGTCGATCAGGTCGTCCGGATCCTCCAGCCCGATGGACAGGCGGATGGTGCCGGGGCCGATGCCGGCGCCGGCCAGGGCCTCGTCGCTCATGCGGAAGTGCGTGGTGCTGGCCGGGTGGATCACCAGCGAGCGGCAGTCGCCCACGTTGGCGAGATGGCTGAAAATTTTGAGTGCTTCGATGAAGGCCTTGCCCTGTTCGCGGCTGCCTTTGATGTCGAAACTGAACACCGCGCCCGCGCCTTTTGCGCCGTGTTTCAACAGCTTTTGCGCCAGTGCGTGGCTGGGGTGCGTTTCCAGCAGCGGGTGGCCCACACGGCCCACCAGCGGGTGGCTGGCCAGGAACTGAACCACCTTCTCGGTGTTGCTCATGTGGCGCTCCATGCGCAGCGACAGCGTCTCCAGCCCTTGCAGGATGAGCCAGGCGCTGTGAGGGCTCAGGCAGGCGCCGAAGTCGCGCAGGCCTTCGCGCCGAGCACGCAGCAGGAAGGCGCCGACGGTGCTTTCTTCGCTGAAGGTCATGCCGTGAAAGCCGTCGTAGGGCTCGGTGAGCTCGGGGTACTTGCCGCTGGCGTCCCAGTCGAAACTGCCGCCGTCCACCACCACACCGCCGATCACCGTGCCGTGGCCGCTCAGGAACTTGGTGGCCGAGTGGTAAACCAGATCGGCGCCGTGTTCGAAGGGCTTGATCAGGTAGGGCGTGGTCAGCGTGCTGTCCACCAGCAGCGGCACTTTCGCTTCGTGTGCGATCTGCGCCACGGTGGGGATGTCGAGCACGTCCAGGCCCGGGTTGCCCACGGTTTCGCCGAAAAACAGCTTGGTGTTGGGCCGCACGGCGGCGTGCCAGCCATCGATGTCGCCGGGCTTCACGAAGGTCGTTTCGATGCCGAAGCGGCGCAGCGTGTAGTGCAGCAGGTTCTGACTGCCGCCATAGAGCGCCGTGCTGGCGACGATGTGCGAGCCCGCGCCCATGAGCGTGGCGATGGACAGGTGCAGCGCGGCCTGCCCGCTGGCCACCGAAATGGCGCCGATGCCGCCTTCGAGCGCGGCCATGCGCTGTTCGAACACCGCATTCGTCGGGTTGCTGATGCGGCTGTAGACGTGGCCGGCGCGCTCCAGGTTGAACAGGGCGGCGGCGTGGTCGCTGGACTCGAAGACGAACGAGGTGGTGAGGTGGATCGGCACGGCGCGGGCGCCGGTCGCGTCGGGTGTGGCGCCTGCGTGCAGCGCCAGCGTGTCAAAGCCGGGGTCGGAATAGCCGGGCATGCTGAAGTCTCCTGTGTTGATGCGCCACACCCGAAAACGGCTGTTCGCAGTGGTTTTACCGTTTATTGTGGGCTATATTCACATGCACACCAGCCCTGCTGGGGACAGCCACAACCCGAGGAGAACAGCCATGAAAGTCAGTGACATCCTGCGCGTCAAGGGCGGAACGCTCTATACCTGCCAGCCCGAAGAATCCCTGGAACGCGCGGTGCAAACCATGTCGGACTACGACATCGGTTCGCTGGCCGTGATGGACCATGGCGAACTGGTGGGCATGTTGACCTTCCGCGAGGTGATTCACACGCTGGCCAAAAATGGCGGTGCTCTCAACGGCAAAACGGTGCGCACCGTCATGGACGACCACCCCATGAGCTGCACGCCCCAGACCGAACTGGATGAAGTGCGCCCCATGATGCTGGAGCGCCACACCCGCTACATGCCCGTCATGGACAACCGCATGCTCATGGGCGTGATCAGCTTCTACGACGTGGCCAAGGCCGTGGTGGACAGCCAGAACTTCGAGAACAAGATGCTCAAGGCCTACATCCGCGACTGGCCCGAAGAAGAGGGCACGGCCCCCGCCGAAACCGCCAAGTAAACCCTCTGCCACGCCACCGGCACATCGCCCCGCCAGCCGGGGCGTTTTTCATGTGCGCCCAGCTTGGGCGCACTCCTGCGGGTGCAAGTCCCGCCGCAAGTTGACCAAGACGAGCGAAGCGAAGCGCAACCGCATGAGGGCGACCGAGTGTGGGAAGGAAGCGTGGAGCGCAAATCATGAGCCGATGGACAAGAACCACATAGAAGGCGTTACCCAGCAGCACGAGTGGACGCGAAACCACACAGTCTTGATGACCCCAGCACAGCGGCGTGGCAGCGGGTCAAGTTCTGACATGCCACAACAGTTCTGGCCTGGCTTCAACGTTATCAAGCAGCGCATCGTTTCGGTGCGCCTGCGAATGGCCCCGGCTGCCAGCCGTGAGTTGACGCTGTTTTAAACGCTCTCCCTGACATCAAGGGCTTGTCGGCTTCCAACCTGAAGTATGGCCTGCGCTTTTTCAGTTCTACACCACGGCGCAAGACACGCACGAACCTGGCAACCCGGATGTGCCATTGGGGCAACAGCCTGTTGACCCAATTCTCTGGGGGCACAACACACAACATACAGATGGATGTGGAACGCCAACCGACCCCGCCTA
>NZ_JAUSOO010000017.1 GCF_030656115.1 Hydrogenophaga sp.
AGCGCCCCGCCAAGAACGCACGCATCACCATTTACTCGGCACGTCCGGGCGTGGTGATCGGCAAAAAGGGCGAGGACATTGAGAAGCTGAAGAAAGAACTGGCTGCCAAGTTGGGCGTGCCGGTTGCAGTCAACATCCAAGAAGTGCGCAAGCCCGAGATCGATGCCAAGCTGATCGCCGACTCGATCACGCAGCAGTTGGAAAAGCGCATCATGTTCCGTCGCGCCATGAAGCGTGCGATGCAAAACGCCATGCGTCTGGGTGCCCTGGGCATCAAGATCATGTCGTCGGGCCGTCTGAACGGTATCGAAATTGCACGCTGCGAGTGGTACCGCGAAGGCCGTGTGCCATTGCACACCCTGCGCGCCGACATCGACTACGGCACGTCCGAAGCCAAGACCACCTACGGCATCATCGGTGTCAAGGTCTGGGTCTACAAGGGCGACACCCTGGGACGCAACGATGCGCCCGTGGTGGCCGAGGCACCCCGCGCCGAAGAAGAGCGCCGCCCACGTGGTCCACGCCGTGAGCGTCCAGCAGGTCCGCCTGCCCGCGCTGCGGTGCGCCGCCCTGGCGCCAATGCCGCACCGGCCGATGGCAGCGACAAGCCTGCTGAAGCCACCGGTACCGAAACCACACCCGCCGTTAAGCGCGTTCGCAAAGACGCACCCGCATCTGCAGCTGCGGACGGCAAAGGAGAATAACTATGTTGCAACCTGCTCGCCGCAAGTACCGGAAAGAGCACAAAGGCCGCAACACGGGCGTCGCCACCAGTGGCGCCACCGTGGCTTGCGGTGCCTTCGGTCTGAAGTCCACCGATCGCGGTCGCCTCACGGCCCGCCAGATCGAAGCCGCACGCCGTGCGATTTCCCGTCACGTGAAGCGTGGTGGCCGTATCTGGATTCGCGTGTTCCCGGACAAGCCGATTTCCAACAAGCCTGCCGAAGTCCGTATGGGCAACGGCAAGGGCTCGGTTGAGTACTATGTGGCTGAAATTCAGCCTGGCAAAGTACTCTATGAAATCGTGGGTGTTCCGGAGCAGCTGGCACGTGAAGCATTCACGCTGGCCGCCGCCAAACTTCCGTTGCGCACCACGTTTGTGACGCGCTTGCTGGGTCAGTGATTCAGGAGACCATGATATGAAAACTACTGAACTGCGCCAGAAGGATGTGGCCGGCCTCGAGGCCGAAGTGAAATCGCTGCAAAAGG
>NZ_JAUSOO010000021.1 GCF_030656115.1 Hydrogenophaga sp.
CAGACCTGAACTCAACCGCAGCGAGGTGATGTGGCGGCTGATGAAGCATCGCTGGTTGGCGCTCAAGCGGCGCAGCAAGGAGGAGCTTGAGCAGGCTGTGGATCATGTCTTTGCCAACTTTGGCGGGAAATTCAAGATGGATTTTTGAGGTGGACTATTTGTATGGTCTGACTTATCCAAAACCCCAGTCGTTAAACAAAGTCGCATGGCATCCCCAAAAAGTGTTTGAAATCAATCCTGCAATGCATCGTTCTGGATGCGTGAACAGGTACAACAGATCCGACAAACTTGACTGGGTACCTCCCCGGTCCGTCAAGCTGCTGGGTCAGGTGCGCGAACGGGTTCGCTACCTGCGCTGCAGCTTATAGACCGAGAAGGCTTACGTCTACTGGGTCAAGGCGCAGGTGCTGGGTGCGACCAACCCGCTGGATGGCGCATCAAGGCGCAGCCGGCACCACCTGAACCCCACCAGGCATCACCGGCAGCGTGCCCGCCGCGCGTTTGGCTTCCCATTCGGCTTGCAGCGCGGCGTCGCTCTTGTAGTGCGGCACGCGCAACACCAGGCGCTTGGTGCGCACCCACAAGGGGTTGGAGCCCACTATTTCGCTGTCCCAATACCGGTGGGCGCGTTGCAGGTTCAGCTCGGTTTCCATTTCAAACTGGTCGCGTGAAGACTGGCCGCCAAAAACATACAGCTTGCCTCGGTAAATGCGCCAGGTGTTGGGCCCGCCGCCGGCGCCCCAGGGCACGGCGTAGTTGATGCCGTTGCTGCAATAGCCGCCAAACTGGGGCATGTATTTCGTGGGCTCGCGCAAAAAGGTGGCCTTGTTGGCTTCGCTGGCAAAGCGCCAGGTCACGCCCAGGTGGTCGGCCTGGATGGCGGGGTTGCCCGGCACGGCGTCGTTTTGGGCGAAATAGGCCACGGGGTCGTGGCCCATCAGCATCAGTTGGCTGGCTGCGGCGTCGCTGGTGGTGCGAAACGGGGGGCCTTGGTCGGCGCGGCCAGCGGGGGCCACGCTGGCGCAGCCGGTGAGCAGGCCGGCCGCGCTGGCGGTGATCAGGCCCAAGGCGTGTCGTCTTTTCATGGTGTTCCTTGGTTGAATGATGCGGGTTGGTGTCGTGGTGATCGACGATGCCGGAGCGCTGCGCCGGGGCGCGCAGCGGTGCAGCCCAGGGCAGCGCGGGTCCGGGTTTCCCGGCCCGTAGCTGCCGCCCCCTGGGGGGTGACGCCGCAGGCGGCGCGGGGGTTAAACATCCCTTGCCAGGCGAACACCGCTGAACTGCCACCGTGCGTCGGTGGGGAAGAAGTTGCGGTAGCTGGCGCGGATGTGCTCGCGCGGTGTGGCGCACGAGCCGCCGCGCAGCACCATCTGGTTGACCATGAATTTGCCGTTGTATTCGCCCACGGCGCCGGCCCAGGGGCGGTAGCCGGGGTAGGGCGTGTAGGGGCTGGCGGTCCATTCCCACACGTCGCCGCCCATTTGCTGCAAGCCCGGGCCGCTGTGCGCGAGCGGCATGGGGTGCAGCGCGCCGCTGTCCAGAAAGTTGCCTTGGCTGTGCAGCGCGGGGCCGATGGTGCGCGCCGCGTGTTCCCACTCGGCTTCGGTGGGCAGGCGAATGGGTTCGCCGTCTTGCGCGGCGCGCCAGCGGGCGTAGGCGTCGGCCTCGAACCAGCTGATGTGGACCACCGGGGTGTGCGGGTCGATGGGCATGCGCCCGTGCAGGGTGAAGTTGGTCCAGCCGCCGTGTTGCGCGGGGTTGCCGCTTTGCTGCCAATACAGCGGCGCGCAGACGCCTTGCGCGCGCAGCCAGTCCCAGCCAGCGGCCATCCACCAGCGCGGGTCTTGGTAGCCGCCGCCGTCCATGAAGGCCAGCCATTCGCCGTGGGTGACCAGGCGCGTGGCGAGCGCGTGGGGTTGCAGCAGCGCGGCGTGGGCCGGGGTTTCGTTGTCAAAGGCAAAGCCGTTGCCGCTGTGGCCCAGCTGCACGGTGCCACCGGCCAACGCCACCCAGCCCATGGGCGCGGCCACCACGCGGCCCAGCGGCCATTGCGGGTGGTAAACCGGGTTCAGCGGGTTGCTGGCCAGCAGGTGTTTGAGGTCGGTGAGCAGCAGTTCCTGGTGTTGTTGCTCGTGTTGCAGGCCCAGTTCCATGAGCGTGCGCAACGCTTCGCCGGGTTCGTGTTGCAGCAGCGCGGCCATGCGCGCGTCCACCTGGGCGCGCCAGGCCTTCACCTCGGCCAGGCCGGGGCGGGTGATGAGCCCGCGCTGGGGCCGGGGGTGTTGCTCGCCCACGCCCTGGTAGTAGCTGTTGAACAGGACACGAAAGGCGGGGTTGAAGGGCTGAAAGCCGGGCTCGAAACGCTCCAGGATGAAGGTTTCAAAAAACCAGGTGACGTGTGCCAGGTGCCATTTGGCGGGGCTGGCGTCGGGCATGGACTGCACCTGGCAGTCGGCCTCGCTCAGCGGCGCGGCCAGGGCCAGGGTTTGCGCGCGCACCTGGGCGTAGCGCTGGGCCAGGGCGCTGGTGTGGGCGGGGGTGCTGGCTGGGGCGGGGGCGGAAACAAGGGGCTGGGTTTTCATGGGGCGTTTCCTCGGTAGATGCCGCTGGCGATGTAGCCCATGCCCCATTGGGTGCTGCTCCAGTGGAATGGATCGCAGCGCGCGGCCACATGGCTCCAGGGTTCCCACAGGTCGGCGGCTTTGGCGTTGTAGGGGCGGTTCTTCAGCCAGGCCACGATGTTCAGCGGACCGGTCCACCACGGAAAGAACTTGATGCCGGCCATGGCCACGCGCGCGCCCGGTTTCACCTGGCGCAGGATGTTGGCCACGGCTTCGGGCGTGCGGCAGATGTCGTGGGTGTAGTTGAAAAGCACGGCGTCGGCCAGCGCGGGCAGCTGCACGGTTTCGGCCGGTGCGTTGGCGTGCCACACGTTGGCCCAGCGCGCGGTTTGCACGCGCTGGTGTGCCAAGGCAAACATGTCGGGGCTTTGTTCGAAGGCGAGCACCTGGCCGGTCTCGCCCACGGCGTCGCGCAGCAGGGCGTAGCTCAGGCCGGTGCCGGCGCCCACGTCCAGCACGGTCTGGCCGGGCTGCAGCTGCAGCAGGGCAATGGTGCGCCGCCGCAGCGGCATGGTGAATTCGGCCGATGCGTCATAACCCGCCGCCTTGCTGCGGTAAAGCTCGATGGACACTTGGTTGGGGTTCATGTCCGGCTTGGTCGAAGCAGCCGTTAAGAACTTACACGCGAAGCGGAATGCAGCCCCATGACGCCGATGATGATGAGCCCGATGCTCACCATCTTGACGGCCGTGGCGGGTTCTTTGAAGTAGTAGATGCCGATGAGCGCGGTGAGCACCGTGCCCACGCCCGACCACACGCCGTACACCACGCTCAGGCCCAGGGTGCGGATGATCATGGTGTTCAGGCCGAACGAGATGCCGTAAAACACAAAGATGAGCACCGACGGGGTGAGCCGTGAAAAACCTTCGGCCAGGCGCATGGACGTGGTGCCCGCCACCTCCATCAGAATGGCCAGGCCCAGCAAGGCCCAGGCTTGGCTGTGGTTCAGCAGGGGCAGGGCCATGGTGGTGTGTGGCGTGGTTTCAGCGGGTGAGCAGGCGGCGCGAGGTGTGGCTGGCGGCGTCCACCACCGCCACCATGAGCAGCATGGCGGCCAAGATGGTGGCGGTTTTGTTCATTTGGAACAGGCCCATGTGAAACGCCAGCAGCTGCCCCAGGCCGCCCGCGCCCACCACGCCCAGCACGGCGGCGGCGCGGATGTTGTTTTCCCAGCGGTACAGCGTGTAGCTCATGAGTTGCGGCAGCACCTGCGGCAGCGTGGCGTACACAAACACCCGGAAATTGCCCACGCCTTGCACCCGCAGGGCGGCGGCTGGGCCTGGCGGCGTGTTTTCAATGGCTTCGGCAAACAGCCGCCCGAGCACGCCGGTGGTGTGCAAAGCCAGCGCCAGCGTGCCGGCAAACGGTCCCAGACCGGCGGATATGAGCAGCAGCGCGGCCCACACCAGCTCGGGGATGCTGCGCAGTGCGTTCAGCACCAGGCGCGTGGGCGCGCGGCTCCAGGCGCTGTCGCCTTCAAACAAACGGCTGGCGGGCAGGGCCAGCGCCAGCCCGGCCACGGCGGCCAGCACCGTACCCAGGGCCGACATGGCCAGCGTTTCCCAGGCGCCCAGCGCCACTTTGCTCAGAAACGCGGGTGAGGTATCGGGCGGGAAGAATTCGGCCAGAAAGCGGCCCATGCTTTGCGCGGCTTCCAGTGAAAAAAACTGTCCCCATTGCAGGTCGAGCGACCAGAAGCTGGCGACCACCAACACCAGCAGGCCCACCACAAACCAGCAGGCCTTGCAGCGCGCGTCAAACAGCGGTGGCGGGAGTTTGAAGATGTCGTTGGATGCGCGGGGTTTGTTCATGGTGCGCCGAGCCCCCATCCCAGCCTTCCCCCAGAGGGGGAAGGAGCAAAACCGAAGTGCTGCGCGGTTGCGGATGGTCTTCCACACTCAGTGGGGGAAGGGGCAAAACCGAAGAGCTGCGCGGCCGCGCACAGGCACCCTCCCCCGCTGGGGGAGGGCTGGGGTGGGGGCAGGTGGACCACAAATATCCGCTTCATCCCAAAGCCTTTCGCAGCCACGCGCTCACCCGGTCGGCCAGGGCTACCAGCGCCATGAACACCAGCAGCATGCTGGCCACTTCGCCGCCTTCAAACATCTTCATGGAGTTGTCCAGTTGCTGGCCCAGCCCGCCCGCGCCCACAAATCCCAGCACCACCGAACTGCGAATAGCGCATTCCCAGCGGTACACGGTGTAGCTCGTCAGCTCGGCGGCGCTGGTGGGCAGCAGACCGTAAAAAAACGCTTGCAGCCGCCCACTGCCGTTGCGCAGCAGGGTTTCGGTGGCGTGGGTTTCGCCGCTTTCCAGAATTTCGCCGTACACCTTGCCCAGCATGCCGCCGTAGGTGAGCGCAATGGCCAGCACGCCGGCCGTGGGCCCCAGGCCCACCACGCGCACAAACACCAGCGCCCACACCAGCTCGGGCATGCTGCGCAAAAAAATCAGCAGCCAGCGCACGCTCTGGCGCAGCCAGTAAGGCCCCCGCGCCATGCGGCCCGACAGCGCCGAGATGGACAACACCCGCGTGTTCAGCAGCGTCAGCGGCACCGCCACCACCAGCGCCAGCGTCACGCCCGCGGTGGCCATGGCCACGGTGCGCCAGGTCTCGCGCGCCACCATGGTCAGAAATTCGGCGTCAAACACCAGCGGCCAGAAACTGCCGATGAACTGGGCGCTGATCTTGACGTTGTCGGGCTCCAGCAGCACCCAGGGCTTGAACTCGGTGGTCACGCCCAGCGGCCACAGCAGCACCACACACAGGCTGGCCCAAAATACGCGGCCCAGCCAGGCCGGGTCGTGGGTGGGGGCGCGGGGGTGCGTCAGCTCAGCCATAAAAACTGTCCTGAAACATGGCTCCACCCCTGCCCCCCACCCCACC
>NZ_JAUSOO010000023.1 GCF_030656115.1 Hydrogenophaga sp.
GTTTGTGGGCGAGCGCCACGGCGCTGATGGCTGAGATAACTTGTCATGCGGTTCTCCGTCTTCGCACTTCATCGTTTGTCGCTGCACACCTGCCGTGTGGGTTACATGAAACACCCCTCGGCGACAGGCGCCTACCGGCCCAGCAAGCCACCGCCACTCAGACCCCGCCTTCCTGGCCGAACCTGAAGCTGGAGTCGGTGACGCCGCCAAAGAAGCCTTCCTCGTGGTACACGCACACGGTTTCATCATGCCCACCGCCATCATCAGGGGCAGCAGATGGTCTTCTTGCGGATGGGCCACGCGGGCGGCCGGCGCGTCTTGCCAGTCGATCAGCCGCTGCTCACGCTGGTGCGGCTCGGTGGTGATCAAGGTCTGCTGCAGCCAGTCGTCGAATTGCATTGACGGCCTTGCGGCGGACGGCCCCATGCGGCGCATGTTGTCGTAGCTCAGCCCGCTGCCGACGATCAGCACGCCCTGCTCGCGCAGCGGCGCCAGGGCACGGCCGACGGCCAAATGCTCTGCCGGGTCATAGCCCGCGCGCAGTGACAGTTGCACGACCGGCACATCGGCCAGCGGGTACATCACCACCAGCGGCGCGAAGCTGCCGTGATCGAACCCGCGCTGGGCATCGAGCCGCGCCGAGAACCCTGCGCTCTGGATCAACTGCCGCGCCTGCTCGGCCAGCGCTGGCAGGCCCGGAGCCAGGTACTGGACATGGTAGGTATGCTCGGGGAAGCCAGCGTAGTCGTAAACCATGGGAGGCCGTTCGGCGGCCATCACGATGAACTCGCGCTCCTCCCAATGGGCGGAGATCACGAGCACGGCCTTCGGTCGGGCGCCGAGCTGGCGCGGCATGTCCCGCAGGGACTGCGCCAGACGGTCATACATGCCGTTGGACTGCGCCATCATGTATGGCCAGGGCCCACCGCCGTGTGAGATGAAGTAGGTCGGCAATCGCTCCGTTGTCACGGGCATGGTCCGCTCTTACAGAGCTTTATGCGTGCCGTCGCAAAGCGCGCCGTTCTTGCTTTGCTTGCAGCCGCAAAAATAGACAGTCTTGCTTTCGTCGGCGCTGTAGTTGGTCGGCACGAACTCGCCGCCCTTGTGGCTGCCGTCGCAGAACGGCTGCGATTTGCTGAGACCGCAGGCACACCAGTAGTAGTCCTTGCCTTTTTCCACGTCGATTGCGAACGGCGTGGTGGCGGCGATATGCGGCTTACTCATGTTGAGCTCCTGAGGATGATTAAGAAGTGATACGGCATTGGTTGAAGGCATCAACGAAAGCGCGGCTGATGGGCAGCCTCTTTGAGACTGGATGTCTACCCGACTGACCACGAGGAATAGCTTAATGTGTAATTTTGGTTAATCAATAGCTGGATTATTAACACATCATTTCCTCACAAGAAACCATAAATGGATCGTCTGACCAGCCTTCGCGTTTTCAGGGAAGTGGTCGAGGCTGGCAGCTTTTCCCGCGCCGCGGCGCGCCTCACCATGTCCGCTCCGATGGCCAGCAAGCATGTCGCCCAGCTCGAACGAGACCTCGGTGCGAGGTTGCTGCACCGGACCAGCCGCAAGCTCAGCCTGACGGAGGCCGGCGCGATGTACTACGCACAATGCCGCGAGGCGCTCGACACGCTGCAGGCTGCCGAAGCGGCGCTTCGGCAAAGCGCGCAGGCACCACGCGGACAATTGAAAATCAGCGCGCCCGTCTGGTGTGCAAACCGGCATTTCGCCAGCGTACTGGCGGCCTACCGCAACACCTATCCGGAGGTGCTGGTCGACATGCGACTGGAGAACCGCAAGATCGACCTGGTCGCCGACGGCTACGACCTCGCGCTGCGCGCCACGCGCGAACTGTCCCCGGCGCTGATTGCACGGCCGATTTGTCCCGTGCAGTTCCACCTGGTCGCAACCCCGGCTTACCTGAAGCGCGAAGGCTCTCCGCGCAGACCCTCCGATCTGGTCAGGTGCAGCGCCGTGGTACCCAACTACGTGAACCTCGATGGCCTCGAAATGCAGGGACCTGCCGGCAAGGCGCGGATCAAGCTGAATGCGGTGATGCGCTCGGACGACAGCACGCTCACCTATCACGCGATGCACGCCGGCATGGGCATGGCGTTCCTCCCCGAATGGACGGTCGACGACGATCTGGCCGCGGGCTGCCTCGCGCGCGTGCTGCCGACCTACACGGTGCCCCCTTTCACGCTGTATGCGGTTTACACGAATCGGCAGTACGTGACACCCAAGCTGAGAACCTTCATCGACTTCTTCAGTGAAGCGCTTGGCGGGGGCAAGTCGTTAGCGCAACAGCCGGATCGATGAACCGAAACTGTTGCAAGCCCCGGGTGTCGATCACTTCGCCGCTGATCGTGGGCACAAAAGCGGCGGCTAAACAGACCGCACAAAATCAACGATGGACACATCGGCAGCAAGCACGCGCTGGCCGATCAACACATTCCAGTGCGCCTCCGAGCCATGCGCCATGCGCCACTCGTGCAGGCGCCGGGTCAGCAATTGCAGGTCGTATTCTTCCGCAATACCGATAGCGCCGTGCAGTGCATGCGCGATGGAGGCGACCAGAACCGCCGCCTCACTGGTGCGGGACTTGGCCATCGCTGCGGCGAGCAGGGACGGTGCCGCAGCGTCGGTGTGGAAGGCCGCTTCGGCTGCCATCGAGGCAGCAGCCACATGTTCGGCCATGACGCTCAACTGGTGCTGCACCGCCTGGAACTTGCCCAGGGTTTTGCCGAACTGGATGCGGTCATTGCAGTGTTTCAGTGTCATTTCGAACACACGGGTCATGGCCCCGCTGAGCACGGCGGCGTGCAAGGCCGCCGCGAACGTCGGCAGCAGCGGGCCAGCGCCGGGCACGTGCGTCGCGACGCGCGCATCGGACCAGCGCAGGGTGGCCGTCAGGCTCCCGTGCACGCCGCTTGCTTCACGCTGCGCCGCTGCGCAATGCAGCAGCAACAAGGCATCACCATCTTGGGCCAGCACGAAATCCGCCAGCATGCCGTAAGGTGTGAATGAGCACACGATAGCGCCACCGGCCTCGCGCCGCAACGCAGCGCCCAGCGTAGTCATGCCGCTGGGCATCGCAAACTGCGACCCCAGCAGCGCTCGCGCCACAATCGTCTGCGCCACCGGCACCGGCACCGTGTAGCGGCCGAAGCTGCACAGTATCGGGAACAGATCGGCCAGCGGGAGGCCGGCACCGCCAGCGTCCTCGGACGCCAGCAGTTCGAGGAAGCCGGCACCTTGCAGCGCCTGCCACAGCTTAAGCGGCGAGCCGCCCGCTTCAATCGCGCGCACCACGGCGGGCGTGCACTGGTCCTGGAGGATATCTTCAATCGCTTGTGCAAACATGGAATGCTTTCTTTTTCAGCGCAGACCCAGACCGCGCGCGATCATGCCGCGCAGGATCTCGCGCGTGCCGCCGCGCAGGGAATAGGTGGGCGCCATCTGGCTCACATACGCCACGGCGCGGTACAACTCGGCATCGACCAGGGCATCCGGGTCCATGGCGAGGGCGGCTTCGATCACAGAGGGAATGCTCTGCTCGAATT
>NZ_JAUSOO010000042.1 GCF_030656115.1 Hydrogenophaga sp.
GATTTTGGTGTCGGGCTTCAACGTGTACCCCAACGAGGTGGAGGACGTGATCGCTGACATGGACCATGTGCTGGAGGTGGCCGTGATTGGCGTGCCCGACGCCAAGACCGGCGAAGCAGTGCGTGCCTACGTGGTGCAGAACCCGGACCACGCCAAGGAGGTGATGCCGGCCGACGTGATCGCCCACTGCAAGCAGCATCTGGCGGCCTACAAGGTACCCCGGTTGGTGGTGGTGCGCGACGACCTGCCCAAGAGCCCGATTGGCAAGGTGCTGCGCAAAGACTTGCGCAAAGCCGTGGCCGAAGAGATGAACCGGGCTTAAGCCCCACCCCTTCACCCTGAAAAAGAGAACTCCAACATGATCTCCGAATTCGAGACCAAGCTGCTGGGCATCATGTTGATCGTCATCATGCTCTGCATGGGCGCGTCGCTCACCTGGCGCGACTTCCGCATTGCCTTTCGCAAGCCCAAGGGCGTGATGGTGGGCCTGCTGTGCCAGTACGGCATCATGCCGCTGCTGGGCTTTTTGTTGGCGCAAGTGCTGGGCCTTTCTCCAGGACTGACGGTGGGCCTGATTCTGATGGCCTGCATGCCGGGCGGCACCACGTCCAACATCTTCACCTACTTTAGCAAAGCGGTGCTGGCGCTCTCCATCATGATGACTTCGGTGTCTTCGCTGGTCGCGCTGGGCATGGTGCCCGCGCTGCTGGAGTTTTACTCGCAGCTGGCCGGGCTGAGCGGTGATTTCAAGATCCCGGCCGGCAACGTGGCGCAGGTGCTGTTCGTGCTGTTGGTGCCCACCGTGATCGGCATGGTGCTACGCAAACTCAACCCCAACATCGGTGCCAGCATTGAGCTGCTGGGCGGCATGTTGGGGGTGGCCGTGATTCTGTTCCTGGTGTTCACCTGGATTCCGCGCAACCACACGCTGCTGGCCAGCACGCCGTGGTACGTGTTCTTCGCGGCCATTGGCCTGGGCATCTTCGGCATTGGGCTGGGCTATGTACTGGCCCGCTTGCTCAAACAAGACCCGAACCGCAGCCGCACCATCTCGCTGGAAACCGGCATTCAGAACGGCCCGCTGGCGGTGCTGATCGTCACCCTCACGTTCACCGGCCCCATGCAGCAAGAGGTGCTGCTGATTCCGGTGCTTTACTCGCTGTTCATCGTGATCACTTCGAGCATTGTCACGGTGTTCTTCCGCCGCATCAGCGTGCGCGAAGCGCTGGCTCGCGACCGGGCCAAAGACGGCACGGTGCTGGCGGGCTAAAGCGGGCCCGGGCGGCCCAATTTTCTGCCCTGCATCAAAGCAACGGTCACTTCTCGGTGCTAGTCTCGTTCGCGATTTCATCATGACTTCAGCGAGACCAGCCTATGCACGACGAACTCTCCTCAGCGGTCCCGGTTGAAAAGCACCTGGGCGCCAGCAATGGCGACCAGTTGATCACCGGGTTGAACACGGCCATCCGGCAAGCGATCCGGGTGCTGGCGGTGCTCATGGTGATCGTGATTTTTCTGAGTGTGGCCGACGTGGCTTTTGTGCTCTACGAACGGCTGATGGCGCCGCCGTTTTTGCTGCTGAGCCTGAACGACATCTTTGTGGTGTTCGCGTCGTTCCTGGCGGTGCTGATTGCGATAGAAATTTTTGCCAACATCACGCTCTACCTGCGCGACGACGTGATCCATGTGCGGCTGGTGATTGCCACCGCCCTAATGGCCATTGCACGCAAGGTGATCGTGCTGGACTTCAACACGGTTGCACCTGAATACCTCTATGGCACCGGCGCCGTGTTGCTGGCGCTGGGTGTGACCTACTGGCTGGTGGCCACCAAGGCCAGAACCTGAGGCCAAGGAAGGCCAAGCGCCCTGCCCACGAACCAGCCCATGAGCGGGCGTGCAACAGGCGCTCGTCGGCGACTTCAAAAACGCCGGTCAAGAACGGCACCCGCAGGTGCACCGGAAGAAGTCCAGGTCTTTGGCCAGCAAGGGCAGCGGCACCCGCCCAGCGGTCACTTCGCTGCCACGGCGAGTGCGGACTCGTTGAGCGGCGCCACCGACTTGAAGCCTGGCCTGGCAAACAGGTAGCCCTGCATCAGGTAGATGCCGGTGTCGTACAGGAAGTCGCGCTCGGCTGGGGTTTCTATGCCCTCGGCAATGACCTGAATGTCCATGTCTTCGCACAGCCGTACCAGGCCGCGAACGATGCTTTGCCGCGCCCGGCTGGTGTCCACGCCGCGGATCAGGTCCATGTCAATTTTGATCAGGTCGGGCTGAAAGTCGGACAGCAGCTTCAAACCGGCGTAGCCCGCGCCGAAGTCGTCAATGGCCGTTTTAAATCCGCAGCGCTTGTACTCGCGCAGAATTTGCGCAAACCACGGGCCATCCTCCACGCGCTCGCCTTCGGTCACTTCAAAAATGATGCGCTCCAGCGGAAAGCCGTTGGCCTTGGCGGCGGCCAGGGTGGTGCGGATGCACACCTCGGGCTTGTAGATGGCGTTGGGCAAAAAGTTGATGGAAATAGCTTCCGGAAAGTCCAGTTCGCTCGCCCCTTTGATGGCCTTCACGCGGCAGGCTTGGTCAAAGCGGTAGCGGTTGGCTTCGTTCACCTGGGCCAGCACCGACGCCGCACTCTCGCCGTTGGGCCCTCGGACCAGGGCCTCTCGGGCAAACACGGTCGCCCCTGCGCACCTGAGCCAACACCTGTGGCAAGGTACAAGCCACGCGCAGGTGTTGAGGGTCTGGCGGCAGATCGGGGTCCAGCGGTTGGGCACACAGGAAGAGCCGGTCACCCCGGTGCAGGCGAATGGCGGCGGGCAGCGGCGCGATACCGCCCGGGTAGGTGCTGAAGACGCGCCGCTCGTGCGGACCTTTCAGCGACAGCGGCGTCTCGGGCGTGATGTAACAGGTCTCCAGGCCTTCGGCCACGGCACCGTGGGCACCGACGCTGACCACCAGCATGCGGCGTTTTTTGGACCTCCCATCGTGCAGGTGGATTTGCTGGCCTACGTGCAAGAGGGCCCCGAAACGCTGCCTACCGGCTCTTGCGACGAGCGGTCTTGCCAGTCCTGCCCAGTCAAACGGTGCAAGATGCCCAACACTTTGTCCACATTCGCCAACACATGCGACTCGGCCCGGCCCAACGAAGACTCGCCCAGCCAAGCCAGTTGGCTCTGCAGTGCACGCAGATCGGTGGCGCGCGGGGTCAAAAAATGCAGCAGGTTGCGGGCGCTCTCTGGCTGGTGGGGTGCCACAAGGGTCAAGGTGTCGGCAAAGCGCTGTTCACTCAGCAGCATGGCGCCACGCAGTGCCCACAGCTGCTCGATCAGCTGCAGACACACACTGCGGTCCCACGGGGCGGGTGTGGGAGGTGATTGAATGGTGAGACTCGGCGCTTGTTTTTTGACCATGCCCTTTTTTAAGACAAAAGGGTTCGATTTCATGTCAAAGACACGAACCACCGGCACGGGAAGCAGCAAGCGTTTCCGTTGCCATGCTTGGGCATGCGGGTGGCACGAGCACAAAGTCCAGCGCCGCGCACACGGCCACGGCTTGCGCGGTGTTGCACTGCTCGGGCGTGGTGCGCGGGCTGTCGGGGTAAACCTCGGTGGTGGTGGTGTAGCGCGCACCGGTGACGCCGGCGCACAGGCCCAGCGCCTTGAGCGGGTAGCGAATGACACCACGGGCCACCGCTGGCGAGCCAATGATGTCGCCCTGGTCGTCGGTGGGCGCGATGTGGGTGACGCGCTCCACCGCGTTGATGATGGCCTGCTGAAACGCGGGCTGCGGGTTGTCGGTGTCGTCCACCAGATAGAAGCCATCGGGGATGGTGCCAGGCTCAAAGGGCTCCCCGTCGCGCGCCGCCTTGGCCGGGCGGTACTCGCTCTCGTCGGTGTCGGTGGTTTCGTGCAGGTCGATGTGGGCGGCAAACTGGCCGCGCAGCGGTTGCACCAGGCGCATCAACGCGGCGGCTTCCTGGGCCGGGCTGGGGTCTTTGAAGGAACGGTTCGGGTCCACCGCGTCAAAATTCCAGCGGTGGATGCGTTCATAAGCCCACGGGCTCACGCAAGGCACCACCAGCAGGTTGACCCGGCCCACGTAGGCCTGGGCGTGCTGTGCCAGAAACTGCAGCGCACCGTGCACGCCGCTGGTCTCATAGCCGTGCACACCGCCCGTGACCAGCACACCGGGCAAGCCCGCCCGCCAGGGTTCGGGGCAGATGGCAAACAGCGGGTAGCGTTCATCGCCATAGACCACTTCACCATAGGGCAACACCTCAAAGCGCGGGCGCAGCGTCTGCAGGGCGAACAACACGTCGTCGGCGTAGCTGCGCTGGTGCACTTGCCGCGCGCGCCAGGCGGCCACGTCGGCGGGGGTCCAGGCCTGGCCTGGGGTGCCAATGGGGTAAGCGGTTGGCGCGGTCATGGGAGGGTGAAAGGGGTTTGGCGGCATGGGTGCTTTGTACACCAGGGGCTGCGCGGCTTCAGCGCGTTTTCCAGAAAGGCGCGGCCGGGTTTCAAAAAGGTGAGGCCGGGGCAGCTCGCGCACCAGCACCAGCACGAGCTGCCCTGTGGCCCCCAGCGCTCGTCGGGTTTCAGGGCGCAGGTACAGCCGCAGTCATGGGCACGACACGTTTTTTTCACGCCACGTTGCAGCCGGTTTTGTCTGCCGCCACGGCGCCTTGCGTAGGGGCTTGAAACATGCGCGCTCAGGTGTGGTGTGATGTGGTTTGATCCGCTGTGAAGCCTCGCGGTGAATGACCGAGACACACCGCAAAAGGGCGCAGCGGTGCGGCCCACCGATGCCCACGCGAAAAAGGAGCAGCCATGCCACGCAAGCCAATAGAACCGACCAAAGCCCCCGCACACCGAACTGCGGGCGCTGCCATTGCGCAAGCCCTTTTGCCGTTCATGGCAAAAATCCCCGAGTCCCAAGAGCGCCCAAGCCAGACGCCCAGCGCAGACGCGCGCAAAAAGGCCAACGCCGCAGCGGCCAAAGCGGCTCTGGCCGCTGGCGCTTTGGCGCTGCCACCGGGCCCGCTGGGCTGGCTCACGCTGCTGCCCGAGATGGTGGGTGTGTGGAAGATTCAGCGCCAACTGGTGGCCGATATGGCCGCGCTGTACGGCAAACAGGCCACGCTGACACCCGAACAGGTGGTGTATTGCCTGTTTCAGCACACGGCCGCGCAGGGCGTGCGCGACCTGGTGGTGCGCGTGGGCCAGCGCACGCTGGTGCGCCGCGCATCGCCCCGGCTGGTGGGCGCGATTTCGCGGCGCGTGGGCGCCAAGCTGGCACAGCGCGCGCTGGGCAAGAGCATGGCCCGCTGGCTGCCGATCGTGGGTGCGGTGGGCGTGGGAGCTTACGCGTACATGGACACAGCGAAGGTGGCGGCCACCGCCATGGACTTGTTTGAGGGCGTGATCGAGGTGGAGGCCGAGGAAGTGGTAGACACAACCCCACCGGGGCTTGATGATGACAGCCTTGTTGACCACTCAGAGACTGCGCATTTTTCGGGCGTGTCCGAGCACGCCTCAAAACGTGCCCGATCAAGGCGCAAAGCACAGCCATAACAAGGCGATGGCGCGCATCTGCAACAACGAGCGGGAGTATTTTGAGGTCGGTGATTGGGCATGAACGAAAGACTCTCCGTCTCCGAACCCCACCTGAAAGGCTCCACCATGACCACCGGCACCGGCACCGTCACGCTGCACCGCTTCTTTACCGCCCCGCCCGATCGGATTTACCGCGCCTTTCTGGACCCGGACGCCATGGCCAAGTGGCTCCCACCGCACGGCTTTACCGGCCGGGTGTTGGAAATGGATGCACGGGTGGGGGGCCGCTACCGCATGCAGTTCACCAACCTGGGCACCGGCCAGAGCCATGCGTTTGGCGGCATGTACCTGGAGCTGGTGCCCAACGAGCGCATGGTGAACACCGATGTGTTTGATGACCCCAACCTGCCGGGCGAAATGCGCACCACGGTCACGCTCAAGGCCGTGTCGGTGGGCACCGAGTTGACGGCGGTGCAAGAAGGCATTCCCGCCCTGATCCCGGTCGAGGCCTGCTACCTGGGCTGGCAGCAGTCGCTGCAGCTGCTGGCGCTGCTGGTTGAGGCCGAGATACCCGGCTAAGAACGTGTTTGCGGTCTCGCGCAGCCGCTCAGACCCCAGCCGCCAGGCCCAGCAAACGCTGATGCGCCTCGCTTGCACGGTCCAGTGGCAGGTTGCGCCTGGCGCTGAGGTAGTGGGCACTGAACACATCAAGCCAGGCGCTGAGCGTGTGGGCTGCATGCAATTCCCCGGCCATGGCCAGACACAGGGCGGCCACTTCAGCGGTGCAAAACTGGTCTTCGCGCGACGAGCGGCGCAGGCGGTAGCGGGACACCTGGGCAGGGTGCAGGCTGAGCACGGGCAAAGCGTCCAGGTAGGGGCTTTTGCGAAACATTTTGCGTGCTTCAGACCAGGTGCCGTCCAGCAACACAAACAGCGGGCGCTTGGTCACCCGCGTTTTGTGTTGAGGTGCCGGCTGGCCATCCAGGTCGGTCACCACCCGCTGTGCCTCGACATACTCCCCCGGAAACACCAGGTAGGGCTGCCATTGCGGATCGGCCAGCAGCGCGATGAGCGCCGGGTCCACCGCGGTGCGAGACCAGCCAAAGGCAAAGGTGTCGGCCACCAAATCGGCGATGAGCCAGCCGGTGTTGCTGGGCTTGAGCGCTTCAATGTCGCCCATGATGAGGCACACACCCGCCCGCACAGCCACCTGCGGGCGCAGCGCGCACACGCAGTGGCTGGCGACCAGGCGGCAGCCAGCGCAGCGCCCCCCGCCCGAGCCACGGGCCAGAAAGGGTTTGGTGCTGGCGGCCAGGCGCACGCTGCGCAAACGCGAAACGGCGTGGCTCATGCGGCGATGCCGGCGGCGCGGAAAGATCGAACACAAAAGGGGTGCATGCGTTGAATGTAGGCGCAGCGCTGGCCTGCGTGTGGCGGGGCAGGTGCAGCCTGCGTTCTGTAAAACCTAGAAACGGCCGTTGGACAGGCCCTGACAGCGCCATCGGAGTGCAAGCGCACCCACCCACAAGCGGAGCCGGCCCGTGGGCAAAATTCTCAGCATTCACAGGCATCTCCAGCGGTTAGCGCGCGGTCAACTGCCGTTTCTAGGTTAAAAGAGGGGTTTAAAACACCCTGGCCGCTCACCATGCCGCTGCACCCCGCTCCTGCGTGCGTTGAATCGCCCAGCCTGCCCGCCTCCCACCCCCGGATTCACTGGACCGCGCCCGACGGCGCGGCCGCTTCGGCGCGCTGGCGCTCGGAACGCGGCGCCCCGGCCCCGCAGCGGGTGGTGATGGCCGACGACACCACCACCGCCGACACGGCTTACCGGCTGGCCTGCGCCGGCACCGCCCTGCTGTGGCTGGGTGACTTTCACAACGCCCGGCAACTGCTGCAAGCCATGGCTCGCCGCTGCGACGCCACGCCCGCCCGCAAGCAACGCAAAGCTGCCCAAACTGCGCCGGACAACCACACCGCGCCAGCAGGCGCCGAAGCGTTTCACAAGCACCGCCAAGCGCAGGCGCAACGGGCACGTATTCTGGGCATGGTGCTGCTGCGGTTTGAACCCGACCACACGCTCGCTCTGCGCCGTGCGCCCGACGTGCAACGGGCGTGCACCCACGCCTGGGGCGCCCCAGCGGCAGAAGGCGGCGACTCGGTGGCCTCCTTGCGCGAACTGCTGGGGCTGACCAGCGCCCAGGAGTGGCGCCGCGTGGGCGTGGAAATTCCCGCATTGGGCGCACCGCCCCACAACCGGGTGTTTCCGCACTACGGTGTGTTTTCGCCGGCACGGGGTGAATACATCGACCTGGTGGCGCAAGCGCCTCTGCCGTGCGCGGCCACGGGTGCGCCGCTGCCGGTATTTGACATTGGCACCGGCACGGGTGTGCTGTCGGCCGTGCTGGCGCGCCGCGGTGTGGGGCCGATCACCGCCACCGACCTGGACCCGCGCGCCCTGGCCTGCGCACGCGAAAACCTGACGCAGCTGGGCGTGAGCGACCGCGTCACGCTGCTGCAAACCGACCTGTTTCCAGCCGGCCAGGCCTTGCTGGTGGTGTGCAACCCGCCGTGGCTGCCGGCCCGCGCCAGCTCGCCAGTGGAGCACGCGGTGTACGACGAAGGCAGCCGCATGCTGCGGGGTTATCTGAACGGTCTGGCCGCGCACCTGGCGCCCGCAGGCGAAGGCTGGTTGATCTTGTCCGACCTGGCCGAGCACCTGGGCCTGCGCAGTCGCGCCGAGCTGCTGCTCTGGATAGAGCAAGCCGGACTGGCGGTGCTGGGCCGGCTGGACACCCAACCCCGCCACAGCAAGGCGAGCAACGCCAGCGACCCGCTGCACAGCGCGCGTGCGGTCGAAGTCACGTCGCTGTGGCGCCTGGGTGCGTCGGCATTGCGGCAACCCCAGCAGGTCGCCACCCCGGGGTGATGCGGTCCAAAGCGCCCCTCAGAGGCCACCGTGCACAACGGTGTTGCGAGCCCTCGCAAGAAGCGATAAAAAACTCAGCATGTTCGGGTCTGGCGTGACTTAAGCCACAAAAGTGTTGTGGGTACACCACCATAATTGACCAATGCCTATTTCTGAAATTGCGGTCTGGTCGGCCATGCTGGGCGGCTTGATGACGCTGCTGGCGCTGACGCTGGCGGATACCCTGAGCAACCGCAACCGGGGTTCGCTGCGCAACCTGATTTTTGTGCTGATCACCGGGGCCAGTTGCCTGGTCATGACCGGTCTGCCTGAAGTGCTTTTTCCGCATCTGCCCGAGCGTTTTCTGATGGTGCTGAAAGCCAGCCTGGGGCCGCTGGCGGGGGCCGTCGCCCTGTACTTTCTGGGCAACTGGTTGGGAGGCATGTGGGAAGGCGCCTTGGTGCACCGGTTCACGGCCTGGGGCGGCTCTGCGGTGCTGCTGGCAGCCACCTTGATGGCCGCTGTGGCCAGCCAGATTGAAGCCGCCCATTTCCACTCGCTGCTGTGGGTGACGGCGGGCGTGAACATGGTGCCGGTGCTGCTGGCCATGCTGGCCGTCTGGCATGCGGCCAAACTGGGCGACCCGCTGGCGCGCTGGATGGGGCTGGCCATGGTCTGCCTGGCCCTCATGGTGTGCGGCATGTACCTGCGGGGCCTGAATGTGCCGGGCTTTGGCTTGCTCACCTGGGTGTTCACCGCCGCCATCACGGTCACTTTTTTCCTCATGGCCTCGGTGCTGGTGATGCTGCGCAACCGGGAAAACCGACAACTTGCCCGGCTCTCACGTATGGACCCAGGCGCAGAACCGGCCACCGGCCTGGCCACCGGTTCGGGGCTGCTGTCGCAAGTGGACCACGTGTTTTGGCGCACGGCCCGCCGCCAGGGCGAATGCACGGTGATTTGCCTCTACCTGAGCAACCTGTACGAAATGGCCGAGCCCTCCGGCCATGGCGCCGAAAACCAGATTTTGGTGGCCATGGCGGCCCGCATTCGCCGCGCGGCGGGGTTTCGGTGTGTGGTGGGGCTCTACCACCCGCGCTGCTTCGTGGTGGTGCTCCCCACCGATAAATACAACGCACCCGCCGACGAAACGGTGGAGCGGTTGCACGCCATGGCCACACAGCCAGTGCCCGTGCTGGACGAAGCCGATGCGTACCAGGCCTTCGAGCCCTGCGTCGGGTTGGGCGTGGTCACGTTGAACCCGGTGGGAGCGGCATCCATGGACGTGATCAACGCCGCCGAACGCCGGGCCATGGCCCGGCTGGGCAGGCATTCCCCCAACGAGGCGGACCTGGTGACCGAGCCCATGGAGCTTCGCTGAGCTGGAAACGCTGGCAACGGCGCCGCAGCGCGGGAACCCGCCCGCCGCCCGAAGCACGCGGGCCAGCAGCCCATCAGGTGCGCGCCAGCCGCGCAAATGTTTTGCGAAATTTCGCCACCTTGGGCGCGGCCACCGCCATGCAGTAGCCTTGGTGCGGGTTGCGCTCAAAGAAGTCCTGGTGGTAGTCCTCGGCCGTCCAATAGTTCGCGAGCGGCAGCAACTCGGTCACCACCGGCCGGCCAAAAGCGTTGTCGCGTGCCAGCTCGTCCAGCAGCGCCTGCGCGGTCTGCTGCTGCTCTGGCGTGGTGAAGTAAATGCCGCTGCGGTACTGCGTGCCCACGTCGTTGCCCTGGCGGTTGGGCGTGGTGGGGTCGTGAACCACAAAGAAAATTTCCAGCAGCTCGCGGGTGCTGATCTGCGCCGGGTCGTAGACCAGTTTCACCACCTCGTTGCAGCCGGTGCGCCCGGTGCACACCGCCTCGTAGCTGGGCTGGGCCGCCTGGCCGTTGCTGTAGCCCGACTCCACCTCGGTCACGCCACGCACTTCTTTGTAGACGCTTTCGGTGCACCAGAAGCAGCCGCCGCCGAGCACCAGGGTTTGCGATTCGCTCATATGGGTTTCCTTGTTGTCATTTCGTCGAGGTTGCCATGGTGCACCGCCTGCGCACTGGCGCGCACGGTGTCCAGAAAAGCCCCCAGCGCCGCCTGGTCTCGGGCGGTGCGCCACAGGCAATGCGTGTCGTACGGTGCCAGCGGCTGGGCCAGCGGCACAAACACCACCCCGGGCAAACCCGCTTGCTGCAAGGCCGCCGGCACCAGCGCCACGCCCAGGCCTTGCGCGATCACCGACACCACGCTCAGCCAGTGCCGCAGCTCAAAACGGGTTTCGGGTTCAAAGCCCGCGTCGGCGCAGGCGGCCAGGATGCGGTCGTGGTAATCGGGCGACACCGCGCGCATCACGATGGCGAAGGCTTCGCCCTCCAGGCGTTCCAGCGGCAACACCGCCTCGCTGGCGAGCGGGTGCGTGGCCGGCAGGCACGCCATGAACGGCTGGCTGGACACCAAAATTTGCGAAAACCCCGCCGGCACGCGTGTGGTGTGTACAAAACCCAGATCCAGCCGGTCGTGCACCAGCTCCGCCAACTGCTCGCTGGAACTCAGTTCGCGCAACACCAGCCGCAGCTTGGGGTGTGCTGAGCCAAAGCGGCGCAGCACCTGCGGCAAACCCCGGTACAACACGGTGCCGGCAAAACCCACGTGCAAGGGTCCGGCCAGCCCCTGCCCCACGTCGCGCGCCTCGCGCGCGGCCAGCGCCGCTTGCTCCAGCAGCGCCTGCGCACGCGGCAAAAACGCCAGCCCCGCCGCCGTGAGCGCCACGCCCCGGCTGTTGCGCTCAAACAGACGGGCGCCCACCGAAGCCTCCAACTGCTGGATGTTGAGCGAGAGCGGCGGCTGCGTCATGGCCAGGCGCTGGGCCGCACGGCCAAAGTGCAACTCTTGCGCCAACACCGTGAAACAACGCAGGTGGCGAAATTCCATAAATATGCTTTTTATATTGATTAATCGTTAATCCATATTAGACAGCTATTCATGGGCCAACGACAATGCCCCACCTACCCACACACACCGACCACCGGAGACCCGCACCATGGCATCGAACAAAGCAAGCTTCAACTGGGAAGACCCCTTCCACCTGAGCGCCCAGCTCACCGACGACGAGCGCCAGGTGCAGGAAGCCGCCCGCGCCTACTGCCAGGAAAAGCTGGCCCCGCGCGTGACCGAAGCCTTTCGCCATGAAAAGACCGACGTGGCCATCTTCCGTGAGATGGGCGCGCTGGGCCTGCTCGGCCCCACCATCCCCGAACAGTACGGCGGCAGCGGCCTGAACTACGTCTGCTACGGCCTGGTGGCGCGCGAAGTGGAGCGCGTGGACTCCGGCTACCGCAGCATGATGAGCGTGCAAAGCTCGCTGGTCATGGTGCCGATTTTTGAATTCGGCAGCGAAGCGCAAAAGCAGAAATACCTGCCCAAGCTCGCCACCGGCGAGTGGATCGGTTGCTTCGGCCTGACCGAACCCAACCACGGTTCCGACCCCGGCAGCATGGTCACCCGCGCCAAAAAGGTGGACGGCGGCTACAGCCTGAGCGGCGCCAAGATGTGGATCACCAACAGCCCGATCGCCGACGTGTTCGTGGTCTGGGCCAAAGACGACGGCGGCCAGATCCGTGGCTTCATCCTGGAAAAAGGCTGGAAGGGCCTGAGCGCTCCCGCCATCCACAGCAAGGTGGGCCTGCGCGCCAGCATCACCGGCGAGATCGTCATGGACGAAGTCTTCGTGCCCGAAGAAAACGCCTTCCCCGATGTGCGTGGCCTGAAGGGCCCGTTCACCTGCCTGAACAGCGCTCGCTACGGCATCGCCTGGGGCGCGCTCGGCGCGGCCGAAGATTGCTACTTCCGCGCCCGCCAATACGTGATGGACCGCCAGCAGTTCGGCCGCCCGCTCGCCGCCAACCAGCTGATCCAGAAAAAACTGGCCGACATGCTGACCGAAATCAGCCTCGGCCTGCAGGGTTGCCTGCGTCTGGGCCGCATGAAAGACGAAGGCACGGCGTCGGTGGAACTGACCAGCATCCTGAAGCGCAACAGCTGCGGCAAGTCGCTCGACATCGCCCGCCTGGCGCGCGACATGATGGGCGGCAACGGCATCAGCGACGAATTCGGCGTGGCCCGCCACCTGGTGAACCTGGAGGTGGTGAATACCTATGAGGGCACGCACGATGTGCATGCGCTGATTCTGGGGCGGGCGATCACCGGGATTGCGGCGTTTTCAAACTGAAGGGGTCGCAACCCTTGCCAGAGAGGTTGAGCGTTTTTCGCTCATGCCCGCCCGACAGCGCTCAGCCTCTGAGAGAGTGAGAATTTTTCTCCCCCGCCTTCAAGCTGGCACGGTAATGGCTTGGTAGTGGGCATGACAACGCGCCCCGACCTCAACGCCACCGAGCTCGCGGCGGCTGGCCTGTTCGAAGACCTTCCAGTGCCAACTGCTGAGCAGGCACAGCAGGCGCAAGCCCAGATGGCCCTCAAACGCCGTCAAGGCGCACCACGGCTGCTGCAACCCAACCGCTCACAGGTTGAGTTGCGCGCCTCGGACCTGGAGTCCTTGCTCCCCGCAGAC
>NZ_JAUSOO010000043.1 GCF_030656115.1 Hydrogenophaga sp.
GTGGGTGCCCATTCCCGCCCTGGCTGAAATACAGGTGGCGCTGGAGGCCGCCGTGGCCGATGTGACCGGCGTGGCCCCCGCCGAACTCAAGCGCATCATGCGCACCGGCACCGTGGCCAGCACCGACAACCGCAACTGGGAGCTGCTGCCCGACAACAAGCCCCAGCGCCGCTTTTCGCAATCGCGCGCCGTGGCACTGGACATGGAAAGCGCCACCATCGCCGCCAACGGTTTTCGCTTTCGCGTGCCCTACGGCACCCTGCTGTGCGTGAGCGACAAACCGCTGCACGGCGAGATCAAGCTGCCCGGCATGGCCAACCACTTCTACCGCGAGCGGGTCGACCAGCACCTGCGCATCGGCATCCGCGCGGTGGAACTGCTGCGCGAAGGCGGCGTGGGCCAGTTGCACAGCCGCAAACTGCGCAGCTTTGCCGAGGTGGCCTTTCAGTAAACGCCACCCGGCACAGACACCATGAACGACATTGCACAACGGCTGCAGAACGCCGCAGGCCTTGAACTGTGGCTGGCCACCGTGTTGGCCATTGCCGTGCTCACATTGCTGGCCAACCAGGCCGTTCGCGTGTTGCTCAAGCATGCGGCGCGCTGGGCCCAACGCACCGCCACCCACTGGGACGAAGCGCTGCTGAACGCCGCCAGCAAACCGCTGCGGCTGCTGGTGTGGCTCGTCAGCCTGGGCTGGATGGCGCGCGTACTCAACACCCACTGGCCCGAGCCCGAGCTGCTGGCCAGCGCGCTGCAGTGGCGCGACATCGGCATCATCCTCTGCGTGGCCTGGTTCCTGTGGCACTTTGCCGGCGAAGTGACGGAAACCAGCATCCGGCGCGGCACCCAAAGCGGCCACGACTTCGACGTCACCACCGCCATGGCCCTGAGCAAGCTGGTGCGGCTGGTGGTGTTCGTGGTCACCGCCATCACCGTGGCCCACACGCTGGGTTTTCAGATTGGCGGCCTGCTGGCCCTGGGCGGCGTGGGCGGCATTGCCGTGGGCCTGGCCGCGCGCGATCTGCTGGCCAACTTCTTCGGCGGCCTCACCATCTACCTCGACCGTCCGTTCAGCGTGGGCGACTGGATTCGCTCACCCGACAAAAGCCTGGAAGGCACGGTGGAATACATCAGCTGGCGCCACACCCGCATCCGAGCCTTCAACAAAAACCCCATCTACGTGCCCAACGCCGTGTTCACCACCATCGTGGTGGAAAACCCCTCGCGCATGAGCCACCGCCGCCTGAAAGAAACGCTGGGCCTGCGCTACCGCGACTTCGCGCAGGTTGAAGCCGTGGTGGCCGACATCAAGGCCATGCTGCTCGCCCACGAAGGCATCGACACCAGCCAGACGCTGATCGTCAACTTCACGGCCTTTGGCACCAGCTCGCTCGACATCCTGGTCTACGGCTTCACCAAAACCACCGTCTGGGTCGAGTTTCACGCCATCAAACAAGACGTGTTGCTGCGCATGGGCCGCATCGTGGCCGCGCACGGTGCCGAAATTGCGTTTCCGACCCAGACGCTGCATGTGGCCACGCCCGCGCCCACCGAGCCGCCACAAGACGGCCCCCCCACGGCGCCCCGCGCCTTGTTTGAGGATCCCGGGCAAACCCCGGCACCGCCGGTCAAGCCACCGTAACCTGCTTGGCCTTGGCCGACTTGCCTGCCGCCAGCGCCTGCGCTTGCGCGGCGCTCCAGGCATCGCCCCAGTGAACGATCTCCAGCCGCCCGTCTGGGTGCTCCACCAAGGCCGACAGGCTCTCCACCCAGTCGCCGTCGTTGCAATACAGGGTGCCGTCGATGGTGCGCATTTCCGGGCGGTGAATGTGGCCACACACCACACCGTCGTACCCCCGGGAACGGGCCTCTTGCGCCACCGCCTTCTCAAAGTCCGACACAAAATTGACCGCGGTTTTCACCTTGTGCTTGAGGTATTGCGACAGCGACCAATACGGCAAACCCATGCGGGCGCGCAAAGAGTTCAGGTGCCGGTTGAGCTTGAGGGTGAGCTCGTACAAGGTGTCACCCACATGCGCCAGCCACTTGGCGTACTGAATCACGCCGTCGAAATGGTCGCCGTGCATCACCCACAGGCGGCGGCCATCGGCCGTGAGGTGCACCGCATCGGCCGTGACCTCAATGTCGCCAAAACTGTGGCCCAGAAAATGGCGCGCAAACTCGTCGTGGTTGCCGGGCACAAACACCACGCGGCAGCCCTTGCGCGCTTTGCGCAACAGCTTTTGCACCACGTCGTTGTGTGCCTGCGGCCAAAACCAGCGCCGGCGCAGTTGCCAGCCGTCCACAATATCGCCCACCAAATACAAGGTGTCGCACGGGTTGCAGCGCAAAAAATGCAGCAGCGCCTTGGCCTGGCAACCGGGTGTGCCCAGATGGATGTCGGAGATGAACACCGTGCGGTAGCCCGACCGGCCATCGGTGTAGCGCTCCGGCTCGTTGTCGATACCGTCAGGGCTGTTGTCCATGTCGGCATCCCGTGCGCTGGGCATGGGTGGCATGGACATACCCGACACGGAAAGCCCCGTAGGGCTGAACGCCGTTCGCATCAGCACGCCCCCCAAAAACCCGCCCGGCGTGGCACCGGGTCCCGCCGTGCGGCCCATGCCATGGGCCCGGAAACGGCCTTGAACGTTGCACCGACACACCCGGCCCGGGCGGGCAGGCGTGTCTGCTGCGGTTGATGCTTGAACAGTACTTTCAAAAAAGCCCCTTGTGACCCATTGATTCCCGACCTGGACAGATTGTTGGCAGCACGCATGACAGACGGGTGACACTTGCATGAAACATGCTTCGCATCGCTCGGTCGGTGGTCATGTGCGACACCCGTAAACCCCCTCCCGCGCTGGCACAGGCGCGCGCCCCGCGAGAGCACCAACACGCTCTCAGGCCTGAACGGCCCAACCCGCCACACCGCGCCGGCGCTGCGGATCGACAGACCCGATGGCGCTCCACCAGCGGTCTTCCACCTGCTCCAGAATGCTGTGCCAGTCGCGCGCCAGCATGCTGCGGCGCGCCGCCAGCCGCATGGGGCTGTCGGGTTGCCAGCGGTCCAGCGCATCGCAGGCACGCCGCACAAACGCGTCTTCGTCGTGCAGCGGCGCCAGCAGCCCGTTATCACCGTGGCAGACCAGCTCCTGGGCGGCCGCGTGCTCGTAGGCCACAAACGCCAGGCCACTGGCCAGGGCCTCGGGCGTCACGTTGCCAAAGGTTTCGGTGACGCTGGGAAACAGAAACAGGTCGGCACTGGCGTAGGTGGTGGCCAGCTCCAGGCCGCTTTGCATGCCCAGCATGATGGCGCTGGGGCAGCGCCTGCGCAGCTCGTCCGCGCTCGGGCCGTCGCCCACCACCACCAGCCGCAGCCGCGCTTGCTGCTGGGCCATGGCTTGGTATGCCGTGATCAACAAACCCAGATTTTTCTCAGCGGCCAAACGGCCCACGTACAGCAACACCGGGTCAGAGGGCTGCACACCCCAGCGCTGTCTCACGCCCGCATCGCGGCGCGCCGGGTCAAAGCGCCGCGTGTCCACCCCGCGCCCCACCACCGACAGGCGCTCAAAACCCAGCTGCGCCAACTGCTCTCGCAAGGCCTCGGTGGGCACCATGGTCAAGCCAGCCTGGTTGTGAAATTTGCGCAAGTAAGCGGCAATCGTGCGGTTGAGCCAGCCCAGCCCGTAATGCGCGCTGTAGGCGTGAAAGTTGGTGCGGAACTCCGAACTCACCGGCAGGCGCAGCTTGCGCGCCGCCTGCAGCGCCGACCAGCCCAGCGGCCCCTCGGTGGCAATGTGAACCAGATCGGGCCGGCGCTTTTGCCAGGCCGCCACCAGCGCCGACTTGGCAGGAAGCCCCAGGCGCAGCTGCGGGTAACGGGGAATGGGCAAACCGCGCATGAGCATTTCTTGCAGGCCCTCGCTGTGCTGAGCCTGCGGCGACGGGGTCTGGCGTGGCCGCACCAGCTGGATTTCGTGCCCGCGCGAGATCATGCCCTCCACCAACTTCGCCAGTGACAGGGCCACACCGTTGATCTCGGGCGGGTAGGTTTCGGTGACCACCGCCACGCGCAAGCTGCGTTGAGCGGGCAGCAGGTCGGTGAGGTCCACCACGGCTTCGTTGGCTGATTTCATGCCGAAATGGTGGCCGCTGCACATAACAAGCGCGTGACAAATCCCCCAGCGGCACGGCCGACACCGGCATGACAAGCGGTGCGTTGTCACACCGTTTTCATGGCCAGCTCTGAAGATGGTCAAGCCCCGGGCTTGAACGCGGCAGACGGCAACGGTGCGAAACACGCACCGATCCATGTCGTTTGCCCAACCAGGTGCCCAGGGAATTCCACCTTTTCCGACCCACTCTTTGACTCAAGGACAACCGACGTGAACGCTTTCCTGGAAACACTGCGCACCCTGCGCTGGGACGACCACCGCTACTACCACCACCACCGCATCAACCAGGCGCTGCACCTGGTGAGCGCGCTGAGCTTTTTGGTGGCCTACGCCTGGCTGTTGGTGGACCCGGTGGTCTCGGCCCTGATCGCCTGGCTGGTGTCCATGGTGACGCGCCAAGCCGGCCATTTCTTCTTTGAGCCCAAGGGCTACGACCACGTCAACCAGGCCACGCACGAGCACAAAGAATCCATCAAGGTGGGCTACAACCTGTTCCGCAAAGTGGTGCTGATGGCCTTGTGGGCCGCCGTGCCGGTGGTGCTGCTGGTGTCGCCCGATGTGTTTGGCACCATCGAGCCACACACCGACTGGAACGGCTTTGCACGCGACGTGGGCGCCGCCTGGCTGTTCATTGGCGTGGGCGGTTTGCTGTTTCGCACGGTGCACCTGTTCTTCATTCAAGACGTGCGCACCGGCCTGGCCTGGATGACCAAGATCATCACCGACCCTTTCAACGACGTGGTGCTTTACCACAAGGCGCCGCTGTACCTGCTGCGCGGCGAGTTGATCGACCCGGCCTACTACGGCCAGCGCGGCTGAGCCTGGCTGCGCCAGCGGTTCCGATTTTGACAAGCGCGCAGTGCCCCCACCCCAACCCTCCCCCAGAGGGGGAGGGAGCAAATCCCCCCCGCGCTGCGTACCCTGCCGCCCACAGATGGCGCCTTCCCCCGCTGGCGCAAGGCTATAACCGGGCTGCCTTACTCCGTCCCCCGCTGGCACAAGACTGGAACTGGGCTGTCTTACTCCTTCCCCCTCTGGGGGAAGGTTGGGATGGGGGCCCGCGTGCAGCACATGTGCCAGATCCATGGTGTCTTGTTTTTGCTGACCGTATCAACATGAGACGTGCTGCGATAGCGCCGCACGCCTTGGCACCCTGTTCAGCCTGCGTCGGCCCGGCCCAGCAGCCGGGCCACCACCTCGCGCAAAATGCCGCGCCGGATGGTTTTGTTGCTCTGGCCTTGAACCGGCACCCACCAACCCTGCGCCTGCATGTCGTGACCGGCCTGCACGCAGCGCGCCAGCACCTCGTCAAAGTCGGCATCGCTGAAGTTCAAGCTGAAAATCAAGCGCCCGGTGCCCACCCAGCTCAGGGCCAGGCCGCGCCAGCGCATCTGGTATTGCAGCATCCAGTTGTATCGCGAGGGCTCGGTGTAGCTGATGGTCCAGATGCTCAGCATGTTGGCTGCGCGCATGGGCAGGCCCTCGGCCTGCATGGTGTCGTTGAAGCGCTGCGCCCGTGCGTTCCAGCGCTCTTCCTGGCCGTCGTAAAGGGCTTGCACCTCGGGCGTGTCCAGGCGGCGCAAAAAGGCATTCATGCCGCCCATCACATACGGGTGTGCGTTGAAGGTGCCGCGCGCAAAGCACAGATCGGCGGGCCGCTCGGACCGAAAACGCCGCATCAGTTCGTGGCGGCCACACACCACGCCCACCGGGTAACCCCCGGCCAGGGTTTTGCCGTAGGTCACCAAATCGGCCTTGACGCCAAAGTATTCCTGCGCGCCGCCCGGTGCCAGCCGAAAGCCCAGAAACACCTCGTCAAAAATCAGCACAATGCCGCGCTCGGTGCAGACCTCGCGCAGGCGCTTGAGCCAGGCGGTGTACGCAGCCTTGTCGTAGTGGGCGCTGCGGCTGCTGTCCACCAGCGCCGAATCGGCGGGCGCGGCGCGGTTGGGGTGCATGGCCTGCAGCGGGTTGATGAGCACGCACGCAATGTCTTTGCGCCCGCGCAGCACCTGCAGGCTGCGCTCGCTCAGGTCGGCCAGGGTGTAGGTTTCGCGCGGCGGCAGTGGGTTGCCGGGGCCGGGCTGCACGTCTTCCCACCAGCCGTGGTACGCGCCACAAAAGCGCACCAGGTGCTTGCGCCGCGTGTGGTAGCGCGCCAGGCGCACCGCCTGCATCACCGCCTCGGTGCCCGACATGTGGAACGACACCTCGTCTTGCCCCGAAATGGCGCGCAGCCGCGCGATGTTGTCGGCCACGCACGGGTGGTAGGCGCCCAGCACCGGCCCCAGCGCCTGTCCCAGCTCGGCCCCCTCGGCCATGGTTTCTTTGTAAAAGTCCACCCCGAACACGTTCACGCCGTACGAACCCGTCAGGTCGATGAAGCGGTTGCCGTCCAAGTCGGTCAGGCTCACACCGTCGGCCGACTGCACAAACGCGCCCACCTTCAGCCGTGTGCTCACGATCGGGCTGAACTGAAACGGCACCCGGTACTGGCCGGTGAACTGCAAGTCCGCCAACCCTTCGCGGGCTTGCGCCGTCAGCGCCAGCGTCTTGGCGTAACGCTCGGCAAAGCCGGCGCAGAGCAGCTCAAACGCCGCCCGGCGCTGCTGCGCCACCGCGTCGGGCACACCGTCGCAATTGAAGAAGCGCTCCTCGTCGTAAGCGTAGCCCGGCAACAGCCGCGCCACGCGTTTGGCCATGCGCGAATGGCCGGCGAGCGAGCGGTGCTTGGCCCGCGACAGATCGAGGCGGCGCTTGATGGACGGCAGCGCCATGGCCGCCAAAGCGGCGGGGATTGCGTATTCCAGAACGGACATGAACGTTGACTTTCTTTTGATTGCAATTCCGCTTTTTTATTTCACACCCATGACACCCGCATGAATGCCCGCACCCGACTCCAAAACACCCTGCAGCGTCTGGCGCTCAACGAAGACCTGAACTTTCTGCTCACCAACCGCGTGCCGCGCATCGCGCTCACCCGCTTCATGGGCCGCTGGAGCCGCATCCGCCACCCCTGGGTGCGCGACCTGTCCATGGCGATCTGGAAAACCTTTTCCGACCTGAACCTGAGCGAAGCCCGCAAAACCCATTTCGAGAGCCTGCACGACTGCTTCATCCGCGAGCTGAAACCGGGCCTGCGCCCCATCGACGCCCGCCCCGGCGTGCTCACCAGCCCCAGCGACGGCATCGTCGGCGCGTTCGGGCGCATCGACAGCACGCCCGACGGCGCCGACGCCCAGCTGTTCCAGGCCAAGGGCTTTCCGTACCGGCTGCTCGATTTGCTGGGCGACGACGCGCGCGGGCGCGCACTGGCGCAGCAACTGCAAGGCGGCAGCTTCATCACACTGCGCCTCACCTCCAGCATGTACCACCGCTTTCACGCGCCGTGCGACGCCACGCTGGAACACGTCACCTACATCAGCGGCGACACCTGGAACGTCAACCCCATCGCCCTCAAGCGCGTCGAGCGGCTGTTTTGCCGCAACGAACGCGCGGTGCTGCAGCTGCGCCGGCCCGACGGCGGGCTGCTGGTGCTGGTGCCGGTGGCGGCCATTCTGGTGGCCAGCATGCGGCTGCGCGCGCTGGACGTGCCGCTGAACCTGCGCTACCGAGGCCCCAACCAGTTGCCCTGCGCCGCCCACTACCGCCAGGGCGAAGAAATGGGCTGGTTCGAACACGGCTCCACGATTTTGGTGCTGGCCCCGCCCGGCCTGGAGCCCGCACCCGGCCTGAGTGACGGCCTGCGCCTGCGCATGGGGCAAGCCCTGCTGCAGCACAGCGCCGCCCACACCCCGACATCGCCAGCGCCCTCGCCATGACCCGCGTCGATCTGATCTATTTCAACGCCGGGGGCGGGCACCGCTCCTCGGCGCTCGCGCTGCAAGCGGTGCTGCGCGAACCGCCCCACGCCTGGGACGCCCGCCTGGTCAACCTGTTCGAGGTGCTCGACCCCGCCGACCACTTCCGCCGCATCACCGGCAAAGCCCCCGAAGACTGGTACAACCAGCGGCTCGCCCGTGGCTGGACGCTGGGCATGGCGCAAGAACTGAAACTGCTGCAAAGCCTGATCCGGCTGGGGCACCACAGCCTGGTCAGCCGCCTGCAAGCGCACTGGAACGCATCGCGGCCCGAGCTGGTGGTGTCGCTCATTCCCAACTTCAACCTCGCGCTGTGCGAGAGCCTGGAAAGCACCCTGCCCGGTGTGCCGTATGTGACCGTGCTGACCGATCTGGCCGACCACCCGCCCCATTTCTGGATCGAATCCCACCCGAAACAGCATGTGGTTTGCGGCACGCCGCGCGCGGTAGAACAGGCCCGCGCCCTGTGCCACCCGGCGCAGCGCATCCACGCCACTTCGGGCATGGTGCTGCGCCCCGAGTTCTACCAACCGGCCCTGTGGGACAAAGCCACCCGGCAGCGCCAACTCGGCCTGGACCCAGCCCGCCCAACCGGCCTGGTTCTGTTCGGCGGCCACGGCTCCCAAGCCATGCTCGGCATTGCCCAGCGGCTGGCCGACACGCAACTCATCTTGGTCTGTGGGCACAACACCGCGCTGGCCAACCGGCTGCGCGCCCTGCCCGCCAGCGCACCGCGCCTGGTGGTGGGCTTCAGCACCGACATACCCGGCACCATGCAGCTGGCCGACTTCTTGATTGGCAAACCCGGCCCCGGCAGCGTGAGCGAAGCCGTGCAACAAGGCCTGCCCGTGATCGTGGTGGACAACGCCTGGACCATGCCGCAAGAGCGCTACAACGCCGAATGGATTCTGGAAAACCAGGTCGGTCTGGTGCTGAAAAGCTTTCGCACCGTGCACCGGGCGGTGGCCCACATGGTGGACGCGCTCGACACCTACCGCGCACAGGTGCGGCGCATCCGCAACCGGGCGCTGTTTGAAGTGCCCGACATCCTCAGCCGGGTGCTGCAACAGTCGCGCGACGAGAACCCCGACACCCCGGCGCAGCGGGCTGAGCCGTTGCAAGAACGGTGAACACCGCGTTCCTTCAGCGCGTTCCTTTAAGCTCCCGGGGTTGTCTCTCTAGCGAACCCTTTCCATGCTCACCGGCGAACTCAAAAGCAAAATCGACCAGATCTGGAACGCCTTCTGGTCTGGCGGCATCGCCAACCCCATCGAAGTCATCGAGCAAATCACCTACCTGCTCTTTTTGCGCCGGCTTGACGATCTGCACATCCTCGAAGAAAACAAGGCCAACCGCCTGGGCCGCCCCCTGGCGCGCCGCGTGTTCCCCTACGGCCACGACCCCAAAGGCCGCCACTACGACACCCTGCGCTGGAGCCGCTTCAAAAACGAAGCCCCGGCCGAGATGTTTGAAACCCTGAGCGAACACGTCTTCCCCATGCTGCGCACGCTGGGCGCCAACGGCCAGAACGGTACCAACACCCAGAGCAGCGACGGCTCCACCTACGCGCAGCACATGAAAGACGCGCGCTTCACCATCCCCACGCCCGCGCTGCTGTCCAAGGTGGTGGACCTGCTCGACGCCGTGCCCATGGACAACCGCGACACCAAGGGCGACCTGTACGAATACATGCTGGGCAAAATTGCCAGCGCGGGGCAAAACGGCCAGTTCCGCACGCCGCGCCACATCATTCAATTGATGGTGGAGATGACCGCGCCCACCCCCACCGACACCATTTGCGACCCCGCCAGCGGCACCTGCGGTTTTTTGGTGGCAGCGGGCGAACACCTGCGCACGCACCACGCCAGCCTGTTTCACGACCCCGCGTTGAACCAGCACTTCAACCACGGCATGTTCCACGGCTACGACTTCGACAACACCATGCTGCGCATCGGCAGCATGAACATGCTGCTGCACGGCGTGGAAAACCCCGCCATCACCTACCGCGACTCGCTCGGCCAGCAGCACGGGCTGGAAGAAAACCGCTACAGCCTGGTGCTGGCCAACCCACCCTTTGCGGGCAGCCTGGACTACGAGAACGTGGCCAAAGACCTGCTGCAAACGGTGAAAACCAAAAAGACCGAGCTGCTGTTTCTGGCCCTGTTTTTGCGCCTGCTCAAACCCGGTGGCCGGGCGGCGGTCATCGTGCCCGACGGCGTGCTGTTCGGCAGCAGCACCGCACACAAAACCCTGCGCAAGATGCTGGTGGAAGACCACAAACTCGACGCCATCGTCAGCCTGCCCGGCGGCGTGTTCAAACCCTACGCGGGCGTGAGCACCGCCATCGTGTTCTTCACCAAAACCAACAGCGGCGGCACCGACCACGTGTGGTTTTACGACCTGCAGGCCGACGGCTGGAGCCTGGACGACAAACGCCAGCCCCTGCTGAGCGAAGACAAACTGGGCACCCGCCCCCCGCAGCCACTGACCGAAGCCGAACACGCCAAAAACAACCTGCCCGACGTGCTCCAACGCTGGCAGTCCCTGACCCCGAACCCGAGCCCGTCTTCACTCCCTCTCCCCCTGGGAGAGGGCGGGGGTGAGGGCTCCCCGCCTCCCGAATCCCACCGCCCCCGCACCGCCCAAAGCTTCCTCGTCCCCAAAGCCGATATCGCGGCCAACGGCTACGACCTGAGCCTGAACCGCTACCGCGAAGTGGTGCACCAACAGGTGAACCACCGCGCGCCCGCCGACATCTTGACCGAGCTGGCGCGGCTGGAGGAAGAGATTGCGCAGGGGACGAAGGCGCTGGCGGAGATGTTGAAGTGAGCGCATCCGTTGCGATGTCCACGCTCGCCAAGGCGGCGCAGATCAACCCGCCACTGAACGCAAAACTGCCTCTCGACGAGCCCGTCTGCTTCGTTCCGATGGCTGCTGTCAGTGCCGAAACGGCCCGTGTCGAAAGCTCAACAACGCGGCCCTATTCCGAGGTCAGCAAGGGGTACACACCTTTCCTGTCGGGCGACATTCTTTTCGCCAAGATCACTCCGTGCTTTGAAAACGGCAAGATCGCACAAGCGCTTTTGCCGCTCCATCAGGGCTTCGGATCCACCGAGTTTCACGTCATTCGTCCAGTTCCGGGCGTGAGCGATGGCCGCTACCTCCATCACTTCCTGCGATTGGAGCATGTGCGCAGCGAAGGTCAACGGCGCATGACCGGCAGCGGGGGCCAGCGGCGTGTGCCAGCGAACTATCTGACCGAGCTGGCGATCCCGCTCCCACCCCTCCCCGAACAACGCCGCATCGCCGCCATCCTGGACCAGGCCGACACCCTGCGAACCCAGCGCCGCGCTGCCCTCGCCCACCTCGACAGCCTCACCCAGTCCCTCTTCCTCGACATGTTCGGCGACCCGGTGATCAATCCAAAGGGCTGGCCTGTTGTGTCGCTCACCGATATTTGCCACGGCTACAGCGGCGGTACGCCATCAAAAGCGAATAACGCCTTTTGGGAAGGCCCAGTGCCTTGGTTCAGCGCCAAAGACATGAAGGCAGCAGACCTCTTTGACTCTGAAGACCACATTGCTGAAACAGTCCCCACAACGACCACGCTCAAGCTCCTCCCCAAAGACACGGTAGCTATCGTCGTGCGCGGAATGATCCTCGCCCACACGTTTCCTGTGTGTGTCTTGCGCGTTCCGGCCACGATCAATCAGGACCTGAAAGCGCTGATTCCGCGACAGCCCATCGACGCGCAGTTCTTGGCTGCTTGTTTGCGCAGTCAGTCAGGGTTCGTTTTGGAACAAGTGTCCGAGGCTGGTCACGGTACGAAACGCCTGGATTCACAAGGTCTCCAGAAAATTCGCGTCTTGCAACCAGAACCCTCACTCCAACAAACCTTCGCCACCCGCGTCCAAGCCATCGAAGCCCTGAAAACCCAACACCGCGCCGCGCTGGCCGCGCAAGACGCGCTGTTCGCCTCGCTGCAACAGCGCGCCTTTGCCGGCACGCTGTGAACCACGTCAAGACGCTCAAAACACCAAAAACCAATTTTTCAAACTATTTTTTGTAGATTTTCAGCAAAAAATCAATCCAAGAATATGATTCCGGCATGTTGATCGATTTTTCCATCACCAATTACCGGTCCATCCGCGAACGGCAGACGCTGAGCTTGGCGGCGTCGGCCTACTTCAAGGAGCTGGAGGAGCTGAACACATTCGACGCCGGCACGGGCGAAAAGGCGCCGCGCTTGCTGCGGTCGGCGGTGCTGTACGGGCCCAACGCCTCGGGCAAGAGCACGCTGATCCAGGCGCTGGATTTCATGCAGGACCGGGTGCTGCACTCGCAGAAGGAGAGCCAGGTTGGCGACGAGATCGACACCGTGCCGTTCAAGCTGAGCGCGGCTTCGCGGGCGGACGACAGCGAGTTCGAAATCGCCTTCGTGGAACGGGGGGTGCGCTACGAGTACGGCTTTCGCTGCAACCGCCAGCGCTTCACCGAGGAATGGCTGTACGCCTACCCGCAAGGGCGGGCGCAGAAGTGGTTCCACCGGGTGTTTGACGCCGAAGCGGGCAAGGACGCGTACAAATTCAGCAGCCTGTTTGAGGGTGACCGCAAGCGGCAGGACTGGAAAGACCTGACGCGCTCGAACGCGCTGTTCCTGTCCACCGCGATCCAGCTGAACAACGAGCAGCTGAGGCCGGTGTTTGACTGGTTTCAGCACCGGTTGAGGGTGGTGACGTCCACGGCCGACCTGAACACCTACTACACGGTGGATCTCTGCAAGACGCAGACAGAGAAGGCGAAGGTGGTGGCGTTCATGAACTCGGCCGACTTGTCGATTGCCGACATCCGCGTGAAGACCACGGACTTTTCGCCAGACGTGCTGCCGAAGACGATGTCGGCCACGCTGAAAGAGGACCTGATCCGCCGCATGAGCGGGAAGGCACTGACCACGCTCAAGTTCCTCCACAGCGATGCCCAGACGGGCGAACCCGTGGAGTTCGACGAAGACGAGGAATCCGACGGCACGATGGCGCTGTTTGCCTTTGCGGGCCCGTGGCTGGACGTGACCGAGAACGAGCGCGTGCTGGTGGTGGACGAACTGGACACCAGCCTGCACCCGCTGCTGGTGCAGCACCTGGTGAAGCTGCTGCACCACACGGGCTCCAAGGCGCAGCTGATCTTCACCACGCACGACACGACGCTGCTGAGCCAGAAACTGCTGCGGCGCGATCAGGTTTGGTTCATGGAGAAAGACGCGGCGCGTGCGACGCAGCTGTACCCGCTGTCGAAGTTCAGCACGCGCGAAAACGAGGCGGTGGAGCGTGGTTACCTGAACGGGCGCTACGGCAGCATTCCGTTCCTGAAGGACCTGGACTTCTATGGGGTCTGACAACCTGTTCCACAAACGCAAGGCGCGCAAGGCGGCGGAACTGGCGCGGGGTGCAGCCACACGGGCGCAGAGCCCGCGGGTGCTGATCGTGTGCGAGGGCGAGAAGACCGAGCCGCTGTACCTGAACGACCTGAAGGCGGACCTGCGCATCCGCCCGGCGGCGGTGAAGATCGCGCCGCACGACGGGTCGTCTCCCGACCGGGTGGTAGCCCACGGCCATGCTCTGTACGAGGAAGACGCCAGACAGGGCGACAGCTTTGACGCGGTGTATTTCGTGTTTGACCGTGACAAGCACCCCACCTATGCGGCAGCACTGCAGGCTTTGAACGACTGCAAGGCGGCGGGCAAGCCGTTCCATGCAGTGACCTCGATTCCGTGTTTTGAATACTGGCTGCTGCTGCACTTCGGCTTCACCGATCAACCGTTTGATGCGGCCGGCAAGAAGTCGGCGGCAGACCGGCTGATTGCCGAGCTGCGCACCAAGCCAGGCTTCAAGCAGTACGGCAAGGGCCAGAAGGGCATTTACGCCCTGCTCAAGGACAAGCTGCCCACGGCCATACAAGGCGCAGCGCTCGGGCTGAAGAACGCGGCAAAAACGGGCGAAGACAACCCGACGACCCGGATGCACGAACTGGTGGCGGCGCTGCAGGCACTTTCTGAAACATGAACGCTCGCACGAACGTTCAAACGGTTCTGCAGCAGACCATTCCACTTCGCAAATTTGATCTCCTGAAAGCAAATTACTCGGATTTGCTGAACGAACAGGCAGTTTCGCCCCCGCAGGATCAATTTTTTTGATGTGCCCGCCTCGCTGCCCGTGGGGTGCTCTGTGCCCGCTGCGACATGGCGAAAATCTGCCCTCATAAGATCAATTGTCACTTGATTGCTCAATAGTTAAGCTAAACTGACCCTCTAAGGTCAAAAAAATGGACATCACACCCGACACCCTGCCCGCGTTCGCCAAGCGCCTGATGACAGAGCGCAAGCGCCAGGGCTTGTCGCGCGTGCAGGCGGCGGCGGTGTGCAATGTGAGTACGTCGTTCATCCGCGACGCGGAGTCCGACCCGGGGCGCTGCTCACTGGCACGCTTGCAGCAACTGACCGGCGGGCTGGGGCTGACGTTGTCGGTCACGGGCTGGCAAGGCGCCGGACCGGCAGGGGGCGCTGACGACGCTGCGCCCGGGTCGCAACCGCTGAGCGGCGCATGATCCGCCTGCGCGTCTGGGCCAATGTCCGCCCGATGGGCTGGTTTGGCCATGCGGCAGGCGACTACTTTTTCGAGTACGACCCCCAGTGGATCGAGCAGTCGGGCGGGTTTGTGCTGGCGCCGCAGTTTCCGGTGCAAACCAAGCGCTTCACCGGCCAGGCGGTGCGTACGTTTTTCGAGAACCTGCTGCCCGAAGGCGAGGCGCTGGACGACATCGTCAGCGCCGTTCATCTGCGGGGGGCTTCGTCGTTCGAGGTGCTGGGCAGGCTGGGGGCCGAGTTGCCGGGTGTGCTGTCCCTGTTGCCCGAGGATGCGCGCCCGGACAAGCAGCAGGCATACCAGCCCCTGTCGTTTGCAACCCTGAGTCAGCGCCTGGCCGACCGGGGGCGCACGCCGTTGCTGGTGTCGAACGAGCAGGCGACGATGTCGCTGGCGGGTGCGCAAGACAAGATCGGCCTGCGCTTTGACAAGAAGAGCAAAAAACTGAGCGACAGCGTGGGGCACTCGCCCACCACGCACATTCTGAAACCCGATTCACGCCAACCGCGTTACCAGCCCAGTGCCATCAACGAATACGCCTGCATGAAGCTGGCACGGGCCTTGAAGCTGCCCGTGCCCGATGTGTGGCTGTTGCGCGTGCCCGAGTCGGTGTATGTGGTGGAGCGCTACGACCGACTGATGACAGCCGGCAACACCGTGGGGCTGCATCAGATCGACGGCTGTCAGTTGCTGGGCCACGGGCCGGGCTGGAAATACGAACGCATGGGCGGGCTGGTGAGCATTCCCAAGCTGGTGGCGGCGTTACGGGCCTTGCACCTGCGCGGCAGTGACCTCCTTCAGTTGCAGCGTTGGGTGATGTTCAACTACCTGATCGGCAATGCCGACGCACACGCCAAAAACCTGTCGGTGCTGCTCGACGAGAAGGGTTTTCGACTGGCGCCGTTCTACGACCTGTTGTGCGTGCGCGCCTATGGCGATACCGGGCTGGCGCTGTTCATTGGCGACGAAGACCACTTCGACGCGGTGGGCGCGCACTCGTGGGAAGCGCTGTGCGCAGACTGTGGCTTTGGTTTTGCACCGGTACTGCAAGAATTTCGCCGGATGGCGCAGGACTTACTGCCTACTTGGCACAAGGTGAGCGAACGCATCAGCAAGGAACCCAAGGTGACGGTTTCCGAGCAGGCCCTGCTGTCGCGCATGCAAGCCATCTTTGAACAGCACTGCGCCCACGCGCTGTCGATGACGGAACGCTGAACCAAGCTCTGGGAGGGACACACACATGAACCCATCGAACTTCGGCTTTCTGCAAACCGGCTGGCCCGAGCTGCTGGCCGAGGCGCAGCGCGCCGAAGCGGCCTGCCACGCGGACCCGCGCACGGCCTGCTTTTATGCACGGCGCACGCTGGAGCTGGCGGTGGCTTGGTTGTACCGGGCCGAGGGTGGTGCCGGTGGCGCGCTGCGCATGCCGTACCAGGCGGATTTGTCGGCGTTTCTGTTTGAACCGAGCTTCAAGCAGCTGGTGGGCCCGGCGCTGCACGCCAAGATGGATGTGATTCGCCGCCAAGGCAACAGCGCGGCGCACAGCACGCGGCCCATCAGCGGCGCGGACGCGCTGGCAGTGCTGCGCGAGCTGTTTCAGGTGGCGTTCTGGCTGGCGCGGCATTACGGGCGCCACGCGCTAGCGCGGCCCGAGCCGGCGTTGCAGTTCCGCGCCGAGCTGCTGCCCGCCGCTCAGCCGGCACAACCAGACACCGCCAAGACGCCAGCCGAGCTGCAGCGCCTGGCCACCGAGCTGGCCGAACGCGACGCGGCCCTGATTGCCGCGCAGCAGAAGAACGCGGCGCTGGACGCCGAACTGGCCCGCCTGCGCACCGAAGTGGCCACAGCCAAACAAGCCAACGAAGCGCAGCCCGACACACACGACTACACCGAGGCGCAAACGCGGGATTTGTACATCGACCTGCTGCTGAAGGAAGCGGGCTGGGCGCTGGACCAACCCCGCGACCGCGAATTTGAAGTGCGCGGCATGCCCAACAACCAGGGCGTGGGCTATGTGGACTACGTGCTGTGGGGCGACGACGGGCTGCCGCTGGCGGTGGTGGAGGCCAAGCGCACACGGCGCGATGCGCGCGCCGGCCAGCAGCAGGCCAAGCTGTATGCCGACTGCCTGGAACAGCAGTTGGGCCAGCGCCCGCTGATCTATTGCACCAACGGCTACGAGCATGTGTTGTGGGACGACACCCAGTACCCGCCGCGCACGGTGCAGGGTTTTCACAAGAAGGACGAGCTGCAATGGCTGGTGCAGCGGCGGCAAACACGCAAGCCGCTGGCGGCAATCGTCATCAACCCGACCATGGTGGAGCGCCATTACCAGCTGCGCGCCATTCGCCGCGTGGGTGAAACCTTTGAGGTGGACCGGCAGCGCAAGGCGCTGGTGGTGATGGCCACGGGCGCGGGCAAAACGCGCACGGTGATTGCGCTGGCCGACGTGCTGATGCGCGCGCACTGGGCCAAGCGGGTGCTGTTTCTGGCCGACCGGGTGGCGCTGGTGAGGCAGGCGGTGAACGCGTTCAAGGCGCATGTGCCCGAGGCGGTGCCGGTGAACCTGGTGACCGACAAAACCGCCGAGGGCCGGGTGTATGTGAGCACCTACCCGACCATGATGGGCCTGATCAACGAAGCGCGCGATGAAAAGAACGGGAGCCAGCGCCGCTTTGGCGTGGGGCATTTCGACCTGATCGTGGTGGACGAGGCGCACCGCTCCATTTACCAAAAATACCGCGCGATCTTTGGCTATTTCGACGCGCTGCTGGTGGGCCTGACGGCCACGCCCAAAGACGAGATTGACCGCAACACCTACGGCCTGTTTGGGCTGGAAGACGGGGTGCCGACCGATGCCTACGGGCTGGACGACGCGATTGCCGAGGGCTACCTGGTGCCGCCCAAAACGGTCTCGGTGCCACTGCGGTTTCAGCGCGAGGGCATTCGCTACGCCCAGTTGAGCGAGGCCGAGCGCGAGCAGTGGGACGCGCTGGAGTGGGACGAAGACGGCAACGTGCCCGACGAGGTGAACGCCGAAGCGGTGAACCAGTGGTTGTTCAACCAGGACACGGTGGACAAGGTGCTGCAAACGCTGATGACCCGGGGCCACAAGGTGGCGGGCGGCGACCGGCTGGGCAAGACCATTGTGTTTGCCAAGAACCACGCGCACGCTGAATTCATTGCCGAGCGTTTTGACGCCAACTACCCGCACCACAAAGGGCAGTTCGCGCGCGTGATCACGTTCAAGACCGACTATGCGCAGACCCTGATCGACGACTTTTCCGTGAAGGACAAGGCGCCTCACATTGCGATTTCGGTGGACATGCTGGACACCGGCATTGATGTGCCCGAGGTGGTGAACCTGGTGCTGTTCAAGATCGTGCGGTCCAAGGCGAAGTTTTGGCAGATGCTGGGGCGCGGCACGCGCTTGTGCAAAGACCTGTTTGGCCCGGGGCAAGACAAAGCCGACTTTCTGGTGTTCGACTTCTGCCAGAACCTGGAGTTTTTCAGCCAAAACCTGGAGGGCAGCGACGGCGCGCTGGCGCAGCCGCTGGGGCAACGCTTGTTCAACACGCGGCTGGCCTTGATTGGGGCGCTGGACGAACGGCTGGCCGCCACCGGCAAGCACGCGGGAGACGCCGACGCAGGCAGCGAGATTCGGCTGACCGAAGCCGGCCTGCGGCGCGACACGGCGAACCTGTTGCAGGCCATCGTGGCGGGCATGAGCCTGGACAATTTTGTGGTGCGGCCCCAGCGCCAGTGGGTGGAAACCTGGGCCGCGCCCGGCGCCTGGGCGCGGCCGAGCGGCGAGCAGTTGGTGGAGGTGGGCGTGCACCTCTCGGGCCTGCCCAGCGCGGTGCGCGACGAAGACGAAGACGCCAAGCGCTTCGATCTGCTGGTGCTGCGGCTGCAGCTGGGGGTGTTGAACGCAGAGCCGGGCTTTGGGCGGCTGGCGCAGAAAATGCGCGACCTCGCCGCCCGGTTGCTGGAGCTGGGCAACATTCCTGATGTGCGAAAGCACGCGGTGCTGCTGGAGGCGGTGGCGGGCGAGGCCTGGTGGGTGGACGTGACGCTGCCCATGCTGGAGCAGGCGCGGCGCCACCTGCGGGGCTTGATCAAGCTGATCGACAAGACCGGCCGCAAGCAGCTCTACACCGACTTTGAAGACCACCTGGGCGAGCTTTCCGAGGTGGTGTTGCCGCTGGGCGGCAGCGCGGGCGACTTTGAGCGCTTTCGCACCAAGGTGCGCGCTTTTCTGCGCGCACACGAAGACCACATGGCCCTGCACAAACTGCGCCGCAACCTGCCGCTCACACCCGCCGACCTGGCCGAGCTGGACCGCATGTTGGCCGCCAGCGGCACCGGCACCGCGCAAGAGTTCGAGCGCGCCGCCACCGAATCGCACGGGCTGGGCCTGTTTGTGCGCTCGCTGGTGGGGCTGGACCGGCAAGCCGCCACCGAGGCGCTGGGCGGTTTTCTGCAAGACAAGACGCTGGGCAGCAACCAGATGGAGTTTCTGAACCTGGTGGTGAACCACCTGACGGAGCGCGGCGTGGTGAACCCTGCCCTGCTCTACGAGCCACCGTTTACCGGCTACGCGCCGCAAGGGCCAGACGGCCTGTTCACCAGCGCGCAGGTGGACCAGCTGTTTCAGACGCTGCACCGCATCAGGGCAACCGCCCTGGCGGCCTGATGCCCCCGGTTTTCCCCCGGTTCTTTACCAGAACTTCACCCAACGATCACGCTCGGTTGTGTGTGCTTGCGCACAATGGAGGCGCTGCATACAACGTATGCTGAATGAACACCATGAAACCCACCTTGACCTTCACACCACCGCCTCACCGGCCCGGTCTGGCCCTGGCACTGCTGGCCAGCGTGCTGCTGTCGGCCTGTGCCAGCCTGGCGCTGCCCGGTGCCGCCTTGCCTGAAACCCCCACGCCTGCGGCGTGGTCTGGCGCGGCCACACCCGCGGCAACCGGGCAAACCACCACCGATCTGGCGCGCTGGTGGCAGCGCTTCAACGACCCCACGCTCACCGCGCTGGTGACCGAAGCCCTGCAAGCCAACACCAGTGTCAAGAGCGCGCAGGCAGCGCTGCTGCAGGCGCGTGCGCAGCGCGATGTGCAGCAAGCGGGCATGGGGCCTTCGGTGAGCGCCTCGGGCTCGGCGCGGCGCGGCAAGTCGGGGGGCAACGACGCCAGCAACAGCTTTCAAACCGGGTTTGACGCCAGTTGGGAGCCCGATGTGTTTGGTGGCAACCGCGCCGCGCTGAACGCGAGCGAGGCCGATGTGCAAGCGTCCGCCACCAGCCTGGCCAACGTGCAGGTGAGTCTGGCGGCCGAGGTGGCGGTCACCACCATTGAGCTGCGCGGCCTGCAGACGCGGCTGGCGATTGCCCGCCGCAACCTGACCGCACAAACCGAGACCCTGCAGATCACGCGCTGGCGCGGCCAGGCGGGCTTGGCATCGTCGCTCGACGTGGAGCAGGCCGTGGCCGCCAGCGAGCAAACAGCGGCCCAAATCCCGGCGCTGCAAACCAGCATCACCCAGGCGCTGAACAGCCTGGCGGTGTTGACCGGCCAAGCCCCGGGCGCGCTGCAAGACCGGCTGGCCACCGCCGCGCCGGTGCCGCAAGCCCCGGCCGACTTGGCCCTGGCCCTGCCGGCCGACACGCTGCGCCAGCGCCCCGATGTGCGCACCGCCGAGTACCGCGTGAGTGCGGCACTGGCCCGCGTGGCACAGGCCGACGCGGCGCGCTACCCCAGCTTTCGGCTCAGCGGCTCGCTGGGCCTGAGCGCGCTCACGCTGGGCGCGCTGACCAACGGCGCGTCGGTGGCCAATTCGTTGCTGGCCAGCGTGTCGGTGCCGCTGCTGGACGGCGGCGCTGCCCGCGCCCAGGTGCGATCGCAAGAAGCCGCGCTGGAGCAGGCCCGCCTGGGTTACCAGGCTGCGGTGCTCACCGCGCTGAAAGACGTGGAAGACGCGCTGGTGTCGCTGCAAGGCAACCGCGAACGCCTGGCCCGACTGCAGGCCGCCAGCGAGGCGGCGGCCAACGCCGAGCTGCTGGCGCGCCAGCGCTACGAAAGCGGCTTGATCGACTTCCGCACCGTGCTCGACACCCAGCGCACCCTGCTGTCCACCCAGGACAGCGTGGCCAGCACCCAGGCCAGCCTGAGCGCCGACATGGTGCGCTTGTACAAAACGCTGGGCGGTGGCTGGGCCGGCCCCGGCGACACCGATACCGCCGCCACGACCGCCGCCGCCCACGCACGCCCTGCTGACGGCCTCACATCCAGCCCCCTCACCGACCGCTGAGCCCGCCACTGAGCCCGCCGAACCCCACACCGCTTTTTGCCCCATGACCACCCCGAACACCCCAGCCCCCACCCCGGCCGCACCGAACAAAACGGCGGCCAACCTCAACACCTTGCTGGGCGACGACAAGCCTGCGCGCTGGTGGCAGCGCTCGTCGCTCTGGCTGAGCGTGGCTGCCGCGCTGGTGGCCGCGGGCGGCTTTTATTACTGGCAGGCGCAAAAACAAACCAGCGCCGCGCCGGTGTACGTGACCGAAGCCCTGCGCAAGGGCAACCTCACGCTCACCGTGTCGGCCAACGGCACGCTGCAGCCCACGCGGGCGGTGAACATTGGCAGCGAGCTGTCGGGCACGGTCAAGCGCGTGCTGGTGGACGTGAACGACCGCATCAAAACCGGCCAGGTGCTGGTGGAGCTGGACACCGCCAAGCTCAACGACCAGGTGCTGCGTTCGCGCGCAGCGTTGGCGGCGTCGCAGGCCCAGCTGGCCCAGGCCGGTGCCACGGTGAAAGAAACACAGGCCAGCCTGGCGCGTTTCGAAGAAGTGGCCCGGCTCTCGGGCGGTAAGGTGCCTTCAGCCACCGAGCTGGACACCGCCCGCGCCGCCGTGGAACGCGCCGTGGCCGCCGAGGCCAGCGCCCGCGCCAACGTGGCCAGCGCCCGCGCCACGCTCGCCACCGACGAGACCAACCTGTCCAAAGCCTCTATCCGCTCGCCCATTGACGGCGTGGTGCTCTCGCGCTCGGTCGACCCGGGCAACGCCGTGGCCGCTTCGCTGCAGGCCGTCACGCTGTTTTCGGTGGCCGAAAACCTGTCGCAGCTGCGGCTGGAAGTGAGCGTGGACGAGGCCGACGTGGGCTCGGTGAAAACCGGCCAGAAAGCCAGCTTCACCGTGAGCGCCTACCCGTCGCGGCGCTACCCGGCCACCATCAACCGCGTGGCCTTTGGATCCACCAAAACGGACAACGTGGTGACCTACGTGACCACCCTCGACGTGGACAACAGCGACCTGAGCCTGCGCCCGGGCATGACGGCAGCGGCCACCATCGTGGCCACCGAACGCAACGGCGTGCTGCTGGTGCCCAACACGGCGCTGCGCTTCACGCCCGCCACCACGGACGCCAGCGCGGCCCGATCGGGCTCGGGCTCCAACGTGCTGTCCACGCTCATGCCGCGCATGCCCCGCAGCACCACCCAGCGCAAAGCCACCGAAACCAACGGCAACGCACCGGGCATGCGGCAAATTTGGGTGCTCAAAGACGGTCAGCCCGTGGCGCAGGCGGTGCAAACCGGCATCAGCGATGGCCGCAACACCGAAGTGCGTGGTGAGGGCTTGAGCGAGGGCATGGCCGTCATCACCGACCAACGCACTGCGGGCACCGCAGGCACGGCACCATGAGTGGCGCCAACCCACCGCTGATCCGCTTGCGCGGGGTCACCAAGGTGTACGGCGAAGGCGGCACCGCGTTTCAGGCCCTCAAGGGCGTGGACCTGGACATTGAGGCCGGCGACTTTGTGGCCATCATGGGCCCCAGTGGCTCGGGCAAGTCCACCGCCATGAACACCCTGGGCTGCCTGGACACGCCCACCACCGGCACCTACGAATTTCAGGGCGTGCAGGTGCAGTCGCTCAGCCGCGACCAGCGCGCCCGCCTGCGCCGGCGCTACCTGGGCTTCGTGTTCCAGGGCTTCAACCTGCTGGCGCGCACCTCGGCCCAGGAAAACGTGGAACTGCCGCTCATTTACCGGGGTGAGCCCGCCGCCGCGCGCCATGCTGCCGCCGCGCGCGCGCTGGCCTCGGTGGGTCTCAAAGGCTGGGAACACCACACGCCGGCCGAGCTCTCGGGTGGGCAGCAGCAGCGCGTGGCCATCGCGCGCGCCATCGTCACCCAGCCCGCCGTGCTGCTGGCCGACGAGCCCACCGGCAACCTGGACACGCAGCGCAGCAAAGAAATCATGGAACTGATCTGGCGCCTGAACGCCGACCACGGCATCACCGTGCTGATGGTCACCCACGAGGCCGATATGGCCGCCTACGCCAAACGCATCGTGCGCTTTGTGGACGGTGTGGTGGCCAGCGATGAACGCAACCCCGATCCGGTGGGACTGCGGGTCGGGCACGAAACCACCGCCATGGGAGCAGGCTGACCATGTGGCTCAACACCCTTTTGCTGGCGCTGCGCTCCATTCGGCGCAACCTCATGCGCTCGTTCCTCACCATCCTGGGCATCGTCATCGGCGTCAGTGCCGTCATCACCATGGTGACGCTGGGCAACGGTGCCACCATGGCCATTCAAAACCAGATTTCGGGTCTGGGCACCAACCTGCTGCAGGTGCGCCCCGGGCAGCGCATGGGACCGGGCGGCAGTGGTGCCAGCGCACCCGCCTTCAAAGACACCGATGCCGACGCCATTGCCAGCCAGATCGGCGGCATTGTGGCCGTGGCACCCGAAGCACGCACCGGCTCCACCGTGGTGGCCAACGGCCGCAACTGGACCAGCAGCATCATCGGCAGCACCAACGAATGGCTGATCACCGGCAACTGGAAGCTCAGCGAGGGCCGCAATTTCAGCGACGACGAACTGCGCGCCGGCTCGGCCGTGTGCATCATCGGTGAAACCGTGCGGCGCGAGCTGTACGGCCAGCGCACGGCGCTGGGCGACCAGCTGCGGGTGAAACAGATCTCGTGCGAAGTCATCGGCATCTTGACCTCCAAAGGCCAGGGCGCCTTTGGCAACGACCAGGACGACATGGTGCTGGTGCCCATCAAGACCCTGCAGCGCCGCCTGACCGGCAACACCCGTGTCAACACCCTGCTGGTGTCCATGGCCGACGGCAGCGACGCCAACCGCGTCAAAGCCGGCATCACCCAGCTGCTGCGCGAGCGCCGCAAACTGGCCGACACCGACGAAGACAACTTCAACGTGCTCGACACCAAGCAGCTGGCCGAAACCCTCTCAGGCACCACCAAGGTGCTGACCACGCTGCTGGGCGCCGTGGCCGCGGTGAGCCTGCTGGTGGGCGGCATCGGCATCATGAACATCATGCTGGTGAGCGTGACCGAACGCACCCGAGAGATTGGCCTGCGCCTGGCCATTGGCGCGCTGGAGCGCGAGGTGCTGCTGCAGTTCCTGATTGAAGCGGTGGTGCTGGCCGCGCTGGGTGGGCTCATCGGCATCGTGCTGGCCACCGCAGCATCCATCGGCCTGTCCGCACTGATGAACGTGCCTTATGTGTTCAACCCGGGGGTGAACCTGCTGAGCTTCGTGTTTTCAGCCGGCATCGGCGTGCTGTTCGGCTACTTTCCAGCGCGCCGCGCCGCGCGGCTGGACCCGATTGACGCGCTGCGGCACGAGTGAACCTGCGGTGAATGGGCGCCTTCTCCCGCGGAGGGAGGGCTGGGATGGGCGACATGGAAGCCCACGTTGTCCCATGCCGCTTGGGCAGTGCCGGTTTGCGCTGCTGCGGTAGGTTGTTCACAGCATTTGGCGGCCTCTATCGCGCGGATCTTCCAGCCATGGTCCAGTCGCTGAATTTTCGGCCAGCCCGGCTTGGCTGCGTTCAACCGGGAAACGGCAGTTGACCGCGCCCTAACCGCTGGAAAGGCTGGTGAATGCTGAGAATTTTGCCCACGAGCCAGCTCCCCTTGTGGAGGGACGCGCTTGCACCCCGATTGAGCCGCCAGACGCGCGCGGGCGGCGTTGCTCCTCCTGGCGGGCCGTAGCCCGCTGCGTCGTCGCGCCTTGCCAGCCCACCCGGACCTGTCGAACTGCCGTTTCCAGGTTAAAACAACGACCGTCAGCTACCGAACTTAGCGGAAATTTTTCGTCTTCGTATCCACAATCCGATTGTGCGAAAGGCATGACTTGCACTCGATAAGAGCATACAACGCTTGTCCCAATAACGAGAGAAATGCTAAGGTTCAAACATGTCTTCGCCAGATTTCAACTTACTCGTTACCCTGGACGTGTTGCTCGCAGAGGGCAATGTGGCACGAGCTGCGCAACGGTTGAAATTGAGCCCGTCTGCGATGAGCCGATCTCTGGCCCGGTTGCGTCGCACGACGGGAGACCCGTTGCTGGTGAGGGCTGGACGCGGCCTCGTTCCCACGCCTCGAGCTCTCCAGCTGCGTGAGCAAGTTGGACAACTCGTTCAGGATGCCCGTGCTGTTCTGCGTCCTGCTGAAAAACTGGACCTCATGCAGCTAGGCAGAACATTTGCCCTACGCGTCAGTGACGGATTTGCCGAAAACTTTGGCCCCACACTCGTCGCACGCGTCAGCGCACAGGCTCCTGGCGTGCGGATTCGCTTTGTCCCCAAACAGGACAAGGGCAGCACGTCACTTCGGGATGGAACCGTTGACCTGGAGACGGGTGTTATCGGCGATCTGACGGGACCCGAGGTGCGCACGCGTGCTCTTTTTCGAGACCGGTTCATTGGTGTCGTGCATAAGGACCACCCCCTTAGCAAGCGAAGCATCACCGCGAAGCGGTATGCGAGCGGGAAGCATGTCCTCGTTTCGCGAAGCGGTCTGGACAAGGGAGTGCTGGACGAGGCGTTAAAGCTGCTTGGCCTTGAGCGAGATATTGTGACCCTCGTTGGAGGCTTTTCCAGTGCGCTGGCCTTTGCTCGATCGTCAGACCTCATCGCCACCGTTCCAGAGCGGCATACGGGAAACCTCCGTGCGGACATGTTCAGTTTTCCTCTGCCCGTGCCCACGCCAGAAATCACGGTTTCCATGCTTTGGCACCCGCGGATGGATGCCGATACGGCACATCGCTGGTTTCGTGGATGCCTTCTTGACGTCTGTACCGAACAGCTGGGAGATGTGTCGAAGTGGTGACCTCACAGGGACCATATGGAAGAACTCCTCGGCCCACTGAGACATTCTGTGGAAGGCGGCGTCGGTGGGCGACTCAGAGGCTGAGCGTTTTTCGGGCGTGTCCGAGCAACGCATCAAAACGTGCCCGATCAAGGCGCAAAGCACAGCCATAGCAGGGCTATGGCGCGCGTTTGCAGAGACTAGCGGGTGCGTTTTGGGGTGGTGAGCGGGCATGAACGAAAGACGCTCAGCCTCTCAGATCAAAAACAAGTTCTCCGGCCTGACCGTGCGAGCGCTCGGCTAACGGCGGCAGCGACCAGCGCCCCAAGGACCAGCACCGTCGCCACAGTGAATGTTGTCCGCATCCCTGATGCAATAACAGCGGTATCGGCATTGCCAAAGTTCACCGTGCCCGATGCCATTGCAAAGACCGCACCCATGACCGATGCACCCGTAATGAGGCCGAGATTACGTGACAGATTCAACATGCCTGAGGTGAGTCCCCGCGTTTCGGGCTGCGCATCGACCATGACAGCGGTGTTGTTGGCTGACTGAAAAAGCGCGTAGCTGGAGGTGATGACAACAATCGGTATGACGTAGCCTGCAACACCCCAAGACTGCGGCAGCATGGACAGGGCAAAGCACCCGACAAACATCCCGAAGAGTCCAACTGTTGTGGCTCGCTGTGCACCAAAGCGGTCTACGATGCGCCCCGCAGGAACCCCGGTCAAAGCCGCAGCAATAGGGCCTGTGGACATAACCGCGCCGACGATGCCCGTGTTCAGCTGGAGAGAAAGTCCGAGATAGAACGGACCCACAATCAGCGTGGCCATCATCACTGTCGAGACGAGGGCGCTCATCAAAAGACTCGCACTGAGCACAGGATCACGGAACATTGAGAGGCGAATCAAGGGAGAAGCGGTGTTGCGCTCGGCCCAGATAAACATTCCAAGTCCCATACCGGCAGCCAACAGCAGCAAGATATTGAGCTGGCCAAAATTGCCGCGCCCCATGGTCATCGCAAGCGAGTAGGTAGCCAAGGTCAGGGCCAGAAGCAGCATCCCCCACTTATCGAAGCCTGTCTTTGCTGGATTGGGAACAGTTTGTTCTGCAGGCAAGTAGCGCCGCGCAAGAACAAGAGCCAGCACACCCAGCGGAACGTTGACCAGGAAAATCGACTGCCAACCCAGTTTGGCAATCAGAAGGCCACCGAGTGATGGACCAAGGGCGGTGCCAACGGCCGACATCGTGCCAAGCATGCCCATAGCACCACCAGTCCGCGACTTGGGAACGACGGCACCCACAAAGGCCATGGGCAATGCCATCAAGATGGCGGCGCCGGTTCCCTGAAGGGCCCGTGCAGCAATCAGCAGGTCCAGCCGTGAGCACAAGCTGGCAAAGAATGAAGCTGCTGTAAAAATGACGACGCCAAACATGAAAAGCTGCCTGCGACCGAACAGGTCGCCCAGTCGACCCACGCCGACGATCAGGGTTGTCGTTGCAAGCAGGTAGGCGAGGACGACCCACTGCACTTGCTGGAATGAGGCAGAGAAAGCTTCGGCGAAAGTCGGCAGTGCGACGTTGGCAATGCTGGTGCCAAGAGAGGGCAGCAGCATGCTCAAGGCAAGGCTTGCCATCACTCCTTTCGGAAGTTTTTCTTCAGCAGCGCTTTGAAGCGCAGTGTGGGGGGGGTTCGATGTCGACATTTCTTGTTCCGCCTTTTTTGTGACTCTGAATTTGGAGTCAGGAGGAAGATAGGGCTTCCTCTGGAAAAGCGGAAGACGCACCATTTGCATTGAATAAGTGCACGGGACGCCGTATCAGAGTGCGTGCGTTACTGCATGCTGCCCCTACCGATGCAAGCCACGCTGGCTCATTCGATCAAGGACTGCTGAAGCCGAAGTCGATACATTGCCCGTACTGACCTGGAAAATTGTCTTGCTCGTTTCAACTTTCGTCATAGGTTGGTTCCGATTTAGCGCTTGTCGCCCTATCTCGGAGTCCAAAATTACTCGGCCACGGCACTTGGTCGCACACAAACCACGATCAGCCGCCCAAACCAGCGCTTGGGCCAAGAGTGAGCCCACACAGCGCAGCGCAACCCCGCGTCAAGACCGCAGCGACTCCAGCGGGGTGAGCACGCGCCCTCGCCCAGCCACCAGAAATTCGCGGTAGCCCAGCAGGCCGCGCAGCACGCGGGCCATGGCCATGGCCGCCTGACCCAGCGCCGCGCCCAGTTCGCGGGTGGGCTGCAGCACCTCGCGGTCAAACCGGGTCGGTGCGGCCTGCGCGCAGGCGTCGGACCAGTCGAAATGCACCGGTGCGGTGTCACCGCGCGCAGCCAAAGGCTCCAGCACCAGCCGCATACCCGCAGGCACGACCAGCACATCGCCGGGGCCCAAAAAGTGGTCGCCTGCGCTGTGGGGCGTGGTCCCCGCGGGCTGGCCCTGGGTGGCCCACACCTGGCCGCAGAAAATGCGCAGCACGGCGGTCTGCTTCGGGCGCAGCGTCATGGCGTGGCCGGGGTAGAGGCGCCAGGTTCCGATGGCTGGGCGGCGGCTTGGGGCGGTATGGGGGTGTGGCATGGAAACCTCCTGTGGATGCAATGTGGGGCTTATCTTCTCGCTGCGGCGTGGCTTCGTCCAATGAAATGGCACTAAGCTATTGATTCGATAATCGCATCAATCACTTCAACCCCGACCATGCAACTCACCAGCAGCCACCCCCGCACACGGCCCATTTCAGCCGGACATTTGCGCGCCTTTGAAGCCGTGGCACGGCACCTGAATTTTCGGGCGGCGGGCGAGGAGCTGTCCCTCACACAGAGTGCGGTGAGCCGGCAGATTCAGGCGCTGGAAGACGAGGTGGGCACAGCGCTTTTCTTGCGCCACACGCGGGCCGTGGAACTCACCAGCGCGGGCGCGCAGCTGCTGCGTGCCACAGGCATGGCGCTGGAACGCATTGATGCGGCGGTGCGGCAGATTCGCCAGAGCGCGGGGCGCAAGAGTGTGGCCATCACCACCTGGGCGTCGTTTGCGTCGATGTGGCTGATTCCACGGCTGGAAGCGTTTCAGCGCGAGTACCCGGACATTGACATCCGCATCGACGCATCCGACGCGGCGGTGGACCTGACCACCGCCGATGTGGACCTGGCTTTGCGCTACGCAGTGCCGCAGGCCGCCCCGCCGGGCGCCATTCGCCTGTTTGGCGAGCAACTGACCCCGGTGGCCAGCCCCTGGCTGCTCAAAGAGCACCGGCTCGCCCAAGTGGAAGACCTGGCCAGGATGACGCTGATTGAAGCCGGCGATGCGCACCGCACCCGACACCTGGAATGGCTGACCTGGCAGCGCTGGCTGGACCTGTTTGGCAGCCCCACAAGCACCGGACAGCGCGCGCGCGGCACCAAAGCGGCGGTGGCGCACAAGCTCACGCCGCAGCGCTGGCTGTATTTCAACTACGCGCACCAGATCGTGCAGGCCGCACTCAGCGGCCAGGGCGTGGCGCTGGCGCGGCTGCCGCTGGTGGCCGACAGCCTGACCAGCGGCGCTTTGGTGGAGCCGCTGCCCCACGCGCGCATGGACTCGCCGCTGGTCTACTGGCTGCTGGTGGCCCCGCGCAACCCCATGCGCCCGGAGGTGAAGGCATTTTGCGACTGGCTGCAGCAGCAGGCCGCAGCGACCCGGGAAGCCATCGGCGAGGTGCCCGACCCGGACACGGTGGACCACCTGGATTGATCAGGACGGACACAAAACCGCCCTGGCGTTGCTGCGCCTTGCCGTGCGGGTGTACGGCCTGCGGCTTTGCGTCCATCCTGTTGATGCGCACTGCTGCTGCGTGCGGCCGCTCGGTGGGGCACACTCACCGGCCATCCCATCCCAAGCCATCGACCTTCACCGCACCATGCCCCAGCCCAACCACCACCCCAGCGGCAACCTGCGCAGCATCGTCGCCATGCTGGTGGCGGTGGGCTTTTTTGCGCTCATGGACACGGTGCTCAAGTTGCTTTCCACCCGCTACCCAGTGCTGCAAATTGCGGCGCTGCGCGGCATCACCGCGCTGCCGCTGGTGCTGCTCTACATTGCCTGGCGTGGCGCGTGGCACACGGTGTGGCGGGTGCGCTGGCCGCTGCACCTGCTGCGTGGGGCGCTGGGCATCACCATGCTGTCGCTGTTCACGCTGGGGGTGCGCGAGCTGCCGCTGTCGGCCACCTACACGCTGTTTTTCATTGCGCCGCTGCTGATCACGGTGTTGTCGGTACCGGTGCTGAAAGAGCGTGTGCCCGCCGCCCACTGGTGGGCCGTTGCCGTCGGTTTTGTGGGCGTGCTGATCGCCCTGCGCCCGAGCGGAGAAGACCTGCAAGCCGGTTTTTTCACCCCCGGCGGGCTGGCGGTGCTGGGGGCTGCGCTGTGTTACGCAGTGGCGGCCGTGGCGGGCCGGCTGGCCAGCCGCACCGACAGCAGCGAAAGCATGGTGCTGTCGATGATGGTGATGATGGCCTTGGGCGCTGGCGCGCTGGCCGCGCCCGGCTGGGTGGCCATTCAGCGCACCGACGCCGCGCTGTTGCTGGCACTGGCCATCACCGGCTTTGGCGGACAGCTGGCCATCACCGAAGCGTTTCGCCACGGGCAGGCATCGGCCGTCGCGCCCTTTGAATACAGCGCCCTGGCCTGGGGCGTGGGGCTGGACTGGCTGATCTGGCACAGCCTGCCCGCCGCCCACACCTGGCTGGGCGCGGCGATCATTGTGGGCAGTGGTTTGTATGTGGTGCGGCGAGAAAAGCGCATCACCGAAGTGCACGCCAATGCGGAGCATCCTTGAGGGCCAGGTAGCTGGAGCTTCCAGCTCCAGATGTGGCTTGGTCTTCTTGCACCCCAGAGGACCGGAGCTGGAAGCTCCGGCTACGCGGGGTGCAGATGGAAGGCTGGGTTTTACCGCTCAGGCCACATCACGCCGGTGTCGGCCAGAATCGCGTCCAGCGGCACGTCGTGAATTTCAGGCTGGAGCTGCGGCAGGTAGGCAAAGTCGTAGCCCAGGCCCACGGTGAAGGGTTTGGGCTGCAGGGCGGCCAGGGTGCGGTCGTAAAAGCCGCCGCCGTAGCCCAGCCGGTAGCCGCCCGGCCCGTAACCCACACAGGGCACAAAGATCAGCGTGGGCTCCACCACCTCGGTGTCTTTGGGTTTGGGAATGCCAAAGGCGTCTTCTTCCATCGGGCAACCGGGGTACCAGGTGTAGAAGGTGAGGGTTTTGTCCACCTTGTTGACCACCGGCAGGGCAATGCGGCGGTGCCGCTGGGCACCCTGCGCGTCTTCTTCCAGCCCGGCCTCCTGCCAGCGAAACAGCGCCGGCAAAGGGTCAAACTCGCCTTTGATGGGCCAGTAGGCGCCGATGATGGCGTCGGGCCGCTCAATCAACCAGACCCGCATGACGCGCTGCAACAAATCGTTGCGCCAGGCACGGTCGGCCAGGTTCTGGCGCTTCTCCACCAGCGTTTTTCGCCAAGCGGCTTTTTGTGCCACCACCGCAGATACGGCAGTCTGTTTCTCAGAGGAGGATGGGGAACTTTGACCGTCTTTGTTGTCCATAATCAGCAGATGAAACTGGTAAGCCTGAAACAGGGAAAAGTGATGAAGCGAGGTCTCGCAACCATTATGGCCGCGCTGGCGCTGCAAGCAGCGGCCTGGGCCCAAACCCCTGCCGATACCGCGTTGCTGGAAATGCGCGAAGCATTTCGGCGCAGCAATACGAGCCAGCTGGCCGCCCTGCTGCCCCGCGTGCGCGGCCACGCACTGGAACCGCTGGCCATTTACTGGAACATGAAAGCCCGGCTGGACACCGCTCCAGCCGCGGAGATACGCGCCGCCATGGACCGCATGGCGGGCACCTACTGGGAAGACCGCCTGCGCAACGACTGGCTGCTGCAGCTGGGCAAACGGCGCGACTGGGTCACGTTTGAAACCGAGTTGCCCGCATTCCGCATGAACGACGACCGCCAGGTGCAGTGTTATGCGCTGATGCTGGACGCCGTGGCCGGGCGCACCTCGGGCAGCGAGGCAGCCCGCCAGGTGGCACCGCTGTGGCACGCGCAGCGCGATGTGGACGACGGCTGCGCCACCGCCGCCCAGGCGCTGCTGGAGAGTGGTCACCTCAAGCCCCTGGCGGTGTGGCAGCGCGCCCGCCTGGCCATGGACGCCAACCAGCCCCGCGCGGTGGCCCAAGCCGTGGCCATGCTCGACCCCGACTGGGTCCCGATGATCGAAGCCCTGGCCAAAGACCCGGCGAAATACCTCGACGAAAAGTTCACCGCCATCCGACCACGCACCAAAGAAATGGTGACCCTGGCCACCATTCGCCTGGCCTCCAGCGACCCGACGGCTGCGGCGCAGGAACTGCAACGCAAACGCTGGGTGGCGCAGCTCACGCAAGAAGAGCGCAGCTGGCTCTGGGGCGTGATTGGGCGGCGTTCGGCGCAAAAACTGCAAGACGATGCGCTGACCCATTTTGGCAACGGGCAAGACAGCTTCATGCACAGCGAACACCTGGCCTGGAAGGCGCGCGCCGGCCTGCGCGCGGGTGCCTGGGGTGCTGTGCGCGATGCGATTGCCGCCATGGGCGAGACCCAGCGCGGCGAACCGGTGTGGGTTTACTGGCGCGCACGCGCCTTGCAAGCCCTGAAAGAACCCGATGCCGCCACCGCCGCCGCACAGGCCCGCGCGCTGCTGGAGTCGATCGCATCGCCGCGCGGCTTTTACGAGCAGTTGGCCATGGAGGAGCTGGGTCGCCCGATCACCGTGCCACCCGCCCCGCCCCCGCTCACCGCGCAAGAACAGGCCGCCGCCGACAACCACCCTGGCCTGCGGCGTGCGCTGGCCGCCATGCAGCTGGGCCTGCGCAGCGAAGGCGTGCGCGAATGGCATTACACGGTGGCGCTGCACGCCCCCGGCGGCAAAGCCGAGCGCGAGCTGCTGGCCGCCGCGGCGCTGGCCTGCCGCCACGAGCTGTGGGACCGCTGCATCAACACCAGCAAACGCACACCCGACGCGCTGGACCACAGCCAGCGCTTTCCCATGCCGCACCAGAGCGCTGTGGTGCAACGGGCCAACGCCATTGGCCTGGACCCCGCGTATGTGTACGGGCTGATCCGGCAAGAGAGCCGTTTTGTCATGAATGCCCGCTCGCACGTGGGCGCCTCGGGCCTGATGCAGGTGATGCCCGCCACCGCCCGCTGGACCGCCAACAAAATCGGACTGAGCGACTTCAAGGCCGGGCAGATCAACGAGCTGGACACCAACATCCTGATCGGCACCGCTTACCTGAAATTCGCGCTGGACGACTTTGAGGGCTCGCTGCCCCTGGCTGCCGCCGCCTACAACGCCGGGCCGAACCGCGCCCGTGCCTGGCGCAACGGCCCCGTCTTGCCCGCTGAAATCTGGGCGGAAAACATTCCGTTTGACGAAACACGCGACTACGTCAAGCGCGTGCTGGCCAACACCACCAACTACGCCGCACGCATCACCGGCCAGCCGCAGTCGCTGCGCGCACGGCTGGGTGTGGTGGGGCCGCGCGCCAGCCCGGTGGCCGTGAACCGCGAACTGCCCTGAGCGGCGGGCACGCCGCGATAGTCCGTATTCAACCCCCTGCCCCCCAACCAGACCCATCCATGAAAAACATCCTCGTTCTCGGCGGCACCGGCTTTGTGGGCCGCCATGTGTGCGAAAAACTGCACCGCCTGGGCTGGCGCATCACCGTGCCCACGCGCCGCGCCCTCAACGCCGCCGCTGTGCAACACCTGCCGCGCGTGACGGTGCTCGAAGCCGACGTGCACGACGAGACCCAGCTCACCCGCCTGCTGCCGGGGCACGACGCGGTGGTCAACCTGGTGGCCATCCTGCACGGCAGCGAGGCCGCTTTTGAACACGTGCACGTGGCCCTGCCCGCCAAACTGGCGCGTGCCTGCGCCGCCACCGGTGTGCGCCGCGTGGTGCATGTGAGCGCGCTGGGTGTGAGCCCGGACGGCCCTTCGCTGTACCAGCGCAGCAAAGCCCGCGGTGAAGCCGTGTTGCGCGAGGCCGATCTGGACCTGACGGTGCTGCGCCCGAGCGTGATCTTTGGCGCGGGCGACCGTTTTCTGAACCTGTTTGCGCGCCTGCAAGCGGTGTTTCCGGTGATGCCACTGGCCGGCGCCAGCGCGCGTTTTCAACCCGTGTGGGTGGACGACGTGGCCAGCGCCGTGCTGGCCTGTTTGCAAGCCAGCGACGGGCCCACCAGCACCGTGGGCCAGACCTTTGAATGCGCCGGTCCCGAGGTGCTGACCCTGGGCGAACTGGTGCGCCTGGCCGGGCGCCATGGCAGCACCGAGCGCCCGGTGTTGCCGCTGCCCATGGCCGTGGGCCGGCTGCAAGCGCTGATGATGGAGCTGGCCCCGGGTGAGCCGCTCATGAGCCGCGACAACCTGGCCGCCATGTCGGTGGACAACGTGGCCAGCGGCCAGTGCCCGGGTTTGTCGGCGCTGGGCATTGTGCCGGCGCGGGTGGAAGCGGTGGCGCCCAGCTACCTGGGCAACCGCGGCGGGCGCAGCGCCTTGCTGCAGGCACGGCAAGGCGCCGGGCGGCGCTGACCGAGCGCCACCATTCCGACGAAAAAAACCACCCGATCCTTGGGACCGGGTGGCCGAATGAGACCCCGTCTCAGATGAAGCGTGTTCGTGTGTTTGTAAGGCCTCAGCCCCTCACTCTCTCAGCCTCTCCGCAGAGGCCGGTCAGAACTCACCCTTGGAGCCGCGCTGCATCATTTCCCAGATGGTGTCCCGCACGGCTTGGGCTTCTTCCTTCAGGGGCGAGGGCAGTTTGCGGCCCATCTTGACCATCATGTCCATGTTCAGCGTGTAGAGCCACAGGCTGCCATCGTCGTGCTCCACCATGCTGATGCGACAAGGCAAATAGGCGGCCATGTGCGGGCTGAAGTCCACCATCTTGCGGGCGGTGGCGGGGCTGCAGAAGGAATACACGGTCAGCAACTTTTCCTTCTTGCCCGAGCGGGCTTCGAGCTCCTTGGACAGGGGCAAGGTACCCACATCGCGCATGTTGCGCTCCACCGCCACCAGCTTGAAGATTTCCTCCACTTCACTGGCCTTCAGACCAGGCTTGACCTTGGCCTCCCAGGTGGTGGCCACGGCGATGTCGCCATTGCCTTCGATCCATCGGTCCCACATGCGCGAGGCTTCTGCCCCGGCGCCGTCTTCGAGTTTGCCGATGGTGGCCAGGCTGCCACAACCGGTGGTGGCAAACAAGGTGGCCGCCAGGGCCAGACCGATGGAGATGCGCTTGAAGATAAGCATGAAACGGGTCCTCTTTGTCCGTGGATGAAAAAACTGCGGTTTGACATTTGTCAACGTCTTGCACCCTCTAAGGTATCGAATCAACCCCATCTCGTCATTGGTGACTACCCTAGGGGGTAGGGTAGTCAAGCGCAAAACCGCAACGATTAGGGATTGCATGCAAGCGTGCAAGGGCATTTCTTTGGCAAACTCAGGCATAGCCTCATTTACAGGAACCACCATGGCAGTTACCCCAGCCAAAACCACGGCCGATGCAGCCACCGCAGCCCCCACGGCAGCCACCTACCGGTCCGAACACCAGCGCGACGTGATCAACCGCCTCAAGCGCATTGAAGGCCAGGTGCGCGGCCTGATCGACATGGTGGAAAGCGGTCGCCCATGCGAAGACGTGGCGCAACAGATGTCGGCCGCCCGCAAGGCCATGGACAAGGCCTTCTACCGCATGATGGCCTGCTCGGTCATGGAAGCGGTGTCGGGCTCCGAGTCGGAAGTGGACACCTTCCGCGAAGTCGAACGCTCCACGCGCATTCTGGAAAAGTACGCCTGATCCAGCGCGGGGTGGTCGCCAAAAGCCCGCATCAATGCGCGGGCGTTTTTGCATCAATGCGGCGCCTGCCAGGCTTTAGCATGCAGGCTCTGACAAGGAACCCACATGGCGCTGCAACTCTACATTGGCAACAAAAATTATTCGTCCTGGTCCATGCGCCCCTGGGTGCTGCTGACGCAGGCGGGTATCGCGTTCGAAGAAATCATGATCCGCTTCGACTCGTTCGAGTCGAACTCCACCTTCAAACGGCAGCTGCGCGGCATCAACCCCGTGGGCAAGGTGCCGGTGCTGGTGGACGACGGCTTTGCCGTGTGGGACACGCTGGCCATTGCCGAATACCTGGCCGAGCGTTTTCCTGAAAAAGCCCTGTGGCCCGCCGATGGGCGGGCACGGGCGCGGGCCCGCAGCGTGTGCGCCGAAATGCACAGCGGCTTTGGTGCGCTGCGCAGCCACTGCCCCATGAACATCGAAGCCAGCCTGCCCGAGGTGGGCCGCCTGATCTGGCGCGACCAGGCCGGTGTGCGCGCTGACGTGGCCCGCCTGTGCGGCCTGTGGGGCGAGCTGCTGGCAGCGCAACCCGCGCACATGCCCGATGGCACCAGCCCGCTGCTGTTTGGCACCTTCAGCATTGCCGACGCCTACTTTGCACCGGTGTGCATGCGCCTGAAAACCTACGGCCTGCCCCTGCCGGCCGACCTGGCCGCCTATGTGGACCGCGTGGCCTCATTGCCTGGCGTGGTGGCCTGGGTGCAAGGCGCGTTGGCTGAGCACGACTTTCTGGACTTCGAAGAGCCTTACCGGCTGGGGCGCTGAAGCCCGCACGCCAGCTTGGGCGGTTCCCAGAATGCGGTGGCGGCCTTGCCGCCGGGCGGCAAACACGCTCTAAACTTCCCTGCATGAAGATTTACCTGGTGGGCGGCGCGGTGCGCGACGCCCTGATGCAGCAAGACCCCACGGCCACCCCACCCGCCCACGTTGACCGCGACTGGGTGGTGGTGGACGCCACGCCCAAGGCCATGCAAGCGCAGGGCTACCTGCCTGTGGGGCGCGACTTTCCGGTGTTTCTGCACCCGAAAACGCGCGAAGAATATGCGCTGGCCCGCACCGAACGCAAAACCGCGCCGGGCTACCACGGCTTCGCCTTCCACGCCGAACCCGGCGTGACGCTGGAAGACGATCTGGCGCGGCGCGACCTGACCATCAACGCCATGGCAGTGAGCGAAGCCGAGGCCGACGACCCGGCCAACGCCTATGTCATCGACCCCTACGGCGGCCGCCGCGACCTGCAGGCCCGCGTGTTGCGCCATGTGACGACATCGTTTGCCGAAGACCCGGTGCGCATTTTGCGGCTGGCGCGGTTTGCGGCCCGCTTCCCCGACTTTTCGGTGGCCCCGGAAACGCTGGACCTGATGCGCCACATGGTGGACCACGGCGAGGTGGACCACCTGGTGCCCGAGCGGGTGTGGCAAGAACTGTCGCGCGGGCTCATGGAACAGCGCCCCAGCCGCATGTTTGAGGTGCTGCGCGCTTGCGGTGCGCTGGTGCGCCTGCTGCCCGAGGTGGACCGGCTCTGGGGCGTGCCCCAGCGCGCCGACTACCACCCCGAAGTGGACACCGGCGTGCACCTGATGATGGTGCTGGACATGAGCGCCCGCCTGGCCGCGCCGCTGCCGGTGCGCTTTGCCTGCCTGGGCCACGACCTGGGCAAAGGCACCACGCCGGCCGACGTGCTGCCGCGCCACATCGGCCACGAAGAACGCAGTGCCCAGCTGCTGCGTGGCCTGTGTGAGCGCTGGCGCGTGCCGCGCGAAAGCCGCGAGCTGGCCGACGTGGTGGCCCGCGAACACGGCAACGTCCACCGCAGCACCGACTTTGGCGCGGCCGCGCTGCTGCGCCTGCTGGAACGCTGCGACGCGCTGCGCCGCCCCGAACGGTTTGACGAGGTGCTGCTGGCCTGCGAATGCGATGCACGCGGGCGTCTGGGCTTCGAGGACAGCACCTATCCGCAGCGCGAGCTTCTGCTGCGCGCGCTGGCCGCAGCCAGCGCAGTGGACCCCGAACCGCTGGCCGCGCGGGTCACAGCCAGCCTGCCCGACGACGCGACTGCGCACAACCGCGCCCAACTGGGTCCGCGCATCGCACAGGCCATCCACAGTGCACGCTCGGAAGCGGTCGCCACGGCTCTCAATGTGCCCAGGGACTGATTGAACCATCGGCACCGCCGGAATGGGCCTGAAAATGCCCTTACCGGTATCTGTATCCTGTTTGTCGTCTGGCGTCAACCCGCAGCTTCCCACCTCCCCAAAAAATACCCATGCCGGTATTCTGCTGATCTTCAACCACCAACATGGACCGAGGAGACAATCAGATGCCACACGCTCAAACACAAGCACAGCACCCCATCCGCACAGCACTGGCGGCCGCCCTGATCGGAGGCATTGCCTTGCCCGCCGCCGCCACCAACGGCATGAATCTGGAAGCCTACGGGGCCAAGGCCGGGGGCATGGGCGGCGCCTCGTTCGCTTATGAAAACGGCAACTCGGCCATCATGAACAACCCGGCCACGCTGGGCCTGCGCCAAGAAGGCGGCAACATCGGCGTCGGACTGACGCTGCTGATGCCGGACGTGGCAACGCGAATGAACCACCCGTTGGCAGGTCCGATGACGGCGCCATCGGACGGTGACCAATACTGGATGCCCTCGCTGTCTTACATCCGCAAGTCGGGCAAGTTCACGTACGGCGCCGGCATGTTGGCCCAAGGGGGTATGGGTACCGAATACGGCAGCAGCTCTTTTCTGTCCAACGGCACCGGCCTGCCCATGCGTTCCGAGGTGGGACTCGGCCGCCTGATGTTCCCGCTGGCCTACAACGTCAACGACAACTTCACCGTGGCCGGCCAGCTGGACTATGTGTGGGCCAGCATGGACGTGCAAATGCTCATGCCCGACGGCTCGGGCCATGCCAGCTTCAGCGACAACAACGACTTCACGGGCGAAGCCGCTGGCAACGGCTGGGCGTTCAAACTGGGCGCCCACTACAAGGTCTCCTCTGCACTGGCCTTCGGTGCGGCCTACCACAGCAAGACCAACATCGGTGACCTGCAAGGCAACGGCACCTTCACCATGCTCCCAGGGGGTATTCAGGTTCCTACGCAATTCAAGGTGGTGGACTTTCAGTGGCCCGAAACGTACGGCGTCGGCGTGGCCTGGCAGGCCACACCGACCCTGATGCTGGCCGCCGACATCAAGCACCTGGGCTGGAAGGACAGCATGAAAGATTTCCGCCTGGGCATGAACATGGGCGGGGCCTGGATGGTGGGAGCAATGCCGCAGAACTGGAAAGACCAGACCGTCATCATGGTCGGCGGTCAGTACATGCTGGCACCCGGCCTGGCCCTGCGCGCCGGCTACAACCACGCCAGCAACCCCGTGCCCGATGGCACGCTCAACCCGCTGTTCCCGGCCACGATCGAGTCCCACTACACCTTCGGGGTGGGCTGGAATATCGGCGGAGGCCATGCGGTGGCGGCCTCGCTCGCCGTTGCGCCCAAGGTGACCCGCACCAACCCGAACATGTTCGGTGCCGGCATGCCCGGCACGGTCTCGCACAGCCAGAAAACCCTGCGCGTGAACTACAACTACAGTTTTTGACGCCGGATGTGCAGACGCCACCCGGCGCAACCACCGGCCAAGCGGCTGTGCGGCTGAGAAGCTGAGAGGTTCCATGGCGCAGATCGGGCCCCGCGAAAACGCGGCGGTGGTCCGGTCGCGCCACACCCTGGTCATGCGGGTATGCCGGTGTGGCACAAGCCATCGCCAATGCCCCCTGTGCCGGGATAATGAGGGCATGGCCCACCTCCTGATTGTTGAAGACGACGAACTGCTGCGCGACGGGCTGAGTGCCCAGTTGATGCAGGCCGGTCACCGCATCGACACCGCCGCCGACGGCCAACAGGCACTGCAGTTGCTGCAGACCGTGTTGTTCGACGGTGTGGTGCTTGATCTCGGTCTGCCCAAGGTGGACGGACTGACCGTGCTGCGCACCTTGCGCCAGCGCTTGCCGGCACTGCCGGTGCTGATCCTGACCGCGCGCGACGGCGTGGAAGACCGGGTGGCCGGCCTCAACGCCGGGGCCGACGACTACCTGACCAAACCCTTCAACCTGGACGAATTGCGGGCACGCCTGCAGTCCATGCTGCGCCGCGCCAGCCTGCCGGCGTTTGGCAACACCACGACCACACGGGGTGCTGGCGTGGGCCAGCTGCGGCTGGACCCGCAGCTGCCGCGCGCCTGGCTGGGCGACGAAGCGATTGACCTGACGCAGCGCGAATGGGCCTTGCTCGACCTGCTGGTGCGCCACAGCGGCCAGGTGGTGAGCCGCGAAGACGTGCTGGAGGCGTGGCAGTCAGACCCCGGCGAGCCGGGCACGGTGGCGTCGAATGCGCTGGAGGTGTATGTGCACCGCCTGCGGCGCAAGCTGGCGGGCGCGCCGCTGAACATCCGCAATGTGCGCGGCCTGGGCTACATGCTGGAAACCACCGCCGCCTGAGCGCTTGAGAGACTGAGAGTCCGCTTCGGCCGCTTTGCCCATGCCCGCCCCCGCCCTGCTTTCGCTGCGCCGCCAGTTGTTGCTGTGGCTGCTGCTGCCCCAGCTGGTGCTGTGGGCCGGTGGCGGTCTGCTGACCTACCGCATTGCGCTGTCTTACGCCGAAAAAGGCATTGACCAGTCGCTCACCCAGTCGGTGCGGGCGCTGGCGCGGCAGGTCAAGCCGGTGGGTTCGGGCTTGCTGATCGACTTTCCCCGGGCCGCACAAGACGTGCTGGAGCAAGACCCGGACGACCGCATCAGCTACATGGTGTCGTCACCGCCTGGGCAGTTTTTGCTGGGCAACCAGCGCCTGCCCCAGCCCACCGAAACACCGGCCGGGCCCGGCGAACCCTTGCTGTACGGTGGCCTGCTGGACGGCAAGCCGCTGCGCATTGTGGCCATGGATGTGCAGTACGGCACAGGCGCCACGCCACAGACCCTGCGCGTGCAAGTGGGCAAGGGTATGGCGGTGCAACAGCGCATTGCCCGCGAACTGGTGGCCGACATGCTGGCGCCGCTGCTGGCGCTGGGCGTGCTGCTGAGCCTGCTGGTGTACGGCGGCATCCGCCGTGGGCTGGCGCCGTTGACGCGGCTCACGGCCCAGCTGGAACACCGCTCGGTGAACGCGCTGTCGCCCATTGGCATGACGCAGGCCCCCAGCGAAGTGCATGCGCTGGTGCAGGCGGTGAACGGCCTGCTTGACGAGGTGGCGCGCAGCGTGAACCAGGAAAAGCGCTTCATCAACGACGCCGCGCACCAACTGCGCACGCCACTGGCCGGGCTGATCAGCCAGGTGGAACTGGCCCAGCGCGAAACCACCGACCCCGCGCTGTCGCAGCGGCTGGCCAAGGTGCTCACCGGCGCCCAGCGCAGCGCCCACCTGGTGCACCAGCTGCTCACGCTGGCCCGCACCGAAACGCGCGCCCGCAGCGAGCCGCTGGACCTGCCGGTGCTGGCGCGCGAAGTGGCCCGCGAATGGACACCCCGGGCGCTGGCCGCCGGCATGGACCTGGGCTACGAGGGCGAAGACCACCTGCTGATGCAGGGCGACCCGCTGCAACTGCGCGAAGCCATGGCCAACCTGATCGACAACGCGCTGCGCTACACGCCGCGCGGCAGCACCATCACCCTGCAGGTGCAGGCCCAGCCCAGCGGCGCGCTGCTGGCCGTGGAAGACAACGGCCCGGGCCTCAGCGACGACGACCGGGCGCACGTGTTCCAGCGCTTCTGGCGCGCCAGCGAACAGCCCGGCGGCTGCGGTCTGGGCCTGGCCATCGTGCGCGAGATCGCCCGGCGCCACGGCGGCGACGCGACCGTGGCGCCGGTGCTCCCGCAGGGCTTGCGGGTGGTGCTGGCGCTGGATACACCAGCGCTCGCCCGCCCGAACGCCGGCCCCTGACCCGGCCCATCCGGCCCCCCGCTTTCCGTCTCGTATAGTCGCCCGACCGCATCCTGAGTCCCGAACCCCGCATACCGAATCCCCGAACCATGCCCGAAAAACCCCTGCCCCAGCCACCCCGACCGCTCAGCCCCGAGGCGGAAGGTGCCGTGGAACTGCAGGCCGAGCCCGGGCACCTGATCCGCCGGGCGCACCAGGCGGCGGTGTCGACCTTTCATGAAACCCATGGCCGCCAGGTGACACCGGTGCAATACGCCATCCTGCGCGCGCTGCAGGACAGCCCTGGCATCGACCAGGTGACACTGGCCGACAAGGTGGCGCTCGACACCTCCACCACCGCCGACATCGCCACCCGGCTGGAGGCCAAGGGCTGGATCGTGCGCGAGCTGCTGCCGCGGCGCCAGCGCGCCCTGCGCCTCACGCCCGAAGGCGACGCCGTGCTGGCCCACATGCTGCCGCGTGTGGCGCCCATGTACCGCCAGCTGCTGGCGCCACTGGAGCCCGCCGAGCAAGCGGAATTCCTGCGCCTGTTGCGCAAGTTCGTGCAGTTCAACACCCCATCACCCAGCGACCCGGATTCGGGAAAACCCGAGGGCTGAACCCCTTGCCACCAACCCTTGGCGTCCGTACAATGCACTTCATTCAGCATACTGAATGACTCCACCACCACACCTTCGGAGACACCGCATGTTCCCCCTCAACACCTGGTACGTCGCTGCCCGCAGCGAAGAAATCCCGTTCGACCGCCCGCTCGGCCGACGCATCTGCAACCAGCCCATGGCCCTGTTCCGCAACAGCGCCGGCCTGGTGGCCGCTGTGCTCGATTTCTGCCCCCACCGGGGTGCGCCGCTGTCGCTCGGCAAGGTGGAGGGCGACACCCTGGTCTGCGGCTACCACGGCCTGGCCATGGGCTGCGACGGCAAGACCGTCTCGATGCCCTGCCAGCGCGTGCGCGCGTTCCCGGCCATCCAGAGCTTCCCGGTGCACGAGGCGCACGGTTTCGTGTGGGTCTGGCCGGGCGACGCCGCGCTGGCCGACACCGCGCTGGTGCCCAAGTTCGAGTGGCAGGACAACCCCGCCTTCGGCTACGGCGGCGGCCTGTACCACATCGCCTGCGACTACCGGCTCATGATCGACAACCTGATGGACCTGACGCACGAGACCTATGTGCACTCGACCAGCATCGGCCAGAAGGAGATCGACGAAGTGCCGTGCCAGACGCGCGTGGACGGCGAGCACGTGATCACCGAGCGCTACATGGAAGGCATCGAGGCGCCGCCGTTCTGGAAGATGGCGCTGCGCATGAACGGCCTGCCCGATGACAAGCCGGTGGACCGCTGGCAGATCTGCCACTTCACGCCGCCCAGCCACGTGATGATCGAGGTCGGCGTGGCGCTGGCCGGCAACGGCGGCCACGCCGCGCCCGACGCGGTGAAAGCGGCCAGCTGGGTGGTCGACTTCATCACCCCCGAGACCGACACCTCGATGCACTACTTCTGGGGCATGGCGCGCAAGTTCAAGCCGCAGGATGCGTCGCTCACCGAGCAGATCCGCGAAGGCCAGGGCAAGATTTTTGCGGAAGACCTGGAGATGCTGGAGCGCCAGCAGAAGAACCTGAGCGCCTTCCCGGACCGCAAGCTGCTCATGCTCAACATCGACACCGGCGGCGTGCAGTCGCGCAAGCTGATCGACCGCGCGCTCGCGGTGGAACAGCCAGCCACCGCCTGACGCACCGGCCGAACCACCATGAGCGAACCCCAAACCCCCTTGCTGGTGCGCGTGGTGCGCAAGCACACCGAAGCGCTGGACATCTGCAGCCTGGACCTGGTGGCCGAGCCCGGCCACACCCTGCCCGCCTTCAGCGCCGGCGCGCACCTTGACGTCGCGCTGCCCAACGGCCTGGTGCGCCAGTACTCGCTGTGCAACCCGCCCGGCGAAACGGGCCGCTACCAGATCGCGGTGCTGCGCGATGCCGCCTCGCGCGGTGGCTCGCAGGCGGTGCACGAAGCCGTGGCCGAAGGCGCCACCCTGCGCATCAGCGCGCCGAAAAACCACTTCCCGCTCGCCACCGATGCGCCGCACCACCTGCTGCTGGCCGGCGGCATCGGCATCACGCCGATGCTGGCCATGGCCGAGCACCTGAGCAGCCAGGGTGAGTGTTTCGAACTGCACCACTGCACGCGCTCGCGCGAACGCACGCCCTTCACGGAGCGGGTGGCGGCCTCGGCGTTCGCGCGCCATTCCCACCACCACTTCGACGACGGCGAAGCCGCACAGAAGCTCGACATCGCCGCCACGCTGCAGCGCGCGCCCGCCGGCACGCACCTCTATGTGTGCGGCCCGCAAGGCTTCATGGACGCGGTGCTCAACGCCGGGCGCGCCGCCGGCTGGCCCGAGGAGCGCCTGCACCGCGAGTACTTCGCCGCGGCGCCGGTGGACCACAGCCACGACGGCGGCTTCGAGCTGGAGATCGCCAGCAGCGGCCGCGTGATCCCGGTGCGCGCCGACCAGAGCGCGCTGGCCGCGCTGCTTGAAGCCGGCCTGGACATCCCCATGTCGTGCGAGCAGGGTGTGTGCGGCACCTGCCTGACACGCGTGAAAGCCGGCACGCCCGACCACCGCGACCAGTACCTCACGCCCGAAGAACAGGCCGCGAACGACCAGTTCCTGCCCTGCTGTTCGCGCGCCAGCAGCACACGGCTTGTTCTGGACTTGTAAAAGCATGCCAGCGCTAACCGGCGCGAAGTGATCCTTTCCAGAAATACCGTCGGGCCGGCTTTGCCGGACGACTGGTATCGCCCCCTTGAGGGGGTCGCGCGAAGCGCGGCGGGGGTGTTTCCTATACCGGCAGCACCGTGGTCTCGAACACCTCCTTGAGGCACACAAAGGTGCGCACCTGGCGCACACCCGGCAGCGCGATCAGCTGGGCGCTGTGCATGTCGTTGAACGAGTCGATGCCCTGGATGCGCAGCTTGACGAAGTAGTCGAACTCGCCCGTCACCAGCTGCACCTCCAGGCAACCGGTGAGCTTGGCCGCGGCCTTCTCGAACGCGGCGAACGAGTCCGGCGTGGACCGGTCCAGCACCACACCAATGATCACCAGCCCCGTGTAGCCCAGCGCGCGCGGGTCGGCCAGCGCCACCGTCTTGCGGATCACCCCTGAAGCGCGCAGCCGCGCCACCCGCCGCGAACAGGCCGGCGGGCTGAGGTGGGTGCGTTCGGCCAGTTCCAGGTTGGGCAGGGAGGCGTCCTGCTGCAGCAGCTCCAACAGTTTGCGGTCGATGCGGTCGAGTGGCGTTTCCATAGCTGAAACCTTCATTTGTTGCGTCATATAGCCATTTCACACCATCTATTCGTTGAAATCCATCGAATAAGCATTCAGGGCTGCTTTTGAAGGACATGTTTGCAATTCGTAGCACCTGCTCGGTCCTACGATGAACTTCGTTTTCACCCCACCGGAGTTCGCCCCATGCCCACGTGCTTTGCCGCCATGACGCTGTACGCACCGGGGCTGCAAGCGCTCCTACACACCAGGACCATTGACGCCATGACCACCACCACCCACCCCCTGAACCTGCAGAAATTCCCCCGCCACCCGCTCACCTTCGGCCCCAGCCCCATCACACCGCTCAAACGGCTGAGCGCCCACCTGGGCGGCAAGGTGCAGCTCTACGCCAAGCGCGAAGACTGCAACAGCGGCCTGGCCTTCGGCGGCAACAAGACCCGCAAGCTCGAATACCTGATCCCGGAAGCCATCGCCGGTGGCTACGACACGCTGGTGTCGATCGGCGGCATCCAGTCCAACCAGACGCGACAGGTGGCCGCCGTGGCCGCGCACCTCGGCATGAAGTGCGTGCTGGTGCAGGAGAACTGGGTCAACTACTCCGACGCCGTGTACGACCGCGTGGGCAACATCGAGATGAGCCGAATCATGGGCGCCGACGTGCGGCTGGACGCGGCCGGTTTTGACATCGGCATCCGCCCCAGCTGGGAACAGGCCATGGACGACGTGAAGAAGGCCGGCGGCAAGCCCTTCCCCATCCCCGCCGGCTGCTCCGAGCACCCCTATGGCGGCCTGGGCTTCGTGGGTTTTGCCGAAGAGGTGCGCCAGCAGGAAGCCGAGCTGGGTTTCCGGTTCGACTACATCGTGGTCTGCTCGGTGACGGGCAGCACACAGGCCGGCATGGTGGTGGGCTTCGCGGCGGACGGCCGTGCCCGCAAAGTGATCGGCATCGACGCCTCGGCCAAGCCCGAGCAGACCCACGCGCAGATCCTGCGCATCGCGCAGAACACGGCCCAACTGGTGGAACTGAACCAGGACATCACCGCCGACGACGTGGTGCTCGACACGCGCTACGGCGGCCCCGAATACGGCCTGCCCAACGAAGGCACGCTGGAAGCCATCCGCCTGTGTGCGCGGCAGGAAGGCATGCTCACCGACCCCGTGTACGAAGGCAAGTCCATGCACGGCATGATCGACAAGGTGCGCCGCGGCGAATTCCCCGAAGGCTCGCGCGTGCTGTACGCCCACCTGGGCGGCGTGCCGGCGCTCAACGCGTACAGCTTTCTGTTCAGGAACGGCTGAAAGCCGCCGAGCTTGACGCGACCCCAAACAGCGGCGCGCCGTGCCTTCACTCCCTCGCCCCTCTGGGGAGTGGGTTGGGGTGTGGGGCCAGGCCTGTCCATACGCCTCTACCTTGGATCGCATGACGTGACCTGACGGGGGTCGTGTCCAGTTCAGGTCGTCCGAGAAATAGTGATCTCCGCAGGAACGATGGCCGGTCTGAGTTGTATGGCCGACACCGGAACGCCAGTACGGAACTCCATCTTGAACGTCCGCTGCCCCCAACTGCAAACTGGTGCTCTCGACCCGTTGCTGTCATCCAGCCATTGGCCTCATAGCCGTCGCATCCCTGGTGCTTTGTCCGGCAAGACCTTTGGAATAAAACTTAAACGCTAGAGTAAACTTACAAGGTGATCGGCTGGCCTTACCAGCTATCTCGGTGAGGTGTTTCGAACTTGGTCAGATTTGTCGAATCTGTTATATCTGCTCACCGGCCTACCAGAGTGAGCCAACTGGTTGATTTCAAAAACTTTTCGGAGGCGGCGCGCACTTTGTTTGTTGACCGCTGTTGTGAGTATTCGCTGCCTGGACAGATAAACCGCAAGTTTGACGGCGGTCCAACATGCAGTTTTTCAAGGAAACACAAATGCAGGTGAACTTTTGGATTGCACCCACAGACGTAAATTTAGTTCCGATGGAAAATGCAAGACGACTGGTCGAAGAATATTTTCACAACCCGGAAGACTTACCTGATTTCGGTTGCGAAACAATGCGTGTTCACGTCTTCCCACGGCTTACGTACATTGACGGTTATGATGGGTATTTTCCAATGATGACCATTGGTTGCCCCAACTGTCTTGCGGCCATTCCAACTACTGAGACCTGGGCTCAAGAGTTACATGAACACTTGGTTGACGAAGAAGAACTCGATTTGGATGCTTACCGTGTCATTACTCCGTGTTGTAGTACAGACGTTTCTGCACTCCAGCTCGATTTCAAAGGTTACGGTGGATTTACTAGGTTTGCTGTTGAACTTGTTGACGTTAGCTATGAAGGTTCAGACAAGGAGCTGTTGGACAAAGCGAAGAAGATATTAGGATGCGATCTCCGCAAAATCGAGATATGGTACACGTGAAACCATACCCGACCTCCGCAAGGTCTAACTTGCTAGTAAACTCGGACGATTAGCCTCTGTTGCATTAGTCGTTGAGCATCACAAACTCTAGTCGCTTCAGTACTTTGGTTTCATAGTAAATAGGCCTGAGAAAGTCCCACAATGGATGAAAAACCGCTTCCACTTTCCGAAGAATATGGACCGATCCAACGTCTCTTTGAGCATGAGTGTACTAGTGCCGTCGTGCTGACGCGGCAGAAATCTGGCAAGACAATAGATAATGCCGCTTTTACTTTTTTTAAGATTGGACGCTATTGGTTCCGTATTTTTCTATCGAATCAAGTCATATCTTGCAGGCTGGATGACTTGTATTCTCCAAAGTATGGCTTGATCGAAGACGGTTACTCCTATAAGCGGACAGATTTGTCCCCTCTGATTCTTGCGGATACAGCTCGAATCACAGATGTATACCTCACTCAAGGTTTTAACTACACAAAGAGTGTGTTCAACTTTACACACAGTCGGTCTCTTCAGCTTCGCTACTATCAGGATAGCGGTAGAACGCTGCTTTCAATCATTTAGTTGACAAAGTCATCAAAATAATATTGACCTGCTCAACAAAGGGTTGGAATCGATGCTCCAAGGCGCGCGGCTCAGCCTTGGCGGTTGAGCGACCGCGGTTCTCCTTATGACCGTAGACTGCTCCTGGCCGAAACCGCAAGTTCGCGGTCAAGTCCGCCAGCGGTCCTTGGTCATGCGCCGTTCCTTCGGACCGGTGCATGACCAAAAAAATGCCTGCCGCACTGCTGACGGAACTATCCAGCGTTGTACCCCGGGCAGGGCGCAAATCTCAAGGCGCGCTCAAACTGATTGATCAGCGGGATACGCTCGATCAAAAAGAACTTCAGATCGTCCGCTCCCGTCCTGGACATGAATTCCAGCATGTTCTTGGTGGTATTCGATACCAGCGCCAGAAGTGCGGCCCTCGACTTCTCAAGGCATTCCGGCACCTGGAGCATCTCAACATCTCGCCGGATCGTCTGCATTGAGGCAATGGGTCCGACCAAAGCAGATCGATCTGCCGCAATGGCCAACTGTTCGGCATCAATCCATCGCCGATAGATCATCAGCATAGGAAGTGCTTGGGCGGGCGCCTTCTTGATCGGGTTGGGAGCAACGTAAGTACCCATGGCCGGCGCCGCAATTCCCATCCGCTGTGGATCTGTGGCTTCGCCGCAGGGAAAGTCCTGGAAAGTGATGTGTCCACTTGGCGTGGTGCATTTGAAGATTGCAAACGTTGACCCGGTGTACAGAGTGAGCACGGCCATCAACCAAATATTCCAGAGCTTCATTGCACAGGCCTTAAAAAACAGGGGGCGCGCAGAGAGTTTACGGGAGCCTCCAATTCTCAGCGAGACCTGAGTCGTTGTTGCGTTCCTTCATATCGCGAGTCCCCACCCCAACCCACCCCCAGAGCGGGAGGGAGTCGTTGCTCAGACCGCGTGCAGCGGCAGCGCCGTCTTGTAGCGCACCTGCTTGAGCGCAAAACTGGAGCGGATTTTTTCCAGCCCGGGAATCGGCGAGAGCTGCTCCAGGATGAACCGCTCCAGCGCCCCGATGTCGGCCACGGCCACGCGCAGCAGGTAGTCGCTGTCGCCCGACATCAGGTAGCACTCCATCACCTCGTCGTGCTCGGCGATGCGGCGCTCGAACTCGGCCAGCGCGGCCTTGGACTGCTCTTTCAGGCTGACCGAGATGAACACGTTGAGCCCGAGCCCCAAAGCCTTGGGGTCGGCCAAGGCCACATAGCGCTGGATCACGCCTTCGTTTTCCAGCGCCTTCACCCGCACCAGGCAGGGCGATGGCGAAAGATTCACCCGCCGCGCCAGCTCCACGTTGCTGAGCGATCCGTCTTCCTGCAGTTCGGACAGTATGCGGATATCGATAGCATCCAAAGCCATAAACACTTTCAAAAATTGATTTTGAAGCAGTTTATGCTGTTTTACGCCAGAATGCGGCACCCACTCAAAAGCACATGTGGTCAAAAAACCCTTACAGTAACCCATGACTGACACCCGCCAAGCCCGTTATCTCAACACCCCGGAAAGCGATACCGACCCCTCCGAAACAGCGGAGTGGCGAGAAGCGTTGACCGCGTTGCTGGCCTCACAAGGGCCCGAGCGCGCACGCTTCATGCTCGACGAGATGGCGCGCCTGGCACGGGGCCAGCGCATCGGCTGGCAACCCGAGCTGAACACGCCCTACATCAACACCATCGGGGTGGAAGACCAGCCCGCCTTTCCCGGCGACCTCGCGGTGGAAGAGCGCCTGGCCTCGCTGATGCGCTGGAACGCACTGGCCATGGTGGTGCGGGCCAACCAGGCGTACGGTGAGCTCGGTGGTCACATCGCCAGCTACGCCAGCGCGGCCGATCTGTTCGAGACCGGCTTCAACCACTTTTTCAAAGCCGGGCGCCAGGGCGATCTGGTGTTCTTCCAGCCGCACAGCGCTCCGGGTGTGTATGCGCGGGCTTTCCTGGAAGGCCGCCTGAGCGAGGCCGACCTGTTGCACTACCGCCAGGAGATCACCGCGCCGGCCAGTGGCGCGCGCGGCCTCTCCAGCTACCCGCACCCATGGCTGATGCCGGACTTCTGGCAGTTCCCCACCGGCTCCATGGGCATCGGCCCCATCAGCTCGATCTACCACGCGCGCTTCATGCGCTACCTCACGCACCGGCAGTTGCTGAACTGTGAAGGCAGAAAAGTGTGGGGCGTGTTCGGCGACGGCGAGATGGACGAGCCCGAGAGCATGAGCGCG
>NZ_JAUSOO010000051.1 GCF_030656115.1 Hydrogenophaga sp.
GCCGACCAGGGTTTTGAGTTCGTCTTGGGTCATTAGAGACAATCGGTGTAAACAACAACCTGTTGATTATCCAATGTCCCTTCTGCCCTATGCTTTCGCCCGTCCATTTCTCTTTGGCATGGACCCCGAAGCCGCCCACGAACTGACGCTGCATTCCATTGCCAAGCTGCAGCACTCGCCACTGACGTGTCTGTACAGCGAGCCCCGGGTCGAAGATCCTGTGACGCTGGCTGGCTTGAGGTTTCCCAACCGGGTCGGTCTGGCTGCCGGACTGGACAAAAATGCCCGTTGCATCGACGGTCTGGCCGCGATGGGCTTTGGCTTTGTCGAGGTGGGAACCGTCACACCCAAAGGCCAGCCGGGCAACCCCAAACCCCGCATGTTTCGGCTGCCCAAAGCCAACGCTTTGATCAATCGCCTGGGCTTCAACAACGAGGGGCTTGATGCCTTCGTGGCGAATGTGCAACGCGCGCGTTTTCGCGCCGCTGCTCCGGCTGGTAAGCCAGCCATGCTGCTGGGCCTGAACATTGGCAAAAATGCCAGTACGCCCATTGAGCGCGCAACCGACGACTACCTCACCTGTCTGGATGGGGTCTACCCCCACGCCGACTACGTCACTGTCAACATCTCCAGCCCCAACACGCAGAACCTGCGCAGTCTTCAGAGCGACGCAGCGCTGGACGCGCTGCTGGGAGCCGTGGCCGAGCGGCGCGAACAGTTGGCACAGCAGTCCGGACGGCGAATTCCTATCTTTTTGAAAATCGCCCCAGATCTTGACGACACCCAGATTGAAGTGATTGCCGCGACCCTGATGCGCTACGGCGCAGCCAGCGATGGCACAGCCAATAACGCGTTTGGCGTCATCGCCACCAACACAACGCTGAGCCGCGAAGCTGTGGCGGGTATGCCACACGCTGAAGAAGCCGGCGGCCTCTCAGGGGCGCCGGTGCTGCACGCCAGCAACCACGTGATTCGGCGCCTGCGTGCCTGCCTTGGTAAGAGCTTCCCCATTGTCGGTGTGGGCGGCATCCTCAGCGGCGAAGACGCCGTGAGCAAAATCCAGTCGGGTGCAAACGTGGTGCAAATTTACACGGGCCTGATTTACAAGGGTCCAGCCTTGGTATGGGAATCAGCCCAGGCCGTCAAGGCGCACTGTCACAGCGCTTGATGCCAAGTAACGCCTTTTCACACCAAACGCGCAACATGGTTGGCAATAGCCAAACAGCTGGTGAGTCCTGGCGACTCTATTCCCAGCAGATTCACCAAGCCCGGCACACCGTGCGCATCCGGCCCCTGGATCAAAAAATCTGCCGGGGCTTCTTGCGGCCCACTGATCTTGGGCCGGATACCAGCATAGCCAGCTTGCAGGGCACCGTCAGGTAAAGCAGGCCAATACCGGCGCACCTCGGCATAAAAGGCCGCACCTCTGGCGGGGTCCACAAGCAGATTGTCTGGATCTTCAGTCCATTCCACATCGGGTCCAAACTTGGCTTGACCACCCAAGTCCAGGGTCAGGTGCACGCCGAGCCCGGCCAAATGTTTGTCAGGCTCAGGTGCAGGATAGATCAGGTGTTCAAAGGGTGAACGCCCCGATAAAACAAAATAGCTGCCCTTGGCAAACCAGGGCTTGGGTACATGTCGAGTATCCATCCCCAGGATGCGGTGGGCCAGACTGCAAGCGTTCAAACCCGCAGCGTTGACAACGGTGCGAGCCAGCAGATGGGTGCCGTCATCGGTCACCACCTCCATGCCCTGCGGCGAGGTAGACAGCTGCTGGACAACGCTGCGACAAGCCAGCAGGCCACCTGCATTTTCCAGATCGCCCAGCAACGTGTGCATGAGCGTATGGCTGTCCACAATGCCGGTGGATGGTGAATACAGCGCGCCCAAGCACCGGAGTTGCGGCTCCATGGTGCGCACCTCATCTGGCGTCATCAGGCGCAGATCAAGTACGCCGTTGGCTCTGGCCCTGTCCACAATGGCCGGCAGCGTGGCGAGCTGACTTTGCGTGTTGGCCACAATGAACTTGCCGCAGCGCCGGTGTGCAATACCCCGCTGTTCGCAATAAGCGTACAAAAGAGCCCGTCCCTGCACGCACAGTTCTGCTTTGAGAGAGCCTGTGGGGTAATAAATGCCAGCGTGAACCACCTCGCTGTTGCGAGAACTGACGCCGGTTCCAATCGAGCCCTCACGCTCCAACAACATCACCTCGCGCCCACGCAATGCAAGCGCCCTCGCCACTGCCAAACCGACCACGCCGGCTCCAATCACAACAGTGTCTACTGGCTCCATGGCATCTGCTCCGTGTACTGACTGGGTGTTTCTGTGAGGATATTTAAAAATATTTCTATCGAAAAACGATCACTGCGAGACTGGTTTCAATCGGATTCGCAGGCCGATAACGATGACATCGGTCAATAAAGGTGTGAAATCAAAGTTTCACTAAAAAGTCAGCTGCAGACGATTTGTAGCCAGTGTCTATGAACGAAAAAAGCTTGCCAACGAAAAAACCGATGGCAAGCCTTCAATGGACTAAAGCGAATTGTTATGGTGGGACGTGCGGGGGTCGAACCCACGACAAACGGATTAAAAGTCCGCTGCTCTACCAACTGAGCTAACGTCCCAACAATTTCAGAGCCAGCCAAAT
>NZ_JAUSOO010000057.1 GCF_030656115.1 Hydrogenophaga sp.
TTTTGGCTGGCACTGCTTTCTTCGCGGGAGCCACGGCCTTCTTGGCTGGAGCAGCCTCCTTGGCGGGTGCAGCAGCCTTATTGGCAGGCGCTTCTTTCTTCGCGGGAGCAGCAGCCACCGCCTTCTTCGCAGGAGCAGCCACCGCCTTCTTGGCCGGGGCGGCTTCCTTTGCGAGTGTAGAAGCCTTTTTGGCTGGCACTGCTTTCTTCGCGGGAGCCACCGCCTTCTTGGCTGGAGCAGCCTCCTTGGCGGGTGCAGCAGCCTTCTTGGCAGGCGCTGCTTTTTTCTCAGGTGCAGCCGCTTTCACGGGTGCTGTTACTTTCTTTTCCGGTGCGGCTTTTTTGGCCGGGGCTTTTTTCGCAGTTGCCATTGTGTTCTCCTTGATCAAGTTGCAAAGAGCACTTCATCCGGTCTTTGTGCCGATGAAGTGATTCAGCGCCATGGGGTCTCGCGGATGCATCCACAGTGGACCCCAGGGCGTTGAATGGGATGACAAAACCCTGCTGCTGGCGACAAGGCGCCATAAGCAGGGTTTTGAATAGGGGTTTGTGCATGTGACGGTTGAATGGGGCAACGCAGCCCGTGGCTGGCCGAGGGACATCAGTCCCAGGAAAGCGCCCCACCCGTTTGGTATTCGATCACGCGGGTTTCAAAGAAATTGCGTTCCTTTTTGAGGTCGATCATTTCACTCATCCAGGGGAACGGATTCTCTTCGTTCGGAAACATGGGTTCCAGGCCAATTTGTGTGGCACGGCGGTTGGCAATGTAGCGCAAATAACCCTTGAACATGGAAGCGTTCATGCCCAACACGCCGCGCGGCATGGTGTCTTCGGCGTACCGGTATTCCAGTTCGACCGCTTGCATGAACAGCGCCTTGATCTCGGCCTTGAACTCGGGCGTCCACAGCATCGGGTTTTCAAGCTTGAGGGCGTTGATCAGATCGATGCCGAAATTGCAGTGCATGGACTCGTCGCGCAGGATGTACTGGTACTGCTCGGCTGCGCCTGTCATATTGTTCTGGCGACCCAGCGCCAGAATCTGCGTGAAGCCCACATAGAAGAACAGGCCCTCCATCAGGCAGGCGAACACGATCAGGCTCTTGAGCAGCTTTTGGTCGTCTTCGGGTGTGCCGGTGTGGAAGTTCGGGTCCATGATCGCCTCAATGAACGGGATCAGGAATTGGTCCTTGTCGCGAATCGACTGCACCTCGTTGTAGGCGTTGAAAATCTCGGACTCGTCCAGACCCAGCGACTCCACGATGTACTGGTAGGCGTGGGTGTGGATCGCTTCCTCAAAGGCCTGGCGCAGCAGAAACTGGCGGCACTCGGGCGCCGTGATGTGGCGGTAGGTGCCGAGCACGATGTTGTTGGCGGCCAGCGAGTCGGCGGTGGTGAAGAAACCGAGGTTGCGCTTGACGATGCGGCGCTCGTCTTCGGTCAGGCCGTTGGGGTCTTTCCAGAGCGCGATGTCGCGGCTCATGTTCACTTCTTGCGGCATCCAGTGGTTGGCGCAGGTGGCGAGGTATTTTTCCCAGGCCCACTTGTATTTGAACGGCACCAGCTGGTTGACGTCGGTCTGGCCGTTGATGATGCGTTTGTCGGCCGCGTTGACACGGCGGGCGCCGGTGGCAGGTGCTGTGGGGGCGGCGAACGAGGCGGCTGGGTTCCGCGCAACCGATGGGGCCGCTTGAAAGCTGGTCGTGGGTGCCACGGGGCTGTTCGCTGGCTTTGAAGAGGTCGTGATGGGTTCGTCCCAGGTCAACATAAATGGTTCCAATTCTGCAAATTATCAAAGTGTCTGCATCAAAAGCAAAGGGCTCTTGTGCGACGGTGTGGGTTTGTGTTGCGGTGTCGCATCGAAACACAGGGATGGACACCACAAACACGCGTGGGTACGCGCCATAGCCTCATTGGCAAGCTTCGCAGCCCGGGTCGTCGATGGCGCAAAACTTGATGTCGGTGGCGGGTACATCGGCGGCGGGTGCAGCCTGAGCGACCGATATGCCCGCCACGCCAGAGGACATGGACACGGCGTTGAGCTGGCCGGTGCGTCCGGTGGATTTCTCGACCTGCGTGGCCGAGGTGGTGCGCAGGTAGTAGGTCGTTTTCAGGCCACGCAGCCAGGCGAGCTTGTAGGTCTCGTCCAGCTTCTTGCCGGATGCGCCGGCCATGTAGATGTTCAGGCTCTGGGCCTGGTCGATCCACTTTTGGCGGCGGGCGGCGGCTTCCACCAGCCACAGCGTTTCGACTTCAAAGGCGGTGGCGTACAGGGCCTTCATGTCTTGTGGAACACGGTCGATGGGTCGCAGCGAACCGTCAAAATGTTTGAGGTCCATGACCATCACGTCGTCCCACAGGCCAAGGCGCTTCAGGTCTTTTACGAGGTAGCTGTTGATGACGGTGAATTCACCCGACAGGTTGGACTTGACCGACAGGTTGCCGAAGCAGGGCTCAATGGACGCGTCCACCCCGATGATGTTGGAGATGGTGGCGGTGGGGGCAATGGCCACGCAGTTGGAGTTGCGCATGCCGTCCTGCGCGATCTTCTGGCGCAGCGCGTCCCAATCGAGGGTTGCACTGCGGTCCACTTCCACGTAGCCACCGCGTGCGTGGGCCAGCATGTCCAGCGTGTCGGGCGGCAAAATGCCTTGGTCCCACAGCGAGCCTTTGTAGCTGGCGTAGCGGCCGCGCTCGCGGGCCAGTTCGGTGGACGCCCAGTAGGCGTGGTAGCACACGGCTTCCATCGAGTGGTCGGCGAATTCCACCGCCTCCATGGAAGCGTAGGGCACACGCAGGGTGTACAGCGCGTCCTGGAAGCCCATGATGCCCAGCCCCACCGGGCGGTGGCGCATGTTCGAGTCGCGTGCCTTTTTGACCGCGTAGTAGTTGATGTCGATCACGTTGTCCAGCATGCGCATGGCGGTCTTGACCGTGCGCTGCAGCTTGTCGTGGTCAATGCCGCCGTCTTTCAGGTGCAGCAGCAGGTTGATGGAGCCCAGGTTGCACACCGCCGTTTCGGTGTCGCTGGTGTTGAGCGTGATCTCGGTGCACAAGTTGGATGAATGCACCACGCCCGCGTGCTGTTGCGGTGAGCGGACGTTGCAGGCGTCTTTGAACGTGATCCACGGGTGGCCCGTTTCAAACAGCATGGTCAGCATTTTGCGCCACAGGTCAGAAGCAGCCACCTTGCGGCTGGGCTTGAGTTCGCCACGTTCGGCCTGGGCTTCGTAGGCGATGTAGGCGCGTTCGAAGTCGGCGCCAAACAGGTCGTGCAGATCGGGCACGTTGTTGGGTGAGAACAGGGTCCAGTCGCCTTTCTCCATGACGCGCTTCATGAACAGGTCGGGAATCCAGTTCGCCGTGTTCATGTCGTGGGTGCGGCGGCGGTCATCGCCGGTGTTCTTGCGCAGTTCCAGAAACTCTTCAATGTCCAGGTGCCAGGTTTCCAGGTAGGTGCAGACGGCACCCTTGCGTTTTCCCCCCTGGTTCACTGCGACCGCCGTGTCGTTCACCACCTTCAAGAACGGCACCACGCCCTGCGATTCGCCGTTGGTGCCCTTGATGTGGGCACCCATGGCGCGCACGCGGGTCCAGTCGTTGCCCAGGCCGCCGGCAAATTTGGACAGCAGTGCGTTTTCCTTGATCGACTCGTAGATGCCGTCCAGGTCGTCGGGCACGGTGGTCAGGTAGCAGCTGGAGAGCTGCGAGCGCAGCGTGCCGCTGTTGAACAGCGTGGGGGTGGACGACATGAAGTCGAACGAGGACAGCACCTCGTAGAACTCGATGGCGCGCGCTTCTCGGTCGATCTCATTCAGCGCCAGGCCCATGGCCACGCGCATGAAGAAGGCTTGTGGCAGCTCGATGCGCTGTTTGCGCACGTGCAGAAAGTAGCGGTCGTAGAGGGTTTGCAGACCCAGGTAATCAAATTGCAGATCGCGCTCGGGCTTGAGCACGGCGCCCAGGCGGGCGAGATCGAACTGCTGCAGCTTCTCATCAAGCAGGTCGTTTTGAACGCCTTTCTTGATGAATTGCGGGAAATAGTCGGCGTAGCGCGCCGCCATGTCGCTGGACGGCACCTCTTCGCCGAGCACTTCCTTGACGATGGTGTGCAGCAGCAGGCGCGCGGTGGCGTAGGTGTAGTCCGGGTCTTTTTCGATCAGCGTGCGGGCGGCCAGAATGGAGGCTTTGTAGACCTCTTCGATCGGTACGCCGTCGTAGAGGTTGCGCTTGGTCTCGGCGACGATGGGGTCGGCCTTGATGTCTTGACCCAGGCCTTTGCAGGCGTCTTCGATCAGGTACTGCAGGCGGTTCAGGTCCAGCGGCACGCGCTGGCCGCCGTCGATCACGTACAAAGCGGGTTCTGTGGGCAGCACGGCTTGCGTTTGGTGGGCGCGTTCCTGGGTGCGGCGCTCGCGGTAGAGCACATAGGCGCGTGCCACTTCGTGGTGACCACCGCGCATCAGGCCCAATTCCACATGATCTTGCACGTCTTCAATGTGGAAGGTGCCGCCACCGGGGCGCGAACGCATCAGCGCGCGCACCACGTTTTGCGTCAGGCCGTCCACCGTTTCGCGCACGCTGGCGGACGCAGCGCCCTGTGTGCCGTGCACGGCCAAGAAGGCTTTCATCAAGGCCACTGCGATTTTGCTGGGCTCAAAAGGCACCACCGCCCCGTTGCGGCGGATGATTTGGTAATGGGCGAACACCGCACTGGCTGTGGCCAGGGACACGGCGCCGGTGGTATGGGCGTTGGACAGGCTGGACGGGGAAGACAGATGGGCTGTGGATGAAGCAGTCTGCATGGTTTTTTCTTTCAATGGTTGTGGGGGCCGCTCGCTCTGAATGGGACGCGGACAGCAGGATTTCTGTGGGTGGACCGGAGGTCGCCAATGGCCTGGACGGTGCTGTTTGGCGAAAAAACAGCCGCGTCAACGTGCCGCTGCAGGTTTGCTGGAGGTGAACAAGGGGGTGATCACGAAAACACAGTGCACACTATATCTGGTGTGTGGTTGCTATTCTAGCCACTACCGGTAGTGTTTGTGGGAATTCTGGCCTGCAAAAAAACCGCACTTTCCGTGTGGTAAAAACGGCCCGCCTTGGCGGGCTGGCAGGGAAGACACGTTCGTACCGTGCGCGCGCTGGGGTTGCCTGCATGGGCTGCATTTGAATCACGAACAGCGCCGGATTTGCGGTGGGTTTGCGGCGGACACCCCCGTCGAATCGGCGTGGTGGGCGCTTCTGCCCCAGCCCGTTGTCAGCCTTGATGTGGCGTGAACAAAAGGGTGCTATCGGGGAAGCACTGGGTCATCCAGCCCAACCGGGTTTGAAGTTCAGACCAGTCGAAACCAGGTCCCGGGTCTTGTTTGCGGCCCGGTGCAATGTGTTCGTGGCCCGCAATGTGGGCGATGGGGTAGCGTTCCTTCAAGCTTGTACACAGCCGGGCCAGGGTGGCGTATTGTGCCGCTTCGAAGCGCTGGCCTTCCAGGCCTTCAAGTTCGATACCGATCGAGTCGTCGTTGCATTGGTCACGGCCACGCCAGCACGAGACCCCGGCGTGCCAGGCGCGTGCATCGGCATCGACAAACTGCACCAGCTCGCCATCGCGACGAATGAAGAAGTGAGCAGATACTTCCAGTCCTCGAATCTGCTCAAAGTAGGGATGGGCTGTCCAGTCGAGCCGGTTGGTGAACAGCTGTTCCACCTCGGGCCCTCCATATTCACCGGGTGGCAAGCTGATGGAGTGGATCACCACCAGGTCGATGCAGGCCCCTTCGGGACGGACGCCGAAGTTGGGCGATTGGCAGGCGCGGGCCGTTTGCAGCCAACCGCCCTGCCACGGCCAGGCCTCATGAAGGTTCGAGCCTTCAGTTGACATCGTTGTCTTCGTGCCCGGTGTCCGATGGCATGGCAATGCCCAGCCGCTGGATGCGGTAACGCATCTGACGCAGGTTCAGGCCCAGACGCGCCGCGGCGGCGGTGCGGTTGAAGCTCGCTTCCTTGAGGGCCTTGAGCAACACTTGGCGTTCTTGCTCGTCCAGATAGGTCTGCAGATCGCGTGGGGTTTCGCAGGGGGTGTTTACCGTAGCGGAAGGGAAGACGGGGACGGCTGGTAGGGGGGCATGGTGATCGGCGCGTGGCGCGGCGTCGCCGAAGTCGCTGGGTTCGAGGGCCTCACCGCTGCTGAGCGCTATGGCACGCTGCAACAAGTTTTCAAGCTCACGCACGTTGCCGGGCAGTTCGCGTGATTGCAGCCAGGCCAGGGCAGCGGCGGAGAGTGCTGGTACGGGTACCCCCGATTCGGTGCAAATACGCTGCAGCAGCGCATGGGCCAGTTCGGGCAGGTCTTCGCGCCGATCGCGCAGCGCGGGCGTGCGCAGCTCGATCACGTTGATGCGGTAAAACAGGTCTTGCCGGAAATCACCGCTGTGCACCAGTGCAGCCAGGTCGCGGTGGGTGGCGCTGACCAGCCGCACGTCCACCGCTTCTTCTTGTACGCCACCGAGTGGACGCACCCGCCGCTCCTGGATGACCCGCAGCAACTTGGCCTGCATGGCAAGGGGCAGGTCGCCAATCTCGTCGAGAAACAGCGTGCCGCCTTTGGCTGCCTTGAAGTAGCCTTCCCGGTCTTGGGTAGCGCCGGTGTAGGCGCCTTTGCGCGAGCCAAAGAACTCGGATTCGATGAGGTTTTCAGGAATGGCACCGCAGTTGACCGCCACAAAAGGCCCTTTGGTTCGGTGGCTGCACTCGTGCACCGCTCGGGCGACCAGTTCTTTGCCGGTGCCCGATTCACCCAGAATCAGCACCGGCGCCATGCTGGTGGCCACTTTTTCAATGCGGCTCTTGATTTGCCGCATGCAGGGCGATGCACCGACGATGCGCGCCAGCGACAACACGCCACCCGGCGGCGGCGGCGCCACCAAGCGGGTGTTGCCGGTGGTTGCGTTGTCCGGACGTGTGGTGGTGGGGGGATGGCGCTGACTTTGCAGCGCCGCCTGCACAGCCGCACGCAGTTGCTTGAGGTCGACCGGCTTGGTCAGGTAATCAAAGGCGCCGGTCTTGAGCGCTTCCACCGCGTTTTCGGCCGATCCGTAGGCGGTGATGACGATGCATTTTTCGCCGCGCTCCTGGGCGTTGAGCTCGCGCAACAGTTCCAGCCCCAGGCCATCGGGCAGGCGCATGTCGGTGATCAGCATGTCAAAGCGCTGTTGTGCGAGCCACTCGCGTGCCTGGGTCAGGTCGGGAGCGGAAACGACCTCGTGGCCTTCGCGCAGCAGGGTCAGTTCGTACAACGTGCGCAGGTCGGGTTCGTCGTCAACAACGAGGATGGAGGCGCGGGGAGGGGCAGACATAGGCAGTGGGCTCAACGGCAGACGGGCGGTCAGCGGATGGTGGACGGCGCATCGTCCGGGCGCAGCGGGTCTGGCAGGGTGCGGCTGGGCACCGAGTCGCCAGGCGGGTACGACAGGCTTTGCTGCACCGGCGCACGGCTGCCGCTGGCGCGCATGGTGGCATAAAACGCATTGCCCTCACGCAGGTCCAGTCGGGTGCGTTGGTAGGCAATTTGCGCGCCGTAGCGCTCGCACAGTTCCCGGCAGATGTAGAGGCCCAGGCCACTGGAGCGACTTTCTGACGAGAAGAACGGTTCGAACAGGTGGCGCAGCACACTGGCTTCAAGTGGGCTGCCGTCGCTCCAGACCGACAGGCGAGCGCGGTCATTGCCCGCCGTTTGGGTGATGACACGGATCGACGACGGTGTTCCACTGGCGTGGCGCTTGGCGTTGTCGAGCAGATTCACCAGCAGACGCCGGATGTGATCCGGGTCAAACCCCACATGGGCTGTGGGTGCGTGGAGATGCACACCCAGCACGCCCTGGGCCTGGTTTTGCTGCGTCCATTCGTGGGTGATCTGGCGCACCGTCTGGTCCAGCGGCAGCGTCAAGGCGGCTTCGCTCTGGCTGGGCAGGGCGCGGGCCACATTGAGGATGTCGTCCACAATGCGGGCCAGACGCTGGGCGTTTTGGTTGATCATGTGGGTCAGCCGTTTTTGCCCAACGCCCTGCACCTCTTCGTCCAGCAAGGCGTTGGCCTGGGTAATGGCCGACAGTGGGTTGCGTATTTCGTGCGCCACGGCGGCCGACATGCGACCCATGGAGGCCAGTTTTTCGGTGCGCACCCGCGCTTCGACCTCACGCAGGTCTTCTAAGAACAGCACGCACAGATCGGCGCCATGGCCGCCTTGCGTGGTCAGACGGGTGCGGGCCGAGAGCCGGTGGGTGGTGTGTTCGTCGTGGGCGATGGTGATGTCGGCTTCAAGCGGCTGCCCGAGCAAAAAAGTTTCCTGCACCAGGCCGAACAAGCCGGACCAACTGGGCCGCGCCGAGAGCAGCAGCTGGGCTGCATGGGGGAAGGTCACGCCCATGAGCATGGCTTGGGCGGCTGGGTTGGCGTTGCGCACCACGCCGTGGGTGTCCACCACCAGCACGCCTTCACTCATGCTGTCGATCACCAGTTCGTTCACCTGGGCTTGCGTGCGGGCCGCAGCCTGGCTGCTTTGTGCCACCGCTTCTTCGCGGGCCAGCCGCATCGCGAGTTGGTTGGCCAGCAGCGCCACCAGAAAGAAGCCGGTGCCGGTGAGGCCGGTTTGCAGCAGCCGTGCGGTGGATACATCGCTCAGCAATTGGGCGCTGAGCCAGGCTTCGCCCAGCAAAAACAGGGTGACGCTGGCCGCCGTGGCCAAGGCCAGGATCAGCGGCCCGAGGATGGAGGCCAGCAGCACCGGCAAGGCAAAAAGAGGGGTGTAGTTGATGCTGCCTTGCTGCACGTATTGCAGCACCGCAAACACCAGCACATCAACGCCGATGGTCAGCAGCCATTGCAGGTGAAACGGTTCGCCTTGCTGAAGGGGGTGAGACCAGATCAGCACCGCCAAGGTTGCGCCCAGGTGCAGGGTACACACCAATACCAGCCAGTCGGGTCCGCCCGTGTGCGTGACCAACACAAACATCTGCAGCGCCAGCAGCACGGCTGCAATAAATACCCGCGCCCGCATGAAAGCGCGCCACAGGCGCACAAACGACCTTATCCGCTGTTCTTGCCCATCGGCGTAGGTGCTTTCCGCCGCAGAAAACCACGAGGGGGCGAATGGAGAGGCGCTGTCACGCAACATGTCGGTCCTGGCCCGGAGAGAACAACAGGCTGGCCTGTTTCACGGTCCAGCGCCTTCGCTCAGCTGCCGGTGCTCGGTGCTGCAGTAAGCGCCTTGGCGGCCTTGAATGGCTTCGTTCTCGGGCAGGTGGGTGCCGCAGTGACGGCACGCCACCATGACGGTGGGCGACCTTGGTGACGGTTGTTTTCGGGTTGCTGGCTTCTTGGCCTGAGCGTCATCGGTCAGGCGGTTGTTGCGCCAGACCCAGAAAGCGACCAGGACGACGGCCAGAACGAGCAGGTATTTCATGTAATCGATCGGTCAGGCGCGTTGCAGCACCACTTCAAGCACAAAGCGGGAGCCGGCGTAACCCAGCAACAGAAAACCGGCGCCCAGATAGAGTGTGCGCACCGCCACGCGGCCGCGCCAACCCAGGCGCCAGCGGCCCCACAGCAGCACACCCATGGTGAACCAGGACAGCACCGAAAATGCGGTTTTGTGATCCCACACCCAGCGGTGGTTCAGGACCTCGGAAAACCACCAGCCGGCCAGCAACGTGGCGCTGAGCAGGGCAAATCCAGCACCCAGAAAACGAAACGTCAGCCGTTCCAGCATCAGCAAGGGCATGGCCGTGTCGGGCGCCGTGCCCTGGCGCATGGATTTTTCGGCCCGCTGCATCAGCCAGGCGTGCACCACGGCCGCGCCAACCAGCCCATAAGACGCAATGCCCAGCGCCCAGTGCAGTGGCAACCAGGTCGAGCGCAATGCGGGGTAAGGCGAGCCCGGAAAGATCAGCGCCAGCAAAACCGTGACGGTGCCCAGTGCCGCCAGCGTCCAGCGGGCGCGAAACTGCGGGTACAGGCGGCTTTCGACCAGGTACACCGTGAGCACCAGCCAGGCCGTGACCGACAGGGCCGGCGCAAAACCAAAGCGCGCCGGCTGCTCAAACATACCCGTGACGAGCACCAGCAGGTGCAGCAGCCAGGCCGTGGCCAGCACCGCGCGGGTTTGTTTGGGCGTCATGCGGGGGTGCGCCCAGGCCAGCACGGCGTACGATAGCGCCGCCACGGCAGAAAGCAGGGCGGCGGGTGGATTCGACCAGAGGGCGGGCAGCAGGTTCATGGGATCCGCGTTGTAAGCCGCAGGCAGGCAGCGTGAGGCACAGCTAAAATCATTTGCACAGTTTAACGGTCTTGCCCACGCAGACACCGGCGCTGTCTGGCCCCACTTGTCCCGGCCCTGCGGGCCTTGCGGCCCGCGCCGCAGCCCCTTCACCATCCCGAGCGCACCCCCATGGCATCAGCCCTCTCCGACCGCCTCTCACGCATCGTCAAGGAAATGCGTGGTCAGGCCCGCATCACCGAAAGCAACGTCACCGACATGCTGCGCGAGGTGCGCATGGCCCTGCTGGAGGCCGACGTGGCCCTGCCGGTGGTGCGTGACTTCATCGCCCGGGTGAAAGAAAAAGCCCTGGGTCAGGAGGTGGTGGGTTCGCTCTCGCCGGGTCAGGCCTTGGTGGGCATCGTCAACCGCGAGCTGGCCGCCACCATGGGCGCTGGCGTGGCCGACATCAACCTCGCGGCCCAGCCGCCGGCGGTGATTCTGATGGCCGGCCTGCAAGGTGCCGGCAAAACCACCACCACGGCCAAGCTGGCCAAGCACCTGATTGAAAAGCGCAAGAAAAAGGTGCTCACCGTGTCGGGCGACGTGTACCGCCCGGCGGCCATTGAGCAGCTCAAGACCGTGACCGCCCAGGCCGGCGCCGAGTGGTTTCCCAGCACGCCCGACCAGAAGCCGGTGGACATTGCCCGCGCTGCCATCGACTACGCCAAGCGCCATTACTTCGATGTGCTTCTGGTGGACACCGCCGGCCGCCTGGCGATTGACGAAGCGTTGATGCGTGAGATCCAGGAGCTGCACGCGGTGCTCAAGCCGGTGGAGACGCTCTTTGTGGTGGACGCCATGCAGGGCCAAGACGCCATCAACACCGCCAAAGCCTTCAGTGCGGCGCTGCCACTCACCGGCATCATCCTGACCAAGCTCGACGGCGACTCGCGCGGTGGCGCCGCCTTGTCGGTGCGGCAGATCACCGGTGCGCCCATCAAGTTTGCCGGTGTGTCCGAAAAAATTGACGGCCTGGAGGTGTTCGACGCCGAGCGCCACGCCGGCCGCATTTTGGGCATGGGCGACATTTTGGCGCTGGTGGAGCAGGTCACCGCCGGGGTGGACATGGCGGCGGCGCAAAAGCTGGCGGCCAAGGTCAAAAGCGGTGAAGGTTTTGACCTGAACGACTTCCTGGACCAGATCCGCCAGATGAAGCAGATGGGTGGCCTGTCCAGCCTGATGGACAAACTGCCCAGCGGCATGGCCGCCAAAGCCAGCGAAATGGACATGACCCGCGCTGAAAAAGACATCAAGCGCAAAGAAGGCATTATTTGCAGCATGACCCTGCGCGAGCGCACCAAGCCCGAAATCATCAAAGCCACGCGCAAGCGCCGCATTGCTGCGGGTGCTGGTGTGCAGGTGCAAGAGGTCAACCGCCTGCTCAAAGAGTTTGAGCAGATGCAGGGCATGATGAAAAAAATGAAAGGCGGCGGCCTGATGAAAATGATGAAGCGCATGGGCGGCATGAAAGGCATGCCCAAGTTGCCCGGCATGGGTTGAGCGAAGTCAAGCCCCTTCGCAGCACGCCGGCCCATACTGTGCCCCCATGCTGTCCAGTCTTGAAATTTTGTTTGCTGTGGTGTCCTTGGCGGTTGCCTTGTGGCTTCGCCCGTGGCGCATGCTGGGCGGCGCGCTGCTGACACCCGCGCTGGCCGCTGTGGTGTTGCTGCCCGGGCTGTGGCTGCTGCCGCAAGCCTTGCCCCAAGGCCTGGCGATCCAGTTCTCGGGCGCCAGCCTGCTGGTGCTCATGCTTGGCTGGCCTTTGGCCGTGCTGGCTTTGTCGCTGGTGGCGCTGGCCGTGTGGGGTATCGGCACCGCCGATGCCGGGTCGGCGCTGTCGCAGTGGGTCTGGATTGGGCTGGTGCCCGCCACACTGGCGCTGGGCATTGGCGTGCTGTTGCGCCGCTGGCTGCCGCCCAACCCGTTCATCTACACCCTGGGCCGAGGCTTCTTGGGCACGGCGGTGGCGGTTTTTGTGTCAGGCGTGCTGATGGAGTTACTGCACCGATTGGCCGGCGCGCCCATGTTGGAACAAGCCCTGGTGGCCCGCTGGCTCATGGCCTGGGGCGACGCTTTTTTGACCGGCATGTTCGCCGCCATTGGCGTGGCTTTTGCGCCGCAGTGGCTGGCCACCTGGTCGGATGCGCGCTACCTCAAGTCGCCTGCGCCGTAGCGCGTGCGGGTGGTGGTTGCGGTACCGCCCCGGTGACCGTGCCGGTGACACCCCGTAGGTGTGTCACCGCTTCAGGTTGGCCTGAGCACCGCCAGCCGACTCGCGTGCTGCCAGGCCCGGCGCAGCACCGCAGGCGACCACGACTCCTCGGGGATCAGCAGCACACCGTGCGTGCGCATCCAGGTGCCCAGGTCCACGTGGCTGGTGGCCACCGTCAACGGAACCGACAACAGCAGGGGCAGCGCCACCGGGGCCAGCCAGACCAGCGCCTGGGCATTGAAGGCGGCCATGAGCAGCCCCAGCAGACCGGCCACCAACGTCATGGGGGCCAGCCGTGTGGCGGCATGGCTCCAACTCACGCCGGCGGCTTCCCGGGGCGGTGAGGTCCAGTCCAGTTTCAGCCCCGTGAGCGCCCCCAGCACAAACAGCGAATGCGCGAGCATGCGGATGGGGGCTTGAAACACGGCCAGCACGGTTTCCACTGCCCCGCTGCGCAGCAGGCCCAGGGTGCCGCCAAACGACGTGTGCTCGCCTTGGATGTACACCGCCAGCAGGCCCAGCACGCGGGGCAGGTAGAGCAGGCACAGCGTCCACAGCCACAGGCTGCGCAATTCGGCGGGCAGCGCATGCCACTGTGGCACGGTGCTGGCGTCCAGCATCCACAGACAGGTGCCCATGCCGATGAACGTCAGCCACAGCGGCGCTGACAGGTAGGACATGGCGCCAATGGCAAACAGGGTGCGGTGCACGCGGTGGATGCCGGGTTCGGCCATCAGGCGTGCGTTTTGCAGGTTGCCCTGGCACCAGCGGCGGTCGCGCTGCAGTTCGCTCAGCAAGTCGGGGGGTTGTTGTTCGTAGCTTCCCACGAGATCGGAGACCAGCCACACGTGGTAACCGGCGCGCCGCATCAGGGCCGCCTCCACGAAGTCGTGCGACAGGATGCCGCCGGACATGCCGCCTTTGCCTGCAATGGGCGCCAGCGCGCAGTGTTGCATGAAGGGTTCCACACGGATGATCGCGTTGTGGCCCCAGTAGTGCGACTCGCCCAACTGCCAGAACTGCATGCCCAGCGTGAACAATCGACCAGTCACGCGCGAGGCAAACTGTTGTGCGCGGGCGTGCAAGGTGGCGTGGCCAATGGCCTGGGTGGCCGTTTGCACAATGCCGGCTTGGGGGTGTGCTTCCATCAGCTTGACCATGGAGGTCAGGCAACTGCCGCTCATGACGCTGTCGGCATCGAGCACCACCATGTAGCGGTAGTCCTTGCCCCAGCGGCGGCAGAAGTCGGCCACGTTGCCGGCCTTGCGGTGGGTGCGGCGCGTGCGCAGGCGGTAGTACACCTCGATCGGTGGCCCGTCGGACTGGGCCGCCAGCGCCGCGCGCAGGGCTTTCCAAGCCGATTTTTCGGCTTCGGCAATGGCGGGATCGTTGCTGTCGGACAGCACGAACACGTCGAACTGCTGCGCATGACCGGTGCTTGAAAGGGACTCGCAGGTGGCGCGCAAGCCGGCGAACACGGTGGCCACGTCTTCGTTGCAGATCGGCATGACGATGGCTGTGCGCGCCTGTGGGTTCATGGGGTGGTGCTGCACGGCCTTGGCCGAGAGGGTGTGTGCATCGCCGCGCAGCAAGACCCAGAAACCCATGAGGGCGGTGACAAAGCCGGTCACCACCCAGGCCGACAGCACCACAAACAGCAGCAACTGGCCGGTTTGCAGCCAGCCGTTTTCATGCGCGGGTTGGGCGCTGGCAAACAGACTGGCGGCAAATGCCGTGCTCACCACGGTGAGCAGCGCGAACACCAGCCGACGCCGCTCAGCGGCGCGTTCCCAGGCGGCGGGTGCGGGTTGCGCCGTGGCGGGTTGTGGTGCGCGCGGCGGCAGCACACGGCTGAGGCTGCCCAGCAGCGCGGTGCCCAGGCTGTTCCAGAACCCGCGCCAGGGGCGCGGCACCATGGCGCCACGGTGGATGGGTGGTGCGGTCACCGCGTTGGGGTGGCGTTCTTCGCGCAGCAGGCTGCGGTTCGTGGGCGTGTGGCTCATTCGGGTAACAGCAGGTGTGTCCATGTTTCGCTGACGGTGTCGTTCTGGTGCTGGAGAAAGGCGCGCAGCTCGACCGGCTGGGTGGGGTCGATGCGCTGCACACGCAGGGTCACGCGCCAGCTGCGCGTGGCGGTGTTGGGGTAGGCCAGCGCTTCCAGCACGCGGCCATTGGCGTCGCTGCTGGCATTCACACGCACCGGCGCGCCGGTGGGCAGCGCGTCCAGCGCGGGGCCGGCGAAGTCCAGTACGTATTGCGCCTGACGGGCCTGTTCATCGGCGCTGAGCCGGGTGTAGCCAAACCCCCGCCGGGTTTGCGTGACCCAGGCGGACGGGGGGCGCTGCTGGGCATCACCCTGCCAGCTCAGGGTGTAGGCCACTTCCAGGGGCTGACCCGGGGCGGGCAGGGTGGCGGGCACCCAGTAGGCGACGATGTTGTCGTGCGTTTCGTCGGGCGTGGCCAACTGAACCAGTTCAACGCGGCCTGGCCCCCAGGCGTTCAGCGGCTCCACCCAGGCGCTGGGACGGCGTTCGTAGCGCGCCTCGGTGTCCTCAAAGCTGGCGAACTGGCGGTCGCGCTGCATCAGACCGAAGCCGCGCAGCTGGCCCATGGCAAACGAGCTCACCACCGTGTGCCGGGGGTTTTGCAGCGGGCGCCAAAGCCATTCGCCATCGCCGGTGACCAGCATCAGGCCGTCGGAGTCGTGTACTTCGGGGCGAAAATCGCTGGCCCGGGGCTGGTTTTCACCAAAGAAAAACATGCTGGTCAGGGGCGCAATCCCGAGGGTGCTCACCGGCTCGGTGCCCGGGCGGATGAACAGGCGCGCGGTCACGGTGACCACGGTGGCGCTGCCGGGGCGCACCACAAACCGGTAGGCGCCGGTGCTGCGGGGCGAGTCCAGCAGCGCGAAGAGGGTGACGTCCTGAGCATCGGGCGCCGGGCGTTGCAGCCAGAAATCGGTGAAGCGCGGAAATTCTTCCCCCGTGCCGCCCACGGTGTCGATGGCCAGGCCGCGCGCCGACAGGCCGTATTGTTGGCCCGCGCCGAGCGCCCGAAAGTAGCTGGCGCCCAAGAAGGCAATCAGTTCGTCTTTGTAGCTGCTGGCGTTGAGTGGGTAATGCAGGCGAAAACCGGCGTGGCCCAGATCGCCCCAGGTGTGGGGGCTTGTGGTGTTGCGGCCGTGGTCGAAGGCTTCGCTGCGGTAAGGCAGTGTGCGCACCCCATCGGGGGTGATCTCGTGCAGGCGCACCGGCTGGGTCTGGTACAGGCCGAGGTGGAAATACTGGGCTTCGAACGGCAGGCCTTCGGTGCGCCAGGTGGCGTGGTCGGACCGGAAACGGATGTCGCGCACCTCGTCGTAATTGAGGGCCGCGAGTTCGGCGGGCAGGGTGTCGCTGTTTGCGCGAAAAGGCGCGTGGGAGCGGGCTTGTGCCAGTTCGGCCAGTTGCTCCCAGTCCATCGACTGGGCATGGGCCGACGCACCGGCCAGCAGGGCGAGCAGCGCGAAACGCAGTGCGCAGCGGTACCGCGACCAGCGGTGGTGAACAAGGCGAAAAAAGACGTGCATGCCGGTACCAGGGCAAACCCTGTGCCAGCTTCAAAAAAGTCTTTTAAATCAAAGGCCTAAAGACGCATTGCGCACCGAGAACCGGCGTCGCATGCCTCGGAGGTGGGAGAAGAGGCGGTATTCGTCGCCGTTTGGCGACAGTTGGATCAGCTGGATGGAAAAAATGCTTATGAAACAACGGTTTTCGCTTGTCACGATTCAGCGACAGGGTCGCCAGAGCCTGTGTGCTGTGGGGGGCTGCCGTCGCTCTTGAACAGGCCGGGCGTGAGCGCGTGTTTTTGCAGCAAACGGTAAAACTCGGTGCGGTTGCGCTGGGCCAGGCGGGCCGCATCGGCCACGTTGCCGTCGGTCATTTTGAGCAGGTCCACCAGGTAGGCGCGCTCGAACCGCTGGCGCGCGTCGGTGAAGCTGAGCACCTCCACCGAGGGGGTGCGCAGCGCACGCTGCACCAGCGCCAGCGACACCAGCGGCGTGGTGGACAGGGCGCACACCTGTTCGACCACGTTGTAGAGCTGGCGCACATTGCCCGGCCAGGCGGCCATGGTGAGCGCCTTCAGCGCCTCGGGCGCAAAGCCCGAGCTGCGTTTGCCGTATTTGGCGGCGAGTTTGGCCAGAAAGTGGTTGGCCAGCAGGGCAATGTCTTCGCGCCGTTCGGCCAGGGCGGGCAAGGTCAGCGTGACCACGTTGAGCCGGTAGTACAGGTCTTCGCGGAACTGGCCCGCAGCCATCGCGGCTTCAAGGTCGCGGTGCGTGGCCGAAACAATGCGCACATCCACCGGCACCGACTGGCTGGAGCCCAGCGGGCGCACCGCACGCTCTTGCAGCACCCGCAGCAGTTTGACCTGCAGGGCCGGCGGCATGTCGCCGATCTCGTCGAGCAGCAGGGTGCCCCCATCGGCTGCTTGGAACAGGCCTTTGTGGTTGGTCACGGCATCGGTGAAAGCGCCTTTCATGTGGCCAAACAGCTCGGATTCGAGCAGGGCTTCGGGAATGGCGCCGCAGTTCACCGCAATGAAGGGCCGTCGCGCGCGCGGGCTGGCGCGGTGGATGGCGCTGGCCAGCACTTCTTTGCCCGTGCCGCTGTCGCCGCGCAGCAGCACGCTGGCGTCGGACTGGGCCACCATGCGGGCTTCGGCCAGCAGGTCGGCCATGCGGTTGGAGCGGCTCACGATCTCGCTGCGCCAGCTTTCGTTGGCGTGCGTGGGCGCATTGGCGGGCGTGCCCAATGCCAGCGCCTGGGCAATTTTCTCGAGCAGTTCTTTCGCGTCGTAGGGCTTGGTGAGGTAACTGAACACGCCGCGTGCCGTGGCCTCGACGGCGTCGGGAATGGTGCCGTGGGCGGTCAGCAGAATCACCGGCAGGGAGGGGTGGCGCTGGCGGATCTCATCGAACAGCGCCAGGCCGTCGCGTCCGGGCAGACGCACATCGGAGAGCACCAGCCGAGGCCGCTCCACGTCGAGTTGGCCCAGTGCGGCCTCGGCCGACCCCACCGCCGTGACGTGGTAGCCCGCAGCCTCCAGCCGCATCGAGAGCAGGCGCAGCATATTGGCATCGTCATCGACCACGAGCAGGCGTGTGCGCGGCGCGGCCAGGCCGCTGTTGTCGGAGGTGTTCATGGTGTGGGCACGGGTCGGGCCTTGGGTCGGGTGGTCAGGCTGCGTTCGATGGCGCGCATGGCCTCCAGCCGCTCGCTGAGTTGTTCGATGCGGCGCTGGTGGTCGCGCAGCTGCTGGCCCTGGCGCTCCACGGTGTCTTCCAGCCGGCGCTGCGTGCCCAGGCGCGTGGCCAGCAGGCGGGCCAGCGGCTTGAGCGCGGTGCTCTCGGGCGCTGGGTTGTTGATGACCCGCTGCAGCAGGCCCAGGGCGCGCGCCGTGTCCGCCGGCAACTGGGTGTGCATCAGGGCGATGGCCAGCCGCATCTGGCGCAAGGGCGTTGGGGCAGGTTCGTCCAAGCTGACGATGTCGGCGCTGAGTTCGGTCGCGCTGAGCGATCTGGCCCGTTCGGCGTAGGCCAGCAGGGCGTCCAGAGGGGGTGTATCGGTGGCGCTGAGGGCTGTCCGAGGCGCTGGCGCGGGCACTGTGCGCAGGGGTTCGGGCGCGGGCGCTGCGGCGGCGGTGCTTGAAGGTGTGCGCATGACCGCAGCGGGTGGCGCAGGCACGGCGGCGGGGCTCACGGGCGCCACGGCGGGCGGGACCGCGCTGCATCCGCCCAGGCTCAGGGCAATCCACAGGCCGGTGCAGGCGGTGCGGTGTGGACGGGGTTGACGGGTGTGGCGTTCAGCTGGCATGGGGAAGTTCAATGCGGAAATGGGCGCCTTCGCTGGGCCGCAACAGGGTGATGCGACCACCATGGGCACCCACGTACTCGTGCACGATCGACAGGCCAATGCCGGTGCCGCGCACGGTGTTCTGGGGTTGGCGTTCGCCCCGGTAAAAAGGCTCGAAGATGCGGTCCCGGTCGGCCTCGGCCACGCCGGGGCCTTGGTCGATGATGTCGATGCAGGCGCAGCCGGGCAGGTCCATCAGCACCAGCCGCACGAGGCCGCCGCGCGGCGAGAAACGGATCGCATTGGAGAGCAGGTTGCCCACGGCAGAGGCGAGTTTGTCGCGGTCCACCGTCAGCCACAGCGGCCCGCCCTCGGCCTGCACGCGCAGACCGTGGGCCAACCAGTGCAGGCGCTGCGCATCGATCAGGTCGTCCAGCAACGCCCGCAGGTCGGTGCGGCTGCGCCGCAGTTGCCGGGCTTCAAAGGCCGCGGCATTGAAACGCAGCAGGGCTTCAATTTGGTGTTGCAGCAATTGGGTGTTGTGCCGCAGGATGCCGACCACTTCGGTCTGGTTGGCGTTGAGTGCACCGGCCACGCCATCGCCCAGCACCGCCACGCCTTCGTGCAGCGAAGCCAGTGGGGTCTTGAGTTCGTGCGAAATGTGGCGCAGAAAGCGCGCCTTGTCGGCGTCGAGTTCGGTCAGGCGCAGGCGCAGCCAGTCGAGTTGCTGGCTCACGCGGCGCACGTCGGCCGGGCCAGGAATGTCGATCGGCACGTCGAGCCGGTTTTCGCCCAAACCGACGATGGCTTTTTCCAGCCGTTGAAACGGTCGCGCCAGCCAGACGCCAAAGCCCAGCGCCAGCACCGCCGCCAGGCCAATCGAACCCACCACCTGCTGCGTCAGTTGCTGGCGGCTGGTCTCAAAACGCTCCTGCAGCGCGTTGTTGCGGCTGGAGATGATGGCCTGCACCTGTTGGGCAATGGCCGCGCTGTGACCGTCCAATTCGCGAAACGCCCGCGCCACCGCCCGTTCGCGGTCCAGCGCGGTGTCGGGCGGTCCGTCCAGCAGATCGGTGATCTCGTCGAGCTGCGTTCGCCAAGGGGTGGCGAAGGCGCTGGGCAGTTCGTTGTCGTTGAGCTGGCGCAGGATGTCGCGCGCGTTGCCTCTGGCTTCCATGAACCGCTGGCGCAGCTGTGCGTCGCGCAACACCAACGACTGGCGCGCAGCGCGCTCCATGGTCAGGCTGCGCTCGCTCAGCGACTGCGCCGCCGTGCTCAGTGCAATCGCCTGCGCCGCGCTTTCGCGGCTTTGGGCCATGAGCGTTTCCAGTGAAAACAGTGCCCGCAGCGCCGCTGCACCCAGCAGCAGTCCGATCAGCAAAAACGCCACCAGCAGCAACTGCTGGAACGACAAGCGCAGCGGTTTCAAGCGGTTTCGCGCACCAGCACTTCGCCGCGCAGCGTGTAGCCGTTGGTCTCGGTGATGGTCACATCCACCATCTGGCCCAGCAGCCGCGCCGCGTTCGGGCCGGCGGGGAAGTTCACCACGCGGTTGCATTCGGTGCGGCCCATCAGCTCGGGCACCGCCAGGCTGGACTTGCGCGACGGGCCTTCCACCAAAATGCGCTGCACCGTGCCCACGCGGCTGGCGCTGATGCGGGCCACGTTGGTCTCCAGCGCCGCCTGCAGCTGCTGCAGGCGCTTGAGCTTGACGGCGTGCGGCGTGTCGTCGGGCAGGTTGGCCGCCGGCGTACCCGGGCGGGGGCTGAAGATGAAGCTGAAGCTGATGTCGTAGCCCACGTCGTCGATGAGCTTCATCATCTTGCCGAAGTCTTCTTCGGTCTCGCCGGGGAAGCCCACGATGAAGTCGCTGCTCATGGACAAGTCAGGCCGAATGGCGCGCAGCTTGCGCACCGTGCTCTTGTATTCCATGGCGGTGTAGCCGCGCTTCATCGCCATGAGGATGCGGTCGGAGCCGTGCTGCACCGGCAGGTGCAGGTGGCTCACCAGCTTCGGAAGCTTGGCGTAGGCCTCGATCAGGCGCGGCGTGAACTCGTTGGGGTGGCTGGTGGTGTAGCGGATGCGCTCGATGCCCGGGATGTCGGCCACGTATTCCAGCAGCAGCGCGAAGTCGGCGATGTCGCTGGTGTCGCCCATCTTGCCGCGGTAGGCGTTCACGTTCTGGCCCAGCAGCGTCACCTCGCGCACGCCCTGGTCGGCCAGCCCGGCCACCTCCACCAGCACGTCGTCGAACGGGCGGCTCACCTCTTCGCCGCGGGTGTAGGGCACCACGCAGTAGCTGCAGTATTTGGAGCAGCCTTCCATGATGCTCACGAAAGCCGATGAACCTTCCACACGCGCCGGAGGCAGGTGGTCGAACTTCTCAATCTCGGGAAAGCTGATGTCCACCTGCGGCAGCGCCTGGCGCGCGCGCTGGTTCAGCATCTCAGGCAGGCGGTGCAGGGTCTGCGGGCCAAACACCACGTCCACATAGGGCGCGCGCTTGATGATCTCGGCGCCTTCCTGGCTGGCCACGCAGCCGCCCACGCCAATCAGCACACCCTTTTGCTTCAGGTGCTTCACGCGGCCGAGGTCGGAAAATACCTTTTCCTGTGCCTTTTCGCGCACCGAGCAGGTGTTGAACAGAATCAGGTCGGCTTCTTCCACGTCCTGTGTCTGGGTGTAGCCCTGGGCCGCGCCCAGCACGTCGGCCATCTTGTCCGAGTCGTACTCGTTCATTTGGCAGCCAAAGGTTTTGATGAAGACTTTTTTGGGCATGGTGGTTGGCGTGTGCTTCAGGCGGCAACGGGCGGCGCACCTGTGAATGAAAACATGGGTTTCGCCGGGAGGAGGCGGACGGTGGTGGGCCGGTGCCGCAGAGCGCAGCCTGACCGTGTTGGCCGCTCAGCGGTTGCTGGCGGCCGTGGGGCGCTTTTCAGCGGCCTCGGCGGGCGTGAGAATCCAGGCCTCATGCACCATGCCGTTGGGCTCCAGCAGGTAGTTCACCGTCAATTCCTGGCCCACCAGCGCGCCCGACATCACCAGCATGTTGGTGTTGCTGCGGATGCGCGCGCCCGGCGAAAGCCGCGCGGGCTTGCCGTCCAGGCTGATGATGGGCGGTTGCACCACCACCAAGGTGCCGCGCAAGGCAGCGGCGGGAAAGTTGCGTGACTGGGTTTGGGCCTGTGTGGCCGGCCAGAAGCCCAGGGCCAGCAGGCACAACGCCAGTGCGGCGCCGCGGCGGCCAGCGGTTTGAGGGGAAATGCAGCGGTTCATGGTGTCCATCCAGAGGCTGTGAAAGGCAATCGATCTGCCGCAGGGCGGGCCCGGGCAGCGGCCCGCATTGTCTCACGACCCCCGGCTCAGCGCGTGTCGGCTTCGGGCCGTGGGTCTGGCGCCGGGTGGTCGGCGTGCTCCAGCGGATACGCATCGGCCACATAGGCCGGGCCCTTCATCACCATCACAATGAACGCGCCAATGGCCACGGTGAGCACCAGGGTCCAGAGCAACACCACCACACCAATGGCCAGAATGTCGATGGTCTGGATGCGGGTGGCCATGTCCATTTCGCTGCCGCTCCAGGGGAACACGCGCGCCAGCAGCGCCACCAGCGCGGGCAGCGCGCTGCCCAGCCACAAGGCCTGGGGCAGCTTGCGCAGCACCACGCGCTCCAGCCCCGCAGGGGTTTGCTGAAATCCGGGCCAGATGTTGAAGAGGTTCATGGGGCGTGCTCGTTAAAACAGGGCAATGCTTGCTTGCTGCAGTGTTTCAATATAGGGCGCACAATCTGTTTTGTCCAGGACAAAACAGCATTTTTCCATGTTGTTACACCGCTGGTTTTTTCAGGAGTTTTCCCATGTCCCGTCTCACGGTGTTCCATTTTTCCCGTCGTCTGGGGTTGGCCGTGCTGTCGCTTGGGCTGTTGCTGGGGCTGAGCGCCTGCGCCACCGCGCCGCCGCCCGGCGTGGCCGTGGTCAGCCCGTTTGACGCTGCGCGCTACATGGGCCAGTGGTTTGAAATCGCCCGGCTGGACCACCGTTTTGAGCGCGGCCTGAGCCAGGTCAGCGCCAGCTACGCGCTGCAGCCTGACGGCAGCGTGTCGGTGACCAACCGGGGCTACAACGCCGCCAAAGGCGCGTGGAACGAGGCGGTGGGCCGCGCCGTGTTCACGGGCGAGCGCAACACCGGTTCGCTCAAGGTGTCGTTCTTTGGGCCGTTTTATGGCGGCTACCACGTGATCGCGCTCGACCCGGACTACCGCTGGGCCATGGTGATCGGGCCCGACACCGGCTACCTGTGGATCCTGGCGCGCGACACAACGCTGCCTGCCGATGTGCGCGCCCGGCTGCTGGAGCAAGCCACCCGCGTGGGTGTGGACACCCGAGCACTGATCTGGGTAGACCACAGCGCCCGCGGCGGTTGAGCCTGCGCCATGGCGTACAGCGTGGTCTGGTTCAAACGCGACCTGCGCGTGCACGACCACGCCGCGCTGCAGCAGGCCGCCGCGCGCGGGCCGGTGCTGTGCCTGTATGTGGTGGAGCCCAGCCTGTGGGCCGAGCCCGACGCAGCCACCCAGCACCTGCATTTTTTGCGCGAAGGTCTGCTGGATTTGCATGCACAACTGAAAGCCCTGGGCACGCGCCTGCATGTGGTGACGGGCGAGGTGACCGATGTGCTGTCGCGCCTGCTGGCGCTGGCGCCGTTTGAAGCCCTGTACGCCCACGAAGAAACCGGCAACGCCGCCACCTACCGGCGCGACCAAGTGGTGGGTCGCTGGTGCCGCGCCCATGGAGTGGCCTGGCACGAGACGCCGCAATTTGGCGTGGTGCGCCGCCTGCCCAGCCGCCAGCGCTGGCAAAGCCAGTGGGCCGCGCACACCCGCGCGCCCTTGCTGCCCGCGCCCGAAGCGCTGCAGCCCGTGCCACTGCCCTGGCGCGAACCCGCCATGCCCCGAGCCGACCAGTTGGGCTTGCCGGGCGCCGACCCGCCCCTGCGCCAGCGCGGCGGGCGGGCCGAAGCGCTGGCCGTGTTGCACGAATTTCTGGCGCTGCGCAGCGCCCAGTACCGGGGTGGCATCTCGTCGCCGCTGCGCGCACCCAGCGCCTGCTCGCGCCTGTCGCCCTACCTGGCGCTGGGCTGCCTGAGCCTGCGCGAGGTGGTGCAGGCCACCCAGGTGCACATGGCCCAGCTGCCACCTGAAGCCACCCGCCAGCGCCAAGGCCTGGCCGCTTTCATGAGCCGGCTGGTGTGGCATTGCCACTTCATACAAAAGCTGGAAGACGAGCCCGAGCTGGAGTGGCGCAACCTGCACCGGGGCTACGACGGGCTGCGCGACGAAGCCGCCAACCCCGAGCATCTGGACGCCCTGATGCAAGGCCGCACCGGCTGGCCCATGGTGGACGCCTGCGTGGCCATGTTGCGCGAAACCGGTTGGCTCAACTTTCGCATGCGCGCCATGCTGGTGTCCGTGGCGGCTTACCCGCTGTGGCTGCACTGGCGCCCGGTGGGCCTGTGGCTGGCGCGCCAGTTTTTGGACTACGAGCCCGGCATCCACTGGAGCCAGCTGCAAATGCAAAGTGGCACCACCGGCATCAACACCACCCGGGTTTACAACCCCATCAAACAAGCCCACGACCACGACCCGCAAGGCCACTTTGTGCGCCGCTGGCTGCCCGCCATGCGCTGCGTGCCCGACGCCTGGCTGTTTGAGCCCTGGCGCATGCCGCCCGACGTGCAGGCGCGTTGCAGTGTGCAGGTGGGGGTCGACATTGCCATGCCGCTGGTGGATCTGGAAGCCGCCACCCGCGAAGCCAAGGCCCGGCTGCACGCCCGCCGCGCCCAGCCCGAGGTGCGCGCTGCCAAAGCGGCGATTGTGGAGAAGCACGGTTCACGAAAACGCAGCACCCCAGCGCGTGCGCGGTCTGGCCCACCGGACCACCCAGGCCAGGCTTCGTTGTTTTGAAAACGTTGGCGTGCTGGCGCGCGACAATCCGGTCACCACACAACCGAGCAAACCCCGGAGACACCATGGCCCGCCTGCAACCCCTGCCGCCCGAGACCACGCCCGAGCTCCAACCCCATTTCGATTTCTTTCTGGGCACGCTTGGTTTCACGCCCAACAGCGTGCTCACCATGCAGCGCAAGCCCAAACTGGCCCAGGCGCTGGCGGTGATGAACGCCGCCGTGATGGACCCCGAGGGTGCGGTGGATCTGGGCTTTCGCCGCCTGGTCGGGCATGTGGTGAGCCAAGTGTCCGGTTGCCTGTATTGCCAGGCGCATACGCTGCTGGGCGCCCAAAATTTCGGTGTCAGCGAGGCCAAGCTGGCCGATGTGTGGACCTATGCGAGCAGCCCGCACTACAGCGCCAAAGAGCGTCTGGCGCTGGACTTTGCGCTGGCCGCGTCTTCACAGCCCAACGCCGTGACCGACGCTCAGTTTGCCGAGCTGCAGCAGCACTGGAGCGATGGCGAAATTGTGGAGTTGCTGGGCGTGGTCGCCATGTTTGCGTTTCTCAACCGCTGGAACGACACCATGGCCACGCCGCTGGAAGCGGTGCCCACCGCGCTGGCCCGGGATGTGTTGGGCGCACAAGGCTGGAACCCTGGCAAGCACGGCGCGTAGCCGCCAACGCGGATCACTTCCAGCGAATCGGTTCGATGTGCACGCTGCCCAGCGTGCTGGAGAGTGTGAGCGCGCCTTCCTGCACCGTGGCCTGCAGCTGCATGCTGCGCTCGGCCATGCTGGCCAGTGCGGGCGCCACCTCGGTGGGCAGGCGCCACACCTGCAGCCGGTCCAGCCGGGTCAGTTTGGTTTCGATGCCGCGCCACCACACGTCGGCCGCCGAGCCAAAGGCGTAAAGCACCACGGCGTCGGCCTTGCTGCAGGCCTTGGCCAGGGGTTTGTCTTCGGGCTGCCCCACTTCGATCCACAGGCGCTTGCGTCCGGTGTAGTCGGTGAGCGACACGTCCGGGTCGTCCGGGTCGGACAGTCCTGCGCCAAACGCCAGCGTGCCGTCGCCGCGGCAGGTGTCTTGCAGCTCGTGCGCATGCAGCGCCAGCGCCACCAGCCGCACCATCATGCGTTCGTCGTTCTCGCTCGGGTGGCGGGCCAGGGTCAGCGCGTGGTCGGCGTAATAGCCGTGGTCGATGTCTGCAATCTGCAGATTCGCCTTGAAGATGGTGGATTTGATGGCCATGCGGCGGGATGAGATGCGAGAGGCAAAAACGAAAGCGGAAAGCAAAAAAGCGGACCCTGTTGCCAGAATCCGCTTTTTAATTTTGGTGGCGATAGGTGGACTTGAACCACCGACATCAGCATTATGAATGCTGCGCTCTAACCAACTGAGCTATATCGCCGAAGCAGGCAGGATTATAGCGGCATTTTTACCCGTTTTTTTCGGGCGGTGCTGTTCGCCGTGTCTGGTCATGCCGTCGGGCTCAGGCGTGCTTGAACACCGGCTTGCGCTTGTTCACAAACGCGTCCATGCCTTCCTTCTGGTCTTCGGTGGCGAACAGGCTGTGGAACAGACGGCGCTCGAACATCACGCCGTCGGCCAGGCCGCCTTCAAAGGCTCGGTTCACGCATTCCTTGGCCGCCATCACGCTGGGCAGCGAGAATTCACAAACCATGAGCGCGGCACCCAGGGCTTCGTCCATCAACTTGTCCAGTGGCACCACGCGGCTCACCAGGCCGGCGCGCTCGGCCTCTGTGGCGTCCATCATGCGGCCGGTCAGCGCCATGTCCATGGCCTTGGCCTTGC
>NZ_JAUSOO010000071.1 GCF_030656115.1 Hydrogenophaga sp.
GCAGCGACAGCGCGCCCTGCGCCGGGGTCATCGCCGGCATTGGTCGGGTCAGCGGTGTGGACTGCATGATCGTCTGCAACGACGCGACGGTGAAGGGCGGCACCTACTACCCGCTGACCGTGAAAAAACACCTGCGCGCCCAGGAAGTGGCGCAGCAGAACAACCTGCCCTGCATCTACCTGGTGGACTCGGGCGGCGCCAACCTGCCGAACCAGGACGAGGTCTTCCCCGACCGCGACCACTTCGGCCGCATCTTCTTCATCCAGGCCAACATGAGCGCGCAGGGCATCGCGCAGATCGCGGTCGTCATGGGTTCGTGCACGGCGGGCGGCGCCTACGTGCCGGCCATGAGCGACGAGACCATCATCGTCAAGAACCAGGGCACCATCTTCCTGGGCGGCCCGCCGCTGGTGAAGGCCGCCACCGGCGAGGTGGTCACGGCCGAAGACCTGGGCGGTGGCGACGTGCACACGCGGCTGAGTGGCGTGGCCGACCACTTGGCGCAGAACGACCTGCATGCCATCGCGCTGGCACGCCAGGCGGTGAAAAACCTGAACGCACGCAAGGTGTCACCGATCACCACCATCGACCCGGTGGCGCCGCGGTACCCGGCCGAGGAGCTGTACGGCGTGATCCCGACCGACACCCGCAAGCCCTTCGACGTGCGCGAGATCATCGCCCGCATCGTCGACGGCTCGGACTTCGACGAGTTCAAGTCGCGCTTCGGCACCACGCTGGTCTGCGGCTTCGCGCGTATTGAGGGCATGCCGGTCGGCATCATCGCCAACAACGGCATTTTGTTCAGCGAATCGGCGCTCAAGGGCGCGCACTTCATCGAACTCTGCTGCCAGCGCAAGACGCCGCTGGTTTTCCTGCAGAACATCACCGGCTTCATGGTCGGCCGCAAGTACGAAAACGAAGGCATCGCCCGCAACGGCGCCAAGATGGTGACCGCCGTGGCCACCGCCGCTGTGCCGAAGTTCACCGTCATCATTGGCGGCAGTATTGGCGCCGGCAACTACGGCATGTGTGGCCGCGCCTACTCGCCGCGCTTCCTGTGGATGTGGCCGAACGCGCGCATCAGTGTGATGGGCGGCGAGCAGGCCGCGAGCGTGCTGGCCACTGTCCGGCGCGACGGCATCGAGGCCAAGGGCGGCAGCTGGAGCGCGGAAGAAGAGGCCGCGTTCAAGGCACCGATCAAAGAACAGTACGAGGTGCAGGGCCATCCCTACTTCGCCACCGCCCGCCTGTGGGACGACGGTGTGATCGACCCCGCCGACACGCGTCGCGTGCTGGCGCTGGGTCTGAGCGCTTCGCTGAATGCGCCAATCCCCGAGACGAAGTTTGGACTTTTCCGCATGTGATGTGTATAGTTTTTTATTTATATACACATATTTAGAGGTGAGCCATGCGTACCAACATCGTGATCGACGACAAACTCATGGCCGATGTCATGGCCAGTGGCGATTTCAAGACCAAGCGCGAGGCGGTGGAGGCGGGGCTGAAGATGCTCAAGCGGCGCAAAGCCTACGACGCCCTGTTGGCCGCACGCGGCACCTTGCACTGGGACGATTCCGACGAGGCCTGGGAGCGTCGGCGTGCTGAGCAAACCTTGATCGCCGCCGGCCTAGACGCCAGCGAGGCCGCCGCGCCAGCCGAACAGGCCGCGCATGAGCCAGCGGCCCCGTACACAACGGCCAGCCCAACCGCCCCGGCTACCGCTGCCGCGCCCAAGCCTAAGCGCGTGAAGAAAGTGACCGTCAAATGATTTTGGTGGACTCCAGCGTCTGGATCGACTTTTTTCGTGGCGTGTCCAACGCAGAAACGGTGCAATTGGTGAACCTGCTCAAAGGCTCACCGATGGAGGAGGAAGTGGGCGTTGCCGACTTGGTGATTTACGAAGTCATGCGCGGTTTTGACAAGCCCAAAGACCGCCAGCGTGCCCAAAACCTGCTGCTGGCTATTTCGGTGGTTGAAATTGGTGGCCTGCACAACGCGCTGCTGGCCGCCGAACATTACAACGTGCTGCGCAGCCAGGGCTACACCATCCGCAGCCCCATCGACGTGCTGCTGGCCAGCTACTGCATCACCCACGGCCACACCTTGTTGCACCGCGACGCCGACTTTGATGTGATGGAAACCCTGCGCGGACTCAGCGTATGTCGGCATTGAACCCCGCACCTCTGCCACCCACCCTTCTTGTGACGAGCCTCGCCATGAACCCAATCACCCACTTCACCCGGCAAGCCCGATACCACGTCTGGGCCACACACCGCCTGCTCGACGCCGTGTCGCGCGTGTCCGACGGCGACTACCGCAAAGACATGGGCCTGTTCTTCAAGAGCATCCACGGCACGCTGAACCACCTGCTGGTGGGCGAACACCTGCTCTGGTACGCGCGTTTTTCCAAGGGTGCGTCGCCCTTGTTGGGGCTGGACACCGAAATCGAACCCGACCGCGAACGCCTGGGCCAAGCCCTGAAAGGCGGCGCGGCCAACTGGGAACACCTCATCGCCAGCTGGCCCGCCGAACGTTTTGACGGCCAGTTGGACTACAAAACCATGAAAGGCGTGCCACAGTCGCTGCCGTTCGCGGCCACGCTGGCCCATGTGTTCAACCACGCCACCCACCACCGGGGCCAAATCACCGCCGCACTCACCGCGCTGGGGCAACCTGCGCCTGAGCTGGATTGGGTGTACCACCTGCAATTGGAGGCCGCCGAGGCCAAAAACCCCTAAAACCGCCGGAACCCCCGCCATGACCCAAGCCCTGACCCTGACGGTGCAAGACCGCATTGCCCGCATCACCCTGAACCGCCCCGCCGTGCGCAACGCCTTCAACGACGAGGTCATTGCCGAACTCAAAGCCGCGTTTGAAGCCGTGGGCGCGCGCGACAACGTGCGCGCCGTGGTGCTGGCCGCCGTGGGCCCCGCCTTTTGCGCCGGGGCCGACCTGAACTGGATGCGCCGCATGGCCGACTACAGCCGCGACGAGAACATCGCCGACGCGGGCCAGCTCGCCGCCATGTTGCAGGCCATTTACACCTGCCCCAAACCCACCATCGCCGCCGTGCAGGGCGATGTGTTCGCGGGCGGCATGGGGCTGGTGGCCGCGTGCGACATGGCTGTGAGCGTGGACACGGCCACCTACTGCCTGAGCGAGGTGAAGCTGGGCCTGATTCCGGCCACCATCAGCCCTTACGTGATCCGCGCCATGGGCACCCGCGCCGCGCACCGCTACTTCCTCACGGCAGAGCGTTTCAGCGCGCCAGAGGCGCACCGCATCGGTTTTGTGCACGAACTCGTCAACAGCCCCGAGGCCCTGGCCGCGAAAGTGGACGAACTCGCCCAAGCCCTGGCCAGCGCCAGCCCCGCCGCTGTGCGCGCTTGCAAAAAGCTGGTGCAAGACGTGGCCGAGCGCGAGATCAACGTCGCCTTGATCGCGGCCACCGTGGACGGCATCGCCGACATCCGCGCCAGCGACGAAGGCCGCGAAGGCGTGATGTCGTTTTTGCAGAAACGCAAGCCTTCGTGGCTGGTGAGCTGATTTGCGCACCCGCTGGCCATTGGCGCACTCCCGATCAACGCCCAATATTTAACACCATGCTGCAATATATCCATCTGCAAGGCTTCAAGGGTTTCAAAGATACCCAAGTCGGGCCATTCAAAATGGTGAACCTGATTTTGGGTGGGCAAAACGTGGGGAAGACTTCTTTGTTGGAGGCGGTGTATGCCACAGCGATGCTGGGCCCTCATGCTGCGGGAGGGTTATTTCGTCAGAATGAAGGCATGGACGTTAACCGATTTGACCAAGCCTATTTGAATCCACAACTTTTTCTGGGTGTTCTGTCTACCGAGGGGCAAGGGTTGGTGTTGGCTGCAAAAAACCGGGATACTATGTTCATGCCTATGCCTATTGCTGGCGGGCTAGGTTACAGAGAAAAATCAACTCTACTCAAGGAATCGATTAAGGCTTGGCATGTAGGTGGTTTTCAAAATCTATGGAGCTGCACGGCAATTCCTTACTTCTTGCCTTCACAAAATCGACTTGTCGAGATTTTCGGAAAAGTGATTCTGGGGAGAAAGAAAAAAGCGCTGATTACGTTGTTGCGTGCCGTAGATCCTCGTTTGGAAAGTTTGGATGCGATAGCACCCGATGGAGAGCATCGGGTATATGCGGAGCTGGATGGATTACCACAAGCCGTTCCACTGAATTTGCTCGGACACGGCTTTAGTCGCTTGGTGTATCTGTTTTCTGAATTACTGGTATCTGAATCACAGCTTGCGCTGATCGACGAGATCGAGAACGGTATTCACTACAGTGCTCTCCCTACGCTGTTTAAGGGAATCAAAACGGTCGCTCAAGAGGGGCGAGTTCAATCCTTAATCACCACCCACAGCTGGGACGCCATCCGCGCCGCTTGCGAAGTGTTTGAAGAAACCCCCGAGCTGTTTCAGGTCATCAGGCTGGAGCGAACCGGCGACAACATCCAAACGGTTTGCATTGAAGGCGAACGCATGCTGCGCATGATGGCGCGTGACATGGAGGTGCGCTGATATGGCCAAGCTCCAAAACAGGCCACTGGAATCGCCGCGTCTCATCGTGTGCGAAGGGGCTGACGAAGCCGATATTTTGATCCTGTTGCGCAATGAGATCAAAAAAACCGAGGCCGATGTTGAAATCGTGAATGCCGAAGGCCGCCAGCATTTGGTGGCGTTCTGTGGCGACCAGTTGAAATCATCGGGCGGTTCGGATATCCGCCTGATGGCGGTGGTGCTGGACAATGAAGATGATCTGGCACAAACCCAGACATTGATGGCCAACATCCGCACCGAGGTAGGCAAACGTTCTAAATTAAACTTTTATTGTTTGCCCCGCCACGATCAAACAGGCGCGCTCGAAACCTTGATTCGTGACGCCATTCCCACCCATTCACCTGGCCATGCCTGCGCCACGCAATGGGCGCAGTGTGTTGAGTCCGATACGGGCATTCCACCCAGTCACCAAAAAACCACCCAAGCCCAACGCGACAAAGCTTGGTTGCAGGTGTGGCTCACCCACCGCACCCGCGACACCGCGTATTCGCGCATTGGCTACGCCTTGGCCAAAAACGCAGACCTGCGCGAAGAATTGAATACGGCCCTGGACCCGTTGCGCCAAGTTTTGCGCGATGTGCTCAGCGCCAATCTGGATTCCCCCTGAATTTCTTTTGGAGACACCCACCATGTTTAACAAAATCCTCATCGCCAACCGAGGCGAAATCGCCTGCCGCGTGGCCGCCACCGCCCGCCGCATGGGTGTGCGCACCGTGGCCGTGTATTCCGACGCCGACGCCAGTGCCAAACATGTGGCCGCGTGCGACGAGGCGGTGCACATCGGTGGCAGCGCACCGAAAGACAGTTACCTGCAGTGGCAGCGCATTCTGGACGCGGCCAAGGCCACCGGCGCGCAGGCCATTCACCCCGGTTACGGTTTCTTGAGCGAGAACGAAGCCTTTGCCAACGCCTGCGCCGAAGCCGGCCTGGTGTTCATCGGTCCGCCCGCCAGCGCCATCTTGGCCATGGGCCTGAAGGCCGAGTCGAAGCGGCTGATGGAAAGCGCCGGCGTGCCGCTGGTGCCGGGTTACCACGGCGCCGACCAGGACCCACACATGCTGCAACACGAGGCCGACCGCATCGGTTACCCGGTGCTCATCAAAGCCAGTGCGGGCGGTGGCGGCAAGGGCATGCGCGCGGTGGAGAAGGCCGAAGACTTTGCCGCGGCGCTCGCTTCGTGCAAACGCGAGGCCATCAACAGCTTCGGCAGCGACGCGGTGCTGGTGGAGAAATACGCCCAGCGCCCGCGCCACATCGAGATCCAGGTGTTTGGCGACACGCACGGCAACTGCGTCTACCTGTTTGAGCGCGACTGTTCGGTGCAGCGGCGCCACCAGAAGGTGCTGGAAGAAGCGCCCGCGCCGGGCATGACGCCCGAACTGCGCCAGCAGATGGGCCTGGCCGCCGTGGCCGCGGCGCGCGCTGTGAACTACGTGGGCGCGGGCACGGTGGAATTCATCGTCGAGCAGCCGCCCGAGGGGGGCATGCGCTTCTATTTCATGGAGATGAACACGCGCCTGCAGGTCGAGCACCCGGTGACCGAAGCCATCACCGGGCTGGATCTGGTGGAGTGGCAGCTGCGCGTGGCCAGCGGCGAGCCGCTGCCGCTGAAGCAGGAAGACCTGCGCATCCACGGCCACGCCATTGAAGCGCGCATTTGCGCCGAAACACCGGACAACCAGTTTCTGCCCGCCACGGGACGGCTGGACGTGTACCGCTTGCCCGCCAGCATCGAATTCTTACCCCCTCTCCCTCTGGGAGAGGTCAGGGGTGCGGGCTCTCCCGCTGCGCCACAGCCGGTGCGCGTGGATTCGGGCGTGCGCGAAGGCGACGCCATCAGCCCCTTCTACGACTCCATGGTCGCCAAGCTCATCGTGCACGGCCGCACCCGCGCCGAGGCGCTGGCCAAGATGGACGCCGCGCTGGCGCAAACCCGCATCGTCGGCCTGTCCACCAACGTGCAGTTTCTGCGCCATGTGGTCGCCAGCCCGTCGTTTGCGCAGGCGAATCTGGACACGGCGCTCATTCCGCGCGAAGCGGGCGTGTTGTTCCACCAGGACAAGGTGGGCCTGAACCTGGCCGTGGCCGCCGCGGTGGCGCAAACCCTGCTGGCCGAGCGCGCGAGCGAGGGCAAAGACCCGTTCTCGCGCCGCGACGGCTGGCGCCCCTTTGGCCTCACCGTGCGCCGGTTTGACTTTGAATACCTCGGCGAACCGGTGCAGGCCAGCCTGACCTACCTGCACGACGGTGCGTTGCAACTCGCGTTCGGCGAAGCGAGTGGGCTGCTCGCGTTTGATGCGCTGCCGGCAGACAACGGCACCCTGATGGACCTGCGCTTCCTGGGTCAGCGCCAAACGGTGCAGACCTGGCAGCGCGACGAAATCGTGCACATTTTTTGCGACCTGGGTGCCACCCAGATCACCGAACTCGACGCGCTGGCCCACGCCGGAGAAGCCGCTGCCGATGTGGGCCGTCTCACCGCGCCCATGCCCGGCAAGGTGGTGAGCTTCGCCGTTCAGGCGGGCGACGTGGTGAAGAAGGGCCAGCCGCTGGCGGTGATGGAAGCCATGAAGATGGAACACACCATTGCCGCACCGGCCGACGGCACGGTGGCCGAGCTGCTGTACGCGCCCGGCGACCAGGTGGCCGAAGGGGCTGAGCTGCTGAAGATTCAAACCGCCTGACGGGTTCGCCTGGTGCTCATGGTTTTTTACCGACCCGTGAGCGGCACCGCCAACGCACGAACAGGACCGAATGGGCTGAATTCCCATAAGCTCGCCGCATGAACATCACCTTATGCTGTACCGACACCAAAGCCGAACCCTGGCTCGCCGGCCTCCGTGCCGCTTTTCCCGAGGCCACGGTGGACGTGTGGCAACCCGGCTCGGCGCAGGCCGATGTGGCGGTGGTCTGGGCGCCGCCGCAACGTTTTCTGGACGAGCAACAGGCGCTCAAAGCCCTGTTCAACATCGGTGCTGGCGTCGATGCGCTGTTGAAACTGCACCTGCCGCCCGGCGTGCGCGTGGTGCGGCTGGACGACGCGGGCATGTCGGTGCAAATGGCCGAATACGTGTGCCACGCCGTCATCCGCCATTTCCGCGAATTCGACGGCTACGAGGCCGACATGAAAGCGGGGAAGTGGTCGTACCGCAGGCCGCGTGACCGCAAGGACTTTGCGGTCGGCGTCATGGGGCTGGGTGTGCTGGGCGAGCGCGTGGCCCGGGCGCTGCGGGTGTTTGACTTCCCCGTGCACGGCTGGAGCCGAACGCCCAAGGCCATCGAAGGCGTGTTCACGCACAGCGGCGAGGTGGGCTTGGAGACCTTTCTGTCGGCCAGCCGCGTGCTGGTCAACCTGTTGCCGCTCACGCCCGATACCCAGGACATCTTGAACCGCCAGACGCTTGGGCGCCTTCAGCCCGGGGGCTACCTGATCAACGTGGCACGCGGCGCGCACCTGGTTGACGCCGACCTGCTGGCGCTGCTGGACAGCGGCCACCTGGCCGGGGCCACGCTGGACGTGTTCCGCACCGAGCCGCTGCCGCCCGAGCACCCGTTCTGGCAGCACCCGCAGATCACCCTCACGCCCCACACCTCGGCGCGCACGCTGCGCGATGAAAGCATTGCGCAGATCGCCGGCAAAATCCGCGCGCTCGAAGCGGGCCAGCCCATCGCGGGTGTGGTCGATGCGATCCGTGGTTACTGACACGCCCCTTCAACCCAAGCGCCCAGCGCCACGCCGGGTCAGCGCCTGGGTGTGGGCCTTGCTCGCCGCGCCCTTGGTGTTCGTGATGCTGGTGGTGGGTCTGAATACCGCCTCCAACGACCACGAACGCCTGACCTGTCTGTCAACGGACACGCCCGTCACCACACAGACGGGCACCCTGCGCCAGGTGAGTCGTTATCAGATGTACCTGGTGAACGAGCGCTGGACGCGGATCACGCTGGGCTGCGGCGGCAAATACCGCCTGCAATGCCTGCGCGAAAACCCCGGGGTTGAGGCGCTGGAACAGCATGTGGGCGAGCCGGTGAAGGTTGAGTTTTGTGGAAAACATGTGGTGGGCTACACCGTGGCGGGCCGGTCTTACCGGCATGGGCAGCCGGTGGCGGCTGGGGCGGGGAGCTCTTGATGGCTTGCTTTCGTTGTGTATCTATGACCCTGTATGTTCTCCAAAGAAGTTCAGGCGCGAATCAAGATCAATCCGTTCATCTAACGCGCCCGGGCCCCGCCTGGCACTCAAAACGCATCCCTTCAGGTTTGAACGTAGCCAAATTGGATACAATCGAATCCTGAAAGGCTACATTCTCCTGCCATGCTGACCGACCTGCTCCTGGGCGATTACCGCAAAAAGCTGCTGAGCCAGTTGCTGCTGCACCCTGATACGGACTACCACGTGCGCGAGCTCGCCCGTCTGACCGGCACATCGCCCGGCAGCCTGCACAAAGAACTGGCCCGCCTCGCCGCCGCCGGTCTGCTGCTGCGCAAAGCGCAGGGTAACCAGGTGCGTTACCAGGCCAATCGCCAATGCCCCGTGTTCCCTGAGCTGGCCGGGCTGCTGCGCAAGACCACTGGCGCCGCTGAGCTGCTGGCCCGGGCGCTGGCGCCGCTGCAGCCCGTGCTGGCCCTCATCTTCGGGTCGGTCGCCCGTGGTACGGAGGTTGCCGGCAGCGATGTGGACGTGCTGGTGGTCACCGAACGCGGATTTGGTGAGGTGGTGCGTGCGCTGCACAGTGCACAAACCACACTGGGGCGTGAAATCAACCCCGTTGTGTACACCCCGGCCGAGCTGCAAGGCCATGTGGCCGAGCAAGACCCGTTTGTCTTGAATCTGCTCGCCGGCCCGCACATTTTTCTGAACGGAACCTCCGATGACCTTAGCCAACTTGCTGGCCATCCAGCGCCTGCAAGCGTTTAACGCTTCGCCGCTGGGCGTGCAGCGCCTGCTGGCCGCCGCCGCACGCAACCTGGCCGACGCGCAGTTGCAGGCGCTCAGTGCCGAAAACCGTTTTGATGCTGCCTACAAGTGCATCCTGCAGTGCGCCATGCTGGGCCTTTGGGCCCAGGGCTACCGCACCCCCACCAGCCAGCCCGGCCACCACCAGACCACGCTGCAGTGTCTCCCGCTCACCATGGGCCTACCGGGCGATGTGATCATCGTGCTCGATGCCCTGCGCAAGCAGCGCAACCAGAACGACTACGAAGGCGATCCGGTGAGTGCCTCCGTCGTCACCGAGTGCATCACCCAGGCCACCGGCTTGCTGGCGCACACACGCCAGTTTTTGCAGGGTCAGTTTCCCGATTTGTTGACATAGCGGGTCGCGCTTGTCGCCGCGCCCTGGTCGTCCCAACCCATTCCACCAAGTTGAAGCCATGAACCACATTCCCCCCCAAGTCCGCCTCATCGACGTCGGCCCGCGCGATGGCCTGCAGAACGAAAAGCAGCCGGTGCCCGCCGCCGTCAAGATCGAGTTGGTCCACCGCCTGCAAGCCGCAGGCCTGAAAGAGATCGAAGTCACCAGCTACGTCAGCCCCAAGTGGGTGCCGCAAATGGCCGACAACCACGCGGTGATGCAAGGCATCGCGCGCCAGGGTGGTGTGCGCTACAGCGTGCTCACGCCCAACCTCAAAGGCTTTGAGGCCGCGCTGGCCGACCGGCCCGACGAGATCGTGGTGTTTGGCGCGGCCAGCGAGGCCTTTAGCCAGAAAAACATCAACTGCTCCATCGCCGAAAGCATCGAACGCTTTGCGCCGGTGGTGGCTGCGGCGCTGGCGGCGGGCATCGCCGTGCGCGGTGCCATGAGCTGCACCGTGGGTTGCCCGTATGAGGGCGACATTGCGCCCGAGCGCGTGGCCTATCTGGCGGGGCTGATGCGCGGCATCGGCGTGCAGCGGGTGGACGTGGCCGACACCATTGGCGTGGGCACGCCGCGCAAGGTTCAGGCGGCCCTGGAGGCCACGCTGAAGCATTTCGACATCGACCACATCAGCGGCCATTTCCACGACACCTACGGCCAGGCCTTGTCCAACACACTGGCGGCGCTGGAGCTGGGTGTGTGGAACTTCCAGTCGTCCGTGGCCGGGCTGGGTGGCTGCCCCTATGCCAAGGGCGCCACCGGCAACGTGGCCACCGAAGACGTGGTGTACCTGCTGCACGGCATGGGCATTGAAACCGGCATCGACCTGGATGCGCTGGTCGATGCGGGCCAGTTCATCAGCGACCACCTGGGCCGCCCCAGCGGTTCGCGGGTGGCGCGGGCGTTGCTGACCAAGCGCCAAGGCTGAGCGCCATGGACTTCAATGTCTGGCTGGCGTTTTTCGCCGCGTCCTGGGTCATCGCCATTTCGCCGGGTTCTGGCGCGGTGCTGTCCATGAGCCACGGCCTGGCCTACGGCATGCGCCGGAGCAGCGCCACCATTGCGGGGCTGCAACTGGGGTTGGCGGTCATTTTGCTGATTGCCGGGGTGGGTGTGGGGGCGCTTTTGCTGGCCTCGGCCACCGCGTTCACGGTGGTCAAGGTGCTGGGCGCGGCCTACCTCATCTGGCTCGGCCTGAAGCAGTGGCGCGCACCGGTGCACGCCCACGCGCCAGCGGCTGGCCAGGCGCTGGTGAACCACCTGGGCGTGCCTACGGTGCGCGAGCGGGTGCTGACCGGCTTCATGACCAACGTGACCAACCCCAAGGGCATTGTGTTCATGGTGGCGGTGCTGCCGCAGTTCATTGACCCCCACCGCCCGCTCTGGCTGCAACTGCTGATTTTGCTGGTGACTTCCATTGGGGTGGACCTGGTGGTGATGCACGGCTACGCATTTCTGGCCTCGCGCGCCCAGCGCTGGCTGGCCACGGCCCGAGCCCGGCGCGCCCAAAACCGCGTGTTCGGCGGCGTGCTGATGGCGATGGGTGCGGGTTTGATGCTGGTCAAGCGTGGGGGCGCCTGACCTCACGCCACCCGGGTTGGGCGCGTCCCGCTACCATTGCCGCCCATGAGTGAAGCAAGTCTGAACACCCCCGAACTGCCCGCCGGCGTGCAGCGCGTCACCGCCGCGCTGGCCGCGCTGGGCCATCCCCATCCTCCCGTGTTGCTCAGCGACGCTGCCCGCACCGCGCAGCAAGCGGCCGACGCGCTCGGCGTGTCGTTGGGACAGATCGCCAAAAGCATCATCTTTCGCCGCAAGTCGGACGACGCGGCGGTGCTCGTCATCACCTCGGGCGACCTGCGGGTGGACGAGAAAAAGGTGCAGGCCATCGTCTGCGCCGAAGGCGGCAAGCTGGGCCGGGCCGACGCCGAATTTGTGAAAGCCAAGACCGGCTTTTCCATTGGCGGCGTGTCGCCACTGGCGCATGCCACGCCACCGGTGACGCTGATCGACGCGCAGCTGTTTCGCTTTGGCGACATCTGGGCCGCCGCTGGCCACCCGCACGGCGTGTTTCGCCTCAGCCCGACCGATCTGCAAACCCTGACCGGCGCGCCCGTGCACGACGTGACCGCGCCACCAACCGCCGAGCCCACGCAACCATGAACACCCAGCTGATCAACCTGCGCGATGCGCGCGAACACCACCCCGGCCCCGGCGTGCCTTCGCCTTGTGTGTCCATTTGCGAACTGAACGAGCGCGACAGCAGCTGCAAAGGCTGCTACCGCACGCTGCAGGAAATTGCCGCCTGGGGCCAGCTGAGCGACGCCGACAAGCTGGTGGTTTGGGGGCGCATTGAAGTGCGTCAAGCCGCTGGATCGCTTGCCGGGAATCACCCATGACCCCCACCCTGCACGACATCACCTTCTATTACGATCCGATTTCCCCCTACGCCTACCTGGCGTTTGAGCGCCTGCCCGAAGCGCTCATGGGCCACAGCGTGCAGCTGCGCTACAAGCCGGTGCTGTTTGCGGCGCTGCTCAAAGCCAACGGCCAGCTGGGCCCGGCTGAAATAGCGGGCAAGCGCGACTGGACCTACCGCCAGGTGAGCTGGCTCGCGCACCACCACGGCGTGCCGCTGGACTTGCCCGCCACCCACCCGTTCAACCCGCTGGCGCTGCTGCGCCTGGGGCTGGCTGCGGCGACCGACGATGCACCCGGCGAGACCAACCGCTACGTCACCGGCCAGCTGTTTCACCACGTGTGGCGCGGCGGCCAGAGCGCCACCGACGCCACCCGGTTGGGCGCTTTGCAAGCGCTGCTGCAAGACCACATGGCCCAGCGCCACAAGCCCTGGCCCGATGCGCAGTGGCCCGACAGCGAGACGGTCAAGCAGCGCCTGCGCGCCAACACCGACGAGGCGCTGGCGCTGGGCCTGTTTGGTGTGCCCGCGCTGGTGGTCAACGGCCATGTGTTCTGGGGCTTTGACGCCTTGCCCATGCTGCGGGCGTACCTCGACGGCGATGCGTGGTTTGCGTCCGGCGCGTGGGATGTGGCGGCGCGCTTGCCGGCGGGTGTGGCGCGCCGGTGACGCAATTTCCGCCACCTTCGGCGGCACGTTGGTCCGTCAGACTGCGTTGATCAGAGCGCACCCACCGGCGTGAAGTCCCGCCGCTCGGCGATGAAGTTGGGCCGGGGTGGCAGTCCGCAGAAGGGGGGCACCAAGGTGTTGTGCACGCTGTTGAACACCAGGAAGACGTTGCTGCGCGGCAGCGGCGTGATGTTCGAACTGGAGCCGTGCATCACGTTGCACTCGAAGAAGGTGACGGCGCCAGCCAGGCCTGTGGGCGCGGTGATGCCGAAGTCCTGCACCAGGCGGGTGAGGCTGTCGTCATCGGGAACGCCCACGTCCTGCTGCCTCAGCGACTGTTTGTAGTGGTCTTCGGGCGTTGCGCCCACGCATGAGACATGGCGCTGGTGGGAGCCGGGCATCAGCATCAGCGGCCCGTTGTAAGGCGTGTTGGCCGTCAGGGCGATCGAGCAACTCACCGCGCGCATGGCGGGCATGCCGTCTTCCACGTGCCAGGTCTCGAAGTCGGAGTGCCAGTAAAACTCTTTGCCCCTGAACCCGCCTTTGTAGTTCACGCGCGACTGGTGGATGTAGACCTCGCTGCCGAGCAACTGCCGCGCGATGCCGACCAGCTTGGGGTGGTTGGCCAAGCGGTGCAGCACAGCGCTGCTGCGGTGCACCTCAAACAGCGAGCGAAGCTCGCCGCTGCCCGGTTCGATCACCGCCCGATCGGAGGCCTTGACCGCGTCGTCGCTGTGCAGCTTTTGCACCTCGTCCAGGCACGCCTGGATCTCGGCGGCACTCAGCAGCTCGTCAAAATTCAGGTAACCGTTGTCGAGGTAAAAGTGCAACTGGCTCGCGCTCAGCGGCCCTTCGTCGGGCGATCCATAGAGCACCGGATCCAGGCGGTCCGTGATGTGGACCTGCGCATCGAAACGTGAGGGATAGCGGTCGTCGCCACGGGGTTGGGCGTGGATGGGTGTGGCGGCCACACCCATGCCTGTCATGCTGGTCATGGATGTCCTCCTGTCAGTCGGCCAGCGCGTAGGCGCCGGTGGCATCGTGCACTTCGCGTCCTGTCAGCGGTGGGTTGAACACGCAGACCATGCGCATGTGGGTGCCCTTGTTGGCCCGCAGGATGTGGCGGTCGTGGTTGTTCAGGGCGTACAGCGTACCGACGCGGATGTCGTGCGTCTGGCCCGTGGCCAGGTCGGTGATCTCGCCGGCACCTTCAATGCAGTACACGGTTTCGAAATGGTTTTTGTATTCCATTTCCAGTACGGCGCCGGGCTTGATGATGGTGTCATTGACCGAGTAGCCCATGCCCGCGTCTTTGTAAATCAGACGGCGGCTGGTCCAGCCTTCGGCGTCCACGTCGGCGCTGGTGTTCAGAATGTCTTCGAGGTGTTTGACGATCATGTGCTTGTGTCCTGGGTGTGGTTGGTGTGGGTGGTGTGGGTAGGTAAGGCGTGCGCGCTCAGACGATCAGGCGGCTTTGCGCATGTCCTGGTGCAGAACGGCCTGCAGGCTGGTTTCGATGGTGTCGAGCCCATGCTGCAAATCTTTTTCCGTGATGGTCAGACTGGGCAGCAGCTTGAGCACCTGGTCGTCGATCCCGGCGGTTTCAATGATCAGACCGCGTTCGAAGCAGGCTTGCGAAATACGTGTGGCCAAGCCCGGCTCAGCGAACTCGACACCCTGAATCAGGCCACGGCCACGCACCGGCGCCTCCACGCCCTGGCGTTTCAGCATCTGGTGCAGGCGCTCAAACGCCAGGGCGCTTTTCTGGCCCACGGTGTCCTGCAACACGGTGTTGGTCCAAAAACTCAGGGCAGCGGTCCCGGTGACAAACGCCGGGCAGTGGCCTCGGAACGTGCCGTTGTGCTCGCCCGGAGCCCATTGGTCCAGCTCGGGTTTGATCAGCACCAGTGCCAAAGGCAGGCCATAGCCCGAGAGCGACTTCGACAGCGTCACCATGTCGGGCACGATGCCGGCCTCTTCAAAGCTGAAGAAGTGGCCGGTGCGTCCGCAGCCCACCTGAATGTCGTCCACGATCAGCACAATGCCGTGGCGCGCCGTGATCTCGCGCAGACGCCGAATCCATTCGACACTGGCCACGTTCACGCCACCCTCTGCCTGCACCGTCTCCAGAATCACGGCGGCGGGCAATTCCATGCCGCTGCCACCGTCAATGATCATGGACTCGAAGAAATTCAGGGTGTCGGTGTCGGCGCCCATGTAGCCATCAAATGGCATCGACGTGGCGTGGTTCAGGCTCACCCCTGCGCCGGCGCGCTTGAAGCCGTTGCCGGTCACGGCCAGGGCACCCAGGGTCATGCCATGAAAGGCGTTGGTGAAGCCCACCACCTGCTCGCGCCCGGTCACTTTGCGCGCCAGTTTGAGTGCCGCTTCCACCGCGTTGGTGCCCGTCGGGCCAGGGAACTGAAATTTGTAGGACAGGCCACGCGGCTGCAGGATCACGTCGTGAAAGCGCTGGATGAACGCCTCCTTGGCTTCGCTGTACATGTCCAGCGTGTGGGTGATGCCGTCTCGCACCAGGTAGGCGAGCAAGGCTTGCTTGATCTTGTCGGGGTTGTGGCCGTAGTTCAGCACGCCGGCGCCACTGAAAAAGTCCAGGTAGCGGCGGCCTTTGTTGTCGGTCATCCACGCGCCCTTGGCTGATGCGAACACGGCGGGAAAGCTGCGGCAATAGCCACGCACCTCGGACTCGTGCTGTTCAAAAATATTCATGGCGGGATCCTTTCAAAAAATGCCAAATGCACTGCGTCCCAGGATGGGGGTGTGTGCAACACCGGCCCGTCGCGGGCCGTCGCAGTGCGCGGGGTCAGACGTGCGTGGGCACGCCACGCGCAAGCGGGCCGATTCGGTACAGCGGTTCGGCGGGGTGCTCGTGCGGAAACTGGTGGGCGTGAAAGTGCGGCAACACTTCGCACCGGGTCTGGTGTGTGGCGGCCAGCCGGCCAAACAAGGCCTGAGAGGCCGGGTTGTCTTCGGCCACCGTGGCGGTGACCCATGCGCAATGGGCGTTGGCTGGCAACGCCATCCAGGCCTGCAACATGCGCAGGCCCAGGCCGCGTCCGCGCAGGACCGGCATCACGCCGATCTGCCAGACAAAAGCCGTCTCGGGCTCGCGCGGCGGGTGGTAGCCGAGCACCACGCCCACCACCTCACCGGCTTGTTCGGCGATCAGACAGGTATCACCGAAGTCTGTGACCAGCAGCAGGTAGCAATACGGAGAGTTGGGTTCGAGCGCGCCGGTTGCTTGCACCAAGCGCCACACGGCGGCGCCGTCGCTGGGGCCTGCAGCACGAAAAACAAAAGGGGATGGGGCGGTGTGGGTGGTCCTGTCGGTATGGGTCATGCCGTGGGTTGTTTGTGGTGAAGCCCCGTTGCGAGAACGCAAGCAAGACTTCTGGCGAACCGGTTCGAGCCACCGCTGCGAGGCGGTGTTTCTGGCCGGTCGGCCCCTGTGAGGGGACCTACAAAAAAACTCAAGCGACCCAATGGCCGTTGAACGAGATCAGGGGATGCCGGGGCTGCCTGAAAGGCAAAGCAAACACACTGTTGGCATGGGAGGAGGGTGTCCCGTTGCTTTTTTTAGTCTAACGCCCTGAGTCGGTCAGCGCAACCCTTTGCGTTTTTGCGGTCGGCGTGTTGCCGCCATGTGCAGCGTTGTGGCGTTGACTTTTGGCCATGGAATGCGTGAAGACAGGGGGCGCTCTGAAATCGATTTTCCGGGTCGAAAATGTGAAAATTCAGGCGCATGGCGAGGCGTATCTTGGCTCACATTCGCCGCACGTTGACGGCCGTCAATGGCCGTCTGTTTTAGCCCCCGAACGCGTCTGCCAGCGTCAGCACCTGCCCCGTGCCCGCCGCCTCATAACCCTTGAGCGCAGCCACCCGCGCCCGAAACGCGGGCGACTGCAGCACCGCCAGAACGGGCTTGGTCTCGGCCCGCGCCAGCGCCTCGGTGGGTGCGGCAAAAAAGTAGCGTTCTTTCAGCAAGGGAATGAAGTGCAGGCCAAAGCGGTGCGCAGCGGTCTGCACGCCCAGGCCCACGTCGGCCATGCCGCTGGCCACGAAAGCCGCCACGGCGGCGTGGGTGAGTTCGGTGTTCTCAAAGCCGCTCACCTGGCGCGGCGCCACGCCGTGGCGCTTCAGCAGCAGCTCGGTCAGCATGCGGGTGCCCGAGCCTTCGGGCCGGTTCACAAAGCGCAGGTTGCGCCGCTTCAGGTCGTCCAGCCCGCGAATGCCCAGCGGGTTGCCCGCCGCCACAAACAGGCCCTGGGTGCGCACCGCCAGCTGCACCAGCTGGTGCGCGCCGGGCTGCAGCAGCGCCTGGTAGCGCTGTGCGGCGGCGTGCTGAAACTCACCCAGCGGCACATGAAAACCCGCCAACTCGCAGTCGCCCTGCGCCAGCGCCGCCACCGCTTCCAGGCTGTTGCGGTAGCGCAGTTCCACCGCCACGCCGCGCTGCGCCAGTTGCTCACGCAGCGCCGCCACCGCAAAGCCGTGGCTGGCGTGCAGACGCGGCACCGCCTGCTCGCGGCGCTGCACCCGGCCCAGCGCGCCTTCCAGCTCAGCGGCCAGCGATTCCAGCAGCGGCTGCAGCCGCGCGCCAATGCGGGTGTCGGCCCAAATCAGTTGCTGGCCCAGCGGTGTCAGCACCGAGCCCCGGCCCCGCCCGCGCGTCAACAGCGGCTGGCCAAACAGCGCCTCGGCCTGCTGCAGCAAGCCCCAGGCGTGCCGGTACGACAAGCCCACTTCGCGCCCCGCCTGCGCGATGCTGCCCGACGACTGCACCGCCGCCAGCAGCTGCAGCAGGGCGTTGACGGGCAGCGCCTCAGTGCCGTCGCGGCCGATCTGCCATTGGGGTTGCAAGGTGATGCGCAGCATGGCGGTTGGGGGTGTTGGGTGGGGTGCTAAAGGCCGACTTTATGAAATTATGAACATATTTGAACGCTGGCCCGGTGCTACGCTGAAACCATGTCAAGCACCACCCGAACCCCGTTGGTCATTCCCATTCGCCCGGCTGAGACCGCCCGCGCCCGACCGCGCTACACGCCCAAGGGCCGGCAGGTGGCGCCCGCCGCACGCGAGCGCGTGGCCGCGTTGTGCGAAGGGCTGGAGCCCCGGGCCGACCTGCTGATTGAGCACCTGCACCGCCTGCAAGATGCCGAAGGCGCGCTGCGCCAAGGCCAACTGGCCGCGCTGGCCGAGCGCCTGCGCCTGAGCCAGGTGGAGGTGTTTGAGGTGGCCAGCTTCTACCACCACTTCGAGGTGGTGAGCGACGATGCGCCGGTGGCCGACACGGTGGTGCGGGTCTGCACCAGCCTGTCGTGCGCCATGGCCGGTGGTGCGGCTTTGCTGAGCGATCTGCAGGCCCGGCTGGCGGGCAACGCTGCCGTGCGCGTGCAGGGTGCGCCGTGCATTGGCCAGTGCCACAGCGCGCCGGCCGCCTGCGTGGGCCAGCGCCAGCTGCCCCACGCCAGCGTGGATGCGGTGAACGATCTGTTGGCGCGCGGTGAAACGGCCCCGCGCCAGCTGCCCGAGCCGGTGCAGTCCGAACTGCCGCAATTGCAGCGCCTGCTGTCTGGCGAACTGAGCCCAGAGCAGGTGCTGGCCGAGCTGAAGGCTTCCAACCTGCGCGGCCTGGGTGGCGCGGGTTTTCCGGCCTGGCGCAAATGGGAAACCGTGCGCGCCCAGCCCGGGCCGCGCTACATGGTGGTCAACATCGACGAGGGCGAGGTCGGCACCTTCAAAGACGGGCATGTGCTCACCAGCCCGCACGGCGGCGCACCCCAGGTGCTGGAGGGCATGCTGATCGCCGCGCAGGTGGTGGGCGCTGAGCGCATCTGGCTGTATTTGCGCGACGAATACCACGACGCACGCGGCCTGCTGGAACGCGAGCTCACCGGTCTGCACACCCGGCTGCAGGGCCTGGCGCTGCAATACCCTGGCTACACACCACCGCAGATCGAGCTGCGGCGCGGCGCGGGTGCCTACATTTGCGGTGAAGAGTCGGCGCTCATCGAGTCGGTGGAAGGCAAGCGCGGCCTGCCGCGCCTGCGCCCGCCCATCGTGGCCACCCACGGCGTGTTTGGCCGGCCCACGCTGGCGCACAACCTGGAAACGCTGTGGTGGCTGCCCGACATTCTGGACAAAGGCGGCGCCTGGCTGGCGGCACAAGGGCTGCGCGGGCGCAGCGGCTTGCGGCGTTTCTCGGTCTCGGGCCGGGTGCGCCAGCCGGGCGTTTACCTGGCACCGGCAGGCATCACGCTGCGCGAGCTGGTGGACCAATACGCCGGTGGCATGGCCGAGGGCCACACGATCTACGCCTACCTGCCCGGTGGCGCCTCGGGCGGTATCTTGCCGGCAACGCTGGCCGACGTGCCGCTCGACTTTGACACCCTGGCCCAGCACGGCGCGTTTCTGGGTTCCATGGCGGTGGTGGTGATGGGCCAGCACGACAGCGCACGCAGCGCCGCGCTCAACCTGATGCGGTTTTTTGAACACGAGTCGTGCGGCCAATGCACGCCGTGCCGCGCCGGCACCACCAAGGCCGTGCAGCTGATGCAAGCCCCGGTGTGGGACGCGCCGCTGCTTGGCGAGCTCTCGCAGGTGATGCGCGATGCGTCCATCTGCGGGCTGGGCCAGGCCGCGCCCAACCCGGTGGACTCGGTGCTGCGCTACTTTGCGCACGAGGTCAACGGCGCCCCAACCTCCGCCACAACCCCCATCAAGGTGACCGCATGAACGCCACAGACCTGCCCCAGGACCAGGCCCCCGTGGCCTTCATGCTCAACGGCCTGCCAGTGGAAGCCGCGCCGGGCGAAAGCATTTTGAAAGTGGCACAGCGCGTGGGCGTGGTCATTCCCCACCTGTGCCACACCGACGGCCTGCGCAGCCCCGGCAACTGCCGCGCCTGCGTGGTCGAGGTGGCGGGCGAACGCGTGCTGGCGCCATCGTGTTGCCGCGCGCCGCAGCCGGGCATGGCGGTGACCACCGACAGCCCGCGCGCCAGCGCCGCGCAGAAGACCGTGTTGGAACTGCTGCTGTCCGACGCGCCCGACACCCAGGCGCTGAAGCACGACAGCGAGCTGGCCCACTGGGCGCAGGTGGCGGGCGCTGCGCCGGGGCGTTTTCCGGCGCGGGCGCTTGTGTTGCCAGACACCAGCCACCCCGCCATGGCGGTCAACCTGGATGCCTGCATCCAGTGCACCCGCTGTATGCGCGCCTGCCGCGAAACGCAGGGCAACGACGTGCTGGGCATGGCGTTTCGAGGCGGCCATGCGCAGATCGTGTTTGACCAAAACGACCCCATGGGTGCCAGCACCTGTGTGGCCTGCGGCGAATGCGTGCAAGCCTGCCCCACCGGCGCCATTGCACCGGCCAACGGCGCTTACGCCCAGGCCTCGCAGCAGCAGGTGGACTCGGTGTGCCCGTTCTGCGGCGTAGGCTGCCAACTCACCTACCACGTGAGCGACGGAAAAATTGCACACGTCGAGGGCGCAGCAGGCCCGGCCAACGAAGAGCGCCTGTGCGTGAAAGGCCGCTTTGGTTTTGACTACGCCCACAGCCCCGAACGCTTGACGAAGCCGCTGATCCGACGCGCCGACGCACCGAAGGACCCGGCCAACGTGATGCACCGCCACTGGAGCGAGTTGTTCCGTGAAGCCAGCTGGGACGAAGCCCTGGACGCCGCCGCCGCCGGCTTCCAGCGGGCCATGGCCAGCACCACCGCGCGCGGGCGCCTGGGGCCGGTGGCGGGCTTTGGCTCGGCCAAGGGCACCAACGAAGAGGCCTACCTGTTTCAGAAGCTCATCCGCACCGCGTTTGGCACGCACAACGTGGACCACTGCACCCGCCTGTGCCACGCCTCCAGCGTGGCCGCGCTCATGGAAGGCCTGGGTTCGGCCGTGGTCACCAACCCGCTGCGCGATGTGCAGCACGCCGACTTCGTGCTCATCATCGGCGCCAACCCGGCGCAAAACCACCCGGTGGGCGCCACCTGGATCAAGAACGCGGTGAAGCGCGGCATGCGCCTGGTGCTGGCCGACCCGCGCCGCACCGAGCTCGCCCGCCACGCCTGGAAGCACCTGGGATTTGCCGCCGGCACCGACGTGGCCTTGCTCAACGCCCTGTTGCACACCATCATTTTTGAGGGGCTGGCCCACACCGCTTACATCGAGCAGCACACGCTGGACTTTGCGCAGCTCAAGGCCCATGTGGCCGACTTTTCGCCCGAAGCCATGGCGCCGGTGTGTGGCATCGACGCCGCCACCCTGCGCGAGGTGGCCCGCGCCTACGCCACGGCGGGCAACAGCATGATCCTGTGGGGCATGGGCGTGAGCCAGCACACCCACGGCACCGACAACGCGCGCTGCCTCATTGCCCTGTCGCTCATCACCGGCCAGATCGGCCGCCCCGGCACCGGTTTGCACCCGCTGCGTGGGCAAAACAACGTGCAGGGCGCGAGCGACGCCGGCCTGATTCCCATGGTGCTACCCGATTACCAACGCGTGAGCGAGCCCGCGGTGCGCGCCCAAGCCGAGCAGCTTTGGGGTGTGCCGCCCGGCACGCTGGGCAGTGAGCCCGGCCTGACCGTGGTGGAGATCGTCAACGCCGCGTGGGACGGGCAGATCCGCGCCATGCTGGTTCAGGGCGAAAACCCCGCCATGAGCGACCCCGACGCCACCCACGCCCGCGAGGCGCTGGCCCGGCTGCAGCACCTGGTGGTGCAAGACATTTTTCTGACCGAAACCGCCAGCCTGGCCGACGTGGTGCTGCCCGCCACCGCCTGGCCGGAGAAAACCGGCAGCGTGACCAACACCGACCGCTGCGTGCAACTGGGCCGCAAGGCCGTGCCGGCGCCCGGCGAGGCGCGGGCCGACGCCTGGATCACCGAACAACTCGCGCGGCGCCTCGGCCTGGGCTGGGCCTACGGTGTGGCGCCCGACGGCGCCGCCAGCGCGCAAGCCGGCGAAGGCATTGGCGCCGTGTTTGAAGAAATGCGCGCGCTCATGCCCAGCATCGCCGGTCTGTCGTGGGCGCGCTTGCAGCGCGAACGCGCCGTCACCTACCCCGTGGCCGACGAGGCCGATCCCGGCCAGCCGGTGGTGTTCACCGACCACTTTCCCACGCCCTCTGGCCGCGCCACGCTGGTGCCGGCTGCGCTCACGCCACCGGCCGAAACGCCCGATGCCGACTACCCGATGGTCCTCATCACCGGGCGCCAGCTGGAACACTGGCACACCGGCAGCATGACCCGGCGCAGCCAGGTGCTGGACGCGGTGGAACCCGGCCCGGTGGTGAGCCTGCACCCCGACACCGCCGCCCGCCGGGGCTTGGCCGCAGGCGATAACGCCCTGGTGCAATCGCGCCGTGGCCGCGTGGTGCTGGCGGTGCGGCTGGACCCAGGCATGCCACCCGACACCGCCTTCATCCCGTTTGCCTACGCCGAAGCCGCCGCCAACCTGCTCACCAACCCGGCCCTCGACCCCCTGGGCAAGATCGCGGAGCTGAAGTACTGCGCGGTCAACGTGCGGCCGGCTCCGGCCTGAGAGGCTGAGAGGCGCAGCGCCTTTCGTTCATGCCCCTGCTCCCCAAACGCACCCGCTTTGCGTTGCAAATGTGCGCCATAGCCCGGCGGTGACGGTGCTTTGCGCCTTGATCGGGTGCGGTTTGAGGCGTTCCCGGACACGCCCGAAACACGCTCAGCCGCGGAGCATTTCCACGTGAGTTGCTCAGAGAGGTCCCTTTTTTAACGTGCATCCAGCAGCGCACATCTATGGGCCGTTAAGATCAGTTTTCGTTGCGGTCGGGCATCCATTCCGCTTGGCCCACTGCCATCACTTCATCCACCCCATCGGAGACACGCCATGTCCGACAAAATCGTCGTTCCCAATCAGATGCCCAACCGAAGGGCTTCTGCCTTCAAAAAAATTCTGGTCCCTGTGGACGGTTCCCCGCAAGCCACCCACGCAGCCAACACCGCCGTGCTGCTCGCCAAAAGCCAGGGTGCCGAACTCATTGGTGTGTATGTGATCGATCCGTTCCCTTACCTGGGCATCGGCGATGTGTCGTCTGCGGGCCTGCAGTCTTACCTGTCAGAAGTGAAGGCGGTTGCTGGAAAAGCGCTGGGTGCTGTCGCCTACGCTTGCTCCAAACAAAACGTGGCCTTTGAGGGCGACACCATTGAACGCAACGTGGTGTACGAAGGTATTCTGGAAACTGCCGAGACCGAGGGTTGCGATCTGATCGTCATGGGTTCCCACGGCCGCCAGGGTCTCAAAGCACTCATTTTGGGCAGCGTGGCGCAAAAAGTGCTCACACACGCCAATGTGCCGGTGTTGATCGTCAAGTCCTGAACATGGCCCTGGCCGCGCCGGCTGGCCACACCCGGGTGTGTTCGGGTCTTTGATGTTCAAACGATCTTCTGCGTTCGGGCGCATTACCCTGCCGGTGAAGGCGCTGCACACCCTAAGGCGCTGTTGGACTTCATGCGCGGTGGCATGCCTGCTGGTCACCGGTCATGGTCACGCTGCCCTGTCTGCGCCCCTGGTCACGCTCACCGACAGTGAGCGTGCCTACCTGACCGTCCAGAACCCGATTGGGCTGTGTGTCGATCCCGACTGGTGGCCGTTCGAGGTGATCGACGAGCGTGGGCAGCACAGGGGCATGGCCGCCGATCTGCTGGCGCTGGTGAGCGCCCGCACGGGGGTGCAGTTTGTGCTGCATCCCACCACCACGTGGGAAGACAGCGTGGCGGCCTCCCAGGCGGGCAAGTGCCTGGTCATGAGCTTTTTGAACCGCACACCCGATCGCGACCGCTGGCTCATCTTCACCGATCCCTTGCTGATCGATCCCAATGTGCTCATCACCCGCGAGGAGCACCCCTTCATTGCCGACGTGGCCGAGCTCAACGGCTACACCATTGCACTGCCCAAAGAAACCGCCATGTCGGAGCGGGTGAAGCGGGATTTCCCGAATCTGACGGTGCTCGACACCCACTCTGAAAACGAGTCGCTGGGCTGGGTGTCGGAGCGCAAGGCCGACATGACGCTGCGCTCGCTCATCGTGGCGGCCGACACCATCAAACACAACGGCTGGTTCAACCTGAAAATTTCGGGCCAGATTCCCGGCTATGAAAACCGCCTGAGCGTGGGGGTGCTGAAGTCGGAAACCCTCTTGCGCGACATTTTGAACAAAGGCGTGGCCACCCTGACCGACGAGGACCGCCGCAAGGTGGTGGACCGGCATGTGCAGATGAAGGTGGTCACGGCCGTGCAAACCGATTACACGGTGGCCATGGCCATCGGGGCGTTGTTGGTGCTGGTGGTCGTGTCCAACGGCTGGTGGGTGCGCCGGCTCCAGATGGCCAACGCACAACTCAAGGCCATGGCCGAAACCGATGCCCTGACGGGCCTGCTCAACCGCAATGGTCTGGGCAACTCGTTTGCCTTTGATGTGGAGCGGGCCCTGCGCTACGGGCGGTCTTTGTCGGTGATCATGCTCGATATTGACCATTTCAAGGCCATCAACGACGAATTTGGCCACTTGGTCGGCGACAAGGTGCTGGCTGAATTGGGGCGTTTGCTGATGCAGGCCACCCGCAACGTGGACACGGTGTGCCGCTGGGGCGGCGAGGAGTTTGTGGTGATTTGCTACGAAACCCCGCTGGATCAGGCGGAACAGCTGGCCGAACGCTTGCTGCAAAAAGCCCGGGAACATGGGTTTGCCTCTCAGCGCACCCTGACGCTGAGTGCTGGTGTGGCGCATGTGCAGGCGGGCGATGTGCCCGATGTCCTGGTGGCCAGGGCCGATGCGGCGCTCTACCAGGCCAAAAACAGCGGGCGCAACCGTGTGTGCGTGGCCGCACCCGTTCGGGCCGATGCACCGCCGTCTTGATGGGTGACGGTGCGGTGGGGGTGGGCCCTTCAGCGCCGGAACCGGCCCGAGGCGTCCACGATGGACAGGTCGACAAACTCCAGACCGGTGTGATCGGTGGGGCTGTAGCTCAGTTCCAGCCCGCCGAGGTCCAGCTTCTTCAGCCCTTCCAGCGCCTCGCGCAGCTTGGCGCGCGTCGGGTTGTCTCCCGCGCGCTGCAGCCCGGCCACCAGCACCTTGGCGGCGGCAAAGCCTTCCAGCATGGCGGGGCTCAGGCCTTCCAGTCCCTTGGCTTTGGCCAGGTCGTCCGCTTCTTTCACGATGGGCGCTGCGAGCGAGCGCTCGTTGGGGAACACCTGGGTGACGATGGTGCCGGGCGCGTTGGCGCCCAACGACTTGATGAAGCCGCCCGAGGCGTTGTTGGAGTTGGTGATGATTTGCGCCCGCGAGCCTGCCTTGCGGATTTCTGCGATGCCGTCCGTCACGGCGACGCCCGAGCCGATGAACAGCACCGCCTGTGCGCCTGAGCTCGCCGCAATCGGTGCGATGCGGCTGAAATCGGGTTTGGCCCGGTCGAACTTTTCGATGAACAGCGGTTGCTTGCTGACGCTCGAAAAACCCTTTTGGGCGCCTTCGAGCAGGTCGGCGCCAAAGCTGTCGTCCACATGCACCACGCCAATGCGGTCGATGCCGATCAGGCTCAGGTGCTGCACCGCACGCTCCGCTTCGCGCTGGTAGGTCGCACGCACGTTGAACAGCCAGGGGTGCACCGGTTTGTGCAGCGCCATGGCGCCGGTGGACGGCCCTACCAGCGGCACCTTGAATTCATCGAGCAGGGGCATGATGGCCTGCGTGTGCGGCGTGCCTCGGGTGAGGAAGAGGCTGAGCACCTGCCGGTTGGTGATCAGCGTGCGGGCGTTTTCGGCGGCCAGTTTCGGATCGAATTTGTCGTCCAGCGATTCAAGTTCGATCTTCTGCCCGTTGATGCCGCCTTTGGCGTTGATCGCATCGAAATACAGCTTCGCTCCCTCGGTGGTCTCTTTGACCCCCGCTGCCACCGGACCGCTGAACCCGGCGGTCTGGCCGATGCGCAACTGGGCCCAGGTGGGTGCGGCCAGCGCCGCGAATACGGCCGCCGCCGCGAAGGTCAGGCACAGGCGGCCTGGGCGATGGGTGTTTTTCATGTCGTTGTCTCCAGCAATGCACACAGTCCACACAGTCTATCTGTGTCCGTACGGGTTGAGGTTGTGGATGTGCGTGTCTTCTGGACCCCCAGCGGAGCTGTGAACCGGAGAAACCGGCAAAAGCAGGGCTTGCTGGGGCCAATTTTTCCGGTCAGCGCCCCAAGCCCGTCGGGCTCCTAGAATGTTTGCCTCCCCACCGGAAGACCCCCATGTCTGATGCGCACCCGCTCCTGAACCCCTCTTCACCGCCCGAGCCTACCGACACTGGACCGGACCCCGCAGCCCCCGGGCTGATCCGCATTCGCGGTGCGCGCCAGCACAACCTGAAAAATATCGACCTGGACATTCGCACCGGCGAGCTGACGGTGGTCACCGGCCCCAGCGGTTCGGGCAAGTCCAGCCTGGTGTTTGATACGCTGTTTGCCGAGGGCCAGCGCCGCTACGTGGAAACCTTCAGCGCCTATGCGCGCCAGTTCCTCGACCGCATGGACAAACCGGCGGTGGACCGGGTGGACGGCGTGCCGCCCGCGATCGCCATCGACCAGACCAACCCGGTGCGCAGCTCGCGCTCCACCGTGGGCACGATGACCGAGCTGAACGACCACCTGAAGCTGCTGTTTGCGCGCGGCGCCGAGCTGTTCGACCGCGACACGGCGCGGGCGGTGCGCCACGACTCGCCGGAATCGATTTGCGCCGAGTTGCAGCAGCGTTGTGGTGGGTTGAACGATCCTCGGCTGGTGGTGACCTTTCCGGTTGAGCTGCCCGCGAGCACCACGCCGGAAGAGATTGAGCAATGGCTCTCGGCCAGCGGCTACACCCGGGTGCAGGCCGAGCGGGTGGTGCAACGCGCCGCGCCTGTGCCCGATGCCAAGGCTGCAAAACCCACCAAATCCAAAACCACCAAGGGTGTTGCCGCCAGCGAATCGGTGAAGGTGCTCGACGTGGTGGCCGACCGCTTTCGCATCGGCACCGCCGAGCCCGCGCGGGTGATGGAGGCCATCGAAGCCGGCCTCAAGCGCGGCAGCGGCAAGCTGATGGTGTATGTGTTGGGCGAAGAAGGAGCAGAACCGGTCATCTGGCGGTTCTCCACCGGGCTGCACTGCCCCGAAAGCGACATCCGCTACACCGATCCGTCGCCGTCCATGTTTTCGTTCAACTCCGCCGTGGGCGCCTGCGAGGCCTGCCGGGGCTTTGGGCGGGTGATTGGGGTGGACTACGGGCTGGTGATTCCGAACGACAAACTCACGCTGCGCGGAGGCGCCATCAAGGTGTTTCAGACCCCCGCCTGGAAAGAGGCGCAAGACGACCTGATGCGCCACGCCGAGGCCGCCGGCATTCCCCGCGACACGCCCTGGAACAAGCTCACGCCCGAGCAGCAGCACTGGGTGAAGGCCGGTTCGCCGAACTGGAACGGCAAGTGGAGCGAGCACTGGTTTGGCGTGGCACGGTTCTTTGAATACCTGGAGAGCAAGGCCTACAAGATGCACATCCGGGTGCTCTTGTCCAAATACCGCAGCTACACCGAATGCCCGAGCTGCGGGGGGGCGCGGTTGAAGACGGACAGTTTGTTGTGGCGCATCGGCACGAAGCCGCAGGCCGACGCGGTGTTACCGCCTGCCAAGCGCTATGTGCCGAAGGGTGTTGCCTGGAGCCGCGCGCAGCTGGAGGCTTTGCCTGGACTGTGTCTGCACGATGTGATGTTGTTGCCGCTTGAGCAACTTCGGACGTTTTTTGCCTCTCTCGCGCCCGCCCTCACAAGGCAGGACATATCGCCCATTCTTGGCGGGGAAGGTCTTACCCCCTCCCCCTCTGGGGGAGGGCTGGGGTGGGGGCAGGGCGTGCAGAAACTTCCAACAGATGAACTGCATCTGCTCGCGCAGAGCCCCCATCCCAACCTTCCCCCAGAGGGGGAAGGAGCAAAAATCGCCGGTGCTTTAATTTCTTCCTCTGCTGGCAAACCAAGCATCCCCCAGGTGGGAAAGGAGCAGAACGCTGGCCAGGCCCAAGCCGTCAAACTGCTGCTGGACGAAATCAACACCCGTATCCGCTACCTCTGCGAGGTCGGCATTGGCTACCTCACGCTGGACCGCCAGAGCCGCACCCTCAGCGGCGGTGAGGTGCAGCGCATCAACCTCACCACGGCGCTGGGCACCTCGCTGGTGAACACGCTGTTTGTGCTGGACGAGCCCAGCATTGGCTTGCACCCGCGCGACATGGCACGCATCAACGACGCCATGCTGCGCCTGCGCGACGCGGGCAACACGCTGGTGGTGGTGGAGCACGACCCGGCGGTGATGTTGGCTGCCGACCGGCTGATCGACATGGGCCCTGGCCCCGGTGAGCGCGGTGGGCAGATCGTGTTTGACGGCACGCCCGAAGCCATTCGCAGCGCCGACACGCTGACCGGCGCCTACCTGGGCGCGCGCAAAACCGTGGGCATGGGCTTCAAGCGCATGGTGACCGACAACACGCCGCGCCTGATTCTGGAAGGCGCGCGCGAGCACAACCTGCAAAACGTGTCGGTGGAATTCCCGCTGCAGCGGTTGGTGGTGGTCACCGGGGTGTCGGGTTCGGGCAAGTCCAGCCTCATTCAGGACGTGCTGGCGCCCGCGCTGCTGCGCCACTTTGGCAAGTCCACCGACTCGCCCGGCGCACACGACCGCCTGCTCGGTGCCGACTTACTGAGCGAGGTGGTGTTTGTCGATCAGTCGCCCATCGGCAAAACCGCACGCTCCAACCCGGTGAGCTACGTGGGCGCCTGGGACGCCGTGCGCGCGCTGTTTGCCGACGCGCCGCTGTCGCGCCAGCGCAGTTACACCGCGAGCAAATTCAGCTTCAACAGCGGCGACGGGCGTTGCCCGACCTGCGGCGGTTCGGGCTTTGAGCATGTGGAAATGCAGTTTCTGAGCGACGTCTATTTGCGCTGCCCCGACTGCGATGGCAAACGCTACCGGCCCGAGGTGCTGGAGGTGAAGATCGAGCGCGGCACGCGCCACCTCAATGTGGCCGACGTGTTGGACCTGACGGTGAGCGAAGCCGCCGCCTTGTTTGCCAGCGACCGCGAAGTCATCCGAGCCTTGCAGCCCATCGTGGACGTGGGGCTTGAATACGTGAAGCTGGGCCAGCCGGTTCCCACGTTGTCGGGCGGCGAAGCGCAGCGCCTGAAGCTGGCAGGCTTCCTGGCCGAAGCTGCCAAAACCGCCAGCGCCAGCCGCCAGCCGCTCTCACGCAAGGGCACGCTGTTTCTGTTCGACGAGCCCACCACGGGCCTGCATTTCGACGACATCGCCAAGCTCATGCGCAGCCTGCGCAAGCTGCTCGAAGCCGGGCATTCGCTGATCGTCATCGAGCACAACCTGGACGTGATCCGCGCCGCCGACTGGCTGATCGACCTGGGCCCCGAGGGCGGCGTGGCCGGTGGCCTGATCGTGACCGAAGGCACGCCGGAAGAGGTGCGGCTGCACCCCAGCAGCCACACCGCCAAGGCGCTGCGCGATTACGCGGCGTCCATGGGCGAGGTGCACGCGGTGTCTGACGCCCACCCCCGCTGGGGGAGGGCGGGGGTGGGGGCACTCCCGCGAGGTCTGGTCGGCGCGCGCCCCCACCCCAACCCTCCCCCAGCGGGGCAGGGAGCCAACTGCATCCGCATCGTCAACGCCAAAGAACACAACCTGAAAAACCTGAGCGTGGACATTCCGCGCGGTCAGTTCAACGTGATCTCCGGCGTGAGCGGTTCGGGCAAGTCCACGCTGGCCTTCGACATCCTGTTCAACGAAGGCCAACGGCGTTACCTTGAATCGCTCAACGCGTATGCGCGCAGCATCGTGCAACCAGCCGGTCGGCCTGAGGTGGACGCGGTCTACGGCATCCCGCCCACGGTGGCCATTGAGCAGCGCCTGAGCCGGGGTGGCCGCAAAAGCACGGTGGGCACCACCACCGAAGTCTGGCACTTTCTGCGCCTGCTCTACGTGAAGTTGGGCACGCAGCACTGCGTACACGACGGCGCCGCGGTGATGCCGCAAAGCCCCGACAGCATCGCCGCCGCCATCTTGCAGCGCTACAAGGGCCAACACATTGGCCTGCTGGCGCCGCTGGTGATCAACCGCAAGGGCGTCTACACCGAACTGGCCGACTGGGCGCGCCCGCGCGGCCACACGCACCTGCGCGTGGACGGCGAGTTTTTGCCCACCACCGGTTTTCCGCGCATCGACCGCTTCAAGGAACACACCATCGAACTGCCGGTGGCCGACGGCGTGGTGAACCCCGCCGATGAGGCCTGGCTGCGCACCCAGCTGACCCGAGCGCTGGAGCTGGGCAAAGGGCAGGTGCATGTGCTGCACCCGCTGGACGGTCTGGCGCAGGCCATGGCCGACGGCACCAGCACCACAGGCATTGGCCAACTGGAGGTGTTTTCCACCACACGCGCCTGCCCGGTCTGCGCCACCAGCTACCCGGAACTGGACCCGCGCCTGTTCTCGTACAACAGCAAACACGGCTGGTGCCCCGACTGCGTGGGCACGGGCCTGGCGCTCTCGCGCGAACAGCGCCGGGCGCTGGACGATTCGGTGCGCGACGACGACCAAAAAGGCCGCGAACAAAGCTTTGCCGAACCCGAGGTGGACGACCTGGCCGACCAGCCCTGCCCCAGCTGCCAAGGCACGCGCCTGAACGCGCAAGCCAGGGCGGTGAAGTTTTCCGGCGTCGGCATCACCGACGTGGCCCGCCTCTCGGTGACCGAGGTGCGTGCGTGGGTGCAGGGACTGATGGGCGACGGTGGGACGGGCGACGATCCGGCGCCGGGCCGCCCCAAGCCGGATCAGCCCCCTCGGGGGGCAGCGACCCGCGCCAGCGGTGGAGCCCCGGCTTCACCTTGCAAAGGGGACGCCGCTTGGGGGCCCTTGTCCCAGCGCGAGGCCGACATTGCCCGCGACCTGTTGCCCGAAATCGAAAACCGACTGGCTTTTCTGGAAGAAGTGGGCCTGAACTACCTCACGCTGGACCGGGGTGCGCCCACGCTCAGCGGCGGCGAGTCGCAGCGCATCCGCCTGGCCGCGCAACTGGGCAGCAACCTGCAAGGCGTGTGCTACGTGCTCGACGAGCCCACCATTGGCCTGCACGCGCGCGACAACGCCATCTTGTTGAACGCGCTGCACAAGCTTGGTGACATGGGCAACACCCTGGTGGTGGTGGAGCACGACGAAGACACCATCCGCCGCGCCGACCACATCATCGACATCGGCCCCAGCGCCGGCAAACGCGGCGGGCGCGTGGTGGCGCAGGGCTCGGTGGCCGACCTGTCGGCCAACCCCGATTCCGTCACCGGGCGCTATTTGCTGCACGCGATGAAGCACCCGCTGCAGCCACGGCGCGCAGTGCGGTCCCCGAATGGCTCCTTCCCCCCCTGGGGGAAGGTTGGGATGGGGGCCAGCGCACCAGACACCCCTGCAAACGCCAGCCCCCACCCCAACCCTCCCCCAGCGGGGGAGGGAGCGATACCCTGGCTCGAAATACGCGGCGCCCGCCTGCACAACCTGCAAAACCTCACCGTCGCCGTGCCCCTGCAGCGCCTGGTGGTGATCACCGGCGTCAGCGGTTCCGGCAAATCCACCTTCGCCCGCGACGTGCTGCTCACCAACGCGGCCGCCGCCGTGTCGCAGCGCAGCACCTTCGCCGGACGCCAGCAATGGGACGCGGGCGAGCGCCCCCACTGGAGCGGCTGCGACAAACTCATTGGCGCCGAAGTGGTGGACCGCGTGCTCGAAGTGGACCAAACCCCCATCGGCAAAACCCCGCGCAGCTGCCCCGCCACCTACATCGGTTTTTGGGACACGGTGCGCAAGCTGTTTGCCGACACGCTGGAAGCCAAAGCCCGCGGCTACGGCCCGGGCCGCTTCAGCTTCAACACCGGCGAAGGCCGCTGCCCAGGCTGCGAAGGCCAAGGCATGCGCACCATCGAAATGAGCTTCTTGCCCGACGTGAAAGTGCCTTGCGAGGTGTGCCACGGCGCCCGCTTCAACCCCGAAACCCTGGCTGTGACCTGGAAGGGCAAGAGCATTGGCGACGTGCTGCAGATGGAGGTGGACGAGGCGGTCGGCTTCTTCGCCGCCATGCCCGCCATCAGCCACCCGCTGCAACTGCTGAAAGACGTGGGCCTGGGTTATCTCACGCTTGGCCAGCCTTCGCCCACCCTCAGCGGCGGCGAAGCGCAGCGCATCAAACTTGTCACCGAACTGTCCAAAGTCCGGGACGAAGTCGGAAGGCGTGGCCAAAAAGCCCCACACACCCTCTACGTGCTGGACGAACCCACCGTGGGTCTGCACATGGCCGACGTGGAAAAACTCATCCGCGTGCTGCACCGCCTGGTGGACGGCGGACACAGCGTGGTGGTGATCGAGCACGACCTGGACGTGATGGCCGAAGCCGACTGGATCATCGACCTGGGGCCCGAAGGCGGCGGCGGCGGAGGCCGCGTGGTGGCGGAGGCACCGCCCGAAGAGGTGGTGCGGCTGGACACGCACACCGGTCGCGTGCTGGGGCCGGTGTTGGCGCGGGGGTGAGTTTTCACCCTGGCCGATACGCTGGGTAAAGAACACGTATCTTTTTAACCAGCGATTCTGGTAAAGGTGGTAAGTCGTGCTTACCACTTTCCAGAATCTGCTTACCACCTTGACCCAAGGTGGTAAGCAGCAAGAGTTTTTTGTAAATGCGCTTCCCAGCTGCAAGTCTCATGTCGCATCGCCCTTGGGCGCCTTTGCCTTCACCCGAGTTTTGGGCTTGCTCGGCGTTGCCATTTCGGCAGCATCCAGCAATCCCGGCGAAGGTGCTGCGGCCAGGTAGTTGCTTGGGCTCACCACCTTCTTGCCCGTTTTGGCTTCCAGCGCTTGGCGGGCGTTGCCGGCAATGGTGCCGCCTTCCTGGACCGACGTGCGGTTTTCTTCAAAGCCCAGGGCGTCGCTGCTGCGGGCAATCTCGGTGGTGCTCGCTTCGCCCAGCATGGTGAAGATCAACTCCAGGTCGGTCATGTGGTCGCGCAGGTTGTTGCCTGTTTTGACCTGATCCAGTTGCTTGAGCTTGCTGTGTTCGCTGGGCGCGATGCCAAAGGTGGCGCGGGCAATCTCGGCGGTCAGTATCGAATACTCCTTGCCTTCGGCCACGCCGCGCGCTGCGATGGAGCGCAATCGCTTTTCAATCCACGCCTGTGGGTAGCCCTTGGCTTGGTACAGATCGCGGGCGCGGGCGCTGGCCAGCTCGGGGTTTTCAATCTCCTTCACCCGCTCGTAACCCACCTGCGCCAGCCAGCGCTTGAACGGCTCGGCCTTGGGGGATGGGATGGACTGGATGATGCGGAACAGGCCCTCAGTGTTGGCGCAATCGGTCTCGCGCTGCTTGCCGTCAGGGGCCATTAACTTCAACCCGTGACAAAACGTCACGGGTTGGCCACCCTCGGCATTGAGCCGCTGTTTGAGCTTGCGCCAGTAGGCGCTGGCATCCGGGCTCGCGGTCAGGATGGCACACACGTCCACCACGGAAAACCACCATTCCTCGTTGTGCCAGACACGGCGGATAGCGGTTTCCTGAAAAACGGCGATGTGGTTTTCTGGCTCAGCTGTCTTGGTACTTTTGACCATTGTGTTTCTCCCTGAATTGCGTCGCAGAAGTTCTTCAACGTCAAGCTGGGCGTTGCGCGCTGTGCGGACAGTCGGCCTTGCGCTAAAGAGCGTTTAGCAGCAGTGATTGACCCGATGTGAGGCAAATTATGCGTGGCACCGCCCCGGTCAGCGCTTGGCCTGGCTGGGTTTTCTGCCGTCGTCAGGCAGCCAGCGCAAACCGCTCGTCGTTTTGGGTCAACGCGGGCTTGTTTTGTGCCGTCCATCCTATGCAGGCCTGCCACACGGTTTTGGGTATGGGCTTGGCGCCGCGCAGGTAGTAACACAGCATCCGGCGCGACAGGCCAATGGCTTGTGCGCCTTGCTCTTGGGTCAGTTGGTTGTCGTGCAGCCAATGGATCAGGAACTCATGCCCAATACCGCCCGCCTGCTCGGTGGCCAGATGGCGCAGGTTGTCCGTACCCATGTCGATGGCATCGTCAACCCACACCACCGAGGTGCCACA
>NZ_JAUSOO010000074.1 GCF_030656115.1 Hydrogenophaga sp.
GAAGGGTTTTTCCGCATCACCGACCGCATGAAAGACATCATCATCACCGCAGGCGGCAAGAACATCACCCCCAGCGAACTGGAAAACGAACTGAAGTTCTCGCCCTACGTGACCGACGCGGTGGTGATCGGCGACAAGCGCCCTTACCTCACCGTCATCATCATGATCGACCAGGAGAACGTCGAGAAATATGCGCAGGACCACGACGTGCCGTTTTCCAACTACGCCAGCCTCACGCGCGCACCCGAAGTGCAGCAGCTCATTCAAGACGAAATCGACCGCGTCAACAAAAAGTTTGCCCGGGTGGAACAGATCAAAAAGTTTTTCCTGCTCGACACCCAGCTCAGCGCCGAAGACGAAGAGCTCACGCCCACCATGAAGCTCAAGCGCAAGCTGGTGGAAAAGAAATACGCCCCCCGCATCGAAGCCATGTACAGCTGAAGCCCACACCCCCCGTTTCAACCACGCCTTTTCAGACACACCCCATTTACAACGAAGGAGACACGGAACATGAAACACACCCTGACTTTGATCGCCGCCAGCCTGGCCCTGGCCAGCACAGCGGCCTTGGCGCAATCGCAAGGCGTCAGCAAAGACGAACTGGTTCTGGGCTCCATTCAAGACCTGTCTGGCCCCCTGGCCGGGTTTGGCAAGCAGGTCCGCTTTGGCATGATGCTGCGCGTGGACGAAGCCAACGAGCAAGGCGGCATCAACGGCCGCAAGATCAAGCTGCTGGTGGAAGACTCCGGCTACGAGCCGCGCCGCGCGGTGCTGGCCGCGCAAAAGCTGGTGAACCAGGACAAGATCTTCGCCATGGTGGGCCACATCGGTACCGCGCAAAACATGGCCGCCATGCCGGTGCAGTTCCAGAAGAACGTGATCAATTTCTTCCCGGTGACCGCAGCGCGTGAAATGTACGAGCCCTTCCACAAGCTCAAGTACTCGTTTGCCGCCACCTACTACGACCAGATGAAGGTGGCTGTGCCCAAGCTGGCCAAAGAAAAGGGCGCCAAAAAGGTGTGCACCCTGTACCAGGACGACGAGTTCGGGCTGGAGGTGTTTCGCGGCGCCGAAGAAGGCCTGAAGTCCATCGGCATGCAGTTTGCCGAGGTCACCACCTACAAACGCGGCGCCACCGACTTCTCGTCGCAAATGCAGAAGCTCGCCTCGTCGCAGTGCGACATGGTGGTCATGGGCACCATCATCCGCGAGACCATCGGCGGCATTGCCACCGCCCGCCGCCTGGGCTTCAACCCCACGTTTGTGGGCTCCAGCGCGGCCTACACCGACCTGATCCACAAGCTGGGCGGCCCGGCCATGAACGGCTTCTACGCCACCATGACGGTGCAAAACCCCTACACCGACGAAGCCTCGCAGCCCATCCGGTTCTGGGCCAACAAGTACAAAACCAAGTTCAACGAAGACCCGACCGTGTTCTCGGTGTACGGCTATTCGCTGGTGGACTCGTTCCTGCGCGCCGCCGGCAAGGCCGGCCCGAACCTGAACACCGACAGCTTCATCAAGGCCATGGACACCATGGTGATCCCACCGGACATCTTTGGCAGCACTGAGATGACCTTCGGTCCGCAGAAACGTCTGGGCAGCAATGCCACCCGTCTGTCGCAATTGAAGGAAGCGCGCTGGCAAGTGGTGTCAGACTACTTCAAGGTGAACTGAGCCTCCAAGCTGTTGTTCTCTGCCGCCAGTGCCACAGTGCCGGCGGCATTTTTTTGCCTGCCGGTGGCCTGGCCATTTCCTGAATTCCCCTTGAAACCCCAGGCTGGCAAGAAGCGCGAGGATTGGCGAAAGTAGGGACACTGGCCATCTTGCCCTGCAATGTCAAAGCCCCGATGTTCAA
>NZ_JAUSOO010000075.1 GCF_030656115.1 Hydrogenophaga sp.
TGGACAGTGCCGACTGGACTGCCGACACCGCCGCTGCGCCACCGTTGGTGCTCGGTGGCGGCAGCAACCTGGTGATCACGGGCGACGTGAAGCCGCTGGTGCTCAAGGTGGAAATTGCCGGGCGCCGCCTGGTGGAAGAAACCTCCAAAGGCTGGCTGGTGGAAGGCGGGGCGGGTGAAAACTGGCATGCTTTTGTGGCCTGGACGCTGGAGCAGGGCTGGCCCGGCCTGGAAAACCTGGCGCTCATTCCTGGCTCGGTGGGCGCCTCGCCGGTGCAAAACATCGGCGCCTACGGTGTGGAGCTGCAAGACCGTTTTCATTCGCTCGACGCCATCGACCTGCACACCGGCCAAGCTTTCACACTGGACGCCGCGCAGTGCGGCTTTGGCTACCGCGACTCGGTGTTCAAGCACACGCCAGCGGGTGAAAAAGGCCTGGGGCTGGCCGGGCGGGCGCTGATCACGCGGGTGCGGTTCTGGTTGCCCAAGCCTTGGAAACCGGTGCTGGGCTACCTGGATCTGGCGCGCAAGATGGCCGAGACCGGCATTGCAGCGCCCGACGCACGCCAGATTTTTGACTGGGTGGTCGCCATTCGCCGCGCCAAGCTGCCCGACCCGGCCGTCATTGGCAACGCCGGCAGCTTCTTCAAGAACCCCACGGTGAACGAGGAGCAGTGCGCCGACATCATCGCGCGCGACCCCAAGGTGGTGCATTACCCGATGCCCGACGGCAGCATCAAACTGGCGGCGGGCTGGCTCATTGACGCCTGTGGCTGGAAGGGAAAAAGCGTGGGCAACGCCGGGGTGTTTGAGCGCCAGGCGCTGGTGTTGGTGAACCGGGGCGGCGCCACCGGCGGCGAGGTGATGACGCTGGCCAAGGCCATCCAGACCAGCGTGTACGAACGCTTCGGGATTCGGCTGGAGCCGGAGCCGGTGGTGGTCTGACGGGCTGCGGGAGGTGAGACTGTTGTTTCCTTGGTTATCGCGATTTATCAAGCGCAGGCCCGAAGCCAGAACGCAGGATCAACAGGGTATGGATACCAAAGAACCCGCCTCTGGCTCGTCCAAGCCGTTCCTGGAGGTTTCGTCCGAACCAGACCGCCCACTGCCCTTCGGGTACAAGAAGGGTCATTTTTGGCAGCTCCGAAGCGCTTACTTCCCGCCTTCGAGCTTGAAGATCTTCGCCATTCCTTCACCCACCGACAGCAACCCTGTCTTCGCATAACTGGCCGAATTTTGCCCGCAAGCCGGTGGTCTGATGAAGGGATCGTGGCGACGACGGGTGGTGGTGCGGCGGCCACTGCGTGTCAGGTCAAAGAGTCCACCCAGTTCTCCAGCAGCAAACCCGGCACACGTTCGAATTCACCGACGTTGTTGGTGACCAGCCTTAATCCTTCGCTGCGGTCTTGGCCCCGCGCGCGCACCTGCACCTTTTTCACACCTTCCGGCAAACGCACACCAGCCGGCAAGCGCACGGTCCAGCCAGGGCGGACCGGGTTCAGCTCTACACAGCAGCACACGGCCAGAAATCAGCAGCGACCAATTGGCCAGCCATGTCGTGGGTCACGAAGTGGTGGTTGCCCATGAGGCACCGGGCCAGCGCGCAGGCATCAAACCGGTTCTGCCCCAAGCCCAGCACATCCAGCAAAGCGAGTCGGTTGGTGTCGTCCACAAGACCGGTTCCCGCTGCAAGACTTGACCCCGATATTCACAGTAGCATTCAGCCATGTTGCAGGCCTATCGCCCACCCCCACAACTCTCCCAATGGTTGGACGGAGCTGTTTGCATGCGAATGGCGGCTGGCCACGGTGTATCGCGTTTCCCGGCCATGCCGCGCGCCATGTTGGCCATGCATCTGAGCCGCGTTGATGGTGCAGCATGGTCCATTGCACAGCCCGCGACGTTTCATACCTTGACCACCCAACCCAGCGTGTACACCCATGCAGGAAACATCACGGCATTGGGCTTGATCGTGCGGCCCTCGGCGGCGGCCTGCCTGCTGGGCCAGGCCTGCGGAGCGATGACGAACCAAGCCTTGCCGTGGAGTGCCATTGTGGGGGAGTCGGAAGCGGTTCGGCTGGCGGAAGAGATTGAACGGCTGAGAACTGAGGCCGCCTGCCTGCGGGTACTCATGGCCAGTTTTGGCCGTGCCATGCACTCGGTTGCGTTGGGGCGCTGGCAGCAAACGGAGCGCTTGTGCGAGGCGGTGGGGTGGTCCGGTGCCCAGGCAGGCGATACCGTAGGCATTGGCCGGCGACAGCTGGAGCGGCGTTGCCTGACGGTGCTGGGCGTGTCGCCCAAACAGTTTGAGCGGCTGGAGCGCTTCCACCGCGCGCTGTCTGCGGTGGTGACGCAAGATGCCGCCCCGCTGGCGCAAACGGCGCTCGACGCTGGGTACTGCGACCAGTCGCACCTGGCACTGGATGCGCGGCAACTGGGCGGTGCTTCCGTACGGGAGATGAAGTCCCTGGCCGCGCCAGGCACGCCTTGGTGGGCGCTCTCTACGCCACGCGCTATGCGTGATGCGCCGGATCGCGTCTTGCTGTGACGCTGCGGGGGTCGGCCATGGGTTTCCCCAGGCGCCACCACAGATAGCCCGGGAGCGCAAACGCGAGGCCCAGCAAGAATGTGGCAGGAATGGCCCACCAGCGAACCGCGCCGACAGCCCGGTCCATGGCCACACCGACACTGAACCCAGCCGCAGCGATGTACACATCCAGCGTGATGGCTGTGGTGAGGGCGTTGGCGAAGGCAGCCTGGAAGAACACCTCCGGCAAGACGCTTCCTCCGTTGGCGAAGTACAAGATGTTGTAGCGCCAGGGCAGCAGCAAACCGGTGGCTGATAGTGCGAGCAGCAAATGTCTGGGTTTCATGCCCCCGACGTTAACGGATCGAATGTGCGGGTGTATAGGAAAAATGCGTCATTTCGGAGCCCTGTTTCGGGTATCCGTGAGTTCGGTTGTCGAGGCGCTCCACCCAATGCACAGCGCTGGGTCGGGGCGACAGCTCTTGCGTTTTGGAGGTGATCGGGCTGCCCAGACCTTTTCAGAACGAAAAAACGGCCCACGAAGGGCCGCTTGCTTCAGGAGCGCCAGCGCGTTTACTTGCCGCCTTCGAGCTTGAGCATTTGCGCGCCCTCACCCAGCGACAGCAGGCCGCTCTTGGCATAAATGCCCAGCTTGGCGCGTGTGTCCACGATGTCGAGGTTGCGCATGGTCAGCTGGCCGATGCGGTCCAGCGGCGTGAACGGCGCGTCTTCCACCTTTTCCATCGACAGGCGTTCCGGCGCATAAGTCAGGTTCGGGCTCTCGGTGTTCATGATCGAGTAGTCGTTGCCGCGGCGCAGTTCGATCGTCACCTCGCCGGTGATGGCGCGCGCCACCCAGCGCTGGGCGGTTTCGCGCAGCATGATGGACTGCGGGTCGAACCAGCGGCCCTGGTAGAGCAGGCGGCCGAGCTTCAGGCCGTTGATGCGGTACTGCTCAATCGTGTCTTCGTTGTGGATGCCGGTGACCAGGCGCTCGTAGGCGATGTGCAGCAGCGCCAGGCCCGGGGCTTCGTAGATGCCGCGGCTCTTGGCTTCGATGATGCGGTTCTCGATCTGGTCGCTCATGCCCAGGCCGTGGCGCCCGCCGCTGCGGTTGGCTTCCAGAATCAGGTCCACTAGGCTGTCAAAGGGCTGGCCGTTCAGGGCAACCGGCTGGCCTTCTTCAAAACTCACCGTCACGGTTTCGCGCTTGACTTCAACCTCGTCTTTCCAGAACGCCACGACCATGATGGGGTTGACGATGGAGATGCCTCTGTTCAG
>NZ_JAUSOO010000089.1 GCF_030656115.1 Hydrogenophaga sp.
CAAGGGCGAGCTGGCCAAGGCTTACATCGTGCCCAAACAGGGCGCCACGCTCGATATCGCAGCGCTGGACGCGCACTGCCGCAACCGCATGGCCGCCTACAAGGTCCCGCGCGCCTACCAGGTCGTCGCCGACCTGCCCAAAACCTCCACCGGCAAGATCCTGCGGCGCATGCTGCGGTCGCTGGATGCCTAGGTCGCCTTCCTCCCCTCCTACCAAGAAACCCCATCTGATCAAGCGAGCAACGTCATGTCTGTCCCCTACAACCGCAAACCCATTCCCCGCAGCATCCTGATCTTCGGTGCATCCGGCACCCTCGGCGGCCCGCTGGCGCGCTTTCTTCAACGCGAAGCCCCGCAGATCCGGCTGCGCCTGGCCAGCAGCCGTGAAGAGGGCTGCGAAGCCCTGCGCCGCGACTTCCCCGGTGTCGACGTCGTGCAGGCCGACTACTACGACCTGCCGACCCTCGAAGTGGCGGTGCAGGGCATGGAAGGCCTGTTCGTCAACACCACGCTGCCCAAGGACGAGCAGACCGCGATGAGCAACCTCATCGCTGCGGTGAAGAAGGCCCACTGCGCCGTCCACATCATCCGCGCCGGCCTGGGCATGCAGCCCGAGGCCAACGAACACCGCGTGCCCGAAGACATGCGCGATTTCATCGCCGGCGACCGCATCGCCAAGCGCCTGCTCGACGAGAGCGGCCTGCCGGTGACCTACTTCAACTTCGGCGCGAGCTTCACCGAGAACCTGCTGACCATGAAGGCCGGCCTGATCCGCGAGCGCAAGCTCATCTGGCACAACCGCAAGGTGCCTCACATGGACAAGCGCGACATCGCCGAAGCGGCCGGGCGCATCCTGCTGTCGGACAACCACCGGCACATTGGCCAGTTCCACACCCTGAACAATGGCCAGGATCTGCTGAACTACGCCCAGATCGCGGACCTGATGACGCAGGTCTGGGGCGAGAAGATCACCTTCGAGGGCAGCAAGGAGGCCGTCATCAGCGAGTACATGGATTCGTATGGCACGATCTTCCCCAAGCTCTGGGACTTCTTCCAGATGGAACAGGACAACGAGGAAGTCTGGGCGCTGAACGACTTCATGGAGCGCACCCTCGGCCGCAAGCCGATCAGCCTGCGCGAGTGGTTGAGGGAGAACAAGCGCGAACTGCTCGGGCTGGATGCCAGCCAGGCCGCTACCGCACCGGCGGCTACCACTGCGCCTACCGCCACAGCGCCGGTCCCGGGGGCTGCGCCTGCTGCAGCCGCAGCCTCAAGCGATGAAGTCTGGGACTGCGTCATCGCCACCCCGATCGGCAAAGTGCCCTACGAACTCGTGGTGCGCCGAGCAGGCGGCGGCACCTGGACCGGCACCATGAAAGACCTCAAGAGCGGCGCCGACCTGCCGGTGCGCGACGGAAAGATCAACGGCAGCACCATGACCTGGGGCTCGGAACTGACCAAGCCCTTCAAGATGAAGCTGAAGATCGAAGTCCAGGTGCAGGGCAAGGAACTTTCAGGCCAGGCCAGCGCCGGCATGATGGGCAAGAGTGCCATGCAGGGCACGCTGCGCGGTGCCTGATGCATCACATCGAGAGGTGAACCCGTCGACCAAGGCCTGAATTCCAGAGCCCGGAACACGAACCACCATCGATGCTTTGCCATCGCCAGGCGATGCCCTGCATGTCGTCGCACGCCTCCAAGCCAGCGTTCCAACAGCGTCAACCAAACGACCCTCTCCCATTCGAGAAAGCGTTTGTGGATGGCGCTGGCGCTGCCAAAACGCTCAGCGGGCAGTGAGACGGGGCCACTGCAGATCGGGGCCATCGCCGGTGTACTGGCCCGGCGTGCAGTTGAAGGTCGCCCTGAAGATGCGGTTGAAGTAGGACAGGTCGTTGAAGCCGACGCTGTAGGCAATGGTGGAAATCAGCGTCTTGCCGTTGGTCGCGCGCAGCTGCTTGAGGGCTTGGCAGGCGCTGGCCAGGCGTTTTTGCAGCAGGTATTCCGTTGGTGTGGTGTCCAGGGTCGCGAAGGCGCGCTGCAGTTGCCTGCTGGACACCTTGAGGTCGAGCGCCATGCGCGGAATCGTCAGCTCGCCATCGGTGTGGTTGGCATCAATGTAGGCCACCGCGCGTTCCAGCAGGCGGGCATGGCCCACATCCGCGTCGATGAGCCGGGACGGCTGGCCGCTGGCAAACAGCATCGACCCCAGCAGACCGTACATGGCCTCTCCCAGGTAACTGGACTGCCTGGGGTTGTGCTGGGTCTGAAAGGCCTTGGCCAGCACGGCGATGATGGCCAGGGTGGTGTGGTCGGTGCGGGGCATGTACAGGCCGCCGCGCAAGGCGTCGCCAAACCTGCTCTGCAGCTCTGCGCGCGGCAGGTGGACGGACAGCTGCCGGCTGTAGCTGCCGAAGAAGGTGAACTCCGAGGGTTCGGTGCTGTCGATCAGCACCATGTCGCCGGGGCGCAGCATGCTGACCGAATCGCGCTGACTCATCAGTGCGCGGCCTTCCTCCTGAACGATGAGGAAGCAGTGTTCCGCACTGTCCCGCGCGATGTCACTGCGATCACGCCGGATGCACTGTGCGTCTTTCGCCACGTGGGCGAACTCAAATCCCCCGCGCGCTTCATGGGCCACAGCGCCGCGCATCACCGACCGGTTGGCGCCGGGCAGCACCTGGTAGGCGCCGCAAACAGCGATGAGATCGGTGCGAAACTGGTCGACTGGAAGTGTGGATGCAGCGAGTGTGGTGAGCATGGGGCACTCATGGTGCGCACCAGTGCGGGAAAACGCTATTCGGGATAACCCAAGGGTTTGGCCCTCTTGTCGTTGGAGTCCAAGGGGCGTGTCGCTGTAGCCCAAGTGGTTGCGAAGGCGCGGACCTACGATCCGTCCGCCTGTATCAATCGCACCCACAAACTTCAAAACACATGTCTGACTTTTCCATGACCATCAACGGCCAGCCGGTGAGCGCGGCCGACCAGTTCGACGTTAAAAACCCGGCCACCGGGGACACCGTGGGCCTTGCGCCCAACAGCTCAAAAGACCATCTGGATCTCGCTGTCGCAGCGGCTCAGGTCGCGTTCACGACCTGGTCGCAGACCAGCGACGCGGTTCGGGTCCAGGCGTGCCAGGACATTGCGGCCAAGATCGGCGAACACGCCGAAGAGTTGGCACAGCTGTTGACGCGCGAGCAGGGCAAGCCGCTCAACGGCATCGGCTCACGGTTTGAAATCGGCGGCGCGCAGGCCTGGGCCGCGCACACCGCCAGCCTGTCGCTGCCCGTCAAGGTGCTGCAGGACAACGAGCAGGGCCGGGTGGAACTGCACCGCAAGCCCATGGGCGTGGTGGGCTCGATCACGCCCTGGAACTGGCCGGTGATGATCGCTGTCTGGCACATCCTGCCGGCCGTGCGCAGCGGCAACACGGTGGTGGTCAAGCCTTCGCCCTATGCGCCGCTGTCCACGCTGCGGCTGGTGGAGCTGATGAACCAGGTGCTGCCGCCCGGGGTGGTCAATTCCGTCTGCTCCGACGACCGGACGTCCAACATCGGCGCGGCGATGTCCGCCCACCCGGGCATTCGCAAGATCGTCTTCACCGGCTCGATCAACACCGGCAAGAAGGTCATGGCAACGGCCGCCGACACGGTCAAGCGGCTCACGCTGGAACTGGGCGGCAACGACGCGGGCATCGTGTTGCCCGACGTCGACCCGAAGGCCATTGCCGAGGGGCTGTTCTGGGGCGCCTTCATCAACAACGGCCAGACCTGCGCCGCGATGAAGCGCCTGTATGTGCACGAAAGCGTGTACGACGGGGTCTGCGCAGCGCTGGCCGACTATGCCAGGGCCATTCCGGTGGGACCGGGCACCGAAGAAGCGTCGGTCCTGGGTCCTATCAACAACCGCATGCAGTTTGACAAGGTCCAGCGCCTGGTGGACGCCGCCAAGCAGAAGGGTCGGGTGCTGCTGGGTGGTGAGCCGGGTGAAGGGCTGTTCTTCCCGCCCACGCTCATTGCCGACCTCTCGCACGACGACCCGCTGGTGACCGAAGAGCAGTTCGGACCGGCCCTGCCCATCATCAAGTACAGCAATGTGGAAGACGCCATCCGCCAGGCCAACGACAGCCCGAACGGATTGGGCGGGTCGGTGTGGTCGCGCGATGTGGAGAAGGCCAGGCAGGTGGCCAGCCGGATGGAGTGCGGGTCCGTGTGGATCAACAAGCACGGCGCCATCCAGCCAAACGCGCCGTTTGGCGGCGTCAAGTCCTCGGGGTGTGGGGTGGAGTTCGGCGAGGAAGGCCTGGCCGAGTACACCGACATTCAAGTGATGTTCAGCTGAGGGCGCGGCCATGGAACAGTTTGACTACATCGTGGTGGGTGGTGGCACCTCGGGCTGCGTGATGGCCTCGCGCCTGAGCGAGAACGCCAGCAAGCGGGTGCTGCTGATCGAGAGCGGTCGCCGCGACGACGACCGTTTTATCAAGATCCCGGCCACCTTCTTCAAGGTGATCGAGAAGGGTCAGGACATCGTGGCCTACGTGGGTGAACCCTCACCGCGGGTGAATGGCCGCCCCTCCATCGTCATTCAGGGGAAAGTGATCGGCGGTGGTTCGTCGATCAACGCCATGCTCTACGTCCGAGGCCAGGCGCAGGACTACGACGGCTGGGCCGCCGCCGGCAATCCGGGCTGGAGCTATGCGGATGTTCTGCCCGTGTTCAAGGCGCTGGAGAACAACATGGAGCTTGCTGATGGCTATCACGGCACCGAGGGTGAGCTGCACGTGTCAGAGACGGGCTTTCACCACCCGTTGTGCCGCGCCTTCATTCGCGCAGCGCAGCAACGGGGCCTGCCCCACAACCCGGATTTCAACGGCGCCAGCCAGGAGGGCGTGGGCTTCTACCAGACCACCACCCACAACGGGCGGCGCTGGTCGGCCGCCGAGGCCTTCCTGCGCAAGGCCGAGGGCCGCCCCAACCTCAAGGTCATGACCGAGACCCGGGTGGCCCGGGTGCTGTTCGAGGGCACCCGCGCGGTGGGCGTCGCGCTGGAAAGCGGTGTGTCCATCAAGGCCAGTGCCGAGGTCATCCTGTGCGCGGGAGCGGTCGAGACGCCCCGGCTGTTGCAGCTTTCCGGCGTCGGGGATGCCGAGCACCTGAAGTCGTTCGGCATTCCGGTGGTGTCGGATCTTCCCGGCGTCGGCCAGAACTACCAGGACCACCTGGAAAGCACGGTGCAGGGTGCGACACGGGATCCCATCTCCTTTTTCGGTGAAGACAAGGGACTCAAGGCGGTCCGGCACATGGCGCAGTACATGCTGTTCCGAAGTGGCCTGCTCACCTCCAATGTGGTGGAGTGCGGTGGTTTCGCAGACGTCTCGAACGCTGGCATTCCCGACATTCAGTTCCACGTACTGCCCTTCATGGTGGGCTGGGCCGACCGCGACCCCGTGCACGAACATGGTCTCTCCATTGGCCCCTGTTTCCTGCGACCCAAGTCGCGAGGCTCGGTGCGCCTGCGCTCGGCCAAGGCGCAGGACCCGGCCTTGTTCGACGCCGGTGCTTTCGAGAACGAGGAAGACCTGGATGTGCTCGTCCGAGGCGTTCGAAAGGGCATTGAGATCCTGGAGGCGCCTGCGCTGGCCAAGCTGGTCACACGCCAAGTGCTGCCACAGCCCGGGATCGAGAAGAGTGAGAACGAGCTCAGGGACTTTGTGCGCCAGACCGCAAAAACCGTCTTCCATCCGGTCGGTACCGCCAAGATGGGAGCTGCTTCCGACCGCATGGCGGTGGTCGATCAGCAGCTGCGCGTTCACGGAACGCAGAGCTTGAGGGTGGCCGACGCGTCGGTGATGCCGACCCTGGTGTCTGGCAACACCAACGCCCCCACGATGATGATCGCGGAAAGGGCGGCGCGGTTTATTGCCGGAAAGCAGTGAAGCTTGGGTGATGACCAGGGATAACCCTTGTTGGCCCGTCGAGACCGAACGTCCTGACGTTGCTAACATCCCCACACTGTCCCACCTGTGTACAGCGTGACTCGAGAAACACAGCCAGCGATGCAAGCCAAAGTCACCGAATCCAAACAGTACGTGTCGATGAAGGAGGGGGCGACCGCGCTCGCCCCCGCCCACGAACGGCTGAAGTACTGGGAGGACTACACAGCGTCCGAGCTGGTCGGCATTCGCTGCACGTCCTACGCCGAGGCAGGGCTGGATGCCCGTCAGCGCAACTTCGACCTGGGCGCCTTCCGGATTGCCGACATCGTGGGCAACGAGCACGTGGTGGAGCGGTCAATGCCGCAGGTGCAGCGCCACCCGAAGCACGCATTGCTCGCTTGCCTGTTGATGGATGGAGAGGCCTTCTTCTTCCAGTCGGGTCGGTGCACGATGGTGCACAGTGGCGACCTCATCGTCTACAACTCGGTCAAACCCTACCTGTTCGGCTTCACGCGACCGATGCGGCTGCTGATGGTCGACATCAGTCCTTCGGACCTGTTTGAAAGTGCGAGCGCTCTGGCCAACGAATCTTTGATCAAGGTGGATGGTCATCTGCGCGCCGGCAAGATGCTCACCCAGCCGGTTCGCGAAACGCTGCTTGGATTCCTGGCGGACCCGCTTTCAGAGAAGGCGCCCTCGGTGGCCGACGATGTGTGTGCCCGGTTGCGCCTGATCTGTCAGTCGCAGTCCCATGAAAAACTCAGCGGCGAAGAGGTCGCGGCGCTGAGGCTGCTCAAGGCCGAGCAATTCATCGCAGAACACATCGCCGACCCCTTGCTCGACGCCGAAGTCGTGGCCAAGCATGTGGCGATGTCCGTGCGCCATCTGAACCGTGTCTTTGAAGTACATCAGTGCAGCGTGACGCAGTGGATCTGGCGCGAGCGCCTTGAAATGGCGCACCGACAGCTGGTGGATCCGGCACTGATGACGCGGTCCATCTCGGAGATTGCCCTGGGGTGCGGCTTCTCCACCCAATCGCATTTCGCGCGGGAGTTCAAGAGCCATTACGGCCTGACGCCCTCGCAGCACCGAATGATGTTGGTTGGTCGCTGAGTCCGCTGCAGCGGACATGGGCCGGCTGGAGTGGACCCACGTCGGTGGACGGTTCGTGCTTTGGGCATTTGCGACTCCTTGAACACAAAGAATGGTGTGTCCACGAAACCGGGTCAACTCCACATCAAATCCCAAAGCCCCGTCATGGATAGACCCCCCTGAGCACGGCATCCGTCGGTGCTCTATGACAGCAAAAAAGCGAAAAATCAGCTGGCTGCTGACTCAGGACCATCCGGTGTGCGACACGGGACAGATCCTTTTGATGGTTACGGCGCCACCACCCAGAAGGCGCTGGCGATTCGCCAGACACCTTGGTCCAGCTTCATGGGCAGCGTTGCCCGATTCGGGTTGTGCCGGTTTTGCGCGCCGATGCTGAACGGGACACCCAGCATGGCCAGTTCCATGCGTTCGACAGACCGCAGCGCAGCACTCACGCTCTCACGCGTGATCTCTCCATCGATGGAGCGAAGCGCCCGGACGAGTACCTGGGCGGACACGTAGCCTCCCTGCGAAAACGAAGAGGTCGGCAACTTCGCGCGTTGCAAGAGAGCCCGCCAGTCCATCAGGGACAGCGACCGGCTGGACCACGGCTCGAACTCGGCCATGGCATACACATTCAACTTGCTGTTCTTCAACTCCGCGGCGACGCGCTCGGTGTAGGCGGGCGTGAGGAAAATGGCGGGAACCTGCGCGAGCACACCCAATTGCTGAACGGCACCCAGCCATTCCAGCACGTGGGGTTCGACGCCGGTGTGCACCACCGCATCGCATCGACTGGCCTGCGCCTGTTTGACCAAAGCCTTCATGTCCGTGCCCGGTCCGTAGCGCTCCACCATGACCAGTTGGACGCCCTGCTCTCGGCTCCAGCCACTGATCACCGCGTCGTAGGCCGCCCGGGTTCCGGGGATGTCCAGCAACACGGCGCACGGCCTGGCGGCCTTGAACACATCGCGCGCAAACTGCAGACCATTGCGTGCCGACAGATACGGCCCCGTGTTGACCGGAACCACATGGCTGGAGGTGAAGCACTCCGGTTCGATGCCAGTGCCCTGGAGCGACACCACACGAGAACGTTGATAGAGCTCGGCGTTGCTGGCGCAGTCAACGATGCTGGCGCTGCCCACCATCGCCAGAACGCCTTGTTTGTCGATCAGGCGCCGTGCGGCTCGAGCTGCCTCCGCCGGATCCCCTTTGTCGTCCTCCACCATCAACTCCAGGCGGCGTCCCCGGATGCCTCCATTGGCGTTGATCGACTCGAAGTACGCCTGGACCGTTTCGCTCGACTGGGGCCACTGCACCGGCCCGGACAGCGTGTTCACCGAGCCAAACCGAAGCGGTGCGTTGCGATCCTGCGCCGCAGCGGGACTCACAACCGCGGCCAGCACAAGGCCAAGCGCGCACGCCACTGACAACAGGTCCACTCGACGCGAACCATGCAGATACCCTTGATCCATCAGCTGTCTCCTTCGATATACCGGGTCCCCGTGAAGCAGGGCACCAGGCGTGGAATGACGCGTTCTGCGCTGGAAGACGGTCAGGAGGCTGGCGTCAGCGCCCCGACCGGAGCCACCAGCGGGTCGGGAACCAATGCCATCCCAGGCGCCCTCCAGTGATGCTCCAAAGCCCTCCCCTGGCGTAGAGGGCAACGACGAGGGTGAGCAGACCCAAGGCGATCATGTAGGTCACGCCGTAGTCCGAGAACAGCCGGTCGGCCGTGAAATACACCACCGCGCCGAGCAGAGGCCCTTCCAGCGTGCCGATCCCGCCCACCATCACGATGAAGATGGCGATCGCGATCCAGTTCGGGTCAAAGCCTGCGTTCGGTGACAGCCGCAGTGCACTGAGGTAGTAGACCGCTCCGACGAGTCCCGTCCCGATGGCCGCGGCCAGGAAGACCAGAAAGCGCAAACGCTCCACATCCACGCCCTGGCTGGTGGCCGAGACCGCGTTGTCGCGCATGGCCGTCAGCGCCAGACCAAACCGCGAGCGCAGCAGCCAGTAGCTGCCGCCCACCGTCAGCAACAGCATGATGGCGGCCATCCAGACCACGCCCATCTGGCGCTGTTCGAGGCTGTACTGCTGCATCGCCCGAAGCGTCATGCCCGAACTGCTGCCCAGCCACTCCGTGTTGGAGATCACGAGGCGACACACCTCGGCGATCACCCAGGTACCGATCGCGAAATACGGCCCCTCCAGTCGACGCAGCAGCAGATAGGTCGGCACCGCGAGCAGGACGGGCACGACCAGGCAGAGCCCTGCGGCCAGGAACGGATCCACGTCAAAGTGACCGGCCAATGCGAACAGGCCGTACGCCGCGACACCCAGGAAAGCCTGCTGGCCAATGGACACCATGCCGGCGTAACCCGCCAGCAGGTTCCACATGGCGGCCAGCGCCAGGTAGCAGCTGAACTCCACCACGGAACGGGTCAGCCCGGCATCGGCCCACCACGGCATGCTGACCATCAGCAGCAGGGCGGCCCCCGCCAGCGAGAGGGCCAGCCTTCCGCCGTTCGTTTGTCGCGACACCAGGTGGTGACGGACTTCCACTGCGCGGTTCATCGGGCACCTCCGCTCAACAGGCCCTGGGGCCGGACAGCCAGCACCACGAGGAACACCAGGTGACCCGCCAGCGCGCCCCAGCCTGGATCGATGCGACCACCGATCGCCTGCGCCACCCCGAGCAGCATCGCGCCCAGGAAAGCGCCCCACAAAGACCCCATGCCACCGATGATCACGGCCTCGAAGGCGTAGATGAGTTGGCCTGGGCCATCGGCCGGCGACACGGTGACCCGGAGGGCCTGGAACACCGCCGCCACCCCCAACACGCCCACCGCCAAGGCCGTGGCGCCCGCATACACATGGCGAGGATTGACGCCCGTGATGGAAGCGGCGTCCGTATCGGCTGCAGCAGCCCGCAGCGCCCGACCGAACGATGTCCGGCGCAACAGCAGGTGAACCGCTCCGGTCAACAGCACCGCTGCGACGAAGATGTGCACTGGCAACACACCGACAAAGAGGGGCCCGAGCGAGATGCTGTCGTATTCCAGCCCGTTGCCTGGAAGCGACCTCGGATCGGCCGTGAAGATGGCCAGCAAGGCGTTCTGGATCGTGATCGACAGCCCGAAGGTGGCGATGAGCGACGGCAAGGGGTCGTTGCCAACGGCCCGATTCAGGACAAACCGCTGCAGCAGATACCCCGCTGCTGCGGCCAGCGGCACCAGCGCGAGCATGGTGGGATAGGGTCCGATCTGAAGAAAAGCAGACAGGCTGATGGCCACGAAGGACAGCAGAATCAGAAGGTCGCCATGGGCGGTGTTGACGATGCGCATCACACCAAACATCAGTGACATGCCCAGCGCATACTGGGCGTACATGCCACCCAGGAGAATGCCCTGGATCGTTGCGTCAAGCCATTGCATGCTCAGAAGCTCCAAAATAGGCCTTGGTGATTTCCGCGCGATCAACGTCTGCTGACCGGCGGTGCAAAGTGACCCTGCCTTCCAGCAGGCAATAGAGGCGAGACGACGCCGACTGCGCCAGGCCAACGTCCTGCTCCACGATCAGGGCGGCGGTACCTTCGGCGGCGATGGTCGGCAACGCCGCGTAGATCTCGCGAATGACCAGGGGCGAGAGCCCCAGCGAGATTTCGTCGCACAACAGCAACCGGGGCTGGCACAGAAGCGCGCGCCCGATGGACACCATCTGCTGCTGACCGCCGGAGAGCGACTCCACCGGGACATGGCGCTTGTCGCGCAGGATGGGGAACAGGTCGTGCACCCGGTTGATGGTCCAGCCCCGCCCGCCTTCCGGCAACCGGCGCCCGTGGTCGCGGGCGACCAGCAGGTTGTCTTCGACCGACATGCCGGCAAACAGCCGCCGCCCCTCGGGCACCATGGCGATGCCCTTCTTGACGATCTGGTGCGGCGCCAGCCCGGAGGTCGGCACGCCGTCGAAGCGGATCATGTTGTCACCCGTGCGCACCAGGCCCATGATGGCTTTGAGAAAGGTGGTCTTGCCCGCGCCGTTGGCGCCAATGAGCGCCACCACTTCGCCCTTGTCGATCTCGAAATCGATGCCGAACAGGGCCTGGAAGTCGCCATAGCGAGCGGTCAGACCTTGCGTCACCAAAAGAGGTTGTCCGATCATGCTTCGATCCCCATGTAAACGCGCTGAACATCCTTGTTGGCCATCACGGCCTGCGGCGTTCCCTCGGTCAGCTTGGCACCGAAATTCAGCACCATGACCCGGTCGGCCACCGCCATCACCGCGCGCAGCACGTGCTCGATCCAGACCACGGTCGCGCCTTGACGCTTGATGTCGAGCACCAGCTGCACGAGCTTGTCCGCCTCTTCATCTGTGAGACCCCCGGCGATCTCGTCGAGCAGCAGCAACTTGGGCCGGCTGGCCAGCGCACGCGCCAGTTCCAGCCGCTTGCGGTCCAGGAGCGACAGCTCGCCTGCGAGCACATTGGCCTTGGCCATCAGTCCGCACTGCTCCAGCACATCCGCACAGAAGCTTCCAGCCGCCTGCTCATTCATGCGTCCACCAAACATGGCTGCCACGAGCAGGTTCTCGAACACCGACATGCCCACATAGGGCCTGGGAATCTGGTAGGTGCGACCAATCCCCAGTTGGCACCGCTCGAAGGGACGTTCGCGTTGCAGCAGACGTCCATCGAAGTGCAGTGTTCCCTTGTCGCAGGCCACGTCGCCACTGATGAGGTTGAAGAGCGTGGTCTTGCCTGCGCCGTTGGGCCCGAGGATCGCCAGCGTTTCGCCCTGATGAACCTCGAAGCTCAGGTCCGAGGTCACCAGATTGGCCCCGTAGGCCTTGTGCAGACCCCGGGCAATCAACAGCGCTTCGCTCACAGCATTTTCAGCTTGGATGCCACCGGCACCACCTTGGCCGTGGTGTTGTCGACGATGGACAGGTCGTACTTGAACTTGCTGCCTTTCACCCACTGACCACCCAGCACCGGTGTCTTGCCCACGTTCGCGACCGGGCCCTTCTTCCAGTTGACCGGGCCGACCACTGTCGTCAGGTCGGTTGCGCGGATCGCGTCGCGAATCGCCACCGGATCGTGCGGCTTGCCCGAACGTTTGAGCACGTCGATGGCGACTTCCCAGAGCGCGTGCGAATAGCCCAGCGGCTGGGTCCATTGCTTCTTGGCCGCGGCCTCGTAGTCGGCCGCGATCTTCTGGCTGGTCTCGCCGGTCAGTGAAGACTTGAAGGGGAAGGTTGGGGTCCACCACACCTCGGTGCTCGTGCCCAGGCCCAGGTCGCCCATGGCCTCGACGGCGGACGGGAACAGCAGGCCCTTGCCAACGGTGACCACCTTGGGCCTGAAGCCCTGCTGGCGCGCCTGCGCGAGGAAGGTCTTCAGATCCTGGGGCAGCGCGATGCCCGCGACGATCTCCACGCCGGCCCGCTTGAACTCGGCGATCTGGGCCGAGAAGTCGGACGACAGCGGCTGGAAATAGGGCGGAGTGACGAAGGTGTAGCCCTCCTTGGTCACCGCGGGCGGGAAGCCGAATTCCTTGCTGCCCCATGCTTCACCGTCGGTGCTTCGCTCGAAGAGGAAGCCGATCTTCTTGTTGGTCTGCACCGAGTTCCACATACCGACGAAGCCGGCGATGATGTCTTCCAGACCCCAGAAGAAGTGGTAGGTCCACTCGAAGGGCTTCTCCGGCTTGCCGCCGCGCGAGAAGAAGTAGCTCTGCCAGGGCTGCACCGTGGACAGGCAGGGAACGCCATTGAGTTCGCACTGATCGGCCACCGGATTGATGGTTTCCGATGTGCAGGAGGGAAGCATCAGCTGCACCTTGTCCTTGAGGATCAGGTTGCCCGCCAGTTCGGCCGCCTTGTTGGGGTTGGACTGGCTGTCACGAACCAGGACCTCGACCGGGTAGGTCTTGCCCCCCGTGGTGATGCCCGAAGCAAGGAGCTTGCGCACCTTCTCGACCATGTACTGGTCGGTCTCACCGAACAGCGCATACGGCCCCGTCAACGGACTGACAAAGCCCAGCTTGATGGGACGCTCCTGGCCAAAGGCCAGCTGAGGAAGGCTCAGGGCTGCGGCGGACGCGGCAGCCCCCTGAAGAACGAGGCGGCGATTGGCAGAGGGCAGTTTCATGTTGTCTCCTTGGTTTGAAAGTGGGTGCGGATGCACCCCGAAAATCAGACGGTCAGGTATCCGCCGTCAACGGGAACAGTGACTCCGGTGATGTATCGCGCAGCGGGCGATGCGAGGAAAACGATGGTGTCGGCAATGTCGACGGGCTCGCCCCAATCGCCGAGCGGAATGCGGTCAACGATCTTCTGGCTGGCCGCCTGATCGCGCCGCAGGTTGTCGGACAACGGGGTTGCGATCCAGCCCGGGGCCACGGCATTGACGCGGACCTTGGCTGCGGCATACGACTGGGCCAGCGACTTGGTCAGCTGCACCACACCGCCCTTGCTGGCCGCGTAAGCGGGGCGATCGGCGCTGCCGAAGGTGCTGAACATGGAAGCGACATTGATGATCGACCCGCGGGCGCGGATCAGCGCGGGAATCGTGGCCGAGCACACGCGCATGATCGACGTCAGGTTGACGTTGAGCACGTGCTCGAACACCTCCAGCTCGTACTCCTCCCGGTCGCGGCTGATGCCGGCACAGTTGACGAGCACGTGGACCGACGCCTCTTGCGACAACACCGCGCGAACGTGGGCGTCGTCGGTGACGTCGAACTCGCGCGACTCAATCCGTTCATGGACCGGTGCATGTTCACCCGAGGCGTTCAGGCCCAGCGCCAGAACCTCGGCACCGAAGTGAGCGAGCCGCAGCGCAGTGGCAGCACCGATGCCCGAGGTCCCTCCGACCACCACGGCTCGTTGCCCATCCATCAGTCCCGGCGAAAAGGTCATCATGCGTCCTTCCCGTTGGGCGAAACCAGAACCTTGACCTGGCTCTTGTCGGTCAACAGGGCATCGAAGCCATCCTTCACCGCATGGTCCAGCGCCACCTTTCGCGTGACGATGACGGAGGGGTCCACCAACCCCTTGGCGGTCCACCCAATGAGCGTCGGGTACACGTCCCGGTATCCCACGCTGGAGGTGATTCGAATCTCGCGATTGACGATGTCGAACACATCAATCTGTGCCTTGCCCATGAGTCCCACGAGCACCGCCTCGCCGCCTTTTCGAAGACTTGCCAGCGATGCGTCCAGCGTTCTCTGGGTGCCTGCCACCTCGAAGGCGATGTCGGCCCCGCGCCCGCCGGTCGATGCGAAGACGGCGCTGGCGCTGTCCTCCTGGGAGGCGTCAACCAATCGGGTCACGCCCAGCTCACCAGCGATGGCCAGGCGGCTGGCATTCACGTCCACCGCAACGATCTCGCCGGCACCACATTGCCGCAGCATGGCGACCGTGAGCAGTCCGACCGGCCCCATGCCGAACACCACGCACGCATCACCCGCCCGCAGCCCGCTCATGCGCACCGAGTGCAAGGCCACGGCGGCCGGCTCCAGCGCGGCGGCCTGATCGAGGCGAACCTCGTCGGGCAGTGCATGCACCATGTAAGAAGGAACGGCCACGCTCTCGGCCATGGCGCCATCACCCATCAGGCCGACAAAGCCCATCGACAGGCAGCGGTTGTAGTGGCCTTGGCGGCAATGCAGACACTGGCCACACCGGTACTCGGGCTCGACCGTGACCCGTGCCCCAACGCGCACGCCGGGGTCGGCCGACTCGACCACCGTGCCCGAGAACTCATGGCCCAGGGTCAGTGGCGCCGTGCGACCGGAAATCGGATGGGGACATTTGACCGGAATGGCGTGCGGGCCATCGACGTACTCATGCAGGTCGCTCCCGCAGATGCCGCAGTGCGCGACGCGGATGCGAACCTCGCCGGGCTGCAACACGCCTTCCACCAGATCCACCAACCGAAGATCCTTCGGTCCGTGCCAACGCAGTGCCCTCATGGTGCTCAGCGGAACAGCGTGTCGACGTAACCGGCGCCAATGCCGACCTTTTCGTAGTGGTCGCGGCAGAGTTTGATGTAATCGTGCACATCGAAATAGCCGGCCGCCCCACCCTGCTCATCCAGCCAGATCAGCGGGCCGGTGACGATGAAGAAGGCGCGCATCGGTTCCGGGTGCTCGTAGGACACCAGGGTGTGCCCCTCACCAGGCGTTTCGTAGACAAAGTCACCCGCCGTCGCGATCCAGTCGTGCTCCAGGTAACCCCACTTGCCGGAGATGGTGTAGGCGAACACCTCGTGGGGGTGGTAGTGGCGGTTCACCAGGCCAGGCTTGTCGGCACGGAGCACGTCAGCCCACTTGTTCGCACTGGGGGAAATCCACAACGGGCGCGTGAAAACCGTCTCGCTCAGCGGCACGTAGTAGCGCATGTCGTCCGTGGCAGCGTTGGCCGTGTACACCTCCGGCTTGGCATCCGGTTTGAATACATCGGCAATCGCGGGAATGTCGCGCCAGAACTCGGGGTTTGTCGTCATGAGCGTCTCCTTGAAGGTTGGGTGGAAGAGCCGCCACTGTGCCCATTCCCTCGGAGACCCGCTGTTCCAGCAAGGACGGACCACTAGTCTGAACAAGACAAAGCCGTCAAACCTATCGTAAACCCCTACCTGACGGGATGTGGTCTGCCATCCGTCGAACTGGCCTCTCAGAGGCTGAGAGTTTTTCGACGCTCACAGCGCCGATCATGCCCGTTGCGTATCACGCCAAGCGCGCCGACATGCGCACGAATGGCATCGCCGATGTACGTGGCGAGCGTCTATGGCTCGATCAAGAGCCTTATTTGGACGCATTTACCCACTTTTGCCCCCCTCATGCTGCCTGCGCAGCCTTTGCAGACGCACCACGCCCCCAGCCA